>JAEEJY010000034.1 GCA_016282155.1 Caryophanales bacterium | reverse complement strand
GTTTCTGGATATAAAGATTAAGGAAGAGAGGGGTAACGCCCTCTCTTCTTATTGACATTATTACAGTTTTTTGTTATAATATAGAAACGAGTCGAAGGAGAGGAGACTGGCATAATCATACACGTAAAGAAAGTGTAGGTTGATAGCCAATGGCAATTAATGCAGATAAAAAATGATCACAAGAAAGTTTTGATAAAACGATTAAAGCAGTTGTTAAAGAGGTAAAAGATAAAGCATCTGGTGAATATAATTAAATGTCAAGATAGCGAGTTTATTGCTTATGCTACAAGCTCATAGGTAAATTACTCAAGAGGAGAAGAAGTTTATATTCTTATTCCTAGTAATGATTGGGATAAAAATAAGACAATAATAGGAAGTGTTAATAATAAAGCTACTACGTTTATTGATATACCGGAGGCAAGTAGTTTATATAATAGATTAGGAACTAATTTAATAACTGTATCACAAACAGGAGAATTATGTTCGTATAAATAGGGTAGAGATAGTAAAATATTATATGATAAAAAAATGATGAAAATAATGTTGTTACTATAAATGATCAAGTTATTAACAGATATATAAAAACTGGAAATGCCTTAGCATTAGGATTAACAGTTAGAAACAATTTGAACGATAGTCAAGTTGGTGGTGATTATGGATTAGTTTTAAATTTAAAATTTAAAAATGATAGTGATCCACTTGATATTGATAAAGAAAATGAATGGGAGAATGCGGTGGTTCGTTCTTATACCGTAAGTGCTAAAGATGTAATAGGTAATCCATATTGTTAAGAAGTGAAACTTTAGTTGAAACTTTAATCGAGGATATTAATATCGGTCAGTTTCTTGGAGTATAGAATATAGAAATTTTTTGTGATGAGTTTCTACAGAATAATAAATAGCATCCTGCTGATATTTTTAATAAAGGAATTTATGTTTATGGAGCAGATGTTTTAGATAAAGAACAATTAAATGGTTACGTTGTACATATAGATTGTTATGAAACAGGAAATATTTTAGATGCAGAAGAAGGTATTGATACAATTAAACTTAAAGCTCAATTAAAAGCAAAAGGATAAATTGTTACTCAAGATGCTCAATATTATTGGTTTAGATAGAATGGACTAGTATTTAGAGGAAGCCCAAAATATAATGCAGAGCTGGAGAAGGATGGTACTGTTTAAATTACTAGGCCAATACAATGGCAGTACCTCAAGATACTGGATAGTTTGTCTTTACTAATTCTGGATAGGATAGTCCCGCAGAGACAGCTCCCGCGTGTTTTTAAAAAGTAAATAAAATACGTTGTGTAGTAGTATATCAGAATCGTGCTTTTACAGGAGATATAATTCTTTATAATCATGATTGTAGGACTGTTAAAATTATATCTTCAGATCTTATAGGAGGAGAAAATAAAACTGTTTATTATTTAAATAATGGTTCTCCTACTTTAAATGCTATTGTATAAAATGTAGATTAGACAAGTTATATTTTTGAAGAAACTCCTTCTTATACTTGGAGAGTAGTTCCTCAAAGTGGAAAATCTGAATTGATAGAATAGACAGAAATAGATTATGAATAGCTTTTAAATAATTATAATATTCAAAAAACTATTTATGATGCTTTAGCTCCTGTTGATCAAGAAAATTATGCTAATAGCAATTAGAATTATCACAATGCAATTTTTGATTATGAAAAATATTTAAATTATAGTAGAGTACAAGGAAATCAGTATATTAATTTTCCTATAAGTTCTATTAGAGGAAATTCAAAAATAACTTGTGAGGTAAAAGATGGATAGACTTATTTAGGAACAGGTACTATTAGGTTATATGATAAAATAGAACTTTAGGGTTCTTATTCTTTATGTATTGATAATGGAACTCAAGTTTTTCAATATGATGGAAAAGGAAATAGTCCAGACAGTTAACAAATCCATTAAAAATTAATTCTCTTACTTTTACTTTTTTAGATAATACTGGTAGATAGATTAGTTATGAAGAAATTTTAAATAATGGGTTTTTAAAATGGGTAATTCCTAGAGAAAATACATTATTATCTACTAATTTAACACATCCTGAAAATTGGAGTTCTATTACTTTAACAGGAGAAGATAAGAAATATTATGAACTAGAGTATGATATTTTTTCAATAATGTTTTTCCTTATTCTATTGCAGAAAGATATGATAAAGAAAAAACTAATAATGGTATAAAATTAGTTGTTAGATATAAAAATATACTTTTTGAAGTATACACTGATTTTACTTTTCCTAAAGACGGAGATCCTGGAACAAATGGTACAGATTTTGTAGGAAAAGTAAGTCTTTCTACTGGAGCAGAAAGATTACATGGAAGAGAAGATGGCTATTTCTTTGATAGTTTTGGTAATGAAGTAGATACTTTAGATTATACTTTATCTAATAATAGTATTCCTTATGGAATAGATGTTGATAAAGTTAAATGGCAAATACCTCCTAGAATAGATTAGGATAAAGTTCAAAAATCAAATAGTAGATTTAAAATTAGTAACTATGAACAAGGAAAAGTTTCTATAAAAACAGATACTTTAACTGATGTTACTAGAAATCTTCCTATTGTAGATATTGCTCGTGGAAAATTTACTGATGGATAGTTAACATATTATACTGAATATCCAATATGTTATTAGGATATTAATGATTTTAATTATC
>JAEEJY010000033.1 GCA_016282155.1 Caryophanales bacterium | reverse complement strand
GACGTTAAGAAGAAGTTGGAAGAAAGAGACGTTATGATTGAACAGAAGATTAAGGATAAAAAAAGCGGAGTAAAGAAGGGCTTTGATTCTTCGGTGAAGAAGAATGAGGAAGTTGAAGATGAGGATGACCCTTTTGCGTAAAAAGGAATTTCTATTTTGATTGGTACACATATTGGCAATAATTAATTTTATTGCCAATATGTTTGTCTAAAAAAAATTATAAAAATGAAAAATAATTGTTGACTTTAGCAATTAAATATGATATAATATAGAAAATCGAATTTTAAAATAAATATTAAGAAAGGAATTTACACTATGGCTAAATTTAGTTATGAAGAATTGTTGAAGCAAGAAGTAAAGTTCGATGATGGAATTAAGGGCAAGAAGATTATGCTTTATGGTACTAACGATACTGGAAAGACATATCAAGCGTGTCATTTTCCTAAACCTTTACTTATTATGACTGAAGCAGGTGGTTCTGCCGTTAGTTGTCCTAAAGTAGACTGTACTGATAAGTGGTCAGAATTTAAGGACGTTGTTGACGATATCTGTAAGAATGTTGACAAGTATAGAGATATTCTTCAGACAGTAGTTATTGATACTGCCGAGAATCTTGTTAAACTTTCAGAGAGAGCAATCTGCAATGAGTTTGATGTTCGTGATTTGTCAGAGATTACAGGCAAGCAGAATGGTTACAATCTTGCTAGAACAGATTTTCAGACACAGATTAACAGACTTACGGCTAAAGGTTACACTGTAATCTTTATTTGCCACGAAGAAGTAGTAGAAAAGGAAGATGAAGTCACTGGCGAGAAGTTTAACTTCACACAGCCTAAAGGAACTTCTAATGAGAAGTCTTCTATGAGAATGTTGAGAGATTTAGTTGACTTCTGTATTTACACAAGACCTAATGGTATTGATGCAGATACATTTGAAACTATTCAGTCAACAGGAATTTGCAAGAGAACAAAGAACGTATTTGCACGTTCAAGATTTGCAATTCAGACTATTGTTAATCCTTTTAATGCAGAGAATGCTATTAAGGCAATCGAAGATGCAGTTAAGAAGTCGGCAGAGATGGAAGGTACTACAGTAGGCGCATCTGCACCCAAGAAGCAGATGACAAAAGAAGACTATTTCGACTTAATTAAGCCTTATGTTAAGAAGTTGATGAAGGTTTGTGGTGAGGAAGTTACTGCAATCGTTGAGTCTGCACTTGGCGAAGGTCGAAAAGTTACTAGTGCAACTGATGATGAGTTAGTTAAACTAGATAATATCTACAACAATCTTGTTACAAAGGCGACACTTCTTGGAGTAGAAGTTAACGAAGATAATGTAGATTAGTACGCGACAACGGAAAGACAATCTGTAAATAATTGAAAGTAAAAAAAGAGTAAGAAATTACTCTTTTTTTATTGACAAAAGAATTTATTTATGATATAATATCTCTATCAATAAAAAGGAGATTATGTATATGAGAGATTTACCTAGAGATATTACATATTGTCGCAACAACAGTTGTACAAAGAAATGCGAAAGAAATTTAATTTATCACGATTTTAGAGGTTGCGGTATGTATTCATTGTCTAATTTTGAGACAGTAGAAACATACAGTGAAAATTACTGTCCGTACTTTATGGAGTTAAGGAAGGAGAAAATTGATGAAGAATGAGATTGAAGAAAACAAAAAACTAATCGAAGAATTACCATTCCTTAAACCTACAGATTGGTTGGGAAATGATTTAGAAGATTATGATTATAGTTTTACTTTATTAGATGAAGCACCTAGAGGATGGAGAAATTTACAAATTAGATTCTTCAGAGAGATTAAGCCGTTGCTTGTTAAGGCTAACTATCTTGATAAATATAAAATCTTGCAGAGCAAGGAAAAATGGGGAAGTTGGCGACTATATGATGGTGGCTTATCTGAAGAAATATTTGAAGAATATAATAAGATATTACAGAGATATGAATTTGAATCAGAAGAAACTTGCATACTTTGTGGAAATAAAGCAAAGATGACATATGTAGGTTGGATATGCCCCATATGTGAAAAGTGTTGGAATGAAAGAGAATACAATCTTGATGTACCTTATGAGAAAGCAATAAAGCATAAAGGAGAATAATGATGGGAGTATTTTTATTTATTACAATGTTATTTGGCAATATTGCTTTCTGTCATCTTTATACAGACTTTCTAAACAGTTTTCTATCCGAAGATAATATGATGGATAAAGATGAATATATTGTTGTACTTGTATTTAAAGCGATTGCTTGGGCTTATATTATTATGTTGCCATTAATTGCATATAAAGGTATTGCAATGGATATGAAGACATTTTATATTTTTATAGGAAATATATTATTGAATATGTTGTTTACAGATTCTATGAATCACGGCAATATTGGGCTTTTAACAAAGCAGATAATCAATACTATTCAAATAATCGCTACATTTATAGCAATATACTTTTTTAAGGAGTAAATATGGCAACAGTAAAATGTAGATTTTGCAAAAAGGAAATTGATAAAGATACTGCTTATAGTGTTGAGTTAGGTAGATATTATTGTAATGAAGAACACAAGCAGTTACAAGAAAATAAAATTAAATATAAAGCACCTAAAGTTAATAAAGATGGCGAACCTAATGATAGACGAATGCTTACTGATTATATTCAAGAGCAGTTTGTTAATGAAGGTTGGGATAAGCACGATATTAATTGGACTTTAATGATGGCTCAAATTAAGAATATCCAAAAAGATAATCCAAATCTAAATTATAATTGGATAAGATATTGTCTTTGGTATTTAATAGAGATAAAACATCAGAATTTATTTAATAATGAGTTTAATGGTTCTATTCTTAATCTTGTGCCGTTTACTTATAATGAAGCATATGCCTATTATAAAGAGTCAAAGAACATTAAAAAAGAACTAGAAAACTATACGGAAGATACAGAAAGAAAAGTAATATTTAGAACTAAAGCAGAAAAAAGAAAATCTTGGGAAGAATTATGATTGACTTTTTAACAATTATGTGGTATAATAGACTAAATATTATGGAAAGGTGGACAAATAATGTTATATGATGAATCATCGGCTTTATTTGTACTAGGTTCTCTATGTAATGATACATCGTTATTAGACGAAAAACACCCATTAACAAAGTATGATTTTAGGTGTAAAGAGTTTGATAAGGTAATCTTTGTAGTTATTAAGACATATAAAGAACACGGAGCAAAATCATTAAGTGCCGAAGACTTTGTTGAATTTTTAAAATCATATCCTACGCAAGAACAGATATTTGAGGATAATGATGGTATTAACTTTATCAACACGATAAAGGAAATGAACAAAGAAGAAACTTATGATATCTATTACGAAATAGTCCGTAAGTTTTCTCTTTTATCTATGTATAAGGAAAGACATTTTGATATTTCAAAGTTTTATGACGAAACAATAGACAGTGCAAAAGCATTAGAAGAATTTAATAAGTATACATTAGATGATATAATTAATTATTACGAAGGTCAAATTGCAGAGATTAAAAAAGAATTTCATATCAAGAATAATGTTGAAGAATATGTAGCAGGCACAGATTTCGCAGAAATGAAAGAAATGTTTAAAACAGAGCCACTTCTGGGGGCTTCATTCCAATCGCCTTATATGAATAGTGTATTTCGTGGAATGTATGGCTTCTTATTAAGGGGCGCAAAAAGTGGCGGTGGTAAAGCACAACCTGTTGATACTATAATTCCTACACCTATCGGATATAGAAGATTAGGTGATATTAAAGTAGGTGATTATGTATACGATAGACTTGGAAAACCCACTAAAGTTCTTGGAGTGTTCCCTAAAGGAATGTTGGACTGTTATACTGTGAAATTAGCAGATGGCAGAACTACACAGTGTAATGACGAACATTTGTGGAGTTATTATGATGTATATTCTCGCAAAAAAGAAAATCGTAATCGGTTAGTAACTAAAACTTTAAGAGAAATTATGCAGTTATCAAATACTGTATATATTCCTACTAATAAAGCAATAGAATACGAAGAAAAAGATTACGCTATTGACCCTTATGTAATTGGAAGTTTTTTAGGCAATGGTTGTTGTACTAATAGAGTATTAACTTTATCTAGCAATGATGAAGAACAAGTTGCCAATGTTGCAAAATTATTAAATTCTAAATATGTAAAAAGCGAATATAATTATAATTGGTTTTTTATTGATGATAAGACTGAAGATGATAACACAAATAGAATTTATATTCAGACAAAAACTTTATTTGCCAATTACGAAAAAGATATTTGCGTATGTAGTTATGAAAAGAGAATACCTAATGAATATAAGTACGGCTCAATAAATCAGAGACTTGCTTTAATTCAAGGACTTATGGACACTGATGGAACTATTTCTGTTGATGATGGTAGATATAATGCAAGATATAGTACAACTAGCATTAATCTTGCTAATGATTTAATGGAAGTATTAAGAAGTGTTGGTTATGGTTGTTCTCTTTCTAGTAAGAATAGAACTAAAAATGAAAAAGAATGCAGAACCGAATATGTTGTAAATATTTTAATTGATAATTCTGAAAAAACAAATCTCTTTAGATTATCAAGAAAGTCAGAAATAGCAAAAGAGTCTGTTCAGTTTACAAAGAATAGAGACTATGGCAGAATTGGTATTAGAGAAATTGTAAAAGAAGATTATCAAAAGGAAATGGTATGTATTTATGTTGATAACGAAGAACATTTATACTTAACTAATGATTTTATTGTAACTCATAATACTGCTACATCAATCGGTGATATTTGTAAAGTAACTTGTACGGAATATTATGATGAGACTCTAAAGAAATTTGTTAAAAACAAATCAAGAGTGGGCGCAAGTTTGTTTATTAATACTGAAATGGACTTAAGAACTGAACTTGACCCTATGATTATCGCGTGGATATCTGGAGTATCACGTTCACATATTTTAGATGGTAGATATGAAAATGATGAAGAAGAAAGAGTTGATTATGCAAATAAGATATTATTAGAGAGTAAATTATATACAGTTGATGACCCAGAATTTACAACGAAAAGTTTGATTGAGAATATTTCCGATTATGTATTAAATAAAGGTGTCAAGAACGTATGTTTTGACTATGTTCAAAATAATGGCTTTGTAGCAAAAGAAATATCAAGTGAAACCAAAGTGCCACAGAGAGAAGATATGGTGCTGTTAACACTAACAGATAGACTTAAGCAGATACAAAGAAAATACGGAATCGGTTTAATATCAAGCGTTCAAACGAATGGTAATGAAGATAATTATACATATCCTAATGAAAGTTGTTTAGCAGGCGGAAAATCCCAAGTGCGTAAGACAGATGGAACTTATATAATGCTTGAGCCTACAAGTAAAGAACTTGAACAAACCAAACCGATTTGTGAAAAGGCTTTAAGTGGTAAGTTTGGAATCGAAGCACCTAACAATGTAGTTCACATTATTAAAGGTAGAGGAAGCAAATATCCTAAACATATTAAGATATTTCAGTATATTGATTTAGGAACTTGCCGAACTTATGATTTATATTGTACGGATAAAAATAACTGTCCTATCAATGTAGAGAAATTAATAATTGAAGAAGGAGATTTAGAAGATTGTTAAAAGACCACAAGGGAATAAGGATATGCAGAAAATGTTACAACTTATGTAATGTTTGTAATTGTAACGAAGGTTTTATTGATGTAGACAAGGGAATGTTATTTATAGTACAGACATTTAATCTAAAAGGTTATCACACGATAGGTTGTTGCGAAGGTCACGAAGTTGAGGAATTATATGAAGAAACGGGCAAAAGAATATTTGATGGTTATATAGCATTTGAAAAAGATTACGATTTTAATATTCCAATTCCAAAAACATTTCAGACTAGATTTGGAACTGATAGATTAAAAAATTGTTTATTTATACAAGCCAAAGATATATCAAAAGAAGAATTTTTAAAGACATTAACAGATTGGGCTTTAGCATTAGATAATTTAGAGGTAGAATAATGAACTTGAGTTTACTAGATGTGACTAAAATTTTAAATAGTAAAGGATATAAAGTAAAGAGTTATAGTATTGGGGACTGTTGTATTTATTTCATAGATAATTATAACTTTCCGTCAATTCCAAAGGGTTTTGTTTATTGTGATGGTTGTATCAAACAGATATTTGATATTAAACTAAATAATAAACAGAAGCAGTATAAACGCGATGTTAAAGTTTTAGAGAAATGGGCGAAAAAATTATAGTTGACAAAAAACCTTTTCTATGGTATAATTTACTGTAGAAAGGGTTTTTTATTATGCTCAACGAAGATTATGAAAGATTAAAAGAATTTTATATTGAAGTAGAAGACAGTTTAACATTAGCAGATTACGAATATTTACTTGAAGAAAATGATTATCATATCTGTTATAGAAAGTCTAATGAATGGCGAATTAAAACTGCGTGTCATAATATAGATATTAAAGACGCGAAACCTAATTTGAGATTTAATCTTGAATCAAGAGTATTTACTTGCTTTAGTGAATGTAGTTGCAGTTATAATATCTTTACATTACTACAGAAGCGTTTAAGTCTCATAGGAAGCCCTAAAACAAGTATTGAAGTATTAAAGTATGTTTGTAACTATAAGGGCATTCCATTTGATTTTAAGACTAAAGAAATTGCGCCAAACAATAAATCTAATTGGAAAAAGATACTAACTAAATATAGTAGTAAGGTTATCGAAAGGGAAAAGGTTGCATTTGATAAGAATATATTAAATCAATTTCCCATTTTGTATCATACCGATTGGTTAGATTATGGAATATCGGAAGAAGTATTAGAGAAATATAATATTAGATATTATCCATATAAGAGCCAAATCGTAATACCTTGCTATGACGTTGAAGGTGATTTAGTTGGAATCAGAATTAGAAATATGAATCAAGAAATTGATATTAAGTATAAGCCGTTAAAGATATTAGATGGCACTGAATATAATTTCCCTACAGATGATTATTTCTATGGAGAGAATTTTAATATTGAAAGAGTAAAAAAAGAAAAAGAAGTTTGGCTTGTAGAAGCAGAGAAATCTGTTCTAAAGGCAGAGACTTGGTTTGGAGATAAAAATATCACATTAGGACTTTATGGTTGTCATTTAAGCGATATAAAATTAAAGAAACTAATTAATGCTAATGTTAATAAAGCAGTTATAATGTTAGATTCTGATTTTACCGAAATAGGCGATAATATACCTTATAATGATTTTGAAAAAAGAGTTCTTAAGATAGCAAACAAATTAAAACCTTATATGGAAGTTTATGTTTGTTATAATAATCTTGGATATGACGGATATAAGTTTAGTCCATTTGATTTTACAAGAGAACAATTTGATAAATTATATGAATCTAAAGAACATTACTCTTGACAAAATATCAAAAATATGGTATAATATTGTATTAGTATAAAGGAGAGTAATATGAAATTTGAGAATTTTGATTTTAATAGTATCTACAATGAATTTGAAGATATAAACTTAATCTCTTATTTGAATAAATTCGGTATAACAGATATAGAGAAGTTTGTATCGGCTAAAACCATTGAAGATAATGAACATTACGAAAACATTGATAAATTTCGTAATGTATTTGAAATGTTCATTAAAGAAAAGAAAATTGAAAAGATGTATACACTTCTTGATAGTGATTTAGATGGGTATATGTCAGGGTCGCTTATTTATTTATTTATGAAAGAATATGCGCCTAATGTAGAAGTTATTGCAATTCATCATAGTGAAGATAATGCTAAAGCACACGGACTTGAAGACGATGAAGTAATGGACTTCTTAAGAAACAACGAACCTAATTTGTTATGGATATCAGATGCAGGAAGTTCTAATGTAAAGGAATGCAAAGAATTATACGAATTAGGTTATACAATTATTATTTCAGACCATCATAATCAAACTAAAGTTAAGGTTATTGATGGTGTTGAATGTAATATTGATGATTACGCTACTGTAGTTAATAATCAGAATGGTAACGTAGAAAACAAATGTGGAAGTGGTGCTTTGGTTACTTGGCACTGTATAGATAATATTGATACTCATATTGCAAGAACAAAAAAGTTAGTATCATATGTTATGATTAGTCTTATTAGTGATAGTATGGATATGAATACATATGAAAACTATACATTTAGTTTTAGGGGAAAGCAAAAATTACACAAGAATTTAATTCCCATAATTGCAGAGTTTAACTATAAGAACAATCAGAGTAACAAAGATTATTCATTTGGTGTTATTTCTAAATGTAATGCCACAATCCGTTTAGGAAGTATAGAAGACAAAGAAAATCTATTTAGATTGCTTGTAGGGGAAGTTACAAGTGATGAATTTGATTCTATTTGTTCAAGAATGTTATCATTGCATTCCGAACAATCTAAACTAGTTAAACAATTTGTAGAGAATAATAAAGAAGATATCGAAAATAAAAGTGATTCTAAAGGATATATCTTATACAAGATTAAAGAGAAGACCCCTTTAACTGGATTGATAGGAAATAAACTTTTAGGTTCTTATGGAAAGACTACATTCTTATTGCACGAAAGAGAAGATGGCGAAGTAGCAGGGTCTGTAAGGTCAAATATAGACGATTTAAGAAGTATATTAAACGAGAATGGTTTATTTAATTATAATGAAGGTCACGGAAACGTATTTGGTACTTCTTATGACATATCTAAAGAAAAAGAAGTTATAGAATATTTAGATACCTTTTTCGCTTCATATAAGCCCCATATTCGCGTGATAGGAACTTATGCAGTAAATTCTATACCTAGTGAGATATTTGAATTGAGAGTGAAATTAGACGCTTTAAATGCGTGTGGTAAAGGTTTAGATATACCACAAATACATATTAAGCCATTTGTGGTAAATGGTGCAGACTTTGTTAAACTTACCCCAAGTGGCACAATGCTATTATTAAATAGTAACGATGAAACTTTTATATTTAAATTTATAAGTAAAGAAAAGCAGAAAGAACTTAATGTAGGTGTTGATAAGAAATATAAAATTGAAATGTTGGGTGAGCCTACAATTAGTGAATATAATGGCGCAAATCAAATAACTGTTAACGATTATGAAGTAAAAGAAATCGGAAGCAGTTTTGACGATGTATTTTAAGGAGAAAAATATGGCAATAAAAGTTTTAATTGGTTGTCCGACTGCAAGAACAATCGGAGTAGAGACAGTTAGTTGTATTCAAGGTTTAATGCAACCTACAGTTTATGTAGCAGACAGTTTAGTATATGACGCTAGAAATACTTTAGTTAATCAAGCAATCGAGATGGACGCAGAATATTTATTATTTGTTGATTCAGATATGGTGTTTGATTTAAATGGACTTCAGAAACTTTTAGATAGAAATGTAGATGTTTGCACTGGCTTGTATGTAGAGAGAAATGGCGAACATAGACCTACAATCTATTCAGATTTAGATATTAGAACAAAAGAAAACGAAGCATATAAAATTCACTGCGATAAGATTGAACCGTTCTTCAAGGTTAAAGGTTGTGGTATGGGCTTCTGTTTAATCAAGACAGATGTATTTAAAAAGATTATTCAGAGATATGGCGATTGCTTTCAGCCAGTTTGTGGACTTGGAGAAGATTTAAGTTTTTGTTGGAAGTGTGAGCAGTTAGATATTGATATTTGGTGTGATTCTACTTTTGAAATAGGTCATATCGGTCAGTATACATATACAATTAAAGATTGGGAAAATAATAAATAAAAAGGAGATGTTATTATGAGGATTCTTTATGACGTAAATGGAAGGGTTTTTGAAGACGAAAATGAAGCAAAGAGATATGAGGAGATTATCAATAAGGACGAATTAGAAAAAATGGAACTTATTGATAAACTTAAAAAGGCTTATAAGGTTTATTGGAAAGCATATGCAGAGTATAGAGATTTATCTGTAGCCTTTATTAAGCGTTACGGAAGTTATGAGTTCTTAAAGATTGATGAAGGATATGAAAAAGAATAAATAAAAATAAAAAAGTGGTTGACAAACCACTTTTTTTATGTTATAATGTCTATATATTATTGAAAAGGAGTAATTATGGAATATATTGAATGCCCTATTTTGTTTAATATAAAAAAGAAGAAAGAACCATTAATCAGTAAAGTCCCTATTGATGAGTTTACTAAAATGGTAGAAAAGAATTTTGATTATGAGTTCATAGGCGAGACAAAGTTTTATCCTTATGAATTGCCAAAGGAAATTAAAGATTTGGATTTTAATATTCTTGCAATCGTTGGTGCAAGTGGAAAAGGAAAATCGACATTACTTAAAGACTTTGAAAATTATAGATTTTGTGAAAACACTTATGATAATTCCAAAGCGATTGTATCTAACTTTTCAGACCCACAAACTGCAAGTTATAAATTATCAGCAGTAGGTTTAAATTCATTGCCTATATGGTGTAAACCTAGAAATGTTTTATCAGTAGGCGAAGGTTTTAGAGCAGATATTGCATTAAATCTTAACTCATATACAATATTTGATGAATTTACTTCTACAATAGATAGAACAGTGGCTAAATCTACTTGTAATGGAATACAGAAGTATATTAGAAATAATGGTTTAACTAATATGATTTTCTGTTCTTGTCATAAAGATTACATTCCGTTCTTGAAGCCAGATATCGTAATTGACCTAGACGAAGAAAAGATTTATGATTGTAGGGGCGAAAAGGTAGTAATTAAAGAAGAAGATGATAAAAGTAATTTAACACCTATTGGGAGTTTTAAAATCTAATGGATAGATATTATTATAAATCTAAAATAAATCACGAAGATTTAAACCTTAATGTGTTTATTTATAGTGGCGATAAAAAAGAATTATGGAATAAGTTTAAAGAACATCATTATTTAAGCGCAGATATGAATATGGCAAGTACTATATTTGTATGTTATCTTGATGATATATTGGTTGGTATGTGTGGAGTACTGCCTGTTCCTAGTGGAGTTACAAAGCACGGCTTTAGACCTAGTAGAACAGTTATACTGCCAGATTATCAAAATTTAGGAATCGGAACTAGATTATCGGAATTTATTGGAGATTACTATTTAAATAAAGGTTATAAGTTCTATTATCGTAGCAGTCACTTAAGACTTAAAACATTTTGGGAACATTCACCTTATTGGGTTGCAACATCTCACAATGCTAAAAAGAGAGACCCTGATAGTAATTTCAGCAATGCTAATATAAAAGAAGATAGAATTTGTGCGTCTTATGAATATATGGGTCACGATTATACATTGCCACATATAGAAATAAGAATCGAATATACAGATGACATTAATATTGCATTATTAAAAGAAGATTTAAAATTATTAAAACAAAATCATTATGTTTGTGTAATAACAGGCAATGTTAATGAAGATAATCCTATTGATTTAGCGTGTCAAGAATTAGGAATAAGAACACAGTTATTGTATTATCGTGGTAAATTAATAGGAAACTATAAAAACAAGAATATCATAACGAAATATGATGAAGAAATGTCAAGGAAGGTAAGAAAATATTATGACTTGTGCAGAGTTAACGATTAATAAACTTAAAGAAAAGTATACAGATGATAGGAAACTTGATGTTGCTTTTATTTGCTACAATGCAAGTATGTGGGACAGTCTTGAAAGCGTTTATTTATTAGCAGAGGAAATGTGGAACGTAGAGGTTGTCTGTCCTTTTTATATGAGTGGCAAGTCAATCAAGAGTGACGTTTATGATATGCCGAGTGGGGTAAGATGCAGTACCGCATTAGTTAAAGAGCATTATGATATCATCTTTAATAATAATCCATATGATGATAGAAATTTAGTAACTAGATTACAGACTGATTATTGGAATACAAGTTTAGCAGAAAAGTGTGATACTTTAGTTATGATTCCATATTTCTGTAACCCTAATGAAGTAGAGGAAAATATTGTATTATCAAACGGATATCTTGTGGCAGATTTAGTTATTGTGGATTCTGAAAAGGTTAGAGAATATTGTTGTGATGTATTACATAAGTTCTTTTTAGAACGTGGCAGAGATTTAGATTTTCACGAAAAAATCTTTGCTTTTGGTTCACCTAAATATGACAAGATTGATAATGATATTTTTTTTGAATTACCTAAAGAATGGAATGATATAATAGCAGATAGAAAAGTAATTCTATTAAATACAAGTCTTAAACCATTTTTGCAAAACCCTAATAAAATAAATGATATTAGATATGTATTAAATAGATTTAAGAATAATTCAGAATATGTAGTACTTTGGCGACCTCACCCTTTGATGATTTCTACAATCGAAAATTTACGTCCTAATCAAATAAATGATTATCTTGATATTGTAGAATGGGTCAAAGAAACTAAATGCGCTATATATGATGATAGTTCAGATTTATATAGAGCGATTGTTTTATCGGACTTAATGATTAGCGATGAAAGTTCATTAATTTATATTTACGAAAAAACAAATAAGCCTATAAATATGTTAGATGATTTTATTAAAGAAAAAAATTTAAAATTTTAAAAAAAAGTTGTTGACAAAATAAATTCAATATGATATAATGTATTTACATTAAGAAAAAGAAAGGAAATAAAAACTATGATTTTAAGAGAAGCGTTTAGATATCAAAATTATTTATCTGATTTAAGAAATTCACTTATTAATTTTTTATACAGAGATGAAAACTCTGTGGTTGTAACAACCAATCGTCTTTTCTCTGTTGTTGATAAGGACAAGGCAGATGAAAAGGAAGAAGTTAAGTCCGAATATGATATTAATAAGGTAATTGATTTAATCAATACTATTATCACAGAAAAGAAAGCAATTACTGAAGCAATCAGTACTGCAAAGAAAAACTGTGAGTATGATATTGACTCATTACTTGAAGTTAATAAATTCGAGGATAGTATTCTTAACTTGCTCGATTCTCTTAACAAAATTGAAGGAAAGGAAACAAAATCTACTGATATTGACTATAAGTTTAATATCAATGGAGAACAAGTATCTTATAGATATCCTACAAAGATTGTTCGTACAATCAATTTTGACAGAAACAAGACAAAGGGTATGTCAAAGGAAATGCAGAAGGATATGACCGATACTTCTAACCTTATTGATAAACTTAATGTTACTGTAGAAGTAGATTTCGAGCCTAAATTCGATATTAGCACTAATTTAAGTGATATTATCGAAGGATTTAAGGTAGTAAAGTAATAATCATAGATGGGGTTTAATCCCCATCTATAAAATACTTTATAGAATAGTAAATCGAAAAGTTTAGATATTTAACTGCTTCTATATAACGAAGTGTGGATTATATAGTTAGATAGTTACTAGAAACTATTGCATATAAATTAAAACAACAGTTATTTCTTTTTTAGGATTGAAACTAAAAATGCCAAGATGATGACCAAATATACGGCAGACTGTTCTAAATACAATATACATAATTTGATAGTTACATAGTTCTATATTTCTAAACTCGATATGCTAAAATCTTTTCGATAAACATAATACGGAACTCATTGAGCAGATATTATGATTATTTAGAAATACATTTCGGTGTATTTCACCCTATTTACCTTTTTAATGTATAATATTTATTATACATATAAATTAGTTAGTATCTTTATGATTCCCTTTACTATTCTATAAAATATTTTATAAAAAGGAAAATATTATGGAAGAAAAAGAATGTAAAACTTGTATAAATTTTTTAACAGACTGTTGTCCTCTTTATTTAAAAGGAATTAATAATTATATGAATTATTTAATTGCACGATGCGGTAAAAGAGAATTAGGTATTGATTGTTGGCAAAGTGAAGAAGACAAAATGTTATGCGAGATGATGTGTGGAAGCGCAGAGGAAATCGAATGAGTATGTATGTCAAATTGCGAGTTCGCGCTTGTGATACTTGTCAATTCTATCAAACTGATAAATGTAATAAAGATAAAATGAAAAGACGAGAGACAATGATTAGATTGTATAATTCCGATTGTTATAAGGCAAAAGATGACAAGGGGGATAAGACAGAATGGATATAAAAGAAAAATTTTTAAAGTTTATTAAGAAATTCCATATAAATCAGAATGTTCCTAATGCAAAAACCAATAAACCTTTAACAACTTATAGCAAAGATAAGAAAAAGGAAAATGAAGATGATTTATTAGCAATGTATTGTTGTGGTGTATTTGATGATATATTCAAATAAGGAGAGATATGAAATTAGAACTTTGTACACATACAGAATTACCTTATGGCGAAATTGAAGTTAGTGGTGTGAATGTTTATATGTTACCTACAGAGTTTTTTATATTAACAGACGCGCTTAAATATTATTCTAAAAACACAGAAAATGATACATATAAATTGATGGCAAAAAGAATGTTAGAAGATATAAAACAGTGGAATATGGAATAAACACTGATTTATATATTGCCCTTTAGTATAATGGTTAATGCGAGTGGCTTTGACCCACTAAATGAAGGTTCGATTCCTTTAAGGGCAGGCAATCTCCTATGTAATTGTGGTATCGCGTATAAGGTAAACCACATATCTTATACAAAGCGATTTGCATAGGGGAGTATATATGGAAGCATAGGACAATGGTAGTCACAGCATTCAAGTAATGGTGAGTGCGTATATGGGTTCGATTCCCATTGTTTCCATTAAAATTAGGTGCTACGGTTATGTACATTAACGAATTGCAATAGTTAATGAATGTAGGCGGTCAAAATTCTAGAAAGACTTAAAAATGCAATTTGATAATCGAGCAGTAGTTAAATGGAGTTTGATGAACAGCCTAATTACATTTAGGACACATAAGCCTAATTGGTAAGGCAGTGGTCTACTAAACCACTAGTAATCGAGTAATCGGTGTATAGGTTCGAGTCCTATTGTGTCCGTTAAATAAAGATTGTTGGACTATTCGTTTAGGTTCGTATAGTTTAAATGAGTGAAGCAAGTTTTTATAGTTGATGTAATAGACGGAAGTGATAAAAAAGTCCTACATTCTCAACCCAATGAGAAAAAGGTAGCCACAGTTCGCTTGTTGAATAACAAAGTGAGTGCAACACTAACGCACGAAGCAACAATCTAATTATAGGAGATTAAAAAACAAAAGATTATATAAAGAACGCTTGACAAAAGCGTTCTTTTATGTTATAATTATAAAGAACAAAAATTAATTAGGAGTTGAGTTATGAATAACTATATACCATATCATTTACACACGTTTTATTCTTTATTAGATAGTTGTACAAGTCCTAAAGAATATGTAGAAAAGGCTAAAGAGTTAGGGCAAACTGCCTTATGTTTCACAGAACACGGAAATACATTTAATTGGTTTGAAAAGAAGAAACTTTGTGAAGAAAATGGAATTAAATATCTTCACGGAATTGAATGTTATGTTACAGAAACTTTAGATGAAAAGATTAGAGATAATTACCATACTGTTCTTATCGCTAAAAATTATGATGGATTTGTAGAAATAAATAATTTATTTCGTAAATCGTATGAAGAAAGTCATACATATTATAAACATAGAATTTCATTTGAAGAATTTTTTAATATAAGTGATAATGTAATTAAAATATCGGCTTGTTTACAGAGTCCATTAAATAGATACAGATTAAAGATTCAAGACAATTATACAGAAGAACAGAAAAATAATCTTATACAATTATTAAAACATTATGATTATTATGAGATTCAGTATCATAATAATGAAGAACAAATTGAATTTAATCAGTATTTATATAGAATGTCAAAGAAATTTAATAAACCTTTGATTGTTGGAACTGATACCCATAGCATTAATAATTATAAGGCTGAATGCCGTTTAATGTTACAATATGGTAAAACAGATGGAACGTGGGGAAAAGATGAAGACGAAGAAAATAAATGCGATTTAACTTATAAAACTTATGACGAGTTAG
Source organism: Caryophanales bacterium (assembly GCA_016282155.1). Taxonomy (GTDB): domain Bacteria; phylum Bacillota_I; class Bacilli_A; order RF39; family UBA660; genus RGIG4266. Next base: position 65,912 of record JAEEJY010000033.1, on the reverse strand, counting down.
TTGAAATGTTTAAAGAACAAAACTCTTTACCTTTAGATGTAGTATTAGAAGCGATAGAAAATACTAATGTTATGGCTAATAGTTGTGAAGTATTAGAAATTGATACTCATAATAAATATCCATATCTCTATGGCGAGAAAGATGAAGAAGTTCTTTGGAATGTATTAAAAGAAAATTTTAAAAAGAAACTTAAAGATGGTATAATATTACAAGATAAAAAACAAGAATATATTGATAACATTAAAGAAGAAATGGCAGTCTTTAAGAAGACAGATATGATTGGCTTTATGTTATTTATGTCTGAACTTATGTCTTGGGCTAAAGATGAAGGAATCGCCACTGGTTCGGCTAGAGGTTCAGTAGCAGGTAGTACAGTTGCTTATATGTCTAATATAACCGATGTTGACCCTATAGTATGGCATACAATCTTCTCAAGATTCTGTAATGAACATAGAGTAGAGATAGGCGATATAGACACCGATTGGTATGAAGATGATAGACAAAAGGTTTATGATTATATCATAAATAGATTTGGAACTCAAAAAACAGGCTATGTTTTGGCTTTAGGTACTTTAGCAGAAAAGTCTATTATTGATACTTTAGGAAAGGCTTTTAGAGTCAAATTTAAAGATGACACCATTTATACTCTTGAAAAAATGGCAGAAATCAAGAGAGAGTTTGAAGCAGACGAAGAAGGTACTAGAGAAAAGTATGCAGATTTATTCTATTATTATGATGGACTTAAAGATTGCGTAATATCTCAAAGCCAACATCCAGCAGGCATAATTGCAAGTCCTATAAATGTAATTGATTTTTGTGGTGCATTTTTAGGTGCAGATGGTCAGCAGATATTACCTTTGGATATGGACTGTTGCCACGATATAGGTTTAGTTAAATATGATATTTTAGGTTTAAAGACTGTAGGTGTTATTGATAAGACTTGTAAGTTATTAGGAAAAAAATATCCTAAAATACACGAAATAGACTTTGATGACCAAGAAGTATACAAGGATATGACGGAAGACCATACAAGTATATTTCAGTTTGAATCACAGTTTGCAGGCGATTGTCTCAAAAAAATGGACTGCCATAGTGTATTTGATATGAGTCTAGTTAATGCTTGTATTAGACCTAGTGGTGAATCATATAGAGATAAATTATTAAATAGAGAATTTAATCATAATCCATCAGAGATTATTGATAAATTACTAGAGCGAAATTATGGTTGGTTAGTATACCAAGAAGATACAATCGCTTTTCTACAACAGATATGTGGATTTAGTGGTTCAGACGCGGATAATGTTCGTAGAGCGATTGGTAGAAAGAAAGTAGAAGAATTAAATAAGGCTTTGCCTAAAATATTAGACGGATATTGTAGTAAATCAGACAAGCCTAGAGAAGTAGCAGAAGAAGAAGCAAAAGCGTTCTTAAAAGTTATTGAAGATGCAAGTTCTTACCAGTTTGGATACAACCATTCTGTAGCATATTCGCTTATGTCTTATCTTTGCGGTTATTATAGATACTATTATCCCGTAGAGTATTGTACAAGTTTTCTTAACTGCGCTAAAAACGATGAAGACTTATATAATGGTACTGTTTTAGCAATGTCAAGAGGTTGCAAGATTCAAAACCCTTTATTTAGATATTCTACATCTGAATTTGGTTGTGATACAAAAAATAAAATTATTTATAAATCAATTAGTTCAATTAAAAATATAGGTACGGCTTGTGGTGATAATCTTTACGCACTTAAAGACAATACCTATAATGACTTTGTTGAACTTTTGGCAGATATAAAAGAAAAGAAATGTTGTAATAAAACAGAATTAGATATTTTAATTAAGATAGACTTCTTTAGAGAGTTTGGAAATATCAATCAATTATTATTATTGAGAGATTTATTTGATAAGTATTATGGTGCAAAAATACTCTCTAAAACCAAAATGACAAACGAAGAAATCGAAATAATTAAAAAATACTCTAAATCTGAAACAGAAAAGCAGTTTAGGAATTTGGATAATATTGGAATAATAAAAGAAATTTATAACAATACAAACATTCCAACAGTAACCAAAACATTAAGGATTTCATACGAACTATCGCTTTTAGGATATACAGATATTGTTGATGAAAATATAGATGAAAACATTTATGGTGTAAGAAATATAGAAGTAAATAAATATGGTTCTGTATATATCGACTTATACTCAATCAAATTCGGATATCTTAAATCTGTTAAAGTCCTAAAGAAATGGTGGGAAGAATGCAAATGTGAAGTTGGCGATATCATTAAATGTTGCTTTGAAACTAAACATAAGCGTAGACTTGTTGAAGGTAGTTGGTTAGAGTCGCCAGAAACTGAAGAAATTTTAAAAGTATTTTCTATACAAAATGCTTGACAAATAATCGTCTATATGTTATAATACGCATATAGACGATTTTTAAAGGAGATAAATTATGGCAATAGTTAAATTTGAAAAAGGTGATTTAGTTAAAGTTAATAATTGGGGAAGAAGTTTTCCCAATTATGCACAATGGGTAATCAATAATATAACAGATAAGGAACTAATTTATAAATTTGTTTATAATAATATTCCTTGTGACAGAGATGACACTTTTAATTATAAGACAAGGGAAGATTATAATAATGAATTTAAAATAATTCATATCGCAAGTAGAAGTAAGAATGATGGTGAAGAACTTGCGTTTATTCAGAACACTTATAACGATGAATGTTATTTGGTAGCATTAAGTAGTCTTGAACTGATTGAAAGTAGTAATAAAGATAAATTTAGTGTTGGAACTGTTGTTAAATGTAAGGCAGGTATAATAAATCTCTTTGATGGTCGTATAATAAATGTGGATAAAGAAAATAATACAACCTCGATTATTTTAAGAGATTTAAACGTAAAAACTTATCCAAATAAACAGTTGGATGATATATTTTATGTTGTTAAATTAAAAACCGAATCAGAAAAAACCCTTTATGCAGAATTTATGAGAAGTATTGATGAAAGAAAGAATTTACTTTCACTTATTGATACATCATTATACAAGGAAGGAGATACAGATGGACGAGAACAGATTTAAAGTTGGTGATGTTATTAGATTAACAGTTAGAGAAGAAATTAACCCCAATACTAGACGATTGATTGTAGGCTTCAATGGTGATAAGTATAGACTTCTATATCCTAATAACGAAACTATGGAATTTGATAAAAGATTTGTTGAATCATTTTATGGTAAGGTAGATGAACCTTTTACATTAAATGATGGAACTGTAATCAAAGAAAAGGAAGAATAAAATGGGATATACTTACTTTCAGCCGAATCATTTAGATACAAAAGACGAATATGGCGATTGTGTTATTAGAGCGTTATGTAATGTCTTTGATAAGACTTGGATAGAAACTTTTAATATAATTGTACCATATGAAATTAAATATCAGTGTCCTATTAGTTGTATGCCTTTAAAATTATACAAAGAAGTAATGTCAGAATTAGGCTTTGAATATATTGGAATAAGCAACAAAAAAGGCACTAAAAGACCAACAGTAAAAGAATTTGCAAAGAAAAACAAAGATGGTGTTTATGTTTTGAGTTTGGCGAATCATTGGTCTTCAGTAAGAGATGGTAGTTATTATGACACTTGGGATTGTGGAGATAAGTGTCTATATGGATATTTTAAATTAAGGAGTTAATATGCAGTTATACGAATGTTGGGACTGTGGTAGCATTTTTAAAGAAGACGATATTGTATATGAAGAAGAATATCGTGGCGAATGTTGGGGTCAACCTGCTTACGAGAGAATGTCATATTGTCCTTGTTGTCATAGTGATTCATTTGGTGAGTATTATGAAGACCCTTTAAAACTTTATCAGTGTAAGTCTTGTGGTAAGATTTTTACAGTTGATGAATTACATAAGGATATTGATGAAGATGGATATGAAGTATTAATTTTATATTCTTGCCCTGATTGTTTGGACGAAGTAAAAGAATATATAGAATAGAGAGGAATCATATGGAAGTTTACATTAATAGTATTACAGGCATTGATGACGCGATTTGTAGTATGTTTGTATCAAGGGGAACTTTAACAAGAGAACTTGAGAATGAAGTTAGACGAATTTGCAAGGCAGTAAATGACGAATACGGAAGACATTACAGATTAGATGGTATCGAATCAAATAATAAGTGGATTGGTGCATTACTTAAAGATGCTAAAGCAGATGAGGAACAGTACAATAAGTGGCTTAAGATGTTATGCACTTGGGGTCAGAAACATATTACAATGTTGAGATTTATTGATATTTCTTGTACAGTATATGGACTTCATAGAGCAGGTCAAGACGATTGGGATGCACACGCTTGTAGATTTAATAATCGAATTATTAGAACAAGTTCAAGAATCAAGAATATTAAAGACGAAACCAAATTACAGAATATGTCAGATTATTATGCAGACAAAGTGTTAACTACAGACGCAGTATTGGATTATCTTGATATTGAAATGCCACAAGAAATTCATTATAACGGAAAAGATTATGTTCGTGCTTTTAATGGATATATTGTTAAAGGTAGTGAAGATAATCAAGATGTAAAACGTGGTTTATACAATTTAGGCTTTCCTAGTGATTTTGTATTCAAGGTAAATCTTACAGAATTTGCACACGTTTACAAAGAGAGAAATATTAATGGTGGTGCAAATCCAGAAGTAAAGCAGTGTTGCGAACTTATTTGCAATGAACTTATGAGATTTCAGCCTATGTTTGATAGAGAGTTATTAAGAAATATTCAGAATTAAGGAGAATGATATGATATTGGCTACAGTAATATTTTTTGTTTTTGCAATATTAACAATATTATTTATTATATTAACTATAATAAGTATAATAAATGATGGAGATTTTGGTGGTGGTTTATTAGTTTTTGTTGCTGTATGTGCGCTTATTGCAACAAGTAGACTCTTTACTCCGTATTCTACAGATATATTTTTTGAAAATGAATACAATCTTAACGATATGATTGATGAAACCAATTATAAAGTTAAAGTATTAGAATTGACAAGAACAGAAGCAATAGATTATATAAGCATAGACAATTATATCTTTAATAGAGTTACATTTGAAATTCATACAAATGATAAGTCTAAATATATTGAAGACAAAAATAATTTTGAAAAATATAAAAAATAATTGTTGACAAATTAATTTAGATATGATATAATATCATTATAAAGTTACCACATAACTCAATGGCAGAGTTTTGCATCAACCCAATGATAAGGGGTCAACATATAAGAGCATATATGTTAATGTAGGTTCGAATCCTACTGTGGTAGTTAAAATAAAGAAATGGCAAGGCTGAACTTTTCGACATAAAGCAGTCGCAAGTCAGATAAGAATAGTCGATAACTTATCATCTTTATTTTAAATTTGCATAGTGGCGAATAGGTAAACGCAAAGATTGTCTTTTAGAGAAGATGCAGTAATAAGATTAGGTACTGTCAGTTGAAATCCTAATCGTGTAAGGTTCAAGTCCTTACCTATGCAATATAAGTACATTTAGTGTTAGTGGTAAGCACGACAGTCTCCAAAACTGTAAGGCAAGGTTCGAGTCATTGAGTGTATGTTATTAAGTAGATAGTATGTTGGTCGCAACTATTGAAGACGAAGCGGAGATGCTTTAACAGATAGAACACAATATATGTGTTTTAAACTTACACACCGACAAAAAGGCGATTGGTGGGCTTACTATCTAATTAAATAAAAAATCCATAGTTTTTCTATGGATTTTTTTTATTTTTCTCTTGACAAACTCTTTTTATTTTGATATAATATCTATGTCATTTGAAAAGAGTTTTTTATTTGAAAGGAAGTATTATGAGCGAAATTCAAGTCAAAGGAAAAATTATTAGAGAGATTTACAGCAACGGCAGTTATAAGATTTTAGCATTTCAGCCTTTTGCCGATTATATTAAAAAGGTTAAGACAAATAAGTATGGTAATATTTCTCTAGTGGGAGAGTTAGGATTCTTATCTGTAGACGAACAGTACGAACTTAATATTAGAGAGGAATCGACTAATAATTACGGCACTAGTTATAGTGTAGTTAGTTGCCCTAGTTTAACAGAGATTAATCTTGATGAATTAAGCAGAGAAGAATCTTTTGAAATTTTAACAAGTTTTACTACGGCTAATCAAGCAAATAATATTCTTGACGCTTATCCCAATTTCATCGCTAAAGTAATTAAAGAAGGTAAAGACTCGATTGATGTTAAGAAGATTTATAACGTAGGAGAATCTTATTTAAACGCTTATGTAAGAGAATTAAATGAAAAATATAAGTATATCCATATTTTAAATAAATATACAGATTATCAGTTTAATATAAGCGATTGTAAGAAGTTATATCAAGAGTATTATTCAAATGAAAATGTTGAAACTGCACTTAATGAAACACCTTATTATGTATTAATCGAAGTGTTAGGACGCTCATTTGAATCTACAGATAAATTACTTTGTTCCTTTAGAACTGAATTAGTAGAATCTGAACAGAGATGTGAAGCAATGATTATGGATATTCTTCACGAAAATGAATCTCAAGGTTCTAGTAGAATCAAAGGCTCAATTCTTTGGGAAAAGGCTCACGATTATGATAGCAGACTATTAAAATTAATCAAAGACGTATGTGTAAATAGTGCTAATATTTATTATGATGATAACGATAAATATATTGCCCTTATGAGTACATATTTAGCCGAAATTCGCATTAGAAATTGGGTGATGGAGAAATTATCGAATGATAGTAAATTGGACTTAAATTGGCGCGATTATAAGGTTAATTTAGATGGTTCTGAATTGAGTGATATGCAGTTAAGCGCATTAAAAGTATTCTGCGAAAGTCAAGTTTGCTTATTAACAGGTTTTAGTGGTGTTGGCAAAACATTCTCAATTAAAGCACTTATTAGAATGTTAGATGACCATAATATGACATATACGTTAGTTTGTCCCACTGGAAAAGCAAGTAGAGTATTAGCGGAACAGACGGGCAAGGAAGCATCTACAATTCATAAAAGAGTATTACAAGGAGAAATCAATTCCGATGTGTTAATTGTAGATGAATTTGGTATGGTTGGGTTAGACGTATTCTGTATGTTAATTAATACAATTATTAACCCTAATATGAGAGTTGTATTAGTAGGCGACCCTGCACAGATACCTAGTATCTCTTTAGGAAAGATATTTGATGATTTTATTACTTCTAACATCATTCCTATGACAATGTTAACAGAAGTATTTAGATACAAGTCAAATGGTTCACTCTTTGTAGCAACCAATGTAAGACAAGGAAAATCGTTTTTTAATGATGAAGAAATGGTTAAGCACGAAGATAATGTTTATTCAGTCTGTGATAACTACAAATTCATCGAAACCGAAGAAGATGATATCCCTAATGAAGTCCTAAAGCAGTATCATAAACTTCTTAATAAAGGAATTAAACCTAAAGACATTTTGATTCTTGCACCTATGAATATTGGTTCTATGGGAACTTATGCAATCAACAATGCAATTCAAGCAGAAGTTAACCCACCTAAAGCCAATGAAGTAGTCATCACAAGAAAGATAAACGGAAATACAATTACATTTAGAGTTGGCGATATCGTTTTAAATACCAAAAATGATTATCACGCAGTATCTTATGAAGCCTATAAGAAAATGCAAGAAGATGAATTAGGTGTATTATCCGAAGATGATGTAGCCGATAGTATGGTTGTAAATGGACAGAGTGGTGTTATTAGAGAAGTTTTAGGTAAGGAAGGAATTATTGTTCAGTTTGATGAAACTTTAATCTATATGAATAAATCTAAAGTAATGGGTCAGTTGCTGTTAGGATATTCAATTTCCACCTTTAAGGCTCAAGGCTCAACTACAGATTATACAATCAATATTATTTCTGAATCACATCATAAAATGTTGTCAAGAGGTTTGTTATATGTAGCCGATACAAGAAATAAAAAATCTTGTATTGACATCGGTAATATTTCAACATACGAAAAAGCCTTAAATGTAGTTGTAAATGATAATCGAGATACATTTTTATTAGATTTATTAACACAAAATGTAGAAAAAGACTTGACAAATTAATCAATATGTGGTATAATATAGGTGTATGATTTAAATACACCTATATTATTTTAGAGGATAAAATATGAAGAAATTAAGCATACTTTTTGTTTTATACGGAGTTATATTATTATTTTTATTTGTATATACAATAACATCAAGCGAACAGAATATTGAATTAGAAGAACAGATTAAAGAATACGAAATAGAATTAGAACAAAAAGATAATGATATTGAAAGATTAAAAACAGAATTAGATAGCGTAACTACAAAACTAGAAGAACTTAATGACATTAGCAAAGAAGACAAATTAAAATTAATTGAACCAATTAAAGAATACGATTTAGAATTATATTACAAACTCTATAAAGAAATTGAAAATAATGCCGATATATATATTTACTACTCTCAAAATGATATTGAATATCTTTGCCGTTGTGTAGAAACAGAATGTCACGATTGTTCTTTTTTAGCAAAGGTTAATGTAGCCAATGTAATATTGAACAGAGTAAACAGTGATAAATTTAAGGATAATGTTTATGATGTTATTACAAGCCCTAATCAATTTGCTTATCATAGAACTAATATTGATGATTCAACTAGACTTGCAGTAGAATATGCAATAATGTTTGAAGATACTACACAAGGGGCTTTATATTTTCATAGTGGCAAAAAGACAGAAACCTTTAGCAACAGTCAGTACATATTTAGTGATGACGCAGTTCATCATTTCTACTAATTAAGAAAGGAGAGTATTCATTAAATGTCGCCATTATGAAAGTGAAAAACATAATAAGAAACATTAGAAAAAAACAGAATAAAGAAGTTTGGATAATGGAATATAATCGAGATGGAACAGTAGATGTAAGAAATTACCCAATAAATGATATTCCAATAAATGAATTGGAAAGAGAAGTCGCGGATGTTTATGATTGTGTAAACGAAGTTGACAACTATATAGAAATTTATGTAATATAAGGAGAGACTAGAATATGAAGGTAGTATTATATACTATTAATTGTCCAAATTGCATTATATTAGAAAAGAAACTTAAACAATCAAATATTGAATTTGAAACCATTACTGATATTGATATTATGTCAGAAAAGGGAATTATGACAGCACCAACTCTTGAAGTTGATGGCAAACTTATGAATTACGCAAATGCTATGAAGTGGATAGGAGAGAGAGACAATGAAAAGCAGTAAAAATATCGTAGAGCCATATTTAAAAAATCAAGATTGGAGAGTTAAAGAAAATTCAAATTCACCTTTTAGTTTTGGTGGTTTAAATAAATATATTACAACAGAAGTAAGTAAAGATTATTGGTTAAGAGAAGTTTATACAGAAGATATCGCACAAGCCTATGTAACAGGTCACATACATATTCACGATTTAGGTGGTATGTCACTTTACTGTTGTGGATATTCATTAAAAGATATCCTTTTAAAAGGTGTTAAGGGTGTTCCTAACGTGCCTACATCTTCACCTGCTAAACACTTTGATAGTGCTTTAAATCAGATTAGCAACCTTATGACAATCTTTCAGAATGAGATTTTAGGCGCAGTTGCATTAAATGGTTTTGATACATTGCTTTCACCTTTTATCAAGAAAGATGGTTTAACATATGATGATGTAAAACAAAATATGCAGAACTTTATCTTTAGTATCAACTCAAATAGCCGTATGGGTGCAGAACCTGCTTTTACAAACTTAACATTCGATTTGACACCCCCTAGTGATATGTTAGACGAATATGTTATTATCGGTGGAGAACTTGAAAGTTTTACTTATGGTTCTTGTCAGAGAGAAATGGATATGTTAAATAAAGCATTCTTTGAGATTATGTTAGAAGGTGATAGTGAGCATAAATTATTTGCTTATCCTATTCCTACTTATAATATTCACAAGAGATTTGATTGGGATAACCCTAACAACAAATTACTTTGGGAATTAGCAGGGAAATACGGCACACCTTATTTTGCTAACTTCTTAAGTTCAGATATGAACCCTGAAGATATTAGAAGTATGTGTTGTAGATTAGCCCTTAATCTTAAAGAATTAAGAAAGAGAAATGGTGGGTTATTTGGTAGTGGTGATAGCACTGGCTCAATCGGTGTAGTAACTATTAACCTTCCTAGAATTGCTTATGAATCTAAAGAAGATAAAGAGCAGTTCTTTAAGAAATTAGATTATTATTTAGACGTTGCTAAAAAGAGTTTAGTAATGAAAAGAGATTGGTTAGAGAAGAATATTATTGAAACTAATGCAATTCCTGCTTTCATAGAATATGTAGGAACTCTTAAGAATCATTTCTCTACAATCGGTGTTATTGGAATGAATGAAATGTGCGAGAACTTCTTTGATGATAATTCAAATATCATTTCAGAAAAAGGTAAAGCATTCGCAGAAGAAGTTGGTGAACATATTAGAAGTAAACTCATTGAATATCAAGAGGAAACAGGTGTTCTATTTAATTACGAAGCAACCCCTGCTGAATCAACTTGTTATAGACTCGCACTTAAAGATAAAAAAGATTATCCCGATATCATAACTCAAGGTAAGGGAAATGATTGTTATTATACTAACTCTTGTCATATCCCTGTTAAACTTATTGAAGATATTGACACAACATTTAAACATCAAGAGTCATTACAGAAGCAGTTTACAGGCGGAACTGTAATTCATATTTATCTTGAAGGTGGAATCAGTGGAGATAACGCTAAAGAGATTGTAAAGAATACACTTTCTAATTATGGTGTTCCTTATATTAGTTTATCGCCCATATCAAGATATTGTAATGAACACGGATATGTAAAAGAGATAGTTGATAAGTGTCCCATATGTAAGAGCAAATTAAGAAAATATCAAAGAATCACTGGATACTTGAGAGAAGTAGAAAACTTCAATCGTGGTAAGAGAGCAGAATTTGAAGATAGAAAGCAGTTATCTATATAATGAAAGTAAAAACAATTTTAACAGAAGATTTTACAAATTATAAGAAACCTTCTATGTTAATAGGTTTTCCGAAATGTTCTTTTAAATGTGATAAGGAATGTGGTTCGCAAGTTTGCCAAAATAGTGAACTTGCGAAATCACAAGATATAGAAATTTTATATGACAATATCATAAACAAATACCTACAAAACAATCTTACTAAAGCAATAGTTTTCGGTGGGCTTGAACCATTTGATAGTTGGAAAGATTTATTATTACTAATAAATGCTTTTAGATTATATGTAGATGATGATATAGTTATTTATACAGGATATTATCCAAATGAAATTTCAGAACAACTTAATCAATTAAAACAATATCCAAATATTATAATTAAGTTTGGTAGATTCATTCCTAATCAAGAACATCATTTTGATGAAGTATTAGGAGTTGAATTAGCGTCACCAAATCAATACGCAATAAAAATTTCATAAATGTTAAAAAAAATACTTGACAAAAATACTTTCCTTATGATATAATGCATATATCAGTTAAGGAAAGTATTTTTTTAGGAGATTAATATGAAAGTTTATTTAACAAAAAAGAATTGTGGTAAATTCATAGTAATAACAAGTAAGTATAACGAAGATGTTAAGATAGGCGATATTAATGCTAAAAGCCTTTATAGCGTTATGAGTTTAGAGTTACCTAATGAATATGAGGTTACTATATTAACTAACGATACAAGCAAATCTGAAGCGTTCTATAAGGAAATCGACAAGTACAAGTCAGAAATCGAGGAAGAAGAATGAAATTAGTAATTGATGTAGATGAAGAAATTTATAATGAATGCAAAGGGGAAATCTACTGGCCTGATACAGGCGAAGTAATATGGGAAAGTGTAAGAAATGGAATATTACTCGAAAATTTTCTTATACATATGAAAGACCCTATAAATGAAGAAGTTGTTAAATCATATATTAAACAAATAAAAAGGAATAAAGATGAAGTTAGTAATTGATGTAGATAAAGATTATGTCGAAATATTAAAGTATGAAGTGCGAAAAAATAAAAGTGATTATAAGCCGTTTCGGTTAATAGCAAACGGCATACCACTTGAAGAAGAATTTGAAAAGATTAAGGAAAATATAAACTTCATTGCAGAAAAATGTTTACCAAATAATTTAGCAGAAGAATATGAAGTCAAAGGCTTAAAGACTGCAATAAAAATTATAGATAATTATATTAAGGAGAATGAATAATGACAACAAAAGAAGTTATTCAAAGGCTAGAAAATATAAAGGATTCAGCCACTATGGCAAAAAAGGCATTAAGAGCAAGTGAAACATTTGAAATGGTAGCAGATGATATAGAACTTGATGAAGAAGCCATTGATATTGCTATAGAAGCACTTGAAAATCAAAACATAGGTCATTGGGTTGCTGAATTTGTACCAAGAGAACAGCCTGATAATTGGGATAGAATAGCAATTAAGTGTTCTGAATGTGGAGTAATTAAAACAAGAATAACGTATAATTCAGACACTATGGACTTTAACGAAACAGTAGGAGATTACACAAATACACTAAAGAGAAATCATTATTGTTTTAACTGTGGCGCAAAGATGATTGAACAACAGGAAAGCGAGTAAATCTACAAATTAAATACAATGGGTATTGACCTTAAGGACACGGAAGATTGATTGATGCTGATGCTTTTATTGCAACACTAGAAGATGCATCTAAAAGACAGAAATACAAAGAATTATTGATTGATAATTGCCTAACTGTTGACGATGTATTCAAAGCAATTATCGAATCATTACAAAACAAAGGACTTGCAGAAGGTGATGCATCAACAATTATAGAAGCAGATAAAGGAAAATAATAAAAGAAATAAATGAAGAAGGCTAAAAAATTAACATTCAAATATGATAAATTAAAAGCAAAATGTATTTTAAAAATCTTTCCAACTTTTAAATATAAATCATTAAAAATAGGAGAAACATACACAATAAAAGAAATCGAATTGGAAAATTATTTTACTTACTTTCATTTTGAAGAAATTCCAAATGAAAGATTTACGAGTACATTATTTGATATAAATATTGAAGAAGATAAAGAAATACTATGCATTGAAGTAGAAGACGAAGACGGAAATATTGAATGGTATGATATTGATATTTCTAAAGGAAAAGAAGGAAAATAAAGAATGAGTGATTTTATTAAATTAATTTTACTTTGGCATTGGTACATTAATTAGTTTTATTTTAGGTTATTTAACCACACACAATAAAAAGAATAAAGAAAAAGGAGTTCATATGATTCGTGGATTTGAAGAAGTAAAAGAAGAATTTAAGAAAACAGAAGGTAGTCCTATTTTACCTACTAGAGCAACTAAAAAGGCTATGGCATATGATTTTTATGCTAACAAGGATTATGAAGTTAAACCTAATGAAATATGTAAAATTTGGACAGATGTAAAGGCTTATATGCAAGACAATGAAGGTTTGATTTTAAATGTTCGTAGTTCTATGGGCGGTAAGTTTATGTTAGCAAATTCACAAGGTTGGATTGATAGTGATTACTATGGAAACGAGAGCAATGATGGTAATATTGGAATATTCTTATTAAATATTTCTGATACAGTTCAGTACATTCATAAGGGAGATAGAATAGCACAAGGAATGTTTATTAATTATCTTATTGCTGATAATGGAAATTTAGATAAAGAAAGAATTGGTGGATTTGGAAGTACGAATAAATAACTCAAGTAAATATTATCTAGGCGGTTTGAGAGCATTAATTAAGGCTATATCTATGCCAAATAGTGAAATAATCGTTTTTAAAAAGGATATTGAGAATAAAGAAGATATTGTATTGCAATTTAAAAATGGCTCTTATATAAAGATAATACATTATATTCCCCCTAATGATAATATTCGTGGTAATAGACATAAATATATAGATTATATATTATAAAAGGAGAAAATTATGACATATTATATTAACCCTATTTGGTTTTATTTAATGGATATTTGCGATTGGTTTAAGGGTATTTCAATGGTAATATTAAGCATATCTATTGTTGCTTTAATAATTGAAATTTGTAATTGGATAAATGATTATATGGATGAATTTGGTTATTATATTTTTGAAAAAAATATTAAGGAAATTCCACAATGTTTAAAAATTATTAAAAAATTATTTATTTCAACAGTAATAATCTTTATAATATCTTTAACATTATCAATAGCAGTTCCTACATCTAAAACAGTAACTAAAATGCTGATTGCATCTGTTGTAACTGTAGAAAATGTAAATGAAGCAAAAGAAGATACTAAAGAATTAATAGATTATATTTTTGAAAAAGTTTCAGAAGTTAAAGAAGAAAATTAATTTTTAAAAGTTGTCAAAAAAATACTTGACAACTTTTTTTATTTTTGATATAATATGTATATCAAATCAAACAAGGAGAATAAATAATGACAAGAGAAGAAGCAGTAGATTGGTTACAGTCAAGAAAAGAACATTGGGAAATGGATGATGACGGACAAGAACTTGCTCAAGCACTTCAAATGGGAATAGAAGCACTCGAAAATCAAAAGACAGCACATTGGATTGATGATGAATTTGGTAGTAAATGTAGTTGTTGTGATATTCATACTCATTTAGACAAGTTTGATAGACCTATGAAGTTTAAGTATTGTTCTATGTGTGGTGCAAAGATGGAAGGAGAAAGAGAATGAAAACTTTTGATAGAGTAAAAATGGAAATGAATAAAGAACTTCAAGATTGTCTTATGTTAACAAAAGACTTTTTAGATTATTGGGAAGACGGTTCAATTAGTTCTTATGATGGTATAGGAGATATTCATAATGGACAAGAATTTGTAACTGATGGCTTTGAAACAGATATTTTTGATTTTATAAGAAGCAAAGCCTTTTATATGTCAAAAGAAGAATTTATTGAACGATATCCCTATATTGCTTGGTACAATAAATAACAGAGTTAAAAGGAGAGCAATAATGACAGTAAAAGAAAGTAATGAATTATTATTTGATATAAGTAGAAAACGAAGTGCATTGGTAGAAGTTAATCAAGAAATAAAAACACTTAAAGATAAATTAGCAACGCTTGAAACAATTTCAAATGTTCTTCAAGAATCTATCTGTAAGAATTGCACATCGAAAGATGCTTCACATTTTGAAAAGAAGTGCAGATATTGTCACGATTGTTACGAATTTGAAGATAAGAGAAAGTGAGAATGTAGAATAATGACAGATAAGGAACTAACTATATGGGAACATTTAGATAGTGTTATACGAGTATTAACTTCAAAAGAAATGGGTGCGTGGTTATATCGCAGAGATAAGAGAGTATTAGCAACAGAACTCGAACAGATAAAGATAGAAATAAAAAGTCACGATAATGGTTGGGATGGTGCTGATGCTGGTTACAGAGAGAGTGCAAAAATCATAGATAAATATATAGCCGAACTGAAAGGAGAACAGTAATGAAAGTAATAGAAATTATATTTTGTATTATGGGAATTTTGTTTTTTGCTTGTAAAGTAACGAGTTGGATATCACAACTTATTGGTAATATATGTGATTATATTGAATATAAAAAGGAGAAATAAATGATTAGAGATTGCGATAAAAGAGATAATGAAAAGTATTTTTGGTTGTCAGAAGACGGAACTAAAATTCCGAAGCACGAATTAGATGATTACCATATTTGTAACATTGTAGCAAAGTATGGTAAGAAGCATCTTGAAGATAATGGTCATTTATTATTAGTAAGAAGATTTGAAGAACTTAATAGAACATACGATTTCTTTAAAATAGTTAAAGGAGAATAAATGACAGTCAAAGAATTGATAGCAGAGTTAGAAAAGATAGAAGATAAAAATTATGATGTTAAGGTTAGAAACTGTGATGGATATGATACAGCCATAGAAGTTTATGTTACAAGCGATGGAACAGTTACAATAGATAGTTAGGAGAAAGTAAATGAGAGATATACATTGTCCTAAAGATATAGGATTTAATAATATATTTATTGGCAAAGATTGCGAATTAGAACAATGGTATGATAACTGTTATCATTGTTGGTCATCCGCTATTGCAGAGAATAATCAAGAATATTTCAAGAGAAAATTTAAAGAAGAAGAAGAAAATATCATATTAGACATACACCGAATGATTGGTGGTTGACTATGATTTAAAAGGAGAATAAAGAGTGAATAAGGGTAAATGGATAAATATTCACGGAACATTTACAACAGAAAAGGCTTATGGAACTTGTTCTATTTGTCATAAAGAATCAGAATTAAAGACTGAACCATATTATTTATGTTTAGATGTAATAGGGTTAGATAAGTGTCCTAATTGTAATAGTGAAATGAAATTTTATTACAGAGAATTTTCATAAGGAGAAAGAATATGGATTCTACTATTTATATATTGAAAGAATTAAAAGGAACAATAGAAAGACACACTGCTTATTATTCCGAACAAACTAATAATGGTCTTTTTATTGCAAGTGATATTATACAAGATTATATCGAACAATTAGAAGGAGAAGAAGAATGACGAATCGAGAAGCAATAGATTGGCTAGGACTAATTAAATACAGAGATATTGAATTTGATGATTATTCTGAAGATACAAAAAGATTAAGAGAAAAAGCAATGATATGTTTTCAAGAAGCATTAAATTTAGGAATACAAGCACTTAAAAATCAGCAGAGTATTATTGAAGAACTTGAAAGCGTAAAGTCAGAAATAGATGAATCGTTTTCATCATCAGTGAGCGACTGTGTTTATATTATAGACAAGCGTATTACAGAACTGAAAGGAGAAAACAAAGATGTTGATTCTTGATAAATGCAATAAATGTGGAGAGGATATCGACAGCGAAACAAGATATACGGTCACTTGTAAAGGTATTTCTTTTTGGGAACACGATACTAAAAGATATTTATGCGAGAAGTGTTATAAAAAATTTGAAAAGTATATGCGAAACCATTATTACAAGTATTTCACTTATGAAATAGCAGAGCAGAAAAAGGAAGAACTGAAAGGAGAAACAAATGATAAATATTGATATGGAAATGCCTAAATCTTGTAATGATTGCCCTATAGCATACTTTGAAGAAGATGGTTACTTTTTTGAACTTAAGTGTCCTTTTTGTAAATTATATGTAACAGATTTAGATGGTGAAAGAGCAGAAGATTGTCCGTTAGAGGAGTAAAAGATGGTAATGTTAAATTTAATTAATATCTTATCAACTATATTTTTAATTGGTTGTATAATATTATGTTTTGCTTTAAGCGTGATATCTATTATAATAATTATATTACTGATACTTGTAGCAAAAGAAGAAATCGAATGGCAAATTGAACTTAAAAAGTAAAAAAAAGAGACAGATTACTCTGTCTCTTTTACTATTTCAACATCAAATTCTTGTTGAATATTTTCTATTTCAATATCAAAACTATATTCTAAAGGCTCTAATATAACATCTATTATCATATTTCTTCCCTCTCATATATCTCTTTAATAGTTGTAACGATAGGGTTTTTATTACAAGTAATCTTATCATTGGCTTTTAATCTTATTTGAATATATAAATTACCTTCGTTAAACTTTAAAGTATCTTTTTGAGTTAATTCAAGAGATATCTTTTTATTTTCTACATCTATTGTAGGTTCTGTATATACAGTTTGATTTACCCCATTCTCATTTCGTATTGTAATATGACATAATTGAATACTATTCATATCAAAAGTATTATTCTTGATATTGAAAGTAAGAGTTGGTGTGTTTCCTTGATACATAATATCTCCTTTTACTTTTCAAGCCAAATTTTAGAAATATATAAATGTGAACTCCAACTATAACCGACATTATGTGATACGCTTTTATTACCAAGACCACCACTTGTTGTAGTCGATACTAATAATGCAATATAACAATTTGAACCACTATGATGGTAGTTATAGCAGAAGCCAATATAATAAGAAGTTTTTAGTGTTGAAATATCTAAACTAATTCTTGTTCAGAGCCATTACCAAACACATAAAGCATATGTAAAGTATTATAACCATCTAAATTAACTAAAGATTGTGTACCACCACCATATGCACCATAATCAGTATACTGAACTGAACCTTGATAAACATCAAGTCTTTGTGATTGTGCCGATACCATAGGGGTACATCTATCTCCGCCTGTATATTGACCATATCTTCTACCTACATAGCCACCTGTTAATTGCTCATAAGAATCTCCGAAGTTATACAGATATTTCTTGTTAGGGTCACTACCCCCCCCATTATTTATTATAATATCAGTTCTGTAACCTCTCATAATTTCTCCCTTATAGGTGGCTTGATGTTATCGCCCCACCCTTTGTTTTATACATCTTTTCTGCAATAGAACTGTACTGTTGATAATATAGTTCTGCCGCTGCCATCTGCATAGTTATATTGAACTGTCTGCATTCTATAATACATATTGATTAGATTGCTAAGATTTTTAACAGGGACTTTTATTGCTGTATTACTCGGAGCAACTGATATATTAGACTTCATATCTGTAAATGTATTACCGTCACTTGAAGCCTGAAGTGTTCCAATATATGTATTATAAGCATTGATAGTTTTAATCCCTAAACATTTAATTTTATTGGGATTATCAAATTTATACTGTATCCAAGAATTATTCCCTGTGTTTGCCCCCGATTGCCAATAACTATTGTCATTACCATCAAAAGCCTTATAAGCGACATATTCGGGATAACCTGCAAGAGAGGAACTTGCTGAAACCTCACCACTCGGTGCTGTAGCATCTGTCATTGTAGGCACTTTGTCATTAAGCACACTCTCAAAGTAAGTTGAATTACATATAGCATTAAGCCAAATGCTATCTGCCAACAATGTATTACTTGCATAGTTATTAAGACCTATAAGTGACATAGCAGTACTATCATTAACTATATCAATAAGACCTTTGGCTGTAACAAGATAATCCATAGCATTGTGACTTGCTATAAGTGTTGATAATGTACTTGAATCAGCAAGAACCTCTGCTAATGTAACATAATCCTTGTCTGTGATTCCACCTGCTCTTAATCAATCCTGTACACCACCATCTACACGTCCGTTAAATTGAATTGTTGCAACTCTTGCATTGTACTGTCCTGAAATATACAAGTAGCCGTTCCATGTGAATTTATAATACTTGTATGCGGTATTATTCAAAACAGCAAACGTCTGTGCATTACTATTAAGATTTGTTGTTACAGTGTCAATTGTCGAATATGTAACATCATCATTAGAACCTGCTATTGTGAGTGTTAAGGTATCACTTCTTGCAACATCTGCATATTTAAGCATAACTCTATTAACAGCAAACGGTGTTGCAAGTTCAAGTTTAGCCCAAGGGTTATTACTCATAGACAACCATTTTGTCGTGTCATTGTTATCAAAAATCTGATATGCAACACCCTCATAAGCATCTGATACAGATGCGAGATTGCCGGCAGGTGTAGTATTGCTTGTCATTGTAGGATTAGATGTATTAAGAACTTTATTAAAATAAGCACTATTACATATAGCATTAAGCCAAGTGCTATCTGCCAACAATGTATTACTTGCATAGTTATTAAGACCTATAAGTGACATAGCAGTTTGATTACTTGCAATATCACTTGCAAAACTTGTACTTCTAACAAGATAATCAATAGCATTGTTATCATTTATTACAGTCTCTAACGTAGTACTATCTGCTAATAACTCTGATAATGTTGTAATAGGACTATCCCATATATTTGCACAATTTAATAATATTTCAATATCATCAGTAGGTAATACTGTGCTACCATCTGGAATAGGTGGTG
Organism: Caryophanales bacterium; assembly: GCA_016282155.1. Taxonomy (GTDB): domain Bacteria; phylum Bacillota_I; class Bacilli_A; order RF39; family UBA660; genus RGIG4266. The sequence goes on along the minus strand of JAEEJY010000033.1, from coordinate 45,942 downwards.
CAAATGTAACATTATAAATCTTAACAGTATCAACATCAACAGTTGTAGTTTCTGTATCTCCATTTAATGTAGCAGTAAGAGTCCATTCACCATAAGTGTCTGAACCATTATATAAAACACATTCAAAAACACCTGTAGATGTTTCAGTTAAAGGAATAGTTATGCCACCTTTAGTTGCAACAACAGTACTTCCCGTATCTGTACTCGCAACGATTTGTGGCAACATACCACCCATTGCGTCTTTATTTTCCCATTTCTGACTTGTAGCATTATAAGTCAGAACTTGTTTATCTGTGGGATTAGATATTTCAACATCAGTTAAATCATCTAATGTTGTAATAACCCCACTATATCTAAAAGGTGCGTCAGTTCTTATCCAATAATGTGGCTTAACACTTAATGCAGTATATTGAGCCAAAGTATATCTAGGTAAGAAATTGACACCTAATATTTTATGTCCTTTATAATATAACATAATTTTCCCTTTCTTAAATATATACTACAATAAAGTCATATACCATAGGCACTTCAGATTCATTGTAATCGTTAACCAAAGCAACAAATATATTGCCATCGCTCTTTAATCTATAAGTGATATTCTCATAACTTGTTGCAGTATCACAAGGAACAATGCTTATGATTCTATTTTTAGCAATACCTGTAGTTGCAGTAGCGATGGTTTCACTTAAAGGTATAGTTGCACTAACTGTAATCTTCTTAATACCAACTGCGTCAATCTGCGCTTGTAAAGTATCGGCTTGAATATTAGTGCCTACAGTTAAAGTTCCACCTTGAGAAATAGGTGCAATAACTTTATATAATATTCCATTATAAACTAAATGAGTTCCTGTAGCATATGAATTAGTTGTAGGTGAAGTCTCTACTGTAGCAATAGAGGTAACATCAATAGTATTAGGTGTAATATTAGTACCATTAACATATGTTTTATTATCATCTGTAGTTCTAATTATACCCTTCTTTTCTGCACTAGAAAGATTATTAAAATCAGATGAACTAATTTCTCTAGCAACTTCAACAATAGTATTATTACCACTATTATGAACATATGCGCCCTTGAATTGTAAATTAGATTTTGCGCCTATAGCAGTGCCACCATCATCTACAATCGTATGACCGCTTCCACTACCGCCACCCCCACTAATATCAACTAATTTAACTGCGTTAACATTAGTATTAGGTGTAATTACCCCACCTACAGTAATAGGTGATGTAACAACATATAATATTCCATTATAAGTAAGATAATCACCAACGTCATAAGCGTGTGCTGAAGGTGATGTTTCTTTTTGAGCAATACTATTTGATATATTATCTAAAGCGTCACCAACGCTTATTTCATTTTCATATGGTGTATCATCTGCACTACCAAGTAAACTACCAACGGGGTTTTCCCCACACATTAATACTTCCATCTAATCTCTCCTTTATAAAATTTTTTATGTACAATAGGGGAAATAAATTCCCCTATATTATGTGAATAGCATTTATATTTATTTCTTTCTAACTGTTATTCCGTGTTGGTCTAAATCATTTACATTTGACAAAGGGTAATAAATATAAAAAGTGTATATATCAGCAGATAATGTTATTGAACCTGCACTAGAACTATTGTACACCGAAACATTATTTGAATTAACAATATGATATCTTGCATTTAATGTTAATGCACTTGCTATTGATAATACACTTTCGTCCGATACTGAAAACTGAATTATTAAATGGTCACTCACACCCCACATTGTTCCACCTATACTTGCCGTTAGGATTCCATCTGTTACTGTTGGATTGACACAGCGACTATATGTTCCATCATAATTCAATATTTCTATTTTGTAAGGTTCTGCTTGTGCCAAAGTAATAACATTAGTTCTGTGACCTCTAGCCATAATTTATACCTTCATTTCTAATGTTAAATCTACTGTAGGTTGGTCTGTAGCATAGAGTTTAATTCCTGTAGAATCAAAATATGCTTCAGTAACCATATTAATACTTTCTCTTTCTGTAGATGTAGGTAACATACCAACACCATTTAACTGCCATAAAGGCATAGCATTATCTGAAGTTTTAGGAACATCTCTGTTTTCAAATACAATGGTATCTTCACCATCAAATATGTCTTTCTGATTAGGATTTACAATAACTACAACATCCTCATTTGAATCAATTAACGGATTAACAAACTCCAAACCATATGAATATGTTACAACATTTCCACTACCACCATTATTATATGGACTAGGGGAAATAGCAGTTCCCAATATCATAGGGGGATAATCCTCTATAAAATCAGCGTCCCATACATTACTAGTATCAAATGTTCTTACCTTTAATTCATTACTTGTAGTATCAAAATCACAAACTAAAGGATTAGTATCTGTGAGTAAAGTTGCGTGATACTGATGTTCGGCAGTTTTAGATATTCTTAAAATATAATATTTATTTCCAATTACTCCTTCATCTTCAAATGCTTTAAATACCTTCTTGATTATATCTTGTGGTACACCATTCTGAATATCAGTTTTATAAACAGGAAGTTTATTCGTATCATCGTATCTAGGTGTTTGACCTACAACACAAACGTAAGGATAATCTTCCATTGTGCTTTCATCGTTATTATCATACCAATATCTAGCCATAACGTCAAATTTCTTATCCGACATTGAAGCAACTGATACGTCTATTACGTCCATTATATCACTCCTTTATATTATAATATCATTGTTCAAGCCATACTCTTGAAACAGTTATACCAGACCCATTTCTATTCTGTGATGATGTATATATACTAACAAAATAAAAACCTCTTAAACTTGAAATATCTAATGTATAAGTATTTGCACCACCAACACCAGTCTGTTGTCTTGTATATGAATTAAGCGCATTATTAATCATAACACCAACTTTGCGCCCATCGGCAGTCTGACTCCAACCACTATTAACTGTAAACTTTATTTTAGAATAATTTGTTAAATCTATTTGTGGTGTATAAAACATACAATCTGCATAATAGCCAGATGTTGAAATAGCCAAAGTGTTTGTTATAGAATGCGACTCTCTTGAATCACTATCAGATTTATGCCAAGTAAATGTCCAAGTTATATCATTAACAAGTCCATCCCAAAACAACTTTAATGTTTGTGGTGATGGCTTCTCTCCACCTTCACCTTTTATGTCTATTTGTCTATAACCTCTCATATATTAACACCTTATTTCTCAAGCCATATGTGAGTAATTTCAACACTTTTAGAACTTCTATTTCCAGAACTTTCAAAAATCTTAAAATAATAATTTCCTTGAAGACTTGAAATATCAATAACGAAGTTGCCTGCACCAGGGGTAGTAAGCACTTTAGTAAATGTTTGATTTATTCCAATATTATTAGTTATTCCATATTGGTATGTTCCGTTATTTGAAGCACCACTACCAACTGTAGCAGTAATACATAATTTAGAATAATCTGTTAAATTGATTGCAGACGAATACAAACTACTTTGTGCATAATATTCAGATACAGAAGAAGACATTCTACTTCCCGTTGAATAACTTGCCCTAGAATCAGAATCAGGGAGACTTTTTGAAAAGCCCCAAGTAACTCCTTCAACTACACCGAGCCAAAAGATTTTAAACTTACTATCTCCTTCTCCTTCTTCTATGCCACTCATTTTATAACCTCGCATTTATATTCACCTACTCATTCGCAAACCATAATTTAGTTAACTCAAATCTTGACCAACAAGTATTACCTGTACTTCCACATTGAGCGCCTACAGAACAATTAATTTTAATATCTTCGGTTATATCCGAAATATCTATAGTAACATTAATCGCAATGCCAGTTCCACCGCCAGCAGAACCTCTTGAATATAATGTTTTAACATTCTTATTAGCAGAATTGGATAACCAAATGGAAGCACTATTAGCAGAACCATAAGGTGTATAACCAGATGTACTTCCTATAATATGGCAATATTTATATTTAGATATATTCTTAAAATTAATTAATGAAGTACTATAACTATTCCAATCCGAACTTGCGCCAGGTCGCGATACTGATATTCGAGGTACTGTAGGACTCCAAAGAGAAGCGTACTCACTAGAATTGTCATAATCATATAACCACAATTCTTTGGCTACGGGTTCTTCCCCACCATTGAATGCAGTCATTCTATATCCTCTCATAATCTCTCCTTTACTTCTTAAGTTCTGTTCTTGTTATAACTCCAACTTTGCCATCAACTTGAATACCAACGCTTTTCTGAAAATTCAATACTGCGTTGTTAGTACAGTTGCCAAAAATACCATCTATAACTAAATCATAACCTTTGGACTTTAAAGCCCACTGTAACCATTTTACACCTTCACCTCTTGAACCGTGTTTTAATATTACAATAGGTTCTTTATAAGGATTAGATATAACACTTGTAATGCTAGGCACTTTAATAATCTGACCTGTCTGAATAAGATTTCTATTCTTAATTTGAGGGTTAAGTTTCATTAAAGTGTCAACATTAGTTTTATACTTTGACGCAATCGCGCCAAGAGTATCTCCACTTTTAACTTTATAATTAGTTGTTGTAGCAACTTCTGTTATAGGTGCAGTCTCTGTTTTAGGTTTGGGTTCTTCAGTCTTAACTTGTATAAAATTACCATAATACTCATCGAGGTCAACATTACCACCAATACCATTAACTCTACCTTTAGAAGAATACTGCCACATCAAAGGGTTGTATGCCATTGCAGAATTTACGCTAGATGTATAATAAGCCAACCATAAAGGATATTCAGAGATATCTCCAAATTTATTCTTGATATAATCAGGGTTAGCATAAATACCTACATCATAACCACGTTCTTTAATCTTATTACAGAAAGCCTTAACCCATTGAGTTCTTGTATTTTTATCAAGACCTTTACAATAGTTATCACTATCATATTCCCAATCTGCCCAGACTTTAAAATTAATATACTGCTTATAAGGCGCAATTAAACTATCACATTTAATAGCATTATTAATAGCGTCCTTTTCACTTCTTGCATAAATGAACCAATATATTCCAATATTGAATCCATTCTTAATTGCATTCTCTATATATTCTTTGAACTTGGGGTCTGTATTAGTCTGACCCCAACCTGCACGGATAATAGCAAAGTCTTTACCACTAGCCTTTACTTTAGCCCAATCAATATTTCCTTGATAATTAGAAACATCAATTCCTTGCATTTTATCACCTTCCTTATTCAACTTTAACATCTAATTTCTCATTAATTGCTTTAGCGTCATTCATAGCCTTAACTGCCGACTCAATAAGCATATTCAACTGTTCTTCGGTGAGTTTATAACCAACCTTCTCAAGTATACCTTGCATAATGTGAATAACATATGCTTTCTTCTGTTCGCCCGTTCCTTCTCCACCGAAAATCTGTTCTGCTGAATTAACTGCTTGTTCAATATATCCCAATATTAAATTGTACTTCTCTGTGCCAATATTCTGTCTAACCATAGGAAGAACAAAGCCACTAACTACAAGTACGGCTAAAGCCATTACCAAATAAACAATTAATTTTACAATTTCAAAGTCGATATTCATATTAAACCTCGCTTTCTAATTCTTGTAACAAATTTACATCTTTAAATTTTCTACAATTCTCTACCTTTGCTTTCCATATTACAAAACCTGTATGCACGGAAAGTTCTGCAAAGATTGTAGGTATTCCTACGTTAACTATAGATAAATCAGTTATATTTAAATATCCACTAAAAACAGTTAATGCAATACATATTGCAATAAATAACCAAGAAAAGATAAGATTAAATAAATATAACTTATCAGTAAAACTTCTTTTCATATATTCTCCTATACATCTTGTCTACCATACAAAGTAATGTCATAATAATCAATATTAGCATTATTAGTAGTCTTTGAGTTCTGATAGAATCTATACATTCTATAAGTATCATTAATAGGCAACGAATTAGGTATAAACGAATCTGAACTAAACGATTCAATATCCGTCCACGTTGTACCATCACTTGAGCCTTGCAACTTATATGTAGTACCACTAGTATTTTCTACTTGGAATACTGCAAGATACATATGTTTAGCACTACCAAAATCATAACCAATATAATTACCGACTGCATTAGGAATACTTACACAAGTCTCATAATATCCATCAAATGCTAAATATGCTTGACCAGACGCGACACTACTTGCGAATACTTCACCAGAAGGTGTTGTATTAGAAGTCATCATAGGTGTCTGTACATTCAATACATAAGCATAGTAATTTTCAGAAATATAAATATCTGTTAACCAACTAGGGTCTGCGAGTAATGTATTAGCACAATAATTATTTGCGCCTATACACTGCATTGCATTTTCATTATAGCAAATATCACTAGACCAACTATGAACTGTTACAAGATAATCTACTGCGTCATTATTAGCCATAAGTGTTGCAACTGTACTTGTATCTGCAAGAACTGCACTTAATGTTGTATACTGCTTATTAGTGATTCCACCTGCTCTTAACCAAGTCTGAATACCACCATTCTGTCTACCAAAGAATTTAATACTCTTATAACCAATTCTATTGCTACCATAAGCGTCAGTGGTATTTATTCTATAATATTTATAAGCATTAACATTTCTAAATACTATGGTTGCAGTTTCATCATTTGCGTTATTAAATATTCCTGTATATAAATCAACCCAAGTTGAGTTATCATTTGATGCTTGAACCTTATAATTCTTTGCACAAAGATTACTAGAAACATAATTAGGTGTAATTACACACTTCTGAATCTTAACAGCATTAGCAAACGCATATTGTACCCAAGAATTAGTTGTAGAAGTTGCTTCCCAATAATTACTTGTGCTTCCATTAAATGCCTTATAAGGTGAGTTACTACCATTAGTAGAACTTGCACTACATTCTCCCGTAGGAACTGTATTTCCATACATTACAGGGTTTTCTGTATTAATAATGCTACTTGCATAACTAGAAGTTAATAAAGCAGTTCTCCAAGTAGTATCTTCGAGCAAAGTATTACTTGCATAATCACTTGCGCCTATTACAGACATAGCAGTTTGATTACTTGCAATATCACTTGCATAAGATGTACTTCTTACAAGATAATCTATACCATTTTCTGAATTTATTACTGCAAACAAAGTATCACTATCATTTAATATCTGCGACAATGTAGTATAAGATTTATCAAATACTTCTGAACAATACAACAGATAAGTTATATCATTAGCAGTTACAGTATTACCATCAGGCACTGATTCAATATCATCTTCTTCACCACTAGTTGAAATAACAACATCTTGCGTCCAACTCTTACCATCTTTAGTAGTTGTAATAGTCCAAATACCACTTTCTTCAACTTCAAATGTATAAGGATTACTATCTGCGTATTGAGTTTCTTGTCCGATTTTAGAACAACTAACAGTCGCACCACTAGGATATGTTACTGTTATACTTGCTCTAAAGTGATTTGTTGTTACAGTATATACTTTAGCAGTATCTACTACTACACTTTCTTGTATTGCAAAATCATCATATGTAGAACTTACAACCCAAGTGCCATATTCTTCAATATCACATTGAAATACACCACTTGTAACTTCTACTAAAGTAATTGTAGTTGCGTCTTTAGTTGCAGTAACAGTTGAACCCGTTTCTGACAATACTTTAATTCTCGCAACTAGACCACCACTAGCCTTTTGATTTGTCCATTTATGTAAAATATTATCATAGGCTAATACTTCATTATCTGTAGGGTTATTTATATTAACGTCATTTAATCTTAATAATTTAGACGCGTTTTCTGTAGGAGAATCTGTTCTTATCCATTCTTGAGGTTTTACAGTTAGATTATTATATTCTGCAAGTGTGTATTCCGAAGGTACATTAACCCCAGAAATTAGTTGCTTTTTATAGTAAAAACTCATTTTTTATCTCCTTTTTAAAATAAATTCGGTGTGACTCGGCAAGGGTATAAAGTTAACCCCCAACTATTGCATTGACTTTTGTTTTGCCTTGACTACTCCTCGCCACACCGATATTTATATATTTTTATTCTTCCTTAATCTCTTTTAAGGGACAATCATCAAATCTTTTTCTGTAAAATGCTTCGCCCCTTAAAATCTCGTCCGTTGCCTTGCAATATAAAATATCTTCTTTGAATATTTTACAAAGCAAACAATCTGAACAAGATTTAGGCATTGGCTTGTCAATTTGTATCATTGTTTATTCTCTCTTAAATTTTGCGTTCCACCAATCAGTATATATTTTTGCTTGAATCGTTCCATTACTGCAAAGATAAATAAACTCTGGTTCTCGTAATTTATCTGTATTAGTGTACATTGTAGGAAATAAAGACTTAATAATATCTTCGTTTGTAGCATTATCTTTTACTTCAATTTCAATCTTCATTGTTATTCTCCTATTTTATCTACTAACTATAAGTATTATAACATACTCAATGAAAATTGTCAACCGATTAGAACATTTTCATAAGACCTATTTCAGTTTCTGCAATTTCTAATTGTTCTCTCAAATAAACAATTAAATTAACATTTGTAGTATCGGAATTAAATATTACTACACCACTTACAGGTATTCTAATTGTAGCATAGGCTGCCTGATTTATTGTCATCTCACAAATCTTATCTCCATTTGACATTGTTAATTGAAAATATCTTAAAACATTGCTTGATGGCATAGTATTAATTTTTAATGAACCGCAAACAATATATACACCTGCTTCAACTTTTGGTATTGTAACCAATGTTGTATTTGTAGTTGCTTCAACTGTAATAGGTGAACTTTGTGATACAAAATAACCAACAGTACTATTTTCCCATTTATGAGTAGTACTATTATATTTCAATACTTGACCATCTTCCAAGTTATTATCAATACTAACATCATTTAAATCGTCAAGTTCTGTAGGTATTGTAATTTGTACTTCATCAGGTTCGTCAGTACTATGTTGAAAACCTTCAACTGAATCACCACTTAATGACTCAATTTCAGATTTAAGCATATCTCTTACAATATCAACATCAGTAACTTGATTAGTAGCATCATCGTGAACATATGCGCCATTAATACGCATTTTAGTTCTTTGTGTTACTGCCGTACCACTTGTATTCTGAATTGTATGACCACCACTAACATTATAAATATCTTCGCCAATACCTAATTTCTGTAAATCTCCAGTGGCTTGACCTTCAGGGTTAGCAGTAACTTCAGTGCCGTTAGCACCATAAGTTTCTCTTTCCCCATTGTTATCCATCAAGATTTCTTTCTTGTCGGTATCAAAAGAGATTAAACCATCTCTATATGGCGTATTTTCAATTTCAGTAGTAGTACCTCTATTAATTTGAATACTTGCCATTTTATATTTCCTTTCTATACATCTGTAGGATAATATTTCATCATAGTAATAGTTTGAGTTCCATTAACTCCTACAGTAGTATCAATCTTTTTAATTATATATTTTTCAGTTACTTCTTCGCCTTGCTTATTAGGCAATGTGATTTCAATCAACCAATTCACATTTAACCAATAAATAGGTACAGTAGTAATCGTTAATTGGTCTTGTAATCTACATCTTAAATATAACTCATAATCGGCTCTATCTTGTGCCAATTCATCAGTATATATATTATCATATTCACCACCACTTAAGATGATTCTAATTTGACCTGCTTTACCATAAGCATAGAATGGACTTCTAGGGTCATCATCTAAAGCAATAGCATAAGGTGTAGTTCCGTCATCTAAAGTTTTACCATAAACTTCAACAACATTTTTAACTTCTTCAAAAGATATATTTTGATTATAAGAAATTAAAACATCTTTCCATAAATCATCATCAACCATTACAGGCTCATTGTCACCACTAGGAATACGATTTACATAAGGCACACCATTTTCATCAAAATACATTTGATAAAATGAATTAATATCAACTAATTCTTTTAACATACCATAAATCGTACTTCCAACTGATATTATAATATCATTAGGCACAACCGAAGTAGGTTTAAAATCTGATACCGCGACATTATCAAATCCACCTAATGCAAAAGTAGATTTGATAGCATCACCAATATCACTACCTGCTGGAATTTGATATGACACTCCACCTTGAGTGCCACTCAAATATCCATTTCTCATTCCTGTAAGTTTAGCCATTAAATCAATTCCTGTTATAGTTAATTGATTACTAGTTGCGCTATAAACTTTACTAGGATTATTAATCAAGTATACACCTTTATTAGTATATACTATTTCATTATTGTTACTTGTATCTTCAATTCCAACCTTTACTTGAATATATTTATCTATCCATATATCACTATTAGCGGTGATATCAAAATCTGATGAAGTAGGAATAATAGATAAATTACAAGTTCTTCTTATATCGCTATTCGCGTCAATAGAAAATGTAGAGTTATCCAAAACAATACCACTTAACTCTGCAATTTTTCTGAACTGAAAATCTAATATATATATTAGAATATGCAAAGTTCTATTGTTCTGTTTACTTACTCTATATTCTTCAGGGTTGAAATATTTAAACAGACCCATTATCCCACTCCTCTCTATTTAAGATTATTATTCTCAAGGTCTTCTTCATTATTATATTTGCCTTGTTCAACCCAACTAAATGATACTGTAGCCACACCATTAGTTGTTTTGATATTGTAATTTATAGTAGGTGAATCTGTAACTCTTGCTAACCAACAATTACCATTCCAATCGAAGATTATTTTTGCTCTACCATTTGTTAAGAAATCGGTAAAGTCTTGAATCTGTCTTGTAACATCTACTCTATCTAATCTTCTTGTCTGTTCGTAATTATATCCTAACAACTGTCCAGATACCATACCACTCATATATTTATTTTCGCCATTCTGTATTACAGTAGGATAAATAGCACCTATAGGGTTCAATACACCAACAGGTCTATTCTTCGCCACATTACCATATGTAATTGAACTATATAATTTAAAGCACTGTTCGCCATCATAAATAAATGTAGCATTCCAATTAGGTACAACTTTAGCAGTAATATAATTACCTTCTGTCTTATCTGCTAAAACGGGAACTAAAGCATAAGTCTGTTCAATTCCTTTAGGTACACCATAATCTCTGTAAGCAATCTTTAAGTCTGTATCATCATTAATCTCTCTTTCAAATATGGTTATCCATTTACCCATACTTGCATCTTTTCTCTTAATTCTAATCGCGTCAATATTGCCTACTTGTTCTTCAAGGTTACCTGCTTGTACGTTTCTATCAAAGTCACATTTCAATACCATAAACTCATCCCAATCATCAAAATTCTGATTGTAAGTTTCTTCAATATTATTTGTAACTTCTAACTGTCTACAGATTGCATTACCAACTATTACATTGGTAAGATTATTTCTTATTGCAATAGGATAAGCCGTTGATAAACCTTCGTCTTCATATTGCTCACCTTCCCAAGTTAAATCTGTAGTCTGATTCCAACCTAAATTATCGTCTAAATCATTCCAATTAAATACAGAAGTATCTTGTTCGAGGTTTTGTATTATTACTTCCCATTCATCATCTACAACCTTTATCCATAAGAAGAATTTATCGGTTGAATTTGCTCTTATAGAAAGTATATTAGAATTGGCGATTACATTTCCATTCTCATCTGAAATTTCAATGAAGTCGCCATTAAATGCTTGATTATTTCTTTTAAGTCTTTTATATTTTACATTTATATAATGACCATCATCATCATACATTCTAATAATATTATTATTAGTTGAACCCAATGTAAACCAAAACTTTAAAACAAAGTTTTTATCTATATCAATTCCATTATTCCAATATATCCATCTGCTTGTATTAGAACCATATTGTATAACAGGGTCTGACGCTATAGCGTATGCAGAATATTTACCCCCTTCATCAATATAAACCATAGGGGTAGGACTAGTAATACCTTGACCTGCAAAGATGTTACTACTAATGTCTATATATCCTTCATTACATTTATTTTCAACTTTTAGTTTACTCTTTAAAATGGGTTCATCATACTCTACATTAAAACTCGTCACTTTACTAACCTCCAGACCGTGTTGAGTTCTTAAATAAAACCCTATTTTATACATCGTATTGTTCTCAAAACCATTGAAATAATAATATAATATTATCGGTGGTAAATTCGTGCTAAATATTTTATCACTCTTTTCCAATACATTATCATTTGCGTCATATAAAGTATATTGACAATAATCTAAAGGGTCATTCTGTGCTTGATAATAAGTATCAGAAAATATATAACCACTTTCTGTAATTACTTCATATTCAGATATATTTGAATTTGTTATAACGGGAAGATTGCCCCTAAACATCATAAAACTATTAGACCTTGAACTAGCAATTTCATCACCACTATCATAACTTATCAATTTGATTTGATAAGAATTTTCACCAAACTCAAATATTTGTGTATCTGAATTTAACACATTAATATTTAACTCATATACATTATCACCAAGATATGTTATATCTTCTGTATTAATAAATTTGACACCTTCTTCATCATTATTGATGAACACCATATAATCTACGGGTTCAAATCTATTAGTATTCCAATAGAATGTTATTTTAATATCATTGCTATCTGCATTACTTTTACATTCTGCTTCAAGTACATTAGGATAATCTGCAATTACTGTATTAGTCCTAGCAGTAAAGGAAGTTGTTTTTTCGTATTCTAAATCGCCATATAAAGTAGCAGTTTTAATTTTTATTTTATAATTTTGACGATTAATAAACCCATCAAAAGTATAACTCATATTAACAGGAGGAGATTCATAGCAGTATGTTTTTTCTCCTGTTTGTAATACTACATCGTTGGAATCATATAATATATATTGATACCAATAAAGTTCTGCCGACTGTGATTGATTATATATATCTTCAAATGTAAAAGCACCATCTTCCATTTCTACAAGTTGACCAGCATAAACATTTGAAGTAATTACAGGTTGTTGAAACAAGTACATTATAAATTTATCAGAATATAAAGTATCAAATTCTTCTTGAGTTGAGGTTTTTTCACCATATATTTTTATTTTATATTGACTTTCACCTAAAACCAACCAACTGCTATCAGTACTTCCTATCCATTTAAAAGTATTGTTTCCTAAATATTGTACAGATATAGTACCTTGATAAAAACCATAGGAATAATCAATATCGCCTACCATATAGACCATACCTGTAATATTATCAAAATCATTAATGTCCCATTCAAAAACTAGTTCAATAGTAGCAAAATGTTCACCAATATAACTCGCTTTTGCACTTAAAATCACAGGAGATTTTTCAATAGTTGCCATACTTTGTCATTTATTCTCCTTTCTTTAATATTTCAATATCCTTCCTTAATTCTTCTATTTGTTCTTGTTGCTTTTGAATTGTAGCAACCATATCTGCAATAAGTTCAGTATAAGCAAGTGTTTGACTTTCATTACCAGTGTGTAGACTCCAATCATCATACATATTTTTCTTAACTTCTTGTGCAATAAAGCCGTGATGTTTTTCTTCATCATTTTCTTTATATCTAAATTCACAAGGTTTAAGACTTAATATAAAATCAGACGCTTTCTTAATATTTAACTTCTTTATATCTTTCTTCATTCTCTTATCAGAAGTTTGTCTGTAAGATGGTGCTAACATAGGCAACCTAGAATATGTATATGTTACATTATCTGAAGAATATGGGGTTTGAAAATTTATTTGTGGTGTAATTAAAGAATAAGAATAACATTTAAATATACCTATTATACTTATATCTCCACCAAAAGAACTCATACTTATATTTCCACTTTCTGTTATACCACCTTCATTTATTCCAGATGTTATCTCTACATCTTCTTTTCCGTGTAATGAAACATCTCTATCAGATAATAATTGTGTACTTCTACTACTAGATAATCTTAATTCTGCGCCACCAATTTCTATACCACCAACACCACCACTAGAGAATGGTATAATATCACCAATTACATCTGTAGGACTTTCTGGATTGTAATATTTAAAACCTTCATCAATATCAAACAAACCAATCTTACCACTAGTAGCAGTCATATTACCACTAGCGTCTACAGAAAACTTTCCGTTACCAATATCTATAGTACCACCTTTAATATTTGCTAACGCGTCATCAAGGTGTCCTAATATAAACATATTATTATACTGTCCATTAGGTACAAGCAAATATACTATACTTCCAACAAGATATTTATTATTACCTACAGACTTTATTTTTATATAATCAAAATTTCTAACTGTAACTGTATGTAAATATTTACCATTAGTCAAACTAACACTTTTTATTGTGCCTAGTTCAGTACGCACATATGGTATATTTGAAATTTTATTATCTACATACTCAACTATTCCACTAGCAATCGCGTTGATTGCTTCTTGAGTGTTTGTTGCCATAGTTATTTCTCCTTTATTTTATTATGTACTAAAGAGAGAAGCCTAAACTTCTCTCTTTTATATTTAAATACTAGAATAAGCCTTTTGAGCCATTATGTTTTGGAAATTGCTTAATGCATCTATAAAATCATTTGCGTCTCTAACTTGAGGTAAGGATATATTACCAATCTGAATTGATTGTGATGTTTGAGTACTATTATCGGATAAGTTATAATTACCCGTACTAGCACTACTTAACTGTCCACCTAAAGTATTTAATAATCCTGCTAAAGTACTTGTAGATTTAGCGTTAACAACACCTGTACCCTTCTTTAAGTTCATAGCAGTACCATTAAGTTTAGAACCAATAACTAATTCTTTGTTAGGGTTCTCACCTACGATAGCAATTTGGTCATCTTTTACAGAAGGTGTACCTTTTGCATATGTTACTGTTTTGGTAGAATAACTTGTTGCTTTCTTTTGAGAGTTTAATGCATTTATTTGTGCCTGCATAGCAGTAGTGTTTCCACCCTTTTTTCTGACTTCTGCAATTTGTCTATCAATATCTTCATTAAATCTCTTATTAGAATTTACAGTATTAATAGCACTATTATAATCTGAAAACTCTTTACCACCTACAACATAAACAGTTTTAGTTCTAGTAGTTGGTGTTGGTGTAGGTGTGGGTGTAGGAGTAGGGTTATAATTTGTACTACCACTTGATGAAGAAGAACTATTCAACTGTCTTTGCAGTGCATTTAATTCTTCTTGCTTCTTCTGTAACTCTGCAAGTTTGTTATTATATTCTTTTGCAAATGAATCAAGATTACTTAATCTTGTTTTCCAATTCTGATTCTCAAAATCTATGCCTGTTAATTGCAACGTAAGCAATCTAGATTGTTGGTCTTCATACGCATTTAACTGCTTATCAAAACTCTTTTTGTATTCTTCAAAATACTTTATTTGTTCTTCATAAGCAGATTTAGTTTGCTTGACCATATTCTTAAGACTAGTGATTTGTTCATCATATTTAGTCTTATTCGTAGCAATAAGGGCATTAATTCCGTCAATTTGAGTGTTATAAGCATTCTTGACTGAATTAACATAATTATTTAAATCATCAATCTGTGCGTTATAACTATCCAAAGAAGCCTTTTTGAAATTCTCAAGTTCCTTAAGCGCGTTATCATAGTCTTTCTTTCTATAGAAAGTATCAAGTTCTTTCTTTGCTTTCTTGACTGCTTCTGCGTCAGTTTGCCATACAAAGCCTTGACCCTTTTTATAAACTCTGACTTTAGTATTTTTAGCAGTTTCAAGATTGAGTAATAACTTCTCTAGTTCTGCTTGTTCTTCTAACGCTTCATTTTGGTCTTTAAGGGCTTGAATTTTATTATTCCAATATTCTTCTTCTTGCTCTTTTCTTTCTTTAAGAGTTTCGATTTGCTCTTTAGTAGTATTGATTATTAAATCTCTTTCTTCTTCAAGCAAACGAATTTCTTCTTTATGTCTATCTTCGTCAAGTCGCTTTTCATCTTCGAGTGCTTCTATCTTGTCTTCAAGCAACTGAACTTCGATATCTCTTTGCTCTTTGAGCGAATCTATTTCTTCATCAAGTTTGCCTTTGATATAACTGATGGCTTTCTTATATTTATCAAGTTCATCATTCATATCAGCGACTTCTTGTTTAAGGGCTTCAACAGAAGACTTCAATGCATTAACTTCTGATTTTGCTTGACTAGCAGAAGTTTTAGCGTCCGTAAATGTCTTCTTGAAATCTTTGTCCAAATCGAGAAGTAAATTATCAAGCGTTTTAACTCTCTTTTGAACATCTTTATCAATAGCGTCAATTTCTTTACGAGCGCCACCATTATTTAGTAACTCTCTTGATTTTGCCATATCATATACTGATTTAGCATTAGCGAGATTTGCTTCTGTATTATTTTTTACTGCTTGAGTATTTTCATTTGTAGTAGCAGTAGAATCTCTTTGCGCTATTTGATTTATTCTTTCTGCACCTTCTTCATAGATTTTGGCTTTTGCTTCTTCTATGATTGCAACGGCTTTTGCTTTTAATGCTTCTTCACTAACTTTAAGTTGACCATTTTCTTCAACAAGCATTGAAAGATATTCGGGAGATAATGCTAATAATTTTTGTACAGTATCTACTGAATAGCCACCATTAG
Organism: Caryophanales bacterium; assembly: GCA_016282155.1. Classification (GTDB taxonomy): domain Bacteria; phylum Bacillota_I; class Bacilli_A; order RF39; family UBA660; genus RGIG4266. Next base: position 29,242 of record JAEEJY010000033.1, on the reverse strand, counting down.
TATTATATTCCTCTACTGCTTCACTTAAAGTTTTGTAATTAGCCTGTAGGTCATCAAGTTGTTTGTTCCAATCAGACAATAAATCTGATTCTTCTCTTATAGAACTGATAAATTCATTAATAGCATTAGAAGCAACAAGATAAGCGTCTTCTTCATCACCTTTATTTGCTATTGCTTCTTCTACTGTATCTTGAAGTTTTTGATATTCGTCATCTGTTAGTGAATATTCTTCTCTAACTCTTTCTAATTCAGAAGTAATTAATTCTTCTGAAGTTGCTTGTTTTTCAGTTGCGTCTAAAGAGTTCCAAACTGATTCAGAATAATAATCTATAGCCTGTCTAGCCAACTGATAAGATAAAGAATTTTTATCAAGACCTTCTGTTGTATTTTCCAATTCGGTAGTAGCCTTGATAAGCATTTTATCATAACTATCAATAAGTTTATCTGCTATCTCTATCTTTTTATTGTTTTCTTCGTATTTTTTGTTTTGCCCTTCAAGTACATTACCATTTTCATCTACAAGAGTACTATTTTCTTCAATTAATTCATTAAGTTTTTCTTTTACTGCATTAAGTCTATCTGTGTAACTTATAACTTGTTGATAGTAGGTTTCCCCTAACGTGTCATATTTTCCTTCGTTAGTTGAACTTCCTGTTACTTGTTTAAAATATGACGCTTCATTTACTAATAAGTCTTCACCTAAAGATTTATTTCCTGCAAATAAACTTCCACTAACTATCTTACTTGCTTTTTTCTCTCTAGTTCTTTCGTCTTCTTCGTTAATCTTTTTCTTAAGAGCAAGTTCGGTCTCTAACTGATGAATTTCTACATTTAAATTTTGTATATCTCTTTCATCTGTTAAACTAGGGTTTTCAATATTTTTTAGTTCGTTAAGTTTACTCTTTAACTTTTCAAGATTATCGGTGATTTCCTTAATTTCGTTTCTTTCAATTTCTATTTTCTGATTAAGTTCACCAATATCTTTTATAGTTCTTTCATTACTTTTAGCAACATAACTTAATACTGCTACTAAAGCAGTACAAGCCAATACTAAAATACCTATATATCCAGCAGTAGCATTAATTGCAGTATTAGTAGTTGTTACAGTTGTACCAAATATTTTAAGTTCAATCGTTGCTTCTTCTACTGCTTGTCCTACTGAAAATAAACCTTGAACAAGTTTAAGTACGGCTTCTCTATTTAATAATATTAAAGCACCACTTAATGTACCTATTATTGTAGTTAAACCACCTGCATTATCTATAAGTTTAACTATATTAGTTGATAAATCTAAAACGATTTTTATCAACTTTTCAAGTCCACCATTACCTAAAATTAAATCTTGAATTGCAGTTTTTAATTTTTGAGTTTTGGCTTCAATGCTTTCCATATATTTAGCATTTTCTCTCCAAGCACTACCACTTGCATTTATAGCAGTATTAGTAGCGTCTACGGCAGTACCAAAATTAGACATTAAAGCATAAAAGTTCTGAATTTGGTTTGCACCTGAAGATGTTAACGCAATATATTGTTTTGTATTTGTATCAAGAGTTTCCCATTTAGTACTTAACTCTTGCAATATATCAAATGTTGAACGTAATTGTCCGTTTGAATCATATATCGCAATATCAAGGTCTTCATAGATTGCTCTTAATTTCTTACCTGTAGAACTTGCTTCATCATTAATTTGAACAAGTCTTGAAGATATTTGTTTCCTTTATGTTCATTCAAATTAAATTTGAACGGAATGTATGAAAGAAGTTATTATATTTTTATAATTATCTGTATTATCTATATCTGTATAATTAATTCTTAATAAAGGAATGTTATTATATTTACAATAATCATTCTTTATTTTGTCTCTTTTTAACTGTTGTTTAAAATTTATTTCTGCAATATTTCTATCTCCACCAAAAGCAGTTGGTTTTTCGTGTTGTTCACCATCTACTTCAATTAATATATTGTAATCTTTTAACCAAAAATCAAAAGGTAAAGGTAAAATATCTTTACAAGCACTTAATTTAAATTCTTGGATATATTCAATGTTGTTTTCTTCTAGGAATTGTTTTACTTTATACTCTCTGTTACTTTCCCTAGATGAACATTTATTACATCTTGTTTTACCTTGAATTATGTGCCAGATATTAGTTTCAAAACTTTCACCACAACTGCATTTACATAATAGTAATGGGTGTTGTTTATTTTCATAAGTTTTAATATCTAATATTTCAACATCTAAACCATTTTGCTTTACATAGTTTTGAGCATTATACAAATAATTTTCTTTATTTGTATACATACTAAAGCATATCATTCTTTGTTTACTTTTAATTCCACATATATCCATATAACCACGATATCCGTTTTTATCTTCTACCATAACTCTATCGTGAACATTTAAATATTTCGGAATATCAATAAACTTATATCCTTTTGATTTTACAAATTCAATATTCTTTGGTGTTTGTTTGATTACTTGTTTTTTTCTTACACAATCATTGCATAGCATTGAACTGTTTTTTAAATGCGTCCATTCTCTAGTAAATATTTCGCCACATCTTTCGCATTTAACTTCTACTAAAATTCTACGTTTATTATTTTTAACAACAGATTTTACAGATAATATTTCAGATTTAATTCCCTTATTTCTTGCATAAGTATTCATATTCTTTACACAATAAGGGTTTTTTGTTCCGAATGTATTAAACTTTTCACCATTTAAAACATTGTTTACGCACATTTTAGTATAATAACCATTTTGTTCCAATGTTAAAGGTGTGGTCATATTAATATATTCTTCATCATTAACTATATTACAATTATATTTTTTTAATTTCTCTTTTATTTCTTTTATATTATACATACATTCTCCTTATATTTTCATATAATGTTCAGACTATATCATAATTATATTAAAATATTAATATAATTCCCTGCGCTATTTGAGTATTATTTCAACTCTAGTCGTTGAGCCTTCACCTATATTCCCATAGGTGCTTGGTTGCTGATTGTCCATATATATTTATCTTTATCACTATACCTTTGTAATTAACATTGCCACTATAATATTTCTATTATAGTTTAGTAGATAAATCTTTAGGAATTTCCAGTCAATTCACAGAGTTTTTAAAGGGGGTCAAAACAGGATTCTTAATCCCCTGGCGCCTGTACTGGCGTTCCGTGTTATTTCAGTAATCGCAGTTAACATACCTAACGATTCTTCATAACTAACATTATTTGCGTGTAAAGTTGCAGATACCTTTCCCAAGTTGTTAGCCAAGTCTGCACTAGATACGGCATAATTGTTTGATACTTCATTTATACCATCTAATATATGAATTGCTTCATCTGCCGTATATCCAAATGCTTTCATTTGAGAAATAAGAAAACTAGCACTTTCTCCAGCCGTTATTTCTTCATCTGCAATATTAGAATATAATTGTGCTAATTGAGCGAGTTGAGCAGAGTCTGCGTCTGAATAACCAGACTTCTTAAATTCGGTTGACGCTTCAACCATCTCTGTACGAGTACGAGCAACAGACTCTCCTAAATCACCTAATTTCTTCGCATAGTTATCTAATGCTTCACCACTTAAATCAGATACCTTTTTAAACTCTGTCAAAGCACTATCAAAATCTTTAACGGTTTCTATTGCTTCTCTACAAGCAGTAGTAAAACCTGTTATAATTTTAGTTACCATTTGGAATTTTAATACTTTGCCAAATGTTTCAAGAATATTTCCTTGAGCCTTATTTTGTTTTTCAGTGCTTTCTGTAACTTCTTCAGTAGTTTGTTTAAGTTTCTCTTGTTGTTGTTGATATGCTATTTCATCATTAGTTACTTCTTTATAAGTATTTCCTAATTTAAAAAGTTCACCATTAGAATTTTCTATATATTTAGAAGTTTCTTTAGTTTTAACACCAAGTTCATTTGTAGATTCTACTATTTTCTTTATTCGAGTTACACCTTTATTGTCTAACTCTCTTATTTCAGTAACAGTTCTTCCTAATTCATCAGTGAACTTATGCATTGTTTTATTAGTTACTTCTGTTACTCTCTGTATTTCAGTAAAATCTTTTGCTAATTTATTACCTTGTTCATCGGTGATTTGAGTTACTTTTCTTAAATCACCCAATGCGGTAGTTTCGGTAGTAATCGTCTTAATATATCTCTGACCATTTTCATTCATTTCTGTAGTTTTAACTACAGACTTTCCTTGTTGGTCAATATATTTTTGAACTTCTTTAGTTAATGTTTTGGTGTGGTCATAAGCAGATTTTAATTCGGTTACAATACTTTCTGCGCCAAACTTACCTTTAGCAACGCCTGTAACATTTTCAAACGCTTTGCCTAATTGATTAGTGGTTTCAATTAATATTTTTTCAGTTTTTACTAATTCGCCACTTTTATTAGCAAATGTATCTATTTGTTTGACAAATTCTTTTCCGTCAATAGTTATCTTTAATTTGGTTACATCGGTATGTTCAAGTTCGTTTAAAGCCTTTTTAACTTGTTGACCTACTTCAGTTTTATTTACAACTGCACCAATTTTCAAATTAAAGTCCATTAATTACTCTCCTTTCTACCAAATTTTCCCCTTTTTCTTTCACAATATTTCTTTACAGTTGACGCATATAACAAAATACTATCTGCTATATCGTCATCAGACTTCTTATCGTTATAATTACCACTTTTAGTAATTGTATATTTTAAATCTATATCAAATATTTCATTAGCAAGTTTGATTGAATTAACTTTAAGATTATCTCTTTCTTTACCTTTTGCAGTGCCATCGTAAAGCCCTATATGGCTTCTCCAAGTACTAACACTAATGAACTCGATACTTATACCATTTGAAGCACATAAGCCCAATATAGAGCCTTGTACTGCGCCTAAAATGACTAATGTACTTTTTCCACCTTTATTCATAAGTGGAACATCTTCACAATAAACCTTTTTAGGTTTATGCTTCTTTAACAATTTATCTAATTGTGGTAATAAGTCTATAATTCTATCTCTCCATTTAGCATCTTCATTAGTAGGCTTTAATTTACCATATTCTAATAATTCAGTATTATCCCATAAAGCCCAACCGATGCAAGTGCTAGAAGCGTCAATACTTATATACTTCATAAACACTCCTTTGAGTAAAAAAGGAGATTACCAAAAGTAATCTCCTTTAATCTTTAATATATGTTTAATCCACTGCCACCACCAACAGTCATCTTTATTCCGTGCTTTTTACATCTTGCAATAAATAAATCTGCAAGATTGTCTTCAACCCAATTCTGAAAATCAGTCCAGAATGGTCTTGCTTCAATAGCAGGAAAATTAAAGCAACTTTTATTTAAACCATTATTTATAATCTCTGGTAAAATATTTTCTATTTCATCATACATAGATATAGAACGATGAACAAATGGTGCTTTATATTTCAATTTACTACCATCTAAACCAATATAAAGTTGGTCATAAAAACCCGACTTTATCTTTCCAACAAACCAAGCCTTTTTAAATTGACCTGTTCTTGCACATTCATCATCTTCCTTACCGCCATTAGTCCAAGTAGCGTCATAACTATATACATCGCTTTCTATAAATTCTAATAGTTTAGGAAATATATCTTTTTCTATGCATTCATTCATTATATCAGAAGTTACTTCACCAATATTTAAATATAATGAATTGAAATTGTCAAAACCGACATTACCACTCCAAGTAGCCATATCATCACTTCTTTTCTTCTATTACTGCTTTAGCGTCTGTCAATTCTTTAAAATTTTTAGCAAGAGTACCGATTAAATCATTAACATTAATATCTTCGATACCTTTAGCCATATCTTCAAGTTTATTCTTAACTAAAGAATAAACACTTTCGTATTTTGAAACGATTTCTTCAATAAGACCAATATTTCTAATCTCACTATAAAGAGTATCAATTTCGCCATTCTTCCACATTTCGTTATAAACGTCTTCGCTCCAAGTTACAGATTCTTCACCATTTTCATCTTTACCTTTTTTAAGTTTAATATCAGTGCATATATCTGCAACTGTTAAAATCTTAACGTATTCTCTTGTCATATAATCATTATCAAGATTCAACATTAAGTTAACAATGTATCTAATCTCACCAGCAGTTAAATAATCTCTTTCTATCTTCATAAATACTCCTTTATTTAACAAAGAGTTTTATTATTTCGACAATTAAAGTACCGACACCTACACCGATTCCACCACCGATTAAATATTTACCAATTTCACCTTTGGCATTATCTCTCTGAACTTCGGTAATATCTATCTTACTTTTATTATCTATTTCTTCAACTCTTTCCCCTATATCTATTATTTTATTTTCAAATTTTTCGTCAACCTTATTTACTTGAACAGTTAGTTTATCAATATTATTAGATAAATTTTCTGACACAAGATTTGACTGCTTAATCGCTTCATTCATATTAACCATTGTGTCTTTTATTGTTGACATTGTAGCCGTTAATTCTTTTGATGTTTCTATATTCTGTTGTGTTAAGATATTATTACGTTCTAAAGTTAAACTCATATCATTTACTTTAGTATTAATATCTTTTATATCGTTTTTCAGATTGGCTATCTCGTTGTTCTCGATATTATCAATTCTATTTACCAATAAATCAATCTGTTCCATTATACTTTTCCCTTTCTAATCTGCTAAAATAAAATTTTGGCTTAAGATTTCTATTATCTTAATAATATCATCTTTTGTTATGGTGCATAACTTTCTTTCAAGTCGCTTTTTGTCTATACATCTAATTTGCTCACCAAGTACAATATTACATTCAAAAGATAATGAGGGATAATCTTTCTTGTATAATATATAATGAGTAGGCAATATGTTTTTATTCTTACTCGTAATTGGTAAAATTATGGTTGTGGGACTATATTCATTTCCCCAATCATTTTGAATTATCAAACAAGGTCTAACTCCACTTTGTTCACAACCAATAGTATCACCAAAAGAAACCATATAAATGTCGCCTTGTTTAATTTTTCTTTTTGCCATTTGTAGTCTTCGTCTTCTTTGTAGTATTTTCTTTCTTTTTAGGTTGCTCTATAGGTTCTTCAACCTTTTCCTCAACCTTCTTCTGTATGGGCGAAGCATATGCGACATAGTTATTGCCAACCTTATCTAAATATACATATTCAAGTATTTCATTATTTGGACTATCCACTTTTATAGTAGTGTCTTTATTAAGCCTTACATATAATTCGATTTTACCATTTCTACGCGTATTAGTATTTATAACTTTATATGCGCCTTGTGGTAAATTCTTATCTATTAAATATTCATTCATTATATAACAGTCCTTCCAACTTTCTCCGTCAATCAATATATATTTACCTTCTGTTAAACACTTTTTTCTATAAAGACAAAAAGTGTTTGTTATATGACAATATAACTGTGGGAAATATGTACCCTTTTCTTCTTCTTTATAAAAAGTAAATTGACACATTTTTTATCTCCTTATATTGTTATGTACTTACAAGAGAGAGCGATTAAACTCTCTCTTGCTATTATAATATTATTATATTAATTAGGGTGCAGTAGAAACAGTTACAACTGCCTTTGCAACAAGGTTAGCGTGACCTGCAACAGTTACATCAATAATTGCAGTACCTGCTGACTTACCCTCAACAACACCATTTGCGTCAACTGTAGCGATTGTAGTGCTATCAGATACAAATGTAAGGTCTGTATTGTCAAGTTTAGCAGGAAGTGTCAAACCACCAAAAAGTGCCATAACTTCAAGTGCCTGAGTCTCATCAACTAAAAGGTCGATATCTGAATCAGAAACAACAATGTTTGTAGCACTATCAAGGATATCTGCGTTAGCAATGATTTCCTTAATTCTACCATAGTAACTTGAGTTATCACAAGAACCTGTGTTGTCAAATGTTACCTGTGCAGAACCATTAAGTGCAACTGAAGCGACACCATTAGAAGTAAGTGATAAGTCACCACTAGGGTCAATAAGGAATCTAGGAATCTCGATTACAACTTCACCAACCTTCTGTGAACTAGCAGTATCTGTAGAACCAGCCTTAAATAAAGGTGTATGAACTAAAAGATAAAGTTCACTAGGTACGAAGTTAGAAGCAATCTTAATCTCTCTAGCGTTTGCAATGTTTACATTGTATGTTACACATACCTTTGTACCAACTGCAAGACCCTGAACATCAGCAGTCTGTCCATTAAATTCAATCTGAATTTCATCATCAGTTCCTGCAACTCTGTAGAAACCAACCTTACCAAAACCACCGAAATCAACGGGAGTTCCAGTAACAGTAATTTCATTAGCAACAGAAGTTGTGATTGTCTCTGTCTTCCAATCACTTGAACCTGTTGAGATAGCAGAACCTGTCTTAAGTGCGAGGTACTCAAGAGCAAATGTTGCATCTTCGAGTGACATATTAAATGTTGAATCGAAGAACATTGTTCCGATAAGTGCGTTACCTTCACCACCACGAACTTCAGTAGGGCTAACGGCAAAAGAAATAGAGTTGTTTAAAAGTGTTTTAGACTTTAATACTCTCTGACCATTAAGAAAACCTTCTGCGTAGCCAACTGTACCAAGAATATAGTTTTTCATATTTTATCTCCTTTACAATATTTTTAATTGCCTAACTTACTATTTAATGACTCTTGACTAATAAATAAGTCTTTAAATTTATCTTCTTTCGGTTTATATAAAGGATAAGCAATATTTTCTTTGATATCAAATTTATATGCGGTTTTATACATATTATCAACAAAGTACTGTTCTATATCAACATACTCATCGAACAACATATTAAACATTCTATAAGTCATATTTTCAATATCTTCCAATGTACATCTATACCTACTTAAAACGAAGATTTTTCTTCTTTCTAACGTAGGTGAACTAATGTTTTTGGTTTTTAATTCCATCATAGCATTATATTCTTTAACAACATCGGGGTTGATATAAGTATCATCATAATTTATATCATTCTGAAATAATATAATTTTAGCAATGTTTAAATAGTCTTTATTCGATATCTTATATTTTAATATAAACTCTCCTTCATTATCTTTCTCTGCAACAATAATAACAGATTTACCATTATCATCTTTTGCTATTGCAACATAATCTTCGTGCAGACAAAGACTAAAAATCTTTTTAAACTTTTGTAATTCATTATTTCCTAATGTAGTTTTAGTTACTTCATCAATTATCATTTCATTGCCAAAAGTATATTCCAAGAAATCTAATTGAGACATACTAATAATATTAACATCATCAATACTTCTCTTATCAATCTCTAATATACTTCTGCATTCATCATATGATTCGTAATCTTTAACCAATATAGGATATATCAATATCTCAATATTAGATTTTAATTTATATGGACAAGGTTTTCCTTTGGAAAAATAATATCTAGTTAATGTTTCTAAATTCTTTAACATTAGTCACCACATTCAATATCTTCATCGTGGCGCACGTTTAATATTGCAAAGCATAATACTCTACCAAAATAATTATTTGAGTTATTATAAGCCAAATAACTATCAGAATCGGTGCTTAATCTATGGTTAAATTGAACTCTACCAAAGAAGAAATCTCTTTGGTTTAACATACGAACTAATTCAGACTCTATAAAATCTACTCTGCTCACCATATCCACACCCTTTTCTATATTTGATAAAGATGTATGCGTTATAATCTCGAAGTTGACAGATACAACAAAGTCCATTCTGTCTATAGGCTTAACTCTTAAAATATAAGACTTCAAAAGTGTTTTAGCCTTTTCTTCTTCGACTGCAATTAAAGGCGCATTTAGATAAACATTATATTCATTGATATTTTTTCCATTAGTATAAATTAAATCTCTTTTTTCAGACATTGTTAAATTTGGTCTACTTAAACAATCATATTCTGGATATTTTAAACATTTCCAAAAATCTTCACTTCCATTTTCAATCAAAAATTCAAATATTCTTGAAATAATATATGGTATGTCAGAGCCATTGTTATAAGCAGTATCAAAATTATCATTATTCATTTTACCACACTCCTTTTAGTTTTATAGTAACAACTTTAGATAAGGAATATGTGTTATTAGAAAATGTAACTTCTAATCTTTCGGTGGTAGGTTTATTACATATAATCTTTATTCCATCTTCTATATCTACAACACTATAACAATCATTTACAAAGTTATAATTATAACTTATATTATCACCAATTTGTTTCTCATTATTGATATATAAATAAGCCTTAAATTCTTTATAAGAACCTTTAGATATTTCAATATAATTATCTGTCGGAATAATTCTTATTTCTGCTACTTCGACTGCACTATCACTGACTTCTACAGTTATTTCTGATTTAATGTCTTCAACATATAAACAAGTAATAGTTGCAGTATCTCCTACTTCTCCTACTATTTTATAATTTCCTTTATTGTCAATTTTAATAACATCTTCATTGCTACTAAACCATTTAAATCTAGGGTCGATAATTTCTTCCCCATTACAAGTTAATTTAGCAGTTAATGTTCCGTTAGCACCTTTAACATCTATTAATTCATTTATGTTAGGTGTAACAAGATATTCTAAACTATTAAAATTAGCAATACTACGAATATAATCATCCGTAGGTTCTATAGAAGATTTTTCCAAATACAAGAATAATAAATCTACACTTCTATTTTCGTAATTATCTTCTTCGTAATTTTTTATTGCGTTAATTCTATAAGGAACACCATTGAAAATCAGTCTTTGATTTAACTCTAGTCTTCTTGTAAATTCATTACCAAAAACAATTACTACAGTTCTACCATTTGCAACAGATACAAATTTTAAATCTTGTGATGTAGTTGAAGATAATTCTTGACCCATTGAACAAGGATATTCGATTATCTTCTTTGTAGAAACATCAACCCATTTAATTATATTATTACACTGTATTGCCTTGCATTTAGCAGTTGTACGCATAGCATTTGTAGACTGATAAACAATATAGTAACTTTTAATACTAGGTCTATAAAACATAGAACCTCTATTATATTCAAAACTACAATCTTTGAATAAAACAGATATATAGTTACCTTCTATTTTAGCAAGGTTAGTAGAAATTTCTGCAACACTATCTATCTTAACTGATTTAATATTATTGTTATCATAGATAAATGTTCTAGGTTCATCTTCTAATATGATATCATCTAACAATACATCATTGTCCCAAGATTCATCAACGAACTCTTGCATATCTTCTCTGTATTGCTGATTTGGTGTTTTATCAAAATACTTTAAGTAGTTATCATATAATTCCATTTATTCCCACCCTTCCAACTTGTCAAGATTTGCCATCTGCAAGTTTCTAACATCGGCATAAATAGCACTATATAATTCTCGTATTCTAATATTCTTCTCTTTAAGATTTGACCTATTATTGTTCTCTTTTCCGTCTTTAGTTCCAATTCTTGAAGACATTTCAAGAATATCTTCTGTATTCTTTTGATACCAATTAATAACTAAAGCGTCAACCAAAATTGACTTTTCTAATGGTAATAAATCATCTACGAAATAATACCTAGTAACTGTTATATCATTCTCAACTTCTTCTTGACTAATAAATTCTAAAGAACTAATAAAGTCATCAGAGAATTGGAATACTGATTTTGTAAGAAAGCCCCTTAAAAAATCGTAGAATGCTTCTTTATCATTTTTATACAAACCATTAAGTCTATAGTCAGATACAGAAGTTACCATAAACAAATCATAAATTGATTCAAAACTTGTCACGATTTTAAACTCCTTTCTTAAAAAATTATGTACGGGCAGTTAAAGAAATTAAAAGAATAACTGCCCTAGTTCTTTTATAGGGAAGGGGGTGAGCCTTATTCTGCTAAATTAATATACATCTTTAAGTCAGTTTCATCTTGCAATACTTTGATTCTGTTGTAATTATAATTTACACCATTACTAATATTCTCTGAAATCTTTCTTAAAGTACTATCGAGTAATGTATCACTCATTTCAAGAATAATATCAATATCTTCATCTTCTTCAAGTAAAAGAACCTCATCCATTTCTTTCTTACTTAAAACTTTACCATAAAGATATCCGATACCTAAATCTTCGTAATCCTTCTCATTTTCAAGTACTACAAGTCCATCTTCAAACATATTTGAATGAGACTGTAATACAGACTGAATTTCAGTAAACTTAATATTTAATGTATCGCCATACTTTTCAAAAGTAAATGCATTACCTTTACCATTAGGCATTGTTGTAAGAACTAAAGTATTATTCATAAGTGAAGTAACCTTTACAGTTCTTGTTAAATCTGAATTACCATTCTGTTGAACAATGATATTAGGTTGAGCAGTTTTAAGATTATTAATTTCCTCTTTCATCTGCTTAATAATATCAACAAGTTCTTCATTCTGTTTCTTTAATGTTTCTTTTTCATTATCTATATTTTCTTCTTTTACTTCTTCGATAACATCATCTTTCTTTTCAACTACTTTCTTTGTCTCTGTCTTCTTTGCAGTAGTTGTTGTCTTCTTTGTAGTATTTGTATTTGTACTTGTACTTTTAGGTCTAGCCATTTTTAAAAATTCCTTTCATTATGTACTTATTCATAGTGGGAAAATTAATTCCCACTATGAATATATCTATAGTGATTAATTACTGAAAATCACATCTAACAACCTTCTTGTTTGTAGCAAGTTCTACACCAATTTCCTTACGAAGTGTGGAGAGAATTGCAAGGTTGTTGTTATCCCACGCACCATCAGTATTGGTCATTGTAGCACCGATAGCAACCTGAATAAGTTTTCTACCATCTACAGGAATACCATATAACTTGTTTGTAGGAAGTCCAAGAACACCACTTGCTTCATCGGGGTCAGCAACAACATCAATACCAAGAACATTATATGTGTTCCACTTTGACATATAGCCAAGAGTTGTATTGAACTCGTCCTGTAAGAGAATCTCTACTCTGCTTTCAGCAGGAAGGAGAGACTTCAAAGCAACTGCATCACCAACGATAACCATAGGTGAACCATTGTAAGCAGAACCTGTTCTTAACTTCTGAAGGAAGTTGTTCTCATTGTAACCTGTTACAACGAATTTAGAATCTGCGATTGTGTTAACTACGTTAACAAACTTCTTAACAACAAGACCATAAATCTTCTTGTTGATAGAGAGTGCCATAAGGTAAGCGTCCTCTGCAATCATTGCTTCACCAAGCATAATCTGGGGAAGTGTAGAGATTGTTGTAAGACCATACATCTCTGTACTGATTGTCTTGTTCTGTCTTTTCTTCTCCTGTGTCTTTGTGTGCTTCTGTCTTGCACCAATTTTAGATACAGAGTAAGGAAGGGGGTCAGAAAGTTCAAACTCGAATACATCGCCATATCCACCGTAATGGAACTCTGCAAGAAGGTCAAGGTTTGAAGCAGAAATAAGAATCGGTGTCATAGCGTCAACGAGAATCTTATTAATCTGTGCAGACATTTCTGCAACTGCCTTGAACTCTGAATAAGCGCGAACATCACCATCAAAGTCTTCTACTGAATACTTTGAACGTCTCTTAAGTTCTTCGCAGTAAATATCATTTAACTGCTTTGCCTTGCTATCCTTGTCCATAGGAATGCCATCTTTATTTGTAGAGTAAGTAGCAAAATTCTTACCGAACATTTCATTTGCTCTAGTCTTTGCATAGTCTTCTGCCATTTCAACTAACTTCTTTGCGTTATCACAAGACTCTGCATATTTAATTACATTCTGAAACTGTTTCATCTTTTCATTTCCTTTCTATAGTTTATTATCCGTTAAATCTTGTCTTTACAACGAAAACATCTTCAACATCACTTGAGAAATCACCTGTAGGATATGTCTGCTTTCTAATGTCAACAACCTCAAATGAAGGAACATTAGCAGTCTGTGAGTTCTTAATAGAGAAAGTTGTCTTTGTAGGAGTTACCTCAAGGAACTTTCCAACAACAGGCTTTGTTGTACCTTCGATGTTTGCCATTGTAATACCAAACTCAACATCTACATCGGGATAGAAAATATCAAGTGCCTTACCTGCGATATTGTAATAATTTCTGTCATCAAGTGAACGAGCAGGGTAGAGATTTCCACCGATTTCGTCATACTTAACAGAAGGGTTGTAGCAGATTGCTACTCTCTTTACAGTAGAAGTTGCAGGTGCAGATACTGTATAGAGTTCTTTTTCTGTTGTAGACTGTGCGCCAACTGCAACTACTGCACCACCATCAAGGTTGGTTGTTGCGATTGCGCCACGATTGATACAACGAGGAATAAAATTATCAATTTCAAATAATACGCCGTGTTTTGCCATTTTTTTTCTCCTTTATAAAATTAATCATAAATTGATTCAACTTTAGAGTTGGTTACGGGAATACCATAATCAACTATTTCAGTGTCTTCTTTTGCGCTCTGTGATTTCTCAAGAATCACATCAACATACTTTGCAAGAATAGAGTTCTTTAATGCCCCTACTTCTGCGTAAGAACAATTTTCAAACTCTTTCTCATACTCTGCATAATCTGCTTCGGAAATAAATGATTTAATCTTTTCCAAAGTCTCATTTGCAATATTAACTTTTTCAGAGTTTTGAACGTCCTCTTTAAATGTACGCAATTCTGCTAATTCTGATTCATAACTAGCAATCTTTGCTTCTGCTTCCGATAACTTTGTCTGAAGTTCTGCCATTTCAACTTCGCTATTATCAACTTCTTTAGCGTCATCATCTTCAGCATCATCTTCTTCTTTGTCATCTTCTGCGTTCTCTACTTTTTCATCTTCACCACAAGCATTTTCAGTCGCTTCTTCACCACAAGCGTTGTCTACAGACTCTGCGTTTTCTTCGGCTTTTGCTTCACCTTCGTCTTCGCCACAATCTGCATTGTCAACTACTTGTCCTTCAGAATTTTCAACATTCTGTTCTTCTGCGTTAACAACCTGTTCAACTTGTTCATCAGTAGAGTTTAATACTTTTTCTTTTTCAGAATTTTTCATAAGATTCTCCTTATCAATTATTCTCTCTATTGATTCAAGTTTAGATAATACAATATCAATTTTATCTATACCATTATCTTTGTTATGTTTTTCTGAATAAGTAATATAAGCGTTTTCAAACTGCTTGTTACTTTCTTCATCTGACATTCTAGTTAACTGAATATTAGCGTTAGGAACACTAGGGTTATAAATATCTCCTAATATTGTAATTCCACAAACATTAAATGATTCAATTATTTTCTCTGCTTGTCCGTCAGGTATATCTTTGGTTTCTTCTGTAAAATTGACCAATTCTTCAATACTAACAGATTTGTAGTTCTTTGCTTTGAACATTTCATAAACATTAGTAGCATATAATTTTGATATTATAACATCTACACTAGCAACTAAATATCCATCAACATCATATCTGTATGCAACTTCTTGTGAAAGTGGTACATATCCTACAATAACTTCATTATCCGTATGAGTTGTTGCGTCACTAGTATACTTATTATATTCTGCTACCACCCATTTACCCAAAACAGTAGGTGCATACTCTTTAATAACTTCTTCCGAGTATATATGTTTATGACTATTAGGCTTATTGCTTAAAAAGTCAACTTTACCAAAAGCAAACTCAATATTATCATCATCTGCGTAATTAAGCCAATCTTTGATTGACATAGTTACTCTATTTTGATATTCCATTTTTCCTCTACCACCTTTAAAATGTTATCGCTTTTAATAAAGTACATATTACCATTTTTACTGCTTTTATATATTGGAATAAAACCTAATTCGTGTAATACCTTTCCCCTATCTGAATCAATACAAACATAATGTTCTTCATCTAAAGGTTCGCCAATTATAATCATAATATCAACTCCTAACTATAATTTCTGCTTAATTCAGTATTATCGTTATCGTCAGTCATAGGTCTTCCATTAGGTTTTACTTCTCCATTGTTAGTATTTGTGTTCAATAATAATTGCAACTTATCTATAAAGCCATTATGTTTCATCTCGTCCATATTTGCAATTAATTCTTGACATTCCATATCCCACAATGAAGCGATTTTAGATTCGTTTAATAAAATTCCCTTGTCCAATAATTTTATAAAACTATCTTGTTCATCTTTTCTATTCCAATATAAGTTAGAGCCACTAACAGTAAATTTGAATTTATATTTTGTAGTCTCCTTGTTAACAAAATAGTCCAAGAAGTCTTCCATCTGTCTATATATCTTTGACACCCATTTATAGTCTAAATACAAAGCATTCTTTAATGCTTCTTGAGACATATGTTCTGTACTATATAAGAACTCTGGTGCATTAGATATTTGACCTGCCGTAGATTTTAATAGGTTTTGAGCCATATTAGAATTACCATCTTGAAATTGTGCAGTTCTTGTATTCTCAAGAGGTAAAGGAATAATCTTTATTTCTTTGCTAACACCTTTTCTTGCAAGGTTAAGTAACTGTCCTGTCTGTTTAGGGTCAACCTTAAATGCAGATTTTTCAGTACCTACCATACCTTCTTTCTTTAAAGGCATTTCACCCCACAATAAGAAGTTAGAACCAATCATATCTTTATTCTTCTGCAATCTCTGAATAACATCATCATCAAATATTGCTTTAAATATTACAGTAAAAGGTGGAACAACATTGAAATCTTCATCATTGAATTTCCAACACCAAGCACCTCTATCTACTTTTGTTCTAACCCAATTATTGTAAATATAGGTTGTCCTTAAAGCATTTTTGCTATTAGCAAATGTTCTAATATTGTCGCCTTTTTTAGAAAAGTCTACAAAGGCTTTCTGTAATGAATTATCATAATTCAATATATTAACACTAGGGTCATAGAAATATGACAAATCAAAATCATATAAGAATCTACTAACTGCACTAGTACCTGTTATCTTACATCTATCTTGTGGCATTATCTGTAATGTATATCCAAGACTAGATTTTCTAAACCAAGTAAAATAACTATCGGAAACTAAACAGTTATCTATAATTCTGCTACCTTCACTCTTTAGGTTGAATTTAGTAAAGAAGTCTAACACTTTCTGTAAATCTTCTTTATATTCTTTAGACGCATAATCTGCACCTTGAGCGTTAGTACAAGAATAACTCCAATTCCAAGCAAGTAAACTACTATAATATCTTAATGCTTTATTATAGAGACTGTCCCAATATTTCATAAATTCGGACATTTCTTGTAATAATTCATCATTGTATTTATAATTCGCTTGTGCGCTTCTAATTTCTTCGAGACTAGAAACTTTTGGGTTGTTTGTTAAGTTCTTTAAATTAAGTTTTTCAGTACTAGGGTTGTAAAAATATGTATTCCCATAAAGGTCTAAACCATTTATTTTAATATCACGATATAAAGCGTCTGCATATTGTAATACGTCCCATACTTGTTCGGAACTTAACGAAACTTCTTCCGTATTTTCCAAAGTATAATAACCCCCTTTCTTTAAATATTGAAGGCTTCTGTATAATCATTAATATCAAATTCTTCATCATAACCAATTTGATATTTAGTGTACAATTTATTTGCAAAAGCACAGGCATAACCAAGACACATAAATCTATCCTTTAATGCACCACTCTTTTCTTTAACAGTAATATTATCCAAACCATTTCTTATAATTTCCAAACTACAACTTTCATTTATCATTAAGTCAGTTTGTTGATATGGCAATAATATTTCTGCCTTTTCTGCACTATCTTTAGTAACAAAAGTAGGCATTTCATCTTGCAATTCATATTCTTTAGTATATCTGTCTTTTAACAATTTTAACTTTTTGTTTCTTAAGTATGACCAAAGATTATAATGGTTTTTAGAGTTTGAATCAGAACTTGATACAACAGGAATCATTACATCTAATGAATCTTGTTCAATAGTTCTTGCTACCTTCTCATCTAAAACTGATTGTGAACACATCATTAAAGTCTTATCTGTATTAACAGTCCAAGCACCATATGTTTTATCTTCACAATATGTTTTAGCCATCATAATATCAGTAATACCAACACCGATACCTTTTGCATCATATACAAAATATGTAGCATTAAAATCTACAAGGGCTTTCTTAAATCTTTTAACTTGTTCATTAGCATTCATACCACTATAACTAGTTATATATTCAATTCTTAAATTGCCCGTGTCGATTTCTGCAATACAATACATTAGTATGGTTAAGTCATTTTCTTTACCACCACTCAATGCAAGGTCGGCACATAAAAATCTTACTTCGTTTTCTTTATATTCTATAATATTCTTAAAATCATAATTTAAGTTAGGTGGATAATAAGTACAATCTAATATTTGAGCATCTAAATAATCTTGACGCTTAAAGATTGCGTCTTCTTTATCTCCGTGCCAAATACAAAGATATTCTTGTTCCCAAGCATAAGGGTCTGTGTTATCTCGTCTTGAAAGAAACTGTTTAACTGTCTGAATTTTATTTGCTACTGCACAATAAATGTCAGAAGCAAAGAAATTTCTTTCTGTTTTACCTTTATAATGGTCACGGACTAACTTCTTTAAATAAGTCCAAAACCAACTAGCCTTATTTCTAGGTGAAGTTAAGAATATTTGTTTGGGTTCTATCTCTAAACCATTATAAGAATATTTTTCCAATAAAGGTTCTGCGATAGAATCGTAATCTTTTTTCTTGATTAGACAACATTCATCAGTAATTAATAAATTGCATCTTCGTCCACGTAAACTTTCTCCAATAAACGCAGAAAGTATTTCCGAGCCGTTTCCAAATTTAACTAAAGCACCACCAGTGTCTCTATCTTTACCAAATTCCATATATCCATCTTTAACTAATTGATTTAGCACTTTAGACAAACCAGTGTTGCTTGATAATATTTTCTTTATCTTTTCTTCAACTATAAGGTTACCCTGTCCTATAGTCATAGAACATATTACAACTTTATAATTTGGTAGCAGTAAACAAATTGCAACTACGAAAACTGCTACAAGGAATGATTTACCAATTCCTCGACTACCAATAAATGCAAATACTTCACTATCCCACATTTCTAACAATAATTGCTCTTGAAAGAAATGTAAAGGTATTCCTAAAACTTCTTTTACAAAAATATTTAAATTATGTAAGAAAAACATTTGCCATTGTGCAATTTTTCTGTCATAATCTTTTTTATCTATGGGTTTGCTTTTACTTTCCTTTTTGGCGAGTTTTGCTATTTCAATATCTTCTTCTTTACTCATTTACTTCGTCCAAATTATATTGTTCAATATCATTGATATCAATATCAAATGTTCTATTGTCTAATAGCATATTGCCTAAAGGTCTTAAACACATATCTTTGTAATATTTTTGTATTTTGTTAATGTCTTTATATTCATAATCTTTGTTAGTATAAATATCTTTGACATTATTTTCATCTATCATGGCAATCTTATTGGATAAGAATTGTTCACTTAAAGTTTTAGGTTTTGAACTTTCAAAATTGTCCAATTTTAATTTATTTAATAATTGCAAGATTCTATTCTGAATTTTAGTCACGTCTTCTGCCGAGCGACCATCATCAACTTTTCTTTTATCTAATCTTGCAATACATAAATCTCTTATAAGGTCATCTTGTTGCGCAGACTCTATATTAAGTCCTTGCGTATATTTTTCATAAACATAAGATAGATATTTATAGTCATCTATATTTTCTTGATTTCCCCAATCCATCTTATATTTGTCCATTTCCAACTGTATTGCTTCTTTGGACTTTACTGATTCATCATCTTGTGCTTTCATATCCGAATCACAAAATTCATTCCAAGTATCAGTAGGTGTCATTCTTGTTGACTTTCCCCATAAGAAGTCCCAATACCAATAAAATAAATCATAAGTAGTGTCTTCTTTGGGTGATTTACTTCTGTTTTGGAATGCGTTCTTTTGTTTTATTACTGACTCATAAGGCTTCCTAATAAACGGAACATTGAGTCTTGCACAAGTGTAATAAAAACCACTTTGTAAACTACCAGTTTTCTTTGTGTAGAACTTTAACATTTCTGCACAACACTTATCGCAGTAGCATAAGTAACCATTAGAAAATTCATCAACATAATTTTTATTTCTTTTGTAAAAATGGTCTATTGTATATTCTCTGCCACAAGCAACACAAGTGGAAAATTTTGGTTCTATTTTAGCCATAATTTCCCTTTCTATGTACTAGGGGTAAAGACCCCTAAAATTTAACCTATAGATACCCAAGTATCAGTATCTTTATCGTATGCAAACATTTCTTTTGTATCAAATGCAAAATATGTTGAGCAGTTAGTTATATCTACTCCTTCAAACTGACCTATAGGTTTTTCATCTGTGGATTTGCCCCAAATTTCCAAACTATTTGTATTAGGTCTATCTCCAATCTTCATTAATGTAATCATATCTAAAACCCTACTTTCTGTTTCAACCTATCTTCTTCTTCATCATCGTAATATTCTTCGCTTACCGAAGGTATCTCAAAACCAATAGCATTAGTATTATATTCTTCAACACCATTAAGTTCTTCAATCTCTCTGTTTATTATTGTAATATCTTTAGTTAAATTACCTTTATGCTTTTCAATAAATAAACATATCCATTCGACAACGCTTTCTGTTATCGGTAACAAACCAATAATAAAAACTACTCCGAATACAAACGCAACAATTAAACTTTTATTATTATCTTTCTTCATAACTCACTCCTTAAAAATTACAAGTAGTACCTTTAGTAACTATTGATACTTTTGTAGTTTTACTTTCTTCCGAAAGTTTCTCTTTCAAACTTTGTGCAAGGTCAATTCTTGCTTGAGTGCTTCCGTGTACTAAATAAATTTTTTCGCAGTTTATACTACTCAAATATTTAATTAATTCATTTCTTTGCATATGACTTGACTGACCTTGTATGTTAACTATATTACACCTATTAGGATAATTTTTACCATCAATCGTAATATATTTCTGTTTGTTATTTTTAATCTTGCCACCCAAAGTATTATCTGCACAATAACCACTAAATAACAAACAATCGTTTGCGTTAGGTAATATTTTAGTTAACCAAATTTTAGAGCGTCCTTGTGAACACATACCACTCGAAGCGACAACTACACAATTCTTATAATTCTCCATAACATATTTAGATTCTTCCGAAGCACTTACTCTAATAATATTATCCCAAGACAATATCTCTTGAAGTAATTCTGCTTTTTCATCATCTAACTCGTTTATATAAACGTCTAACAATTTATTAGACAATGGTGAGTCAATTATAACTTTTACATCTTTAAATCTTTCATCATCTTTGTATTTCTTCCAAATCAGATATAACATAGCAGGAGTTCTATCCAAACTAAACGTAGGAATTAAAACCCTATTCTTTTTGTCGATAGTATATTGTTCGATAGTGGAATATAATTTTTCAATATCTTTCTCGATAACTTTTTCGGTGCAAACAAATTTATCCAACTTTCCATATGTGCTTTCAGAAATAACAATAGTAGCATTATTAACTCTATCTAATTCTTCAGTAAATGGTCTATTTTTATAATTCAATATATTACCCAAATCGGCAGTATATAAAAAGTGTTTTATTTTACCATTAACATTTATCCATAATTCAGTTTGACACGCACCAAATATATGACCACTATAACTAAACTTTATTGTAATATCATCATCTATTTTAATCTTTTCACCAACTGTTAATTCTTGAATCTGATTAATACAATGTTCAACATCTTCAATCGTATAACTAGGAATAAATACTTTGTCTTTATATTTCTTTGCCAACATCTCACAATCTCTGTCTGCAATGTTAGCAGAATCTTCAAGCATATGCTTAAAGATTTTCTTTGTTTTTGCAGGTGTTATTACTTTACAATCATAATTAGTTTTTGTTATGTACGGAATATTGCCTATATGGTCAATATGTCTTTCTCCAACAATAACATACTCAATATTTTTTAATTTATTTTTAGTGAGCATATTTTTGTTATCACGATAATCTTGTAAAGTTGTGCCACCTTGAATAAGTCCACAGTCTAATAATATCTTTCTTTTGTTCCACTCAACTAAAATCATTGAGCCTGTAACATCATAAGAATTACCACCTATAAAACTTATTTTAAGTTTATTATCTTTCTTCATAAAGTTCTCCTTTATGGCTTTGTGTTTAATTATTGGAATATAATAGGACTTGAACCTATATTTTCGACTTTATATTCGACGTTTTCGCCATTTTAAACTAATATTCCAAGATACCTATAGTATCATTTATTTTGTTATAACAAAATGATAAGGTGTTCACCGAACACCTTATGCTAAAATCATCTTATAAGTTTCAGTATGTCCACCAAGTTCTTCAAAGCCCCAAATTACACTCGAAGGTTTAGAACCTTTAAATATACTATCTGCATAGGGGTCTGAACCACAAATTGATGGTGCGACTAATACTTCACAATCATTGCAATATGATTCACCACTCTGAATTGTTGAGTTTGAATGATAATGACCTACAAGTGCATAATCATACAACTTTCTTCTCTGCATTGATAAATCTTTAAGGACATTCTCAACATTCTTAATTTGGTGTCCGTGTAATGCAATTATATTATAATCAAATATCTTAAAGTCTAAATACAAATCGTTGTCTTTAGGCAATATAATTTCTACTCTGTCATTTGCCTTAAGAGAAGTTTTAATATAATGACCGATAATATATCCCAAATCTTCAAACATCATTTCGTTTGCTTTAGTTCCTAGAAATCTAGTCTGACTATGATTTGCATATAAGATATCATAGAATTTAATCTTGCAATACTTACTTAAATCATTAAGATACTGTGAAATTAAATCTGCAACTTCAACAACACTCTTTACAACTGCTGTATCATTAATGCTTAAATCATTCGCTCTTAAAATACCTTGAATTTCATCACCTAAATCAATAATATACAATTCCCTCAAATTCTTCTCTTTGATGAAATTAATAGTTTTAGCCTTTAACAAACTAAATCTTGCTACTGCAATCTGTCTTGAATATTCATTGTTGGCAGAAACAAAATTTGCGCCATAGTGAATATCTGCTAAAGACTGAACATAAATCTTATCGTTTGTAGGTATATAATTTAAGTTTTCAAATTTCGGTGGTTCAAGAGTTCTTATGTACTGACCGACTTGCTCATACCAAAGTTCTTGTCTTGCTTCGTGTCTGTCAATTCTATTGCGCTCAACATTAGCAGTTTGAAGTTTAATTCTTTCTTTGCGCAATAATTCTTTTTGAATTTCAATATCTTCAAGTTGTGCCTTATCTGTTACAAACTTTTCTTGATTAGCATTGAAGATATTTGTGAATGACTGATACTTCTTTCTGTAGACGCTTTCATCATAACTCTTACCTAAAAGTTCATTAAGAACATCTGCAACGTCATTCCAAGTTCCGATAGTGTCTTTGACTGAACAGACTCTATAAATTAATTGGTCATCTGTTTCTCCGACATTTCTTGTAATAATCATAAAATATCTTCCTCACTGTATAACTTAATCTGTCTTCCCAATAAATCGTTTAATATGTTTATAACATTAATTTCTTCAACTGATTCTTTAGTCTCAACTCTTACAATAAATTCATCTTCATCGTTTTTATCGAGAGTTCCAACAACTGAAGTAATATTCTTTCTTACAAGTTCGTCTTTCATTCTTTATCTCCTATCTTTTTGCTTTTTATTATCTCAAAAGTATAATCGTTAAATTTAAATATCTCATCACCCTTAAGTAAATGTCTATGATGATGATTATTGAGATTTTGATAGTTTAAATTTAAATCCATCGCACATTGACGAATTGAATTATAAACTGTGTCATTGTCGATACATTTAATTTTTATCGCCCAATTATCTTCTGCTTTCTTCTGCACTTTTCTTTGGGATATTTTCAATTTTCTTTCGGCAAGTTCATCAATCTTCTGTCTCATATCTTCGTCAATAGCAAGTTTTAATTTATTTGCGCGATTAGTTTTGTATCTGTTAGGTTTATCCACAACCAAGTTATCCTCTTGAAATGTTTTAGTAGTTGACCATTTTCCATTCAGTTTTGCAACATTTAGATATTTCAACAAGTTCTCGCTAGGTGTAAACTTAACACTCAAATAATAATCGACCCATCGTTTTTCTTTTGCCCCTAATTCGTTTATGAACCATTCATCTCTGCCACCCATTTGAACAATTTCAAACTTTCCAAAATTTTCAAATCGAATGACACCAATATTTCTTAACTCTGAAATTATAAGGTCTACCATATTGTTCCACATACGCTTCACTGTATGCCTACTTGCGTATGATTTAGCCGATACTATTTCGTATATCTCATTCTGCGTCATTTCTCTCTGCATAATTTGTCATACCTTTCGACTTGATTAATTCTTTTACAGAATTTTTTGGCTTAAACCTTAAAACCTTATAATCTTTTGGTGGTGTAATTAATGGTTGACCAGTTAGATTGTTTATTGTACCACCAACATATGTACTTTGCTTAACATAAAATTCCCCTAAATCTGGAAAAGGAATTTTAACATCCACTTCAGTTGAATCTAACACAACTTTAGCAAATGCTTTAATGACTGCTTGAATTTCTTCAATTCCCAAATCGTAATAATCAACATCTGGGTGAGATTCTATTAGTCGATACAGTGCTTTATCGTCAATACTTCGTTGTTCTATGTTCGTCAATAAACTCCATTCTCCTTTCTTTAAAGTTCTCTTTGGGGAATTTAACCTAATCAATTCCCCAAAGGTTATGTATGAACAGTCCACCATATTTGTATTCCGTATTGGATATTAACGGTCACGCTACTAATGACATACTCACTTTCACGTATTTGAGAGCCCTGTTTTTCGATTTTTTTGAAGGGGTTTTCCTTCCCCCTCATTAGTTCGGATTAGAAAATCACTTCAAATGCCCTATTTGCAATGTTTCCCAGAGTTTTGAATCAATTTAGTGTCCCTGAAAACGAGCATTTTTTTGCAATTTTTTATCAATTTTTGATATTTTTTGTAAAACATTCAAGAAAAACTTTTGGGTTAACTTTATATAACGTGTTCAATAACAAAGGTCGATTTTTATTTAATTTAGAGTTTGAACTATTAACCTTGAAAGCCCTATTGATTAACCAATGCATTAACGTAGCATAGTTTTTAGAGATATACATAGTCCTAATCTCTGCAATCATATCATCAAAATCACTTCTCAAGATAAAATAATCGTCATCTTCGGCTTCATAATCGTGATAATTAAGCCCATATTCTTCAATAAGACTCTCAACCTTCTTACAAATCTTTCTATCTTTGGGTTCTTCGACCTTTTGAAAGAAATGACTTATCGGTAATATGCCACTAGTCTTATATTCTTTGAATTTTATATCGCATAAATAATTCATAGGACACTTTAACTTGTTATTGATTCTATCTTTGGGAAAATCTCTGTTGACATATTTCCAAAAAGCAGGATATTTATTAGTATCTATATCTGCGTCTTTGCGTATTCTGTTTATTTCGTCAACAACATTGATATCAAATGCCCTTTTAGCAGAATCAATAGCAACTTGAGCCAATACTGAAAGTATACAAGTGTAATCTTGATACTTTTCATCGTTCAAAGTATAACTATAAGTCTGACAAATCTGTGCTAGGTTACTACTTGTGCCTATTGCTAACTGTTGTTTAGCCAAATTGTTATCAATATTCGCAAAATCTTCAAGAGTATTGTTATAATGGTTCTTCTCTTTGGGGATATTATTAACAATCGTGGGTCTGTTCTTGTAACACCATTTTGCGTGTTTTACAATATCCGCTTGATTAGTAGTATAACACGCATCACTATCAAAGTCCAGTCCATTTCCTCTATCTTGCACATCAGTATGTCTAACATTAACTGCCATTATCTGATTTCCGAAGTTAAAATATTTATCCATCTTCGGCGACTTTATGTTATGCAAATATAAAATATTATTCTGTGAATTATGTGGACTTCTAAAGCCACATAAATATTCATCGTGAGCAAATCTGTTAGTGTAACACTGAATTGTACCATCTTCTTCAACCAAAGTGTCATCTTTGTTGATATCTTCTCCAACAGATTGTAACAACATAGCATAAGGTGAGCCACATAAGACTAAATTATCTGCATCTTGTATCACCTTACCAAATCTAAACTTGTTAATATAGCCACGAATAATATCACTTTTGCGTTCTCTGAAATAATCGCACCTTACAAAGTCATTATTTTGTTCGCATAAAGCAACTAATACTTCATAATCGTTTGTAAAGTTATAATTATCACGCAAATAATCTAAAAAGACATTATCATCCTTTTTCATCAAGTTTATGTACTCAACACTTGTCTTTGTAACGTCTTTCATAATGTCAAGGTTCAATGAGTTGACCATTTGGTATGACATTTTCTGTACATTGCCTAACTTACTCTTATGAGCAGTCTTAACAATTCCAAACATACAACCATTTTCTTCAACTCTTTCGCACCAATAGTTATAATCTAACTGTTTTGCGAATTTAAACTTTAACCACTTCAAAGCAGATTCAGTAGTTATAAGTTTTATATCTTTTACATAATGCTCACACCCAAACATATCTTCAACTACGGCAGTTTCATACTTGTCGCCATAATAATCTTTGAAAAATGTTTGTATATTACTGCTAAAACAAGCCATTTTGCACATATGGTGTCTTAAAAGCACATAACCATCTGCCCAGTTTGGAAAAATACTGCTGTCAATTAATGCTTGTCCATCAAAAACCACATTCTTTAACTCATAATCGTCATAGGTTTTAATTACACAGTGCTTTTCACTATCTGTTTCAACAGATAACACTTTAGTTTTCATTGGTGATTCAATATCTTTTAAAACTAAAATGTCTCTAGGGTTAATTTTTACTTTTCCAACAATCGAACTAGCAACTAAAGAACTATATGCGCCTATCTCAACTATGGGCGCGTCCTCTTTAGGTAGTTTCAGACCCATATACAAAAAGTTGTGAGCCTTATTATACAGTCTATCGCATATAAACATACACGAACCCTTTTTGGCTTTGCCTGTTGACCTATAAAGCATTTTATAGTGCAACATATCGGAACGTCTTATCGTGCCGTTCTTGTTTCGTGTAATATATGTGACATAAACACCTTTATCATAAAATTCTTTACGAATTTCCTCTTTTGACTTTTTTACATAAAAGTCCTTATTCTGTTTTGCTTTGTTGTATAACTCAAAGATTCTCTTACGTTTTGCGTTTATTTTATTTATTTTATCAATTATCTCACTTGTCTGTTTCTGAATCTTTAAGTTATTTAATTCTTTTCGGTATTTATGAATTAAGCCGTACAGATGTTGTTTTTCTTCTTCGTAACTTCTTGAGCCATAATTAAATTCTAAACAAATTATATCCTTTGTGTAGGACTCATTTTTTATCTTTAAACCATTCTGTAACAAGAAATCGTGCAAGAGACTGTTTGTAAACATTGCGTTTTTATATTCGTATTTTTCACGAACACCATTGTTATATTCATACAATGTTGACGCTTCAATGTTTTTTATTTTTATTCCGTACTCTAAACTCATTCTTCCTCCAGAGGTAAACCGAACTTGTTATTTATATAATCATAAATATCTTCAAGAAGACCATAAGAATATTCTATTTCATTTTCTGTTGGCGATAAAATTAATGCTTTATTATCTTGCTTATACGATGAATCATCATATTCTTGTCTTAATCTTTCAAGCATATAGATTTCTCCTTTCTTTAATTTTCTATATCTTGTGTATATTATAACACATTATAACTTATTTGTCAACATATAGTTTATAATTTTATATTAAAATATTAAAATTTTATTTTTTATGTTTTATATTTATAATATATATATTATATATATTATATATATATTATATATTATATATATAATATATTCTTATAGAAGGAATTATTTTATATATAAAAATATATTTCTTATATTTATAAAAATCAATTTATTTTAAAATTTTTTATTATTGTGTTTTTAGAATAAAAACACAATAATAAAAAATTTTTTATAAAAGTTATTTTATGCGTTAGCATAAAATAACTTTTATTTACTTAAAATAACAAATATATATTAATAATATAAATAATAATAAAATAATAAAGAGCAAAATAATAAAGAGCTGACCTAATTTTACTTCGGATAAATTTTATAAAAAGTTTATAAATAATTTATAAAAATTTTATAATTTATTTATAAAAAATTTATAATTAGTTTATAATTTCTTTATAAAGTTTATAAAAAATTTATAATTATATGCGTATTTATTTATAAATTTTTTATAAACTATTTATTAATTTTTTATAAAAATTATAAACTTTTTATAAACTTTATAATTTTTATTGACTTATTGTTCGATATATGATATAATGTTCTCAAAACTTAAGAAAGGAACAAATTATGAAACAGTTTACAATTCTTGTAGGAAAGTCTGCAAGTGGAAAAGATACTATTTTACAACAAGTATTAAAACTATCAAATTATAAGCCGATAGTAAGCACCACAAGTAGACCTAAAAGAGACAATGAAAAAGAAGGTGTAGATTATTATTATGTTTCAAAAGAGCAGTTTAAAGAATTAATTGCAGATGATGAACTTATTGAATACAGAGAATATCACACACTTTTAAACAATGTTGCAGATACTTGGTATTATGGCATTCAGAAAAGAGAATTAGACCCTAATACTAAATATATCACAATTCTTGATTTAAATGGGGCAAGGTCATTTATAGATTATTATGGTGCAGATAAATGTGAATTATTATATATCTATTGTGATGACGAAATGAGAAAAGAAAGAGCAAAGAAAAGACCCAACTTCGATGAAACTGAATGGAACAGAAGACTCGAAGATGATGAAAAGGCTTTATCTTTAACAAAGTTTGTTGTAGATTTTTATGATGTTGCATCAAGAGTTTACGATAATGTTAATCCTAACGATTATATTGATATAGCAAAAGAAATTATTATAAGGGGTTAATAATGACGTTATTAAAAATATTTTCAGTAATCTCTTTATTTCTTTCTTTGGGTGGTAATTTATTAATTAACTACAAAAAGAAAATAGGTTTTTGGATAT
>JAEEJY010000001.1 GCA_016282155.1 Caryophanales bacterium | reverse complement strand
TTAATAGTACCAGGATATTGCATTGTTTCTTCAATTTTATCTTTAATATCTCTAGCAACTTTATGTGCAGTTAAATCATCAATTTCTTCAGGTTTAACGATAACTCTTAATTCTCTACCAGCTTGAACAGCAAATGTCTTATCAACACCTTCTATATCATTTCCTACTGCTTCCAATTGTTCAAGACGTTTAATATAGTTTTCTAAAGAATCATTTCTAGCACCTGGACGTGATGCAGATAATGCATCAGCTACTGCTACTAATACAGCTATAACACTCTTAGCATCTGTATCACCATGGTGTGATGCAATAGCATCAATAACTGTTTCATGTTCATGATATTTCTTAGCTATATCTACACCAATATCAACATGGCTTCCTTCAACTTCATGATCGATTGCTTTACCAATATCATGGAATAATCCAGCTCTTTTAGCAAGTGTTACATTCTCACCAATTTCACCAGCCATAATTCCACAAAGGTGAGCAACTTCTATTGAATGTTGTAGTACATTTTGACCATAACTTGTTCTAAAATGTAATCTACCTAATGTTTCGATTAATTCAGGTTCTACTTTAGTAAGACCTAATTCAAATAAAGCATTATTACCATATTCAATAATCTTAGCTTTCATATCTTTACATACTTTATCGTATACTTCTTCAATTCTAGTTGGATGGATACGTCCATCTTTAAGTAATGTTTCTAGTGTTACTCTAGCTATTTCTCTTCTTAATGGATCAAAACTAGATAATACTACAGCTTCAGGTGTATCATCAATAATCAAATCTACTCCTGTAATAGCCTCTAATGTTCTTATGTTTCTACCTTCTCTACCAATGATTCTTCCTTTTAATTCATCATTAGGTAAAGTTACTACTGTAACAGTTTGTTCATTTGATACGTCTGATGCAAACTTTTGCATAGATGAAACTAATAAATCTCTAGCTTTCTTATCTACTTCAAGTTTAGCCTCATTTTCTCTTTCTTTAATATACTCTGCTATTTCAAGAGACATTGCTTCTTTAACTTTTGTCATTACCATTTCTTTAGCTTTATCTTTACTAAATCCTGATATTTCTTGTAACAAATCTAATTGTTGTTGTTTAATTTCTTCCACTTTAACTTGTTCATTTTGGATTTCTTTTTGTTTATCAAATAACTTATTTTCTCTTTCATCTAAAGTTGATTCACGCTTTTGATACATTTCATCACGCTTATCCATATTTTGTTCACGTTGCATCAATCTATCTTCAGATTCCTTTAATTCTTGTTTCTTTTCTTTTAATTCTTTTTCATAGTCCATTTTCATTCTATGAATTTCTTCTTTTGTTTCTAATACTTGATCACGTTTTACTTTTTCAGCATCTTTACGTGCTTTTTCTAAGATGCTATCAACTTTCTTATTTGCGTTAGTTTCGCGCATTGAGTTATAAACTAAATGTACAACAAAACCACCAGTTAATCCAATAACGACTAGTAAAATGGAGATACCTATACTTGGCATATTCTTTCCTCCATTCTATATATTATAAATTTAAATATTAAACATAATATCTAATTCTATTGTAAATTTAATTAGAAAATTAGTCAAGGTAAAATAAGAAAAGATGCCTAATTAAGCATCCTTTTTACCTTTCTTATTACTCTTATCTACACCATAAAATTCTCTAATCTTATGTTCCATCTCATCTCTTATTTCAGGATGATCTTTTAAGAATAATTTAACATTTTCTTTTCCTTGTCCAATCTTCTCACCATTATATGCATACCATGCACCAGATTTTTCAAGTACACCACATTCACTACCTAAATCGATAATTTCTCCTTCATGGCTAATTCCTTCTCCATACATAATATCAACAACAGCTGTTTTAAATGGAGGTGCTACTTTATTCTTAACTATCTTAATAGTAGTTCTATTACCAATTATACTATCCCCAAGTTTTAATGCTTCACTACGTCTAACATCAATTCTTACACTGGCATAGAATTTAAGTGCTCTACCACCAGTAGTAGTTTCAGGGTTACCAAACATAACACCAACCTTTTCACGTAATTGGTTAATAAAGATTGCTGTTGTTTGAGTTTTATTAATAGTTCCAGCTAACTTACGTAATGCTTGACTCATTAGTCTTGCTTGAAGTCCAACATGTGAATCTCCCATTTCACCATCTATTTCAGCCTTAGGTACTAATGCAGCAACAGAATCGATTACTACGATATTAACTGCTTCACTTCTTACTAAAGCTTCACAAATCTCAAGTGCTTGTTCACCTGTATCTGGTTGAGCAAGTAATAATTCATTTATATCTACACCTAAACTTTTAGCATAAACTGGATCAAGTGCATGTTCAGCATCGATAAATGCTGCACGGCCGCCCTCCTTTTGAACCTCAGCTATAGCATGAAGTGCAAGTGTTGTTTTACCACTTGATTCAGGTCCATATATTTCAATAATTCTTCCTTTAGGATATCCTCCTACTCCTAAACTAATATCTAGTGCTAAACTACCACTAGATGTTACGTCTAATTCCATATGTGAACTATCACCTAATTTCATGATAGATCCTTTTCCAAATTGTTTTTCAATATCACTTAATACTTTTTGAAGTGCTTCATCCTTCTCTGTATTTTTTGTCATAAATTTCCTCACTTTCTTGGCTTACAAATTAATCATACACTACTTTTTTAAAAAATGCAATACTTTTTTCGAACAAATGTTTTATTTAATTTTTATCCTGTAAAATAGCGTAAAATTAAGATTTCTTCTATAGAATTTTTGAATTTTACATATAGTTTTTTAAAGAAAAAATAAAAAAAGTAGCATATGCTACTCATTATTCTTATTAATTTTTCTGCCAATATCAATATACTGTACCATAGATATTAATGACATAAAAGTTGCAAAATAAATTAATAATAAATCAATTCTAATATTTTTATATACAAATGGTACATCACTTATAAATAAGAAAACTATTCCTAACATCAAAGAAGCTGTTTTTATTTTTCCTGATGAAATAGCTGCTATTACTTTTCCATTAGCTGCTGCTTGCATCTTAATTGCGTCAACAACTATATCTCTTGCAACTACAACCACAGGAACTATAGGATTAATAATACCTTCACTTGCAAATACAATTAGTATTGGATCAACTAATATTTTATCTGCTATAGCATCCAACATCTTTCCTCTATCTGTTACTTCATTGTTTTTTCTAGCTAGATAGCCATCGAAATAATCTGTTATACTAGCAATCACAAACAATACACAGCAAATAATATATTTAATACTGATATCGACTTTACCTCTTAATACTGGTATATCTATACCAATTTCATCAAATGGAAAAACCATTATGATTATAACGATAATTGCCATCAATATTCTTGAAACTGTTAATTTAGTAGGTGTATTCACTATAATCACTTATCCTTCCCATTAATTCTTCTGTTATTTCTTCACTATCGCGATTAAAATATCTAAATAATGAAAATATTATTAATATAAGTATAATTATACCAACTGGTATTAATATTTTTTTCCAATTAATATCCTTAATAGAAAACTTTTTCTTTGGAGTATAAGAATATGGTGAAATAACTTTAGGTTTATCTTCATCAGATTGCTTTCTTGCTGCCTTAATTTCATCTAATGATATCTTAGAAGTATGTTCAAACATAAAATCATTAAATTCATCCAAAACCTTATCTGGATTCAATCCTAAATATTTACTATAATTCTTAACTAAATCTTTTAAAATATAAACATCTTTAAATGCACGTATATTTCCTTCTTCAAGGTTTTCAAGATCCTCTTTAGAGATACTTAAATCTCCAGCAGCCTCATCAAGGCTAACTCCATTATCAACACGTGTCTTTCTTAAATAACTACCTATTTCTTTCAAAATATGCACCTCGATTAAATAATAAATACTTTATAAGCCATGTTCTGTACCTAAAAAGGTGACAAACATTTATCTACCATTGCTGGTTCCTGACTCCATTCGATTCTTTCATCAGAACTCCCCTACCATATTCTGGGTTTCTCACTCGTGGGGTTTACCATCGTTTCACTCCCTACTTTTCAATAGGGCATCGTCACTGTGGCACTTTATGACTATTTTTCCATACTATTAAGTTTAGGAAAAACAATCGCCGTTAGCTATGCTACCTAGGGTTATTTTTTCCCCTAGCACGAACACTACAGACATCACAGTACTGTGTGAGCATGGACTTTCCTCTATATTACTAGAATATAGCGTTTGTCTAAGTATTTATTCTTCTTTTCCTTTTCCGTAAATAATCTTTTCTAGATTAGAAACTCTTCTTAAAATATCAAGATTAGTAACTTCACTATCAGCAGATTTAGCTGCATCAATACTCATTTTAACATTACGAAGTTCTTGTTTTAAATTCATAATCTCTTTAATGTTTTCTTCTTTTTCTTCTTCATATTGTCTAATGATTTCAGCAAACTGTTCATAATCGCCTAAAATCTCATCCAAAAATGAATCAACCTCTTTTGGATTATAACCTCTCATATCAATTTTAAATTCTTTCTTTAAAATTTCTTGTGGTGTTAAAGATATTTTTCCTTGCATATTATCACCAATCCCTTACGCTAATATTATCACAAAATTACTATAAAATGTCAATATTATCTAGCATTATCTTTGAAACATTCAGCATAAATCTTTAGTTTAGAAGTTAGTACTTTATTATCCATTTTATTTAATAATTCAATTATATCTATACAATTCATAGTTCCTCCCTTGATAATTATATCTTTTTTTCTCCATAAAAAAAGTATTTCGACAAAACAAGCAAAAATTCGATAAACTTTTATGATAATTTTATTGGAAAAAATCAAACTTTATAGTATAATAAATAAAGATGGTGATTAGATGGAAAATACGAATCAGTTAAGAGAAATACTTAAGAGCAAAAAAACATTCCATAATAATCGTGGAATGAATCTTGAAAATGATATTAATCTATCGAATCAGTATTATGTAGATACTAAAAAAGCTTTTATTTATAAAAAACCAACACCAATAAAAATAGTTAAAGTAGATTATCCTACTAAATCTAATAAAGTTGGTAATATTAAAATAAGAGAAGCTTATTTTGAAAGTCCATCTACTACAGATTATAACGGATTATACAAAGGAAAATATATTGATTTCGAAGCAAAAGAAACAAACAATAAAGAATACTTTCCTTTAGAAAACATCCATCCCCATCAAATTAATCATTTAAAAAACATATATGAAAATGGTGGAATATGTTTCTTAATAATACGATTTACTGCATATAATAAAACATATTTACTGTTTGGTGAAGATTTTTTTAGTTTCTTAAATAGTAATAAAAGAAAATCTATACCAATTGAATATTTTCAGAAAAAAGGCCATGAAATACTTGAAAAGTATTCGCCTAGATTAGATTATTTAGAAATTATTGATAAATATTTGGAGGTAACTTATGTCAAAGAAGAAAAGAAGTAGTTCAAAAACAAATGCTACAAGAAATATTAATAAGAGTACTTTTGAAAAAATAATACAAAAAATTGGTGTACCAACTATAATATTAGGAGTTGTACTAATAGTTATATTTATAGCTAGTGTCTTACACTTTGGTTTTAAATTTACACTAGTTCTAACAATAGGTATATCTATAATACTTGGTGTAGCAAGATTATTAGATAAAATTAAAAGCAATAAAAGAAGAAAGAAAGTTTTAAATATTCTTTTAATACTATTCTTCACAGTAGCAATACTAGTATGTTTAGGAATAATAGTATTTTGTGTAATGATAGTAAAAGTTGCACCTGATTTTGATATAACTAAACTTACTAAAAGAGAATCAAGTATTCTCTATGATGCTAATGGTGATGAGTTTGCTAGATTCGGTAATGAATTAAGAGAAAATATTAGTTATGATGATTTACCTGAAGTATTTATAGATGCATTAATTGCTACAGAGGATTCAAGATTCTTCCAACATAATGGATTTGATGCTCCTCGTTTTGTTAAAGCAAGTTTAGGTCAAGCTGTTGGTAATAGTGATGCCGGTGGTGCTTCAACATTATCAATGCAGTTAATAAAGAATACATATACAGA
>JAEEJY010000032.1 GCA_016282155.1 Caryophanales bacterium | reverse complement strand
ATTAGTCATAAGTTTTTCACGATGTTTATATATTTCTTTTTTATCTTTTAAGAAGTTTTCTTGCTCTTGATTATTAACTTGCTTCTTAGGTTTTATTTTTTGTTTTGGTTTTTCAGTCTCATCTACCATCTTTGTATCTTGAGCAAGTGATTCTACTTTTTCAAAGAATTCATCATCATATTCTTCTTCTACTTCTTCTTGTATAGGTTCTTCTACACTATTATCATCAGATGCTACTTCTACATTAGCTATTTCACTATCTAACATAGTTATTTCATCTTGATCTAATAAATCATCTTCATTTGATTTATTGATATTTAACTTCTCACAAAGTTTGATAATCTCTTCTAATGTTTTTCCTACGTCTTCTGCATATTCTAACACAGTCATCATATTATCAGCCTCCTTTTATCTATGAAAATCTTTTTAAAATCTTTTTAATTTCTGTAGCACTACCTTGTACTTCCATTTTAGAAAAATCCTTTTCTTTATTGAATGGTACATACTCAACACCAGCAGCATCAAACATAGCTTTAGTTATATCAACAATTTCACCATAACTATACATTCTTAAATAAACTACTTTTTTAATACCTGCTTGAATAATTGATTTAGCACATTCATGGCAAGGAAAGAAAGTAACATATAATGTAGTACCATTTAAATCAACACCATGAGAATTTAGTATAGCATTTCTTTCTGCATGTACTACCCAAGTATTTTTTATGTTTTTAATATCATTTGTTTCTTCACCTTTACTATCCCATGGAAATAAATCATCACTCATTCCACGAGTAGCACCATTGTATCCAATTGAAATGATTCTTTTATCTTCTCCAACAATACAAGCTCCTGTTTGAGTAGATGGGTCCTTACTTCTTTCTTGAGACAATAAGGCAAGTCCCATAAACATTTCATCCCAACTTAAACAGTCTTCTCTTTTTCCTGCCATAACAATTCCCCCATTGTGTTTTATTTTACTGATTCTTCTATTTTATCGTATACCTCACTTGGAATTTCACACTCTAAAGCACGTGATAATGCTTTAGTTTTTTTAGCTTGTTCTAAAACAGCTAAATCTTTTTTTATATATGCTCCATGTCCATTAAGTTTTCCTGTTTCATCAATTATTACTTCCCCTTCTGGAGTTTTAACAATTCTTAATAATTCTTGTTTAGGAAATCTTTCTCTAGTTACAGAGCACATGCGCATTGGAATCTTCTTTTGCTTCATATTATTCATCCCTAAAGTTTATTCCAAGTTCACTAGCTTCACTACTATTTTTAATATCTATTTTATATTTAGTTAAACGAGATGCTAGTTTAGCATTCATACCTTTTTTACCAATAGCTAGTGAGAAATTATCTCCATCAGCTACTACTAAAGCTTCTTGTTTCTTAGGATCCATAATTAATACTTTTAAATCCTTAGCTGGTGATAAACTATTTTCAATGAAAGCAGCTGGATCAGCATCATATTTAACGATATCAATCTTTTCACCATTTAATTCTTTTAAGATATTACCAATTCTTGAACCTTTTTCTCCAATACATGCTCCAATTGGATCAACATTAGATTTTTCAGAATATACTGCTACTTTACTTCTTAATCCTGCTTCTCTTGCAACACTATAAACTAATACAGTTCCATCACTAATTTCAGGTATTTCAAGTTCAAATAATCTCTTAACAAAACCATAATGCTTTCTAGATAAAAGAATTAATAATCCTTTATTATTAGAATCAACTTTAGTTACATAAACTTTAATTTGTGATCCCATTTGAATTTTTTCACCAGGAATACATTCTTTTTTAGGTAAAATACCATTACTTCTTCCAAGATTAATATAATAGTTATCAGTATCTTCTAGTTCTACTGTTCCTACTAACATTTCATCTTGTTTATCACCTAAGTCATTCATAATACTATTTCTTTCAGCTTCACGTATTTTTTGAATTAATACTTGTTTAGCTGTTGATGTAGCAACTCTACCAAAATCTTTAGGAGTTACTTCAGTATCAATAGTATCACCAATATTTAAACTCTTATCAATTTTTCTTGCATCTGTTAATGATATTTCATAATCTAAATCAATATCATCTTCATCTTCTTTTTCACCTTTATCATCAGCAACTACAGTTAGATAAGAATATACTTTAATATCACCAGTATTTTTATCAATAATTACTTTAGAATTTTGAATACCAGTATCTCTTTTGTAAGCAGCCATTAAAGCATTTTCCATTGCTTCAAAAATTATTTCTCTATCAATTCCTTTTTCTTTTTCTACAGTATCTACTGCTTTAATAAATTCTTTTCCGTTCATCTTATTCGTCTCCTTTTTCTTTAGCATACACATCAAGTGTATAAGATTCCTTTATTAAATCTAACTTATCTAAAATTGGATTTATTATTCTAGTAGCCATAACTACTTCATCGATATTAATTATTTCTTCTCTATCAAGAACTATAGTCAAAGTATTTTCTCCATCAACTACACCATACTCAACAGAATCAATAATTAATCCTAAATTATCAAGTTTATCGCCTACTGCTTCAATAATTTTTTCCTTCATTTTTCCTCCATTTTAGTAAACAAAACCGAGAGGTTTCCCTCTCGTTGTAACTGTATTATAGCACACTTTTTATATAATACATAGATTTTTTACATATTTTATTAATTTTTTTCTTGTAAATCTACGTAAAATTAATTTAATTTGTGTCTTTTGATTTATCATGTATGATAAAATATAAATATAGGAGACGATAAAGTATGTTTAAAAATGCTATTAATTCAAAAAAAATACCTAAGTTGTTAATAATTTTTACTCTATTTATGCTT
>JAEEJY010000031.1 GCA_016282155.1 Caryophanales bacterium | reverse complement strand
GTTTCATACATTTTTGGTCTTGGTTCTCTAACTCTTTTTTCGTTTTCCATTCTAATCCTCCTCTTAGAATTCTAATCCATTTTCACGTGCTGCTTCTGCTAAAGCTTTAACACGTCCGTGATATTGGTATCCACCTCTATCAAAAGTTACTTTAGTAATTTTAGCTTTCTTAGCTCTTTTTGCTAGTAATTCTCCTACTTTTGCAGCAGCTTCTACATTACTACCATTTTCAATTTTTAATTCTTTATCAATTGAAGAAGCACTAACTAAAGTAACACCTTTTTCATCATCAATGATTTGTGCAAATATATTACTATTTGATCTAAACACATTTAATCTTGGAACTTCAGCAGTACCAACAACTTTTTCTCTTACACGAGTATGTCTAGCTTCACGCATATCATTACGAGATACTTTTTTAATCATAAGTATTACTCTCCTTTACCTATTATTATTTAGATGCTTTCTTTCCTTCTTTACGACGAACTACTTCATCAGCATAACGAATACCTTTACCTTTGTATGGTTCTGGTTCTCTTATTTTTCTAACGTTAGCAGCGAATTCACCTACTAAACATTTATCAGCACCTTTAACATTTAATTCAGTGTTACTTGGAACTTCTAATGTAATTCCATTTGGAATATCTACATTAACAGGATGTGAGTAACCTGCAGTTACTACAAGTTGGTTTCCCTTTAATGCAAAACGATATCCTACACCGATTGATTCTAATTTCTTTTCATAACCTTTTGTTACACCTGTAATCATATTTTGGATATTTGCATTAGCAGTACCGTGGAAGTTCTTTACAGAATCATCTTTTCTAGTTACTGTTAATTCAGTACCATTAATATGTACAGTAATATCTTTATGTATTTCAGTAGAAAGTTCACCTTTAGGACCTTTTACTGTTACAACATTACCATCTACAGATACAGTAACACCTTCAGGTATTGTAATTACTCTATTACCAATACGACTCATATTATATCCTCCTATACTTTCTACTTATTACCATATGTAAGCTAATACTTCTCCACCTAATGAGTTAGCTTTTGCATCTTTACCAGTCATAACACCTTTTGATGTTGAAACGATAGCGATACCTAAACCATTAAGTACAGTTGGTATATTTTCAGCTTTTACATATACACGTAATCCTGGTTTTGAGATTTTCTTTAAACCAGTAATAACACGTTCTTTTTTCTCTCCGTATTTTAAAGTTAATACGATGATATTTTGAACATTATTTTTCTTTACTTTATAGTCTACTATAAATCCTTCTTCTTTTAGAATTCTAGCGATTTCTAATTTAATCTTTGAAGCAGGAACTTCAACTTCTTTATATCGCATTTGATTAGCATTACGAATTCTTGTAAGCATATCTGCGATTGGGTCAGTTACTACCATATCTTTGTCCTCCCTTCAACTACCAGCTTGATTTAGTTACACCTGGTATTTGTCCTTTATAAGCTAATTCTCTAAAACAAATACGGCAAATTCCATATTTTTTAAGTACTGCGTGTGGTCTACCACATCTTTTACAACGAGTGTATTCACGTACTTTAAATTTAGGTTTACGATTAGCTTTTACAATCATGCTCTTTCTAGCCATAATATTTCCTCCTATATTTAAATATTATTTTTTAAATGGCATACCAAAGCCTTTTAAAAGATCGTACGCTTCTTCGTTTGTTTTTGCAGTTGTTACCATAACGATATCCATACCACGTACTTTAACTACATTATCGAACTCGATTTCTGAGAAGATTAATTGTTCAGTTAATCCTAAAGTATAATTTCCTCTTCCATCAAATGATTTATTAGATATACCACGGAAATCTCTTACACGAGGTAATGTAATACTAATTAACTTATCTAAGAAGTTATACATATTTTCACCACGAAGTGTAACTTTGCATCCGATTGCTTGACCTTCTCTTACTTTGAATCCAGCAATAGCTTTTTTAGCTTTTGTTGCAACTGGTTTTTGACCTGTAATTAATTCCATGTCTTTCATAGCAGCTTCTAATAATTTAGCATTACTAGTTGCATCACCAACACCCATGTTTACAACTATTTTTTCTAATCTTGGTACTTCCATAACACTAGTATAGTTATATTTTTCTCTTAAACTTGGTACAATTTCATTGTTATATTTTTCTTTTAGGCGGTTCATAATTACCCTCCTTCCAATTAATCGATATTAGAGTTTGACTTTTTAGCAACTCTAATTTTCTTACCATTTTTGTCAACAGTAATACCAATTCTTGTTGGTTTTCCTGTTTTTGGATCTGCTATCATCGCATTAGAAGCGTTAATTGGGG
Source organism: Caryophanales bacterium (assembly GCA_016282155.1). Lineage (GTDB taxonomy): Bacteria > Bacillota_I > Bacilli_A > RF39 > UBA660 > RGIG4266. Next base: position 1,070 of record JAEEJY010000031.1, on the reverse strand, counting down.
CTTCTATTTCTGTGATACTACCAGCAGTTTGTCCGTTACCTTTAACGTGTTTTTTAACAACGTTAACACCTTCGATAACGATTCTATTTTCGCTACGAAGAACTTTAGTTATTTTACCAGATTTACCTTTATCTTTTCCGGCGATAACTACTACTTTATCTCCTGTCTTAAAGTTCATAAATTTACCTCCCAACTATAACACTTCTTTAGCAAGTGATATAATTTTCATAAAATCTTTTTCACGTAATTCACGTGCGATTGGTCCAAATACACGAGTTCCTACAGGACTCTTATCATCTTTAATAATAACGCAAGCATTATCATCAAACTTAATATAAGATCCATCTTCTCTTCTTAGACCAAATTTTGTTCTTACTATTACAGCTTTTACAACTTTTCCTTTACCTACTGTACCATTAGGAGTTGCTTTCTTAATAGTTCCAACAACTATATCACCAATATTACCTGTTTTAACTTTAGATCCACCCATTACTCGGATAACTGATAGTTCACGAGCACCTGAGTTATCTGCTACTTTTAAACGGCTTTCTTGTTGAATCATATATTAATCCTCCTTATCAGCTTGCAACTATAATATAATTGCTTTTTCTACTACTTCTACTAAACGGAAATGTTTAGATTTTGATAATGGTCTTGTCTCTACGATACGTACTGTATCACCTACACTAGCGATATTTTTTTCATCGTGTGCAGCATATTTTTTAGAATATTTAATACGTTTTCCATATAAACTATCTTTTTTGTAAGTTTCAACTAAAACTGTAATAGTTTTATCATTTGAAGCACTTACTACTTTTCCAACTAAAACTTGTTTTCTTTCCATAAGTTAATCCCTCCTAGTTATTTAATTCTCTTTCACGTAAAATTGTTTTCATGCGAGCAACTAGTTTTCTTAACTCTCTAATTCTAGCAGGTTTTTCTAATGTTCCTGTTGCTTGACTAAAACGTAAATTAAATAATTCTTCTTTATATTCTTCAATTTTTTTGGTGATTTCTTCGTTTGTTAAATCTCTAATTTCTTTATTACTCACAAGCTTCACCACTTTCTT
>JAEEJY010000030.1 GCA_016282155.1 Caryophanales bacterium | reverse complement strand
CATCATTATCTTTTTTCTTTTTATGAAGTGGAATTAAATAATCTTCATTACATTTTGGACATAATACTTTTTCTCCATTCCATAATTTTTTTAATATTGTTCTATCTAATTCCATTTAAATCAACTCCTCAATTATTTCATTTGTTCTAATTCACTTAGTGATTTAGATTTTTTTATTGTTTCTTTTGATATTTCTATTAGTTTGTTATCTACTGCAACATAATGAATCATTTCTACATCATCTAGATTCATTGCTTTTCTTATTTCATTTTCGATATAGTGTAGTTGAATACAATGTGGAGATTTATCTACTGATGCAAATATTATTTTATTTATTTTTACTCTTGATAGCATTCCTATTAATTTATTTATAACCATATTTAAATGTGTTTCTTCTAAACACACATCATAAATATTGTTTGAAATCTTTGTTAATTCTTTGTATGCTTCAGGTTGCATTCTATCAAGACAACTACCTACAATTATTAATGTATCTTCAACATCATAACAATTTGTTTTCATAAAATCTTTTTTCATAATATTAAGACTATCTCCTTTTTCTACAAATAATTATAACATAAAAAAGATAGATTCATAATAAATCTATCTTATTTTAAAATATTAAATTTATCATTTAGATATACATACTTATCCATATCATAAGATAAATTCTTATCTATCATGTTTTTAGCTATCTTACATACTTTAGATATTCTTTCTCCTTTTACTAGAGGATCAATATATCTAATCTTAGCACCATGCTTAACATAATATACATTAGGTTCTTCTAAAGAAGTATGAAGTTTAGGAGCATTAACTAATTCTTCATAAACATAACCATATTTAGATTTTTTAATTATTTCTATTACTTCAGTTTCTTTTAATTCATATAAATCACTTTTAGTAATTAAGCCTTCTTCGCTAACTTTTTTTAAGATATCAGCGATTGCTTGCATGTAAAATCTTGTTTCATCATCACGATAACATATAGATAATCTTGATGTATTTTTAACAAATTCTCTAGCGATCTTTTTAGTTTTAAAACCTAATTCAATAATACCATTTTCATTAGTTTGAATTTCAATATCATTATAAATTCTTTTTATATTATCAAGCGTATTAAATTTATAAACAAGAAAGTCGTTAGATAGTGAATATTCTAGTCTATCTGCTGAAAGCATTGGAGTATCATTATCCGCGATTGGATAAATATGATAGTCACATACTTCTTCAACTTTAATATTGTCTCTTTTAAGTAATTCCATTATATCCTCTGAATCTTCAATTAATTTTTTAGTTAATTCTTCTGTTGATTCTTGATTCATATAATCTCCATTTAAGAAATCAACGCAATGTTTAAAAGCTGGGGTTGCGATATCATGAAATAAACCTGATAGTGTTTGCTTTTTATCATGTGTAAAATTCCATATAATTAAGGCTACACCTATTGAATGATCTAAAGAACTATAATTATTATAATCAAACAATTTAGCATAAACTTTACCACAAGTAACACTAATATATTTTTGTTTTTGCATTCTTTCTGTATTTATATATTCATCTAACCACTTTGGATAATCTGGAGATAAAATTTTAAAATATTCGTTAATTAGTTTTTGCATATCATCACCTACTAATAAGAATTATAACATACTTAAATATAAAAAAGTAGGATTAATCCTACTTTTATTTTATTCCAAAATCTCTTGCTAAACTTTTTAGTAAATGCTGATTTCTTAAAGAAGTTTCTATTCTTATTTGCTCATTTAACTCTGCTTGTTTTTGGTTATATACTTTTTCTTTAGCACGAAATAAAGTATATGCTTCTACAACATTAAGACTATCATACTTCTTATCATATGTACTAATATATTCTTCTAAGGAATTATTATCATTAAGCATATCAATACGTTTACTTACTTCATTTAATTCTTCATTTGTTAGTCTATTAGCGATAAATGTACTTAAAGACATATTCATATAATCTAGAACTTCATCATGTTCTTCTTTAGTACAAGTTCTGTTTTTATATTTTATAAATAAACTCGCTATTTCTTTTTGCTTTCTTATACGGTAATATTCTTCCATTTCATCTAAAGTAAATTTAGATATATCTTTACCTTCTAATTTATGCATTAATTCTATTTCTTCAACTTTAAAATGATTTATAAATTTAATCCATATATCTAAACAATTATTTATATTAGCATGTGAATCACATACTACAGGATAAGTTAATTTATCATTACTAGAAATTACTATTTTTGTCATATATACCTCTTATTTAACTTTACTATTTTTCTTTGCATAATACATTTCTTTAGTTAATACATATTGGTAATCTTCAACAGGTTCATCTAAAAATGTATATTCAACCATTTTAGTTTTATCTTGTCTTTCAAAACCATATTTTTCCATAATACTCCATGAAGATTTATTAATAACAGCAGCCCCAGTTAAGATAACATCAATTTCGCATTCATCAAACATATAATCCATCATTGCGAAAGCTGCTTCTTTACCATAACCATGACCTTTATGTTTAGGATCAATATACCAACCAACTCCACGATAGCTAGGATTACTTATCTCATAGCCATCATTTTTAGCTTCTTGGCAAGATACTCTTCCGATACACTCACCAGTATCTTTTAAAAATACGCTCCAGCGAAATACATCTTTATCATTTGCTTTTAACATATCTGATGCATAGAATTCTTTTTGTTTATCCCAGTCTTTTAATTTTTCACGTAATTTCTTAGGTACAGTTAAATAATACCTATTAACTTCAGGAAGCATTAAAACAGACCATAGATAATGTTGCTCATCCATAGTTTGAGCTTTTAAAACTAATCTTTCTGTTTCAATTGTTTTACTACCTAAAAATTTCATACTATCACCTATTTAATTATAACATACTATTTATCTTTACTTAATCTTTCTTTAAAACGTTTAAAGAATGTTTTTGGTTTTTCTGTTGTTTCAATCATACGTGATTCTACTTCACAAAAATCAGAATCAACAACATTTAATTTTTCATCAACCATCTTATATAATTCTTCCATATCATATTTCCAAAAATCATATGAAACATTACCTAAGCCTTCAGCTCTTCTTGCTTTTTCTTCTCCTAACACATAAGCACATAATAAATATGCATAGTGTTCATTATCTTTATGTTCAACCATTTCTCTTATAATAGCGCGATAATCTCTTCTATTAATAGCTTTAGCATCAGTCATTATTTGATATAAATAAGCTCCTATTACATCACTATTACTTGCAAGTATCTCCATATTTTCTAAATGATATTTATCTTCCAAAGATACTTTATTTGTCGCTAAATAAGTAATTGTAGATTCAGGATATGAATGTGGAGTTTGAAGTGACTTAGAACCATATCTAATTATAGTATCCATATCAATTTCATGATATTTACTTCTAATAGAATCAACTGAGGCTGCTAAAGTAGCTATATTTTCCCATACTACAAAATCTAAATCTCTATCCGAATTATCTTTAGCTGTTACTAGTAAATTAAAATCTTTATCATGATATGGACTTTTAACAAAAGTATAATCTCCAATTATCCAAAGTGGAGTTTGTGCACATTTTGCTTTTTTTAAAGTCTCAATATCTTGATAAAATTTAGGACTATCAAGGAACCATTTATTTACCATGTCATGGAATAAATGATGCCATCCTTCAGCATTTTTAATACTAATAAATGCTTCTACTCTTTTTAAATAATCTGGTTTATTTAATAAGTCTTTATTAGCAAGTATTTCTGTATCAAAAAGAATTGTATCAGGATCAAAATTTAAACTTAATAAATTCTTTTTTTGAAGATCATTTAAAGATCTAAACCATTTTATTGTTTCTTCTAAATTTCCGTATAAATCTACTAAATCATATCTTTTTAATATTTTTAATATTTTCTTATTTTCCATAAAATCACCTAATGTTTTTTATTATATCTTATTTTTAGCAATAAAAAAAGAGAATTAATTCTCTTTTATTTATAATTTTTAATAAATTCTTCTAGTTCTTCTTCATTACTAAAGATTTCTTCAAAAATATTATATAAAGTATCAGTTGCTTCATATTCACCGATAGCATAACACTTCTTACCTAAACCATAAGCAATACCTGCTTCAATATGAGCAGCTTTTCCAGCCGGTAATACAAGTAAAAAGTTCTTACTATTTTTTTCACCTTCTAAATCACTATGAAATAAATTTAGAACAACATCACTTTTTAATCCTAGAGATTCAAATTCTTTTTGATTTTCTTCTGGAGTATTATCTTTACTTCCATATCCCCAGTCATCTTCATTCTTTAAAAAGCAATAATAAGAAATATTATATTTATCAAAGATATCACATATTCTTAAAATATTTTCTTTATTACGCGCTCTACCAGCGATAAAAAATTCATATTTATTATTCATATATCCTCCTATTTACTTGTTATATTTGTATATTGATTAATAAAATTAATTAAAGCATTACATACCTGCATAATATTATCTGGGTTTTCAATATTACGATATTTAGCGTTTATTTCTATCTGCATAACATCACAATTTGTATTCTCATAAATAGTCTTGGTAATCATACCACCCTTAAATGGCTCATTATAAGAAACATTCTTTATTCCTGCTTCATTAAAGGCATCTTCTAATTCTTTAATAACAGAAAAATCCGTAGTTAAATTATTTAAAGTACCAAATTCAATATCAAAATCTCTATCTTCTTTAGCACCATGAATATCAATAATTAACTTAATATCTTGATCTTTAATAATATCTAAAAGCATACTTTTAAATGTATCTTTGATACTATGATTAGGATCAATACCGGTATCTTTATTCTTAACTAAATAACTACTATTAGTAATACTACCTACATACAAGGCAATTGCCTTAGTAAATGGCTCACTTAATTTATAAGAACCATCTTCATGCATTTGAAGCATTGTATGAGGAGCAGTTATAAGAACTTTATTTTCACCTATTTTAGTTATGTATGCTAAGTCATTATAACTATCTTCTAATTTTAATATTCTATCTTTAAATTCTTCCATATTTCACCTATAAAAGAAAAGAGTTAAAAAACTCTTTAATTATTTAATTTAGTATTTATATATTTAATAGCATTAGTAGCTGCTACCGCACCATCACTAGTTGCTGTTACAAGTTGTCTTAATGTTTTAATACGACTATCTCCTGCTACAAAGATACCTTCACAACTAGTTTTGCAATCTTCACCAGCAATAATGTATCCACGATCATCCATATCAACTAATTTCCTAAAGTTTTCATTTTCAGGAATTTGTCCAACCGCAATAAATAAACCATCAACTTCTAAAGTTACTTCTTCATTATTACCTACTACATCAATAGATTCTAATTTAGTCGCTCCATTAATAGCTTTAATATTACTATTATACATAATAAATATATTAGGTTTACTTGTTACCTTACTTGCGATAATTTCATGATTAAAACTATCTCCACGATAGATTAAATATATCTTTTTAGCTATATCAGATAAATATAAAGCATCTTCTAAAGCAGCTAAACCACCACCTACAACAGCGATAGTTTTATCTTTATAGAATGAACCATCACAAGTAGCACAGTATGATATACCACGACCAATTAATTCTCTTTCGTTAGGCAAAGATAATTTTCTTCTTTCACAACCGGTAGCGATAATTATGGTTTTAGCTTCATATTTATTTTCTCTAGTTTCAACTACCTTTTTATCAGGATAATTTTCTACATTAACAGCTTTTTCAAATTTAATTTCCGCTCCTAATTCCATAGCTTGACTATATAAATTAGTTGCATAATCAAAACCACTTATTGTTTTAATAGATGGATAATTTTTAATTTCTAAAGTATTTACGATTTGACCACCATATACTTTAGCTTCAAGTAATAATACTTTCTTATTAGCAATACGGGCATAGATAGCAGATGTTAAACCTGCAGGTCCAGCTCCTATAATTATAATATCGTACATTAATCCTCCATTAAATCGATAATTTCTGACTTACCAATTAATCCTACAGATCTTTTTACTTCTTTTCCATCTTTAAATACTACTAAACATGGGATTGACATAACACCATATTTAATTGCTAAATCTCTAGCATCATCAACATTTATTGATACTATTTTTTTACCTTCCGAAGCAACACTTTCAAGAACTGGTTTTAACATTTTACAAGGTCCACACCAGTTAGCATTGAAATCAACTAAAACTGTTCCTTCCTTAATTAATTCATCAAAATTTTTAACGTTTCCTTCAATCATATTATTTTCCCTTTCTATTTAGTCCCCATAGAACTAAACTTATCATATAACTACCTAAAAGCATCATAGGCATTACTATTACAGCTGTCCAAACACCATTTTGGACAAACCAGTACCAGTCATAAACTGGTGATACTTTACCATTTTCCATATGGATTAATATATTACCCATATAGTAAGTTCCGTATAATAAAGTTGGGATAACTCCCATAAATGTATATTTGAATTTTAATTTATTACTCTTTTCAAAAAAGATAAAATTAATTATACATAAAACCGGTATTATAAAGTGATAGAATAAATTACTATTCATAAGCATAACTGGTATACCACCATCGCTTATTGGTCCTAAGTATAAGAATACTACTAAGAATGTTATGGTAACCGCAGTTGTTGCCATTAACTGTAAGACACTTAATCTCTTAGATATTACTCTTTCTTTGCCTCTTAAGATCCTTATTTGTTTATAAGCAGACACTAAAGCTATTAAGCCCGCAAATATATTTGATTGAACAGTGAAAAACTTCAACATAAGTAATCTTCTTTCTTCAAATATAGGTTCTACTCCATGCATAAATTGGAATCCTGTAAACATAATTACTGAGGCTACTACTACTAATACAAAAATAATAATATTAAGTAATAATGATATTTTTAATTTCTTTTTCATACTACCACCTATTTAATTATAACATAAAAGAATAGATAAAATCTATTCTTATAATTTTTTCTTAAAATCTCCTAAGACAGAAACATGATCAGAAGCTATTGTGAAAGCTTCGATTTTATTTTCTTTCATAGCGTTTTCTAGTAGATTCTTTTCATATTTAGATAATACTGCGTAAGTTATATAAGTTCTTGAATCATCATAACCACCTTTAGCTTCCCAATATGTAAAATCTCTATCTAATTTTTCCTTGATGTAATTATTTATTATCTTAGGATTCTTTTTCGTAAATATTAATACTGTTGAATTAATATTTTGAAGATGCATACGATCAACCACAAATGAATCGAATACTGAGTATAAAATTGAATATATCATTGTTTCAATTCCTCCAACGATAGCACTTATACCATATACTATTGCATTTACTGTTAGATTAAAATTACCGACAGTAATAAAACGATATCTTTGCGTTAAAACCATACCTATGATATCTGTTCCACCAGAAGATGCTCCGACACTTAAAGCAAGACCACAACCAAAGCCACATATTGCGCCACCTACTAAGATATTAGTAAGAATGTCATCCATTAATGGCTTATCTAGTGATGGTATTAATAACAAGAAGATAGTACTTATTGATACACAAAATACAGTACGATAAAAGAATGTTTTACCTACTTTCTTATAAGCTAAATAAAATAATGGGATATTAATTAGATAATAGATAATTGATGTTATATCAAATGAAAATTTTAAATTAAAGATAGTTGTTAAAACAGTCTTAATTAACTGAGATATACCCATTATTCCTCCATTATATAGATGGTTAGGTACAATGAATATCTCTATTGATAAACAATATAAAAATAATCCTATAATAGCAGTAAACATCTCTAAATACGTCCAACGAAATATCTTTTTCATAAAATCACCATACAAATTATAACACTTTAAAATTAACTTGCAAGAGATATGTTATAATTATTATGGTGGTAATATGATTTATTTATTAGGATCGTTTTTAATACTAAATATTTTACTTTATCTAACAAGACATAGAAGTCCTAAACTAATAAAAAACAAGTCTTGTAAATATGCTATTTTAATACCTGCCAAAGATGAATCTTTAGTTATTGAAAAAACTTTACTTAGTATTCAAAAAGAAAATAAAGATATGTCTAATACTTATGTTATCATTGAAGATAAAAAAGATCCTACCTATAAAATAGCAAAGAAATATAAAGCTAATGTTTATGTACGTAAGACAAATATAAAAACTAAAGGTGGCGCTCTTGACGAATGTTTAAAATCAATAATTAGTAAAAATTATGATTTATATTTTATTTTAGATGCAGACAATATAATTACTAAAGATTATTTTAAAAAGATGCTTAAGCATTATAAAGACGGCTATGACGTAGTAATGTCTTATCGTATTCCTACTAATCCTGTTAACTGGGTAAGTATTGATACAGGAATGCTTTTTTCTAGTCATTTTAATCTTTTAAATGGTTACCGTAAAATATTTAATCTTGAACCTATATCTTACGGGTCAGGGCAAATTATTAGTGCCAAAATAATTAGAAAACTAAATGGATTCCCTTTTTATTCAATTACCGAAGATTATGAATTTTCTATTTACTTAGAAGAAAATCATATTAGATGTATTAATAGTTATACACCATACTTCGATGAACAACCTACAAGTATTAAAAAATCTATTAATCAAAGAACCAGATGGATTCGTGGAGTTATGAATAATAAATATCATACAAGAACACTTAATAAAACTATTTGGGATTTAGCAGTTTTAAACCTTGTTTTAATACTTATATATTTAATAAGTAGTTTCTTTATATACTATAAATACTTAGGAATAATATTTACCTACTTATTAATTGTTTTAATATCAATATTTATCTTGATATTAGATAATAATCGTATTAAATTATCTTTTAAAAAGAAACTATTATTTATATTTACTAATCCAATATTTTTATTTACTTATATTTTTTCTTATATTAAAGCTTTAAAAAATAAAAATTTAGAGTGGCATAAAACTAAACATAAAGGTTAAAAAGAAGTAGATTACTCTACTTCTTTTTTATAGTTCCAGATACCTAGCTGACCTTTAGCTTTAATAGGTGTGATTACTTCAAGTACTTCTAATTTCCAGGCATATCTACCTTCTTCATATCTTCCGTAAGCACTTTCATTAGTTTCTTCTTTAATATATTTTATAAAATCTTTATCCATATAAATACAATCTACTAAATTACAGCGACATAATATATGTCCGGGATTAATAGTTGTTTTTAAGTATTTAGAAGCTTCTTTAGCATTAGCTGCTTTACTTAAAGCTAAACTAGCATGGATATATATTTCACCACGATAATTAGTTTTAAAACTTCTTGTTTCATAAATTTTTACTTTATCTTTAATAAGGGTAGCGAAAGGTTCTCTGATTGATAATACTTTCATTAATTGTAATGCTCACTTATTAAATCAATAGAATTTAAATAATCAATGATTTTTTCTTCGATAGTATTACCCTTACAAGCATATAAATCATATTCATAAACAATGTTACCTACATACTTAATATATTTTAAATATGTAAGACCTTTAACTATTAAATTATAATTAACATCATTTAAATAGATAGGTAAATGATCATGACCTTGTAAGTCATTAGTATGAATATGAACATTACGTATTTCTTCAGCATAATAAGAATCAAGATTAGTTATATCCCCAAAATCAGCAATTTCATGACCGATGTCATAAGTTAAATATAATCTTTCATCATTTAAGATAACTGGTCGTATATATTCTTTTTCTAAACGATCATAACCTTTTTCGTCATTAAGATTTTCTAAACAAATAGCTAAATTATCTGATGTTTTACTAGTTATTTCTGATAGATAAATAATTGTATCCATTAAAGACTTAACTTTATCTTCATTGTATAAAGAATGGAATGTTACAGTGATTACTTGATTTAATTCTAAAGCATATCCTTCAAGTAACTTCATATATTTAAGTTGGTCTTTAATATTAACATTACTATTAGCGTGAATTTGTAAGATTAAATTATTCTTTTTAAGTAAAAATACTAAATCTTCTAAATATTTTAACTCATTAGAATTTTCAATATCAATATAGGCTTCAACACCTTTAACACTCTTTGTATTTAAGATTAATTCAACTAATCTATTAGGTGTTACTTCCATAAATTTTTTATTAATACTAATTAAACTACGCATTACTTCACCTTTTTAAATGGTATTAAACTAAATGTAACTTTACCTTTAATATCATCTTTAGTAAAGCAACCTAGTCTTCTACTATCAAGACTACTTCCTCGATTATCGCCCATTACAAAATAGCAATTATCTGGTATTTTGTAAATATTAAAACTTCCTTCTAAAGAAAAATCACTTGTAATAGAAGCAAACTTATCATCTACTTTTTTACCATTAATATATAAAACATGATCCTTATATTCTAGTGTTTCTCCAGGAAGACCAATAACTCTTTTAATTAAGTTTTCTTCTGGTAATCTTACAACAACAATATCAAATCTTTTATATGTTTTATCAAACTTTTTTAATAATACTAAATCATTATCTTTTAAAGTAGGACTCATTGAAGTACCACTTACAAAAGCTGGGGTTACTACATAAATTCTAATTAAGATAACTGCGACTAGTATTAGTACATAAGGAATTAAACCTTTTATTATTTTCATTACTATCACCTATTTAATTATAACACAAAAAAAAGAAGATTTATTATCTTCTTTCTTTGATTTTTGGTTGTTTTACTAAAGTTCTTAAGAAGTTTAATCTTGCTCTTCTTACTTTACCTTTTCTTGTAACTGTTACACTATCAATTACTGGTGAATTCATTGGGAATGTTCTTTCAACTCCTACACCTTGTGAAATTTTTCTTACAACAAAGTTTTTAGAAATTCCACTACCTTTGATAGCAATTACGATACCTTCAAAATCTTGAACTCTTTCTCTTTTTCCTTCAACGATTCTAACACCAACTTTAACAGTGTCACCTACACGGAATTCAGGAATGTCAGTTCTAATTTGTTTAGCAGTAATTTTATCGATTACGTTCATACTTACACTCTCCTTCTTGTTTTTTATGAAATCTTAATTCTATAAATCAGCGGATTACGAGAGTAATTGTACCATAAAATAAGCAACTTAGCAAGACTTTTTTAACCAAATAAATGGAATAATACTAGAATAATTAATAGAATTATTGCTGCATCAATTACTAATAGTGTGTTAGTAACTCTAATTTCCTTTTTCTTTGACATCTTTCTCATATTATCACCTAGTTTAATTCTATCAAAAAACAGAAGAAGTTTCAACTATCTACTTCTTCTGTTTACATCTTCCATTTCTTTAGGTTCACGATGATAAATTATCTTATTCTTTAATTCTTGTTCAAGTATTTCTATCTTTTTTAAAAGCATTGCGGCATAACGTTTATCTAAATATAATAAATATTTATTACGAATAATAGCTTTATATCTAGTCAAGTCATTTAAAGCCGCTCTTAAATCAGTAATATCTGTATCATCGTCATCTTCGTTAATAATACTTACAATAAATCTTAAATATATTTCAAGACGATTCTTTATTTTTCTTTTTAGGATATTTTCAGTAAAGGAAGGATTAATCATTACTAGTTTTTTAACTGTAACACCATCATAATTAACACGATTTTTAGGAGTAAACATAAATCCATCTAACTTAGATATCTCTAAGTTACCGCGTTTATCCAACTTACTATTTTTAACTAGTAAAAATCCTTTATTTGCCATTATATCCCACCTAACTATTTATCTAATAAATCTGGACGTCTTTCTTGTGTTCTTTTAACTTGTTCATCATGACGCCATTTATTTATATTTTCGTGATGTCCTGAAAATAATATTTCAGGTACTTCCATACCCCTAAAATTATTTGGTTTTGTATAAACTGGATAATCAAGTAAACCATCATTGAATGAATCAAATTCATGTGATTCTTCTTCAATTACGCCATCTAGTAACCTTACAATACTATCTGTTACTACCATACTTGGTAATTCGCCACCAGTTAATACATAATCACCAATACTAAGCTCTAAATCAACGATTGATCTAATACGCTCATCAAACCCCTCGTAATGTCCACATATTATAATTATATGGCTCTTTTTTGTCAAGTTATAAGCCATTTTTTGCTTATATGGAACTCCTTGAGGAGTCATCATAATTACATATGTATCTTCGTCTTTTAAAGCATCTACAGCATCAAATATTGGTTGAGGCATTAAAACCATACCTGCGCCACCGCCAATACTATAATCATCTACTCTTTTATGAGGATCTTTAGAATAATCTCTAATATCATGAATATTTATTTCTACTTGTTTTCTTTCAAGTGCTCTTTTAATAATTGATTCACTTAAAAAACCTGTATACATATTAGGAAATAAAGTTAAAATATCTATTTTCATATTCACACCTCACATCTATATTTTATCACTAAAACTACATTAAACCATCGATTAATTTTACTTTTACTTCTTTTTTAGCTAAATCGACATTTAGAATAAATTCATCAATAAATGGTATCATTACACCATTATCTAACTTGATAATTGGATGAGCACTACTATTTAATACTTCTTCAATAACACCTATTTCTTTAGAATCACTAAGTACCTTCATACCAATTAAATCTTCATAAATAATCCCTTCAAATTTGTATTCATTACGATCAATATATACATTCATACCTTTATACTTTAAAACATCATTAATATCATTAATTCCTTCTAAAGTAACCATATCATAATTCTTATGAACACGATAGGAATTTAATACTTCTTTTATCTTATCTTTACCAATATAGATACTATTACCCTTTTTAAATACTTGTTCTTTATATTTAAAATCAGATAAAATTCTTATTTCACCTTTAATACCGTGGGTATTTACTATTTTACCTAAATATAAAAAGTCCATATTAGTCCTCCTTATTTATCTTGTAAAGAATAATTGAAGTAGCAACAGCAACATTTAAACTTTCACAGCTTTTATTCATATCAATATATAAATATTCGTCACACATATCCATTATTTCTTTAGATACACCATTACCTTCATTACCCATTACAATTACATAACCATCTTTTATCTTAATATCTTTTAAACTTTTACCACCATCTACTTTAGTAGCATACTTAGGATAATTAATATCCTTTAATACTTCTTTTAAATCACATACTAAAGTATTTACGTGAAATAACATTCCTTGAGTAGCTCTTACTACTTTAGAATTATATAAATCTACAGTATCCTTACTAAGTAAGATTGTATCAACATCAAAAGCAACCGCACTACGAATAATTGTTCCTAAATTACCTGGATCTTGAATACCATCTAAAGCAAGAATATGTTTACCTATACCTGTAAATTCTCTTTTTTTACATATTCCCATTACACTCTTAGGATTATCAAGCTCACTAATATATTTCATCACTTTACTTGAACAAGTAATTGTAGGTACATCTAATTTAAAAGCTTCATCTTCTCTTACAATAAGAGTTTGAAGAAGACCATTTTTATAAGCTTCTTTTACTAAATGATCACCTTCAATTAGGAATAATCCTTCATTATCGCGATTCTTCTTAATATTTAATTTTTTTATGTTTTTTATCTTATCATTATCTATTGATGTATAAACCATTTTATACCTTCTCTCCGCAGTACTTACAGTAATTAGAATCTTTATCTATCTTACGTCCACACTTAGGGCATTTCTTTTTACGAAATGCAAGTACAAAAATAATTGACGCTATTAATAATACTACAAATACCCCTATTAAGGCAATTATTATTTTAGTTAAATAGCTTTCATACATATCTACGATATTCATATTATCACCTAATATTATTATAATATGAATATTGCTAAAATACTAGTTTATTTGTATAATATATACTAGGTGATAGCATGAATTACTTCATATTAACGCAAATATTCGGTTTCATCGTATTTATCTTTGAATCTCTTACTTTAGCAAGTAAAGATAAGAAGAAAATACTTAAATATAATACAGTTTCTAACGGATTTTACTTACTTGAATATTTATCAGCTCATGCTTATACAGGCGCTATATCTATTCTAGTTACGTTCTTAAGAAATTACTTATTTGAAAAATATAACCGTAAAGGAAAGAGAGCCCCTGTATATATCTTACTTATCTTATTAGTCTTATTAATAATAATTAACTATACAACATATGATGGTTTAATTAGTATTATTCCCGCTATAACAGTTGGTTTATTTACTTTCTCTTTATGGCAAAATAGTATTAAGAATTTTAAACTACTTAATATGTTTATTGCATTCTTATCCGCTGTATATAACTTATACTATAAAGCTTATACCGGATTTGCTTCGCAAATAATATTTATTATTATATGTATGTTTACTTACGATAATAAAAGTAAGAAAAAGAAAACTAAAAAAAGAAGATAACATCTTCTTTTTTATTTTAATTTTACTTTAGTAGTATGTTCTTTATTATCACGAATATATTTAACTTCTACTGATTCTCCTGAACTATGTTTATATAATTCATATTTAAAGTATGCCGTATTTTTGGTTTCCACACCAGCAAACGATACAATTAAGTCTCCACGTTTTAATCCGGCTTTATCAGCTGGAGAATTACTTTCAACATTTTGAATATAAACTCCTGTTGCATCACTATTAGAATAGTCATATAAACTAACACCAAAGTATGGATATTCAATTTCTTTACCACTTATGAAAATATCAGCATATTTAATAGCATCTTCAATTGGAATGGCAAATCCCATTCCTTCTACAGACGAAGATGCAATTTTCATATTAGTAATACCTATTACTTCTCCACTTGCATTACATAAAGGTCCACCACTATTACCTGAGTTAATGGCAGCATCTGTTTGTAAAACCTTCATAATATAGTCATTTACAGTACCAAAGATTGATCTTGAATTAGAAGTTGATACTTCAACTAATCTATTCTTTCCAGATAAAATCCCTCTCGTTACTGTCCACGAATATACAGTTGAATCTAAAGGAGCACCTACAGTAAATGTAGTATCTCCAACACGAAGTTCTTCACTACTTCCTATACTTGCGATATCTATTATTTTATCTTCATTAACAGATAATACCGCAACATCAGAATATTTATCGCCACCTACTATTTTAGCTTCAGCTTCAGTTTCATCAGTAAAGACAATATTAACTTTATCTGCTCCTTCAACTACATGTTGATTTGTAAGAATATATGCTTTACCATTACTTGTTTTATAAACAAAACCAGTTCCGGTAGCCTGTATCTTATTACCATTTAAGTTTTCGACAACAACAACAGCATCATAGATCTTTTCAACAGCCTCAGCGATTCCTTCATCAGTTAATGTTATATTACGATTTACTTTTGTTTTAGGAGCACTAGTTTTACCAATACCTGCAAATTGAATATAGCCAATCATTAAACAAAAACTAATAATTATAGTTACAAATGAAGCTATAACGACTGGTACTACTACCTTGCTTGGGTTTTCAGTACGACGTTCTAAAACAGAATACGTTTTTTTAGGTTCATATACAACATTTACCTCTTCTTCATATTTAGTTCCACATTCAATACAGTAATCTTCATCTTTTTTTAAAGATTTACCACAGTTACTACACTTCTTTAAATTACTCATAGTATTCACCTCTATTAAAATTATAAAAAAGAATTGTTAAGATTTTATGAAAATTAAAAAAATATATGATTTTTTTAGTATTTTACGCCGAAAATTGTATATTTTTTTAATTTTTTTACTATTTTTTACGAAATTCCTTGAAAAATAAGGGCTAAACTTGATATTTCTTGACATCAGCACTTTACACATTTTACATTTTTTAACACCTATTTTTATTGAATAAAGTGTAAAATAGGCATATAATATAATTAAGGAAAGGAGCGACCTTGTATGGCAAAGAAATTTAGAATACTTTTAATATTCATTTCATTATCATTATGCCTATGTGTAATGAGCAATACTTATTCTAGATATATTGCCGGCACTACAGGTGATTTAGAAGTTTACTTTGCAAAATGGCAAATTCTTTTAAATGGTACAGATATTACAAGTAATAACTCATCAATATCTTTAACACCACAAATCATCCATAGTGATTATGTCGCAGATAATAAATTAGCTCCTTCCTCAGAAGGATATTTCGATATTGAAATTGATCCTTCAAATGTTGAAGTATCATATGACTACAGAATAGATTTATCATATGACACAGATAATCTACCAGATTTAGTTGTTTCAGAATACGCAATACTTGATGAAGATTATGTTGAAGGTGATAGCGTTACACCTATTAGTATTGTTAACAACACAATTACTGGTTCATTTGATTATGATAATATGACAGATAATTTTAGTTATTCTACTTTCACAGTTAGAATCTACTTCAAATGGTATGAAGGAGAAGATGAAAGCATGAACGATGCAGCGGATACATTAATCGGAAGCAATGCCGCTAATGACATTAATACAACATTTGATGTAACAGCTAACATCTCATTCAGCCAAAAATTAAGTTAAATTTCCACTATTTAGACTTAAAATAAAAACAAGGTATTAACCTTGTTTTTATTTGTCTTAATCAATATTTACTTTTAAAGCTTCAATAACAGGTACTACATCACAATTAGTAGTTTTATTTTCACCATATATTTTACCTGTTGTTTGATTATGATTTACTAATGCAAATCCTTTATCATTATTATAATTTGTACTAGTCCAATAACATGAATTAGTATCTAAATAATTATATTTATCAATACTATAAGTATAATATCCTGAAGCTATAATAGCTTTATTTAATTCTGTTTGAATACGATTAGAATATTTAAGTTCTCCTATTATTAAATTAGACAAGTTAGGACGAACTAAATATGAATTTATAACATCGTTAGAAACTATATTTAATAGATCGTTAGCGGTTAACGTTCTTGTTGGTACTACCCAACCGGATGTAACTGTACTAAGTGCTGTACTATAATTATCGTAAGTTGTTTTACCATAATCATATAAGAAGTCTGGTAATAAAGATACTGTTGTATCACTTATCTTTGAATTACGTGATATAACATGTGTTCTAAGACAAGTCTCACTTATTTCTGTACAACTTTTATTAGCAACTACATCATACATAATAAATTTACCTTCATAAAAATCCATATCTACAGCATTTGGATTTTCTGTATATTGATCTGCTGATAGATTTATAACAATCTTAATAGTATTTCGAGGATTATATGTGTTATCTTCTTCGTGTAATTGTTCCTCAGCTTTTTGGAAATTATATGCTCGCATTCCCCAATCGCTATCAATCTCATCTGTTCCTGAATCTAAAGGCCATGAAACAGATATATTTATTTTACTCTCGCCTACTTTAGCACGAGCAAAATCTTTTTCTAAACTTATATTAACATGGAATGGATAATCATGTGATAATGAATCTTCTAGTGTTTCGGATACTACATTAACACCATCAACTTCATATGTATCATTTAAGATTCTAGCTGATTTAATAGCATATCTTATTTCAGCATCTGAATCTCCTAAATTTTTAACATTAACACTCTCTGTTACTGTTTCCATTCCTGGATATATTTCCGATAGTGATAAAACAACATTGTTTGATATTGACTGACCATCTTTATCAAACTCTATATACCACGCACGTACATCAACTTCTGTTTTTACATTGATTATTCCACTATAAGCGAACCACGCAAGAGTTACGGATATTAATGAAACAGCAATGAAAAATAGAGACATTATATTAAGTTTTAAGTATGCTTTATACTTACGTTTCATATATCCTCCTCTCTAGATTGCTTAAGTTAAATTAATGTTTTAATTTAGCTCTTCTTTCTTCTTCTTTTTCTAGCATTATTTCGATCATTTCTGAACCGACAATATATAAAAGTGGAATTACAACAAATACAAATAATCCCCATGTAGTTCCTATTACTTTATATACTAAAGATAGTAAAAATACTTTATAAACTACAACTCCATATACTTGATCTTCGGTAACAGGATAAATGTCTGAAATATCATTAGCTAATCCTTTTGTATGGAAGACATATTTATTATTTAAGTCTTTATCAATAGATTCAACTTGGTGAGTTATTATCTTACCTGCAACAGTTCCCCTCTCACCAATATAACTAATTGTATCTCCTACTTTAATATCTTCTGGTTTTGTTTCCATTGATATTAAAACATCACCTATTTTATATTTTGGTTCCATCGAACCTGATACAACAGTGAATATTCTTAAATTAAATAGAGATACCCTGTTGTCACTAACTCTTTGTAAAAGTACCATTAAGATGAATGCAACCATCATAACTGCAAAGCATACTTTAATGACTTTTAATATAATTCCTAGAATTTTATTCTCCTTAAGTTCTTTTATCTTATTTTTAAAATCTGCCATATTATCACTCTAAATTTTCTTGTGTCCTTTCTAAGTATTCATCCATTACAGATTTGAATTTTTTCTTTACATCGTCAGTTCCAACTAAACGAGTACCTTTTTCATATTTAATTTCTTTGACAATATTCGATAACAATTCTTCTTTAGTTAAATCAAAACCGTTATCATTTAAGTATCTTAATGTTCTTTCTATTTCCTCAGATAACATTAGGATAACTACCTTACATAATTTTTCTTTCTCTTCTTTTTTCTTCTTCGCTACTGAATCTAACATCAAATAGTCAAATAAGAAAGCCCTATCTAAAAATGATATTAACTTTTCATCACCATCTGTATCAATAACATTTTTAGATGGTTCCTCTTCATCAATGCCATAAGTTTGGAAGAAGTTCCATAACTTAACAGCCATTTGGAAGTTAGGATTCTTTATAATTATATTTGTTCTTTTAAGAGGTGCTAGTACAGGAGGAACATGTAACTTAGCAAGAGTCTTTATCATTTCACTCTTTTCCCAACTTGTTAAATATTCTCTTATACGACGCACTCTAAATAAAATACTATTTACATCATCGTCTAAACTTGGATCATTTTCATTTTTCGGTAATTCTTCACTCGTAACTTTAACTTCAATATGAACTTTTTCTCTACTAGTTTTAGAATTTCCTACATATTCAAGCATTTTATGATTTTTCATTTCAAGATTCTTAAGTAAGTCTTCCTTCTTTAGCATAAATCTATTTAGATTATCTATTAAAGTAAATAAGAAACGATTTTCATAAATATTGTATGTTTCTTCATTTCTTATATCAAGAATCTTTTCTGGTTGAACCTCATCAGTTTTCTTATCAACCTTAGTTATGTAGTTAGTGTGACGAGCTAAGTCTTTAACGCTCGCCACATTAACTTTCTTTGATTTTTCTGTTTTAACAGTTAGTTCTTCACGAATTAGTGTTAGTTTAGGATGTCTTACAACATTATCAATATATGGACAAACTTCTTCAATTATATCTAACCATTCAAGATCATTTAAACCACCAGATAAATCTAGATTGAAATGCATTTCTGATTTGGTCTTTTTTGCAAATGTTTTTGCTTCTTCTCTTAGATTTTCATCAATAAAATCACCAAATAATTTTGCCATATATAAACAGTCCTTTCACTAAATATTTTTCTTAACATTTTCCATAAAGGCGATACATTCTTTCATAACACCTTTACCAAATGTTTTATTTAAGTATGTAATAAATGGATCAATTTCATCACGAATGAATTGGATACTTAATTGATCAAATTTACGTAAAATCTTTCTTGCGATGAAGTAGTCAATAGCTGAATATTCATCACCACCGCACGCTACATAAACTGGTACAAATGTATTAAGTTGTTTCATAATACGATTACCAAACGCAATACGGAAATGTTCAATAACATAATTATCCATTTCTTTAACAAGTTCAAGACCTTTATCAGATACTGGATGGTCTTTAATAGCTTGGTCAAATAAACTTTCTAAGTAACTTGAGTTTATATCAACTGCTTCTTGTTCACGACATTTAAATGGATCTACTTTAGTATTAATGTCGATTGGCATAGCACGGTCATATACTTTATCAGTAACCATAAATGTTGAGTCATCGTTATTGATTGTACCGATATACCATAAGTTACCTGGAAGTCTTAACTTACCATGTTCAATTTTCTTAGGATCGGCAGGCCATGTACTAGGTACAATATCTACTAACCATTCTTTACGATCTGGCATTTCAAGGATAGATAGTAAATCAGCGAAGTAGTATTCAACACGGGCTAAGTTCATTTCATCTAGGATGATTGTATGAATATCATCATCAAAGCCAGCATTATATATTTCTCCTAGAGCTTTTGTTTCATTAAACTTCTTAGTAAATTCATTGAAGTAACCTAAGAAGTCTGATTTATCACGCCATGAAGGTTCAACTGATGATACACAGGAATCTTGTTTAACGAATTTTCCCCAAGCATACGCTAAGGAAGTTTTACCTGTACCAGAGATACCTTGTAGGATTATTAACTTACCACACGCTAAACCAGCAAAGAATGGTCTTAATAATACAAAGTCATAATATAGATGTAATTGACTTGCGGCAAAGCATCTAAAGTCATCAATTAATTCTTCTAGAGTGAATGTATTACCATAATTTTTAGGTTTAAATCCTTCTCTTGCTTGATCAATAGCAACAAGTTTAGGAAATCTGATATCTGGATTATCTTCAAGAGCTTTTTCTGTTTCTGTTGTTTCTTCTTTCTCTTCTCCCTCACCAGCCTCAGTTTCTTCTTCCTCACCAGGCTTCAATCCTAATTGAGAAACTTTCATTGCCATGATGTCATCTTTTTCTTTCATAAGTTTTTTAACTTTATCATTAAGAGTAGCTATTTCTTCAAGTAGCTCTTCTTGATTTAAGTTTTTCTTACGATAATTAATAATCTTTTTAACAGCAAAGAATATTAATATTCCTATTGCTAAAGCAATTAATACTAAAACAATAACAGAAATAACTACGAATATCCATTCACCACCATTAAAACTTTCTTTATAATTATCGATAATTTTGGAATAATTAGTAAAATTAAACATTTGACCTATTCCAGCAAATAATCCTTTGAAGATCCCAAATAGACCTTCAAAGAATATAGAAATAAATTCATAAAAGAATCTGAAAAATGTATTCATAATTATTCACCACCTGCTACAGGATATTCTACTTTAGAAATTATATTTTCAAAAACGATATTCACTCTTGCGGGAGCTGGTATCATGGCAACTAATTCAGCTGCACTTGTTTTTTTCTTACCAATAAAGATATATTCAGCAACATTAATAATTGCTTGGTCTTTAGCTTTAATAGTATCATCATCAGTAAATATAACACCAAATTTATACCCTTCTTTTACTAAGTCTTTAACCATTTTCTTATTTTCAATTAATGTCTTGTAATCAATTAAGTTAATTACAACATTTTTAATATATTCATCATTAGTTAAATCAAGTAATTGTTTTAACTTATTTTCTTTTGCATATAAAGTTTTAGGTATATACATTAAGTATTTCTTCTTAAAATCACTTGCTAACATATCTTCTACTATCTTTGTAGATAAAAGTGTTGCCATAATCATTGTTTTATCTTCAGCTATTATTCCTTCAGAATAAGTCTTATCAACGATATATTCACTATATACCTTACTGAATTCAATATTATGAGCTAAGATTAAACCATATAGATTTTTCTTAGTTGTTAACTGATTAAACTCAAGACTAAATGTTTTAGTATCCATTTGTTTCAAACTATATCTAATCATTGATTGATATTTCTTTTGAACTTTAATAATATTAGTAATCATATTATTAACATCTTCATCAGATATATTTTGATTTTTAAAGTATTTAGTAATTTTCTTTTTGAACATTTCTCTTATTGGTTCTACATCTTCAATATTACCATCTACTTGTTCAAGATACATAATAAGAATAAATATATTTGTATACTTCATTACTTTATCGTTATAAGCAGTATCACTACCCTTATATTCTTTAATCATTTTTTCAGCTAAATCTTTAATAGTATCTACTATTTTAACTGTCATATTTTTTGAAGTATATTCCGCATTATAATTACCGCAGAAATTATAATACTTAACATCAATGTAAGCTTTTATTAATTCATTCTTAATAGTTGCTTCATTAGTTAATTTCTTTTCATTACCATTCAAGATATCAACTATCTCACTTAATTCTTGTTCTTTAATATACATTGATTTTTCAATTATATTTTTAAATTTACGTTTAGCTTTTTTCTTAAGCATTTCAAGAGATTCTTTAATTAAGGATTCATCAACAGGAATATTAGCTTCTTCTCTAATTCTTCTTGCCTCTTCTTCTCTTTCTTTTATTTTTCTTTTCTTCTCTTCTTCTTTTGCTTCAGCTTCTTCAATAACATTTTGATTTTCTTTAATTTTTAAATATGTTTCATCTAGTTCAGAAGCATCAACACTTACCGCTCTAAAGTACATTGTCTTATCTAAATCTTCTTCAGAAAGTGGAGCTAAATCTAAATCTTCTTTAGTAGCAACTTCATCATGAGTTTCATTTACTTGTTCGTATTTAACTTCTTCAACAATAGGCTCAACTTTCTTTTCTTCTTTTTTCTCTTCTTTGATAACTTTTTCCTTAACAACTTTCTCTTTAGTCACTTTTTCCTTTTTCTTTGCTTGCATCTTTTCGATAAAGTTATTAACAAATTCATCAAATTTACCTTTTGAATTATCTTCTTTATTTTTTCTAACAACATATCCAATTACATATAAAGTAATAATTAATGTTATTAAAACATATGGATTAAATAATGTTTTTCTAAATATACCAAAATGTTTTAATGTCTTAGTTACTTTACCAACTATTTGATCTTTAGTAATAGGTTCATCTTTTGTATTATTAGCGTCTCCTTTAGTAATATAAGTACCCTTATATGATTCAATAACAGTATGTGTTATGAACTCATCATTTTTACTATAAGTTACTATATCACCTATTTTAATATCATCAGTTACTTTAACTATGATCCAATCGCCAGCCTCAATAGTAGGACGCATTGATCCAGTTTGAACTTCAAAAGTAGCATATCCAAAGAAACTTGAATATTTATTACCTAATATTTTTACTTGAATTCCTTTATATAATGATATTAAAAGTATTAAACCAAATAAAAAGATGAATATATCTAATATGATGTTTATTACTTTTTCGTACAACCCCATTTTCTTTGTATTCATTCTATCCCTCGCTATCTTTAGCCTATTTACTATTCTATATACATTTTACCATAACACTATATTTTTTACAATAAAAATACCTCGATTAGGATAATAAAAAAGTTAGAATTTTCATTCTAACTTTTTACTCATTTCCTCTTGCATAAAATTCAATATTTTCAAGCTTTTTAACGTATTGTTGATTAAATAAATCACTGTTTTCCTTATCTTGTAATTTGTAAGAAATAAAGTTTCTTACACAAGTTAATAGATGATGTTTATTTAAATCTAAAGATTCATCATATAAGGAATCTTCCGTAGTATAATCTAATCCCGTATCAACTACAGTTCCTCTCGTACTAATACTTAAATTACCATATATTTTACCTTCGCTATAATATGGTACTACATAGGAAGCTTGTTCTTGATAATCTATTTTATCTTTAAAAACATAATTAGTTCTTTCACCAGCATTATTAATTAATTTAATTTCACTATCTGTTAAATCTTTAGCTCTTCCTGTTTTTGACAAAATTATTTGTCCCTTACCTGCGACAGCGGCTGGATTATAAACCATTGTACTATATAATTCTTCTAATTCTTCATAGTTTCTTTGTCTTTTTTCTTCAAGACCTAGGCGTGCTACTTCTTCATCATGGAATTTATCACCGGATACATCAACAGTCAAATATAATGTACTACTTGATAATGCATCTAAAGCTTCTTTTTGATATTCACTAAATACAGTTCCGTTAGTTACAATACCAATACGATGAACTAAAATATTATTATTTTTTAAGACTTCGGCAACATGTTTTAATTCATTAACCGCAAGTAATGGTTCACCACCGGATAGTAAAAGAACATCTATTTCTTTAATACTACGGAAAACATTATCAATAGTTTCAAAACTGATATTTTGAAATTCTTTATTTCCTCGTAAACAGTGCTTACAAGCTAGATTACAATTTCTTGTAACTTCAAGGTACATTTTCTCAACTTTAAAATTTTCCATGATATCACCTCTAATGGCATTTATGATATCACAAATCCCTATAAAGTCAAATTAAAAAGCATCAATTGATGCTTTTAATTTTCTTCTTCTTCGCCATATTTAATTTCAACGATTAATGCATAAATTTCATATATAAAGATTAAGAAACCAGGAACTAAGATTATAAATAAGAATCCCCATTGTGATTCAATTATTGATAAGAATGTTCCTATTTTATGACGTACATTAGTTGCTTTTCCAATGATATATTCATCAGAGAATGTATCACCATTTTCAAAAGAAATAGCTAAATTATCTGCGTCTTTATCATATTTTTCTCCTACGATCCCTACATTAACATGTGGAATATGATTTTTATCTACACTGTAAGCAAATATTTCGTCACCAACTTCTATCTTTTCAAATAAAGGCTTATCTACTGATACTAAGTCACCTTTTACATATTTTTCACTTGTTATTTCTTCATTAATTATTATAAGTGATGTATTTCCAAATTGAGTTACACCATATTTATTAAAATATAATAATAAGATTGTCATACATAAAGCAAATGCAAAGAAAGCTACGCCAAGTATGGTTAATAAAATTTTCTTAATTGTTTCTACTACTTTCATCATCTTCACCTATCCTATTTCCATAATAACACAAATCTTATGTTCTAGCAACCATCAAATTCTTCAAGTGTAAAGGAAGAATTTGTGATTCCTAAGTTATCACCTGTGCCGTAGAATATAAATTCTTCACTAGTATTACCAGCGATAACAAACTCTATTTCATTAATAAATCCACTTGATGTTTCATAACTTTCTAAATCATTTGTATCAACATCAATATGTAGTTTACTACTATCCCAACTAACTCTTACACAACTACTTGAACTACTTGGATTGGAAACAACTAATGAATAATAATCACTATGATCATTAACATTATGTTTTACTCTTTCATTTTCACCTACATTTTTATGTAAGTTAAACACCCCAGTTAAAGTTTTTGTATAAGGACTTGTTGCAGTTACTGTTATAGTTACAGCTACATCACTATCATCATCAACTGTAAAATATAAATTACTTGTTGATTTAGATGCCCTATATGTATAACCATTACTTTCGCAAGTAACTTGATTCATATTTTTTGTATCAACACCATCTTCGGTGTCATTAATACAACTTTTATAATGTGAAAGTGTTGCTTGATATGTACTACTATTAGTTCCATTTATATAACAATTACTACTATTATTTGTTGTACAAGTAACTGTATAATTAATATCAAAATCAGTTACTTTTGAATCACTTAAGTAATTACTTATATCAAAGTATACTCTTTCACCATCCCATAAATTATTAACATTTGTTTTGGAATTTATTCCTAAAGTTTCACTTTCAAAGTAAAAACCTTTAGATTTTAAATAATAATTCCAAGCAGATTTAGATGCATATTTGGCATATGATATTCCATTAATAACGACAAGAAGTAATACAACAATTCCTAAAAAGATAAATATAACTTTCTTACTCTTATCCATACTATCCCTCTACCTTCTGCCAACTATTTATTTCTAAATCTATATAATCAACTAAATTTGTATATGCTTCTGTATTATATCTACTTGGGAATGTAATTATTAATTTATATGCATCATTATCCATAACATCATAAGCCATTGTTTGCGTTGGTGTATTACAAATAAGTTTATTCTCTTCATTACGGGAATAACTTTCTTCGGTACACTCAAGATCTTGCATAGTTCCATCCATTTTAATTAAACGAATAGATAGTGGCATAAAATGATATGTACTAATATTTATCTGATATTCAAGAGTTACATTACTTACCGCTGTAGCATTAT
Organism: Caryophanales bacterium; assembly: GCA_016282155.1. Lineage (GTDB taxonomy): Bacteria > Bacillota_I > Bacilli_A > RF39 > UBA660 > RGIG4266. The sequence goes on along the minus strand of JAEEJY010000030.1, from coordinate 66,247 downwards.
TAATAAGCGAATTATTACTAACGCTAAATTCGTATTCTTTTGTATCTCCCGGTTTAATACTTGTTAAAGGAACTTCAATGCTATCAAGAAGACGTGCATCAAAAACGAATTTTGCTATATCCTGACTTGCTAGAGAAGTTTGAGCTCTAGAAGTGAAAATAGAATATGTTATTCCTGAACCTAAAACAATAATTGTAAGAACAAATAATATTAATAATATTTTATATTTTACTCTCACTTCTATCACTCCTTTCTATTTAACTATAAAGTATTTATCAACAATACCAATTCTTGTATTGCCATCATATAATTCAAATACAAGTTTGTATGAATTATAATTAAATCTTCTTGTATCAAAAGTAAGACTAACATTATTATAAGTATTTACTGTTCCATTATAACGAACAGGATTTGCAACAAGTAAGTAATTATTATTACCTAAACTTGTTAAATTATTACTTATATAATTAGCTAAATCTACTTTTGTATAATCTTGATTATATGCTGTTAAATCATCTTTTTCATATAAAGATACTCTTATTGATGGAGCGATAAATGTTCCCTTCTCTATTACAGAAAAATTAATAGTTTTAGTAATACTATTTTTTGGAATAATCTTATTTGCTTCATCCATAATAACATCATATATATAATTTCTTGTTGTAAAACTATTTGTTACTACAACAGGAATACTAATTAATTGTTCGCTAATTGTATTAGTATTTATACCATCATATGCGATATATGGTGATATTTTTAAATAATATGTTCCTGATGGTAATCTTGAATTATCAGCCATTGTAGTAACATTTAAAGTAATATTTTTATTACTTGTACCAGTTAAGTTAACACGATATAAACCATTACTATTAACTGAACATTCATCACCATTAATTGCTAAACTTAAATTCTTTAAGTATTTCTTATCAACTAGGTTTCCACTAGTATCAGTTAAACGCATTATTAAACCAATATTTTTATTTTCAATAGTTGTATCAAATACATTATTAGTTAAACTAACACCTGTTAAGATAGGTATATTAGTACTTGAATTACTATTGTAAACAATACTACCTGTGAAGCTTGAACTAATAAATAAATTAGCTTTAGCATTCTTAACAATATCAAATACATTCTTTGTACTTTGTAATGTATCAACAACTATCATACTATTATCATAGATACCCATATCAACACTAAGATTACTTATATTATTAACAATAGTGGCATCCTTAAAATCTATTGTTATCTTATAATCGCTTGTTAGTGAAGATGTTTCATTATAATATTCAGCAGTTTGTTTTAATGTTTTAAAACTTTCTAAGAAGTATAAATACTTACCTACTTCTTCATATTTAGTATCTTCATTACCTCTAACTGTATATTTATATACCTTCTTATTACTATTATCAATTAAAGTAATAACTGTATTTACTGGTAATGTTGTACTTGCTACTAAAGCATGTTTTTTATTGTTACTTAATGTTTCACTCGAAGTAAATGTAGAAGTAAATGAAATACTTGAATCATTTGTAATACTTATATTATTAAGATTATTACTTGTTGATCTACCTAATATTAAATTAGATTTAGTATAACCATTTACCAAAATATAAGGTGTATTTTCATATGTAATATTGTCATTATTATCAACTGCTTTTACATATAACATTTTCTTAGAACTACTATCAAAACTAATAGCATTTGTATAAGTTACCCATTCAGTTTCTTCTAAATCAGCATTTGTTAAAGTTGTGTTACTTAAATAATAAGATAATTCTTTAACACCAGTTAGATTATCTGTTGCAGATAAAACTATATTTTTATTAGCATTATAGAAGATTGGATATGAACTAGTCTCATGATCAACATTTTCATTACCAATAGCTATTGTAATAACTGCTCCTGTTTTATCAAGAACTAAGATATCACTATTTAAATAATATACTTCATCATTATAATCAGTAACTTTAGCATATATTACATAATATCCTTCTTGTGATAAAGAAACTACTGAATTATATTCTTCCCAGTCATTAATGTTTCTTATTTGTTCTTTTGTAAGAGGAGTACTACTTGTGCTAATGTAATAATATGCTTCTTTAATAGGTCTTAACTCTGATAGAGTTGTAATATTAAATGTTGTATTATTCTTTAGATTAATTCTTGATAAAGCATAAGTTTCATGATCCCAATTATGTGAATTAATATTTATTTTAGCAATAGGTTCTGTTATATCATCGAAATATAAAACAGGATAAATATCTGCTAAATAAATCCATTTTTTATTTTCTATATCCTCTTCATCATAGGTAATAAATCCAAGATTATTCATGAATGTTACATTTTTTAAATTAGCTTCAGTTGTAGTAGTAAATCCTACATCATTACCACTAAGTTTATAACCATTTACAATATTAACGGTACTTACTCTTGCTCCTATTTTAATACTTGTAGTCGGATCAAATACACTTGTAAGAGTAGTTGTACTACTTGCATTTATTATTCCAACTAAACCGTAAGTAGTAGTACCTGTATTATAAACATTCGTAATAGTTGTTGGTGTATTTAATGTTTCACCAATAATACCCGCACTTACACTTCCTGTAATAGCACCAGTATTATATGCATCAGTAAGTGTTGTATCTACAGATACTCCAACAATACCAGCCCCGATAGTATTACCAAATACTTTTCCGTTATTAATTAGTCCTGTTAAAGTAGAACTCTTAGCAATACCAACAATATTTGAAGTAACTGATTCATAATAAGTTTCTTCATAAATAATATTTGATACTGTAACTACAGTAGGATTTGGACTAGTCATCTTAACTACTAATTTATTTATATAATTAGTACCAAGATCTAATTCAAAATTATTACTTGTAACTCTTATACCATTAATAGTTAGATTGGTTGTTGTTAAATCCCCTGCCGATAAAGTAACTGTTCCTGTTACTTTACTATTTTTTAAGTTAGCTGTATCTTGTTTATAATCTAAGTTTCTTGTAACAGTTAATTCAGTACTTGTTGATGCTTCTTGAATATCACCAACTGTCTTAGTTATTGTTTTTTCTTTAACTGTACTATTTGAAGTAGTAATACCATTTACTAAAACATTTGTAATAGTTGCATTACTTGTAGTTGATGCTAAAGTAGCAGTTATATCACCACCATAAGTAAAACTATTTTCTAAATATAAATCTTTAATGCTACCACTTAATTTAGTAAATAAAGCAAGTTCTTCTTTAGTACTATCTGTCATATAAAGACCATAAATTGTATAACTATTAGCATCTAAGTTACCTTTAAAGTTATCTATATTTGGGAATATATTTATTCTTCCTACAAAACTAGTTAATTCTGCATCACTGTAACATTGATTTGTGTAAGGTTTAACATAATAAGCATCTCCATCTAAGGTATATAAAATATTATTATCTTCATATTCAAATATTCCGTTATTAATAACTATATTATTACTTAATTTATAATATTTATTAGTTGTATCTTCGTTATTCGTAGCTAAATAAGCTAACTCTTCACCACTAGCTATGATATATGGATTTTCTTCTGTTCCATCTCCTCTACGGTAACTACTAGCAATAGAACCATCCCAAAGACTTAACTCATTTAAATTTATTTTATTTTTATGACTAGCAAAAGCAGGTATAACAGTAAAAGATAAAAGGCAAATAAAAATAGCGATAAATAAGATAATTTGCTTCTTAGTTAAACCACTAAAAAAAGTCTTTATTTTATTCATGCTATCACCTTCTATCATTAGTCTATTATTTATACTATAATTATATCATAAACTATATATTATTGCACTAAAAAAGTAGATTATTTATCATCTACTTTTTCTTTTGCAACAAGTTTTTCTACTTGTGTCATAAACCATATTTTTTCAATGTCTAAAGGACTATTTTCAATAGTATCGATACGAATTAACAATTCGATTTGTCCCTTTAGACTTTCAAGATTACCTTCATCAAGTTCATCTTCCGAAATTTTAATATTATTAAGACGATATTTATTTGCTATTATCTTAGGTATATCTACTTCTTCAAATACAGGAATACCATCAATAATAATGTTTGTTGGATCTAAAGCAAAACTATCAAAGTTATTACTATATTCTAAAATATCTTCATATTTATCTAAGTTATATACTTTCTTAATAGCAATCTTTTTGAAGTAATCATAACTTGAATATAAGTTAAGTACATCAGATACAGTTAACATATTATTTAAAATAGATGAAACTTTATCTTTAAAGTACTCAGCATCATATTTTTCATATAATGTATATAATTCTTTAGCAATATGTACAGACTCTTGTTTTAATTGTTTTAATCCTTTATCAGATTTAAATTCAAATAGTCCTGGTTTACCACTAAAGATTTTTTTATTAATACGGTTTAATTCATTTTCTTTGGCGACTATATTTGCTTCAATAGTCTTTATATCTTTATTTTCTCCTTTTTTTGTGTTTTGCTCAGTTTTAACTAATTTAGCATATTCGTTTTTGAAATTTTCAAATAAAGGAGCAAATTCTAAATATTCTTTATATTCATCAATAGTTAAAGTAAATTTAGCTAAAGCACGGTATATCTTCGACATAACCTTTTTATCTGTACGATCTACTGATTCAGGAATTAGTAAATCGTAAGCCGCCGCTCTTACTTTACTATCTTCTAGATAATGAGAAATATCAATTTTACCTTGTTTAGCAAGTTCAATAATATCACCAATATCTTCTTTTTGAGCCATATTAAGTTCAATATAACATGCCTCTAACTTATCTAAACAACTAGCGTAATTATCAACCTTATTTTCATGCATTACTTCTTTTTGAATACGCGATAAATAGGCTTCAAATTTACGCGCATTCTTCTTAATTATACGTCTAAAATTAAGTTCAATATGCGCAACTATATCAGGATTAACCCAATATACTTGTTCAAATATTTCAGATACTTTATCGTACCCATCAACTTTTTTATTACGTACATCTAAGAAAGCACTCATATATTCATGTACATAACAAGTATAATCAAAATCCGCACTTGTTATCTTAATATCTGCTTGTTCGAATTTATCTAAGAAAGCATTAATAATATCATTTAAGCAACTAAAGTTAAATACATAGTAATTACTTATTTGATATAGTAAATTATCAAATCCCATTTTTTCTAAATATGTATTAGATGGGTTAAGTAAGAATTTTACTTCTCCTAAAGATAAAATACGTTCTTTTAATTCAGCTATCTTGTCAGAATCATCAGGATTTTTTACACTAAAAGATCTTGATTTAGCAAGCATATAATTACGTACACTAGTCTTGTAATCATCATATTTCTTTTCTATATCTGCGATTGTACTATTTAATTTTTTTTGATTTGTTTTTGTCTTTTTTGGCATAGTGGAAATTAAAGTCTTTTTTGCACTAATATCTTTTTCAATAAACTCTAAAAAATTATTCATCTTCATCCTCCACTTTTTCTTCTTCAATCTTATTAGAATTTAAGAAGTCCATGAATTCATTCATTTCTTCATAAACTTGAATTAATTCTTGTAAAGATAAAGCGGATAAATCAAAATCAACTTTTTTATCATTTTTTTCCATACTATCACCTTTCCCTTTTTATTAATCTAACGCTGTATAACCAAATGTATCTTTACTAAAGTCTAGTGAAATAGAAACATCGGCACCTTCAGAGTCAGTCTCTAAACTATCAATATCTTGCCCTTCTAACCAAATATATATTCTTACTTTGGTAATTCCATCAGGAATAGTAAATAAAGAAGCTGGCAAGTTTTTAACAGTATCTTGTAATTTAAAATAACTCATATCCATTCCGGCAGTACCCGAAACAATATTTTGTGTTTCTAAAGGTCCACCTTCTCTTACCCAAGCATATGTTGGGAAAGCATAACCATTATGTAAATTTATACCATATTTTCTTGCTCTTTCAATCGATAAAGGTCCATGTTGATCATAATTTGGTTCCCAGATTACACCGGTACATCCACCATTACAACCCACATTTTGAATAGTATTAACATCAGCTTTTTTCGGAACTGATCCTATTTTCAAGAACCCGACACGAGCAGAATTTGTAAGACCAATCATTTCTTGTTTATCTTCAGTCATAGTTGCAACATTCTCATCATAATCAAGTTCAAAAAGTGAAGAATCTTCCAAGTATAAATTATCCGCAATTGGACTCCCTGAGTCATTCTTAAAGAACACATCAAACGCTAGAAAAACGTTCGCTGGGGAAACTTTTTCATCACGCATAAAAGTTGTTGATACATATCCTATATCCTTTTTTCTACTACGGTATTTAACACCAGCACTACCATAAAAATCAAAATATGGAAGATTTGGGTTAGTATTACCCGGTGATGATACAGGAGTTAATCCTGCAGACCACTGACTACGATGATTTGGATATAATCTACCTAGATCAACAATAATTGTGTCATATGATATATCAACAGTCTTACCAAAATTAACACCATCTAAGGAAATAGATAAACCTCCGTTTTTAGATACGGACATTTTAAACATGTTAATTTTTACATTTAAAGTTGTTGATAGCCAAGCATAAGTTCCAAAAATTAGGAGTACGCCAAAAGCAAGAATGATTAAATATGTAAAAAATCTTCTCTTAGATTCTATTACTTCATCGTTCTCGTAAACTACTTTTATTCTCCTACTTTTTGCCTTTTTAGCAGTATTTTTAACTGCTTTTTTAGCTGGTGTAGGTGCTTGGTCCCCATTATGTTTTAACATAAAACACCACCTTAATTTAATAGATATAAATAAAGAGTAATTGGATTACTCTTTATTTAAAATCTATATTGTTATTTTACTATTCTCCAGATTGAGGAGTTGTATTTTTGTGTTGATTTGGAATTGTTGCATTATCTGAAGGATTTGTTGCTGGTAATGGTGTAACATTATCATAGTTAACATCACTTTCAATATATCTTTCTTTAGTGAATCCAAAGTTAATTGAAATAGATTTTCCTAATTGAGCAAAATCGTAATTATCGATGTCTTGTCCTTCAATATAAATGTAAACTCTTAACTTAGTAATACTATTTGGAGCTAAAGTCATGAATGTTGGACGTTCAGTTCCTTCTTTTAATTTCATAGTATCAGTAAAGTATGGGAAATCAACTAATTTAGCTGAACTTACTGCCATTCCTTGTTTTTTAGCAGTTTTAGCAGCTGCAGCTCCTTCTGTATTTCTAGAATCATCATAACTAATAGTAGTATCAGTATAATAGTTGAATCTTGTACCATCATATACGTCTACATTTGCTCCTACAGCTAATTCATTAGCAATTGCATAAGTTGGAACAGTAGTTCCATCGGCAACTGTTTTACAAGCTGTAGCTGTATCGTATGAAGATGCTAAAGTTACGTCAGCATCAACTCTCTTCTTACATGAAGTATCATACCAGTTGATAGCATTTTGAACGTGTTTAGTATCGTTTGGTTCCCAAATTTGGGCATTACGACAAATACCTGTGATCTTAGCTTGGTTAGCTGTAGAATCATCAGCACAAGTAATACTTGTAATTCTTTCAGTAGTTGCTGTTGATTCGTTTGGAAGAGTACTATCATTTGATTGAACACGTCCAAGTTGAATGAATGCAACACGTACTGAGTTTTCAATACCAGTTCCAGCTTCACCACTTGATGATACTGTAACTTTTGAATTTGTTGTTAAATAAATTGCTTCCTCATTTAATAAATCAAGTCCGTCATAATAAGCGTTACCTGAAATATTTTTAATAAATAAATCGAATGCTACATAACCTTTAGCTTCAGCAGTTCCTAATTTTCCTTCTCCGGCTGCAGTATCATAATTGTGAACACGACTAGCAAGTAATCTATATCCACCTTTAGTAGCAGTTAAACTACCTTTTTCGAATAAAACCATTCTTGATACAGCTGAATCAACATCACCAATTGAAGACATTGGGATTAATCCTTCTGGAGCCCAAGTATTAGTATTAGCAGTATATGGAGTTGCATTTCTTGCATCTAATGTGTAAGACCAATTTTCTCCATCCATTGATAAGAATAAACCTTCAGTTGAAGCGATATCGATATCGAATGGTGAAACATTAACAGTCTTCATACCTATGAACCATGCATATGCTGAAACAGCAAGCATTAAAGTACATAAGAAGCAAATAGCAACTAATCTTCTAATTTTTTTAGAGCGTTTTGATTGTTTCATATTTTGTCCCTTTCTAACAATATTATAGGGAAACCTAGTTGACTAGGTTTCCTTTTAATATCAATTTTTAAATTATTGTACAGCAGTTATATGATTTGCTCTAACTACATCTGCTGGTAATGTAGCAGTATTTGTATCATCGTAATTTGTATCTTCACCGAAGAATCTTTCTTTAGTGAATCCAAATGCAACAGAAATTTTCTTTCCTAATGATGCAAAATCATAATTATCAATATCTTGTCCTTCAATATATACATATACTCTTACTTTAGTAATACTATTTGGAGCTAATGTCATGAATGTTGGACGAGCAGTTCCTTCTTGTAATTTCATAGAATCAGTAAATGTTGGATAAGCCATTAATTTACCAGTTGTAGCAGTTGATGCGATTGTTCCTGAATATCCATTGTAAGCAGGACCATCATATACATCTACGCTATCACCTAAAGTGATTTCACCACTTACAGCATATGTTGGATAAGTTCCACCATTACCTACAGTACCACATCCACCATAGTTTCCTGTATAAGAAGCTTCTGATGTAGTTGTAGCACCTGTTCTTCTTCTACATGAAGTAGTATACCAATTAATTGCATTTTGAACATGTAATCTATCATTTGGTTCCCAGATTTGAGCATCTCTAGAACAAATTGAAGTTACAGTACTTCCTTCTCCATTTTCACATGCAATACCTGTGATTACAGCTTGAGTAGATGTTGCTGCTTTTGCAGAAACACGTCCGATTTGAGCAAATGCAACACGTACTGAGTTTTCAATACCTGTTCCAGCTTGTCCACCTTCGGCTACTTTAACTTCTGAATCAATAGTTAAGTATACAGCTTCCTCATTTCTAACATCTAAATTATCATAGTAAGCATTACCAGATAAGTTTTTAACAAATAAATCAAATGCAACATAACCGTTTTGTTCTGTAACACCTGATGCAGTATTATTTACTTGGCTAGCCATTAATCTGTATCCACCTGGAGTAACAGTTAAACTACCTTTTTCGAATAAAATTAATCTTGATGATCCAGAATCAATTTTACCTACTGAAGACATTGGAACAAGTCCAGTTCCTCCCCAGCTATTAGTATTTCCTGTATAAACTACACTAGTATCATTATAGTTTGTACCATTAATTGTAACAGTATCAGACCATTTAGAACCATCTAAAGATAATGATAAACTATCGATAGCAGCGATTGATACATCGAATGTAGATACGTTAACAGTTTTCATACCAATGAACCATGCATAAGTTGATACACCTAAGATTAAGGCAATCATAGCACAAGTAACAACCATTTTTTTAACACGTTGAACATGTCTGTTATTTCTACTTTTCATTTTCCTTCTCCTTCTTTTCGTCAATAATTTCTGAAATAAATTCCATATGGAGTTTTATTTCTCCACCCAGTATATTGTCGGTGCACTCTGGGTCAGTGCCTTCGAGCCATATGAGAATGGTGTATTTATCAATATCACCAGGACTAAAATCTATTACATGCTCGCTAACAACTACATTATTACTTTCAAAAGGAGTTGTATCCCTTTCAGGATATCCACCAGCTCCGATCTTAGCATATGTAATTGGAACGCCATTCTTATAGATTCTAACTCTTACAGCCTCATCTACGTTCTTGATAACATCGTCGATTATTAGTTCTGTCCAATAATCAGTAACATTTGTACCTGTATTTTCAATATAGAAAGTGTATGCAAGATAATTATCACCATTATGTGATCCCTCATAATTATCAACATCATCCGGAAGCCATTTAGATGATATATTGTTGAATGTATCAGGCGATTTTGCAAATAGTTCTCCTCTAAATTGTTTGTACTCAGGATCATCATAGATGACAAGTCCTCTTTCAAGGTACATATTACGATCCAATGTTATACTGAAATTTCCACTATTATAAATGACACGAAAAACGATATAAACGATTACGAGTAGCAAAATTAGAATAAGTAATGTTAACTTTGCTATTTTTACTATTAGTTTGTCGCGATTAATTCTGTTTGTATTTTTAGCAAATTTGTTATTATCCATTCTAACAGCGCCCCTTCTCTTAATCGTATAGCATAAAAGCGCATACCATATTTTGATATCCTTTACAATACAATTACATTATATCATAAATAAGAGGCATGTCAACAGATTAAAATTGAGAAAAAATCACGAAATTTTCATATTTCTTTATAAAAAAAGGGCAAACCAAGTTTACCCTTTTTTTAGTTATTTAAAATACCACTATTATTTATGGCAATAAGCATTTCTTTTACAATTAGTTCATTAATATTATTTGGCATTATAGAATCTTTCAAAACACGCTCTATTTCACCTAATTTTACTCTAACTAGCTTATAATTACCTTCAATTTCATGTGTATCATAATTTGTATTACTTAAATCATAATCTTTATCACTTCTAATTAGATAATAATAAATAATATTTTCTCTATTTTTATTTGTATTGCGATAATTTTTACTATAATATCTAATTTCTTGGAACGGTTCTAAATTAGACACCTCAAATTCTATACCAGTTTCTTCTTTTAACTCTCTTTTTAAACCATCTAGAAGCGATTCATTTTCTTCTAAGTGTCCTCCCGGAAACTGATATGTATTATACGAATATCCAAGAAGTAATTCGTCATTTGAGTTTAATATTAAAGCTTTTAAACGGATTACAGTCTCATCTATTTCTTCTTTAGTTAAATTATCATCATTAAAGAATATCTTTTCCATTATTCAACATTAGTACAAGCTGATTTTAAAGTCGCAACTTCTTCCTTAGCTTCTCTTATTTCTTGATTTAAACTATCTATCTTATCTTCATAGGCATAAACTAAAAAAGTAAATAATACAAAGATGATTCCTATTAATACAACTATAGCTGCGTTATTTTTCATAATATCACCTACTTTAGTATATCATAAATATAATTCCTATTGAAGATAGATGATTTAGTTTGTACTCTACAGGCTCTATATACTAATAAATTCTGCCATCCAAAGTAATAATTATCTGTATAATATATGATATAATAAAATATATTAAAGGAGTATAACTATGCCCAATCCAACAAACTTAATAGGTAAAAAATCTGGAACACTAATTGCTAAAGAATATTTAGGTAATAGCAAATGGAAATGTATATGTAAAAAATGTAATAATGAAGTGATTATAACAACAAATTGGTTTAACAAAAACATTAAATTAAAAAGAGATGGTTGTAAACATGTTAATTATAATTTAATAGGAGAAAAATTTGGATATTTAACAGTTATTAAACAAGCAGAAGATTATATTAAGCCTAGAAGCAAAGCACATGAAAGACAATGGTTATGTAAATGCATATGTGGTAGAACAAAAGTAATAATTGAAAGCAATTTAAAAGGTTCAAAATCAATTAGTTGTGGAATATGTATGTCACATATTTCTATACCAGAAAAAATGATATATTACTATTTGTCAAAATGCTTTAATGATATAAAGGAACAATATAGACCAAAATTCTTAAAAGGCAGAGAAATAGATATCTATATCCCAGAACTAAAATTAGGAATTGAATATGATGGTAAAAATTGGCATAAAGATACTAACAAAGATATATTAAAAAATAAATTGTGTGAAGAAAATGGTATAACATTAATTCGAGTAAGAGAACCAGAATGTCCTAAGATTAGTGGAATAAAATATTGTATTATTACTCCAAAAACGACAAGCAACGGAACACACATGACTATTCCTATAAAGAATATTATAAATATCATTAATAAAGATTATAATCATGATATTAAAATCGATGTTAATTGTTTAAGAGATAATGCAGATATTTGTAAAAGAATTCTATCAACTGTTGGATTCAATTCACTAGAATACTTATATCCAGAAATAGCCAAAGAATGGGATTACGAAAAAAATTATCCATTAACTCCAGATAAAGTTTTTGCTCATACCGGGAAAAAAGCATGGTGGATATGTCCAAAAGGACATAGCTATAGTTCTGTAATAGCATCTAGAACAGGAAATGATAAATGTGAATGCCCAAAATGCAAAAAAGATAAATATTATAAAAAAGTAAGATGTATCGAACTAAATAAAGTATTTAATTCAGTTCAAGAAGCAGCACAATTTGTAAATAGAAAGCCTTGTAGAATTACATCTGTCTGTAAAAAATATAGAGGATATGATGAAACATGTGGCGGATATCATTGGGAATATATAGATAATTAAATCAATTAAGGAGGAATTATGGAAGAAGAAATTAAAAATAAAAAGAAAGAGAAATATAAAGATATATTTAAAGAAATTCTTTTTTTAATATTGTGGGTAGGATTAATCATAAAACTTGTTTTTGATTGGGATATACTATTATTACAAAAAATAGCTCCAAATTATTTATGGATCATTAAATATAAGCCATTAATACTAGTTATAATAATAATATTAACATCAAAAAAAGATGTTACTTCTATTATACTTAATATTCTATTTTTTTTACTATTTATACCTTATGAGATATTAATACATTTACCTTATAAAGTTTTTAAAATTTCCAAATCAAATGGATTAATATCTTATATTAATATATTAATAATGTCACTAAGTAAATTTAGATATAAGATTTGTATTTTTATTTTATCAATATTATCAATTCATTTTACTATTAATTCAAACAATATCTATCTTTTATGGTTTAGCATTGTATTTTATACCTTTCTAATTTTGTCGAATCTAAAACTTATATACAAGTCAATTAGAGGTAATAATAATAATTTATTTAATGCTTACAAGAAAATAATAGATTTTGTAAATAAATCAAGCAGCAAAGATATAGATATTAATAATATAAATATTAAAGAATTTAATAAACTCGAAAAAACAGATGAGAAAGTAACAAAAGTTTTTGGAGTAGTACTTTTAAATAGAATTACCCTTTTTATTTCTAAAAAATACAAAGAATATAACAACCAGAAAAATTATTTTTATCAAGACTTTATAATTTGGATTTTCACACTAATACTTCTTGTATTTTGCTTAGCACTTATATTTTATACATTATATAAAATTAACCCTTCATATTATATTATAAAAGATAATATAACATTTATTGATTTTATATTATTCTGTTTAGGATTAACTTCATCAGTAGAAGGAAACATAACATTCATTAAAGCATTAACAATTATATTAGCAATTGGTAGAACATTATATCCGGCCTTACTAATCCCATCATTTATTTCAGCTAATAAAAAACAACAGCAAAAAAATATAAATAAGGTTATTGATAGTTTTGAAAAAATTGCAGATAATCAAGAACAAAGACTGGTAAAAACAAAGACATTTAGTGATATAAATCAAGTAATTGATAGTCTGCACACAATTCACAAGGAAGGATTAAATGTTATTGATTATTTCACATCAAAAATAAACTAAAAGAAAGTAGGCTAAAATCCTACTTTTTTAGAACATTTATTTTCCTACCAATAACTTGCCAATTTGATAATTAAAGTTGATAGGTCTTTATAATGGTGCCATACTTGGTGCCATAATATTTAGCAGTTTATACAAATTAATAATAATTCTTAAAAATTTAGTAAAATAGAAAAAGAAGTATTAAAGTAATCAAAACCTTAATACTTCTTATTTTCTTAAATGGTGTCCCAGGAGGGATTCGAACCCCCGACCGCTGCCTTAGAAGGGCATTGCTCTATCCAGCTGAGCTACTGAGACATCTCGCTTGAACAACATTGATTATACTACATAATAACCTGTTATTCAAGTATTTTTTTTAATAAAAAGAAGATATTTCTATCTTCTTTCATTAAATATGTGTAATTTTTCGTTTCTTACACTTTCTTCACGTTGTTTCTTTAAGTATGCAATATCACTTTGAATTTTTTGTTTTTCACTATTACTTTTAGCTTCTTTTAAAGCTTCATTTAATCTAGCTAATTCTCTTTGAAATTCTACTTCTGAAATATAACGCATTATTTTTTCTCCTTTATCTCCTTTTTAATTAATTCAATAAATTCATCTACTTTAACTGTTACTTTTTCTTCGCTACCAAAGCGACGATATGTAACTTCATTATTATCTCTTTCGTTATTACCTAGTACTAAACTAAATGGTATTTTACGAGTTTGACTTTCACGCATACGATAACCTAATTTTTCTTCACGACTATCTAGTTCCACTCTTATATCATTTTCTTTTAATAATTCATATAATTTATTTGCATATTCTAAATGATATTCGTTATTAACTGGTAAAATTGATACTTGAACTGGAGCAAGCCATGTTGGTAAGTTACCTTTTGTTTCTTCTAAATAGAAAGCAATGAATCTATCAATTGATCCTAAAATAGCACGGTGGATTACAACTGGAGTTTGTTTAGAACCATCTTTATCAATATATTTTAAATCAAATTTCATTGGTAAGCAGAAATCTAATTGGCAAGTAGATAAAGTATACTCATTACCTACAGCAGGTTTAACTTGAACATCAAGTTTTGGTCCATAGAATGCTGCTTCACCTATTTTTTCAACATAATCAATATTTAAGTCTTTTAATACTTCTCTTAATTTGTTTTCAGCCATATCCCACATTTTGTCATCTTGATGATATTTAACTTTATCTTCAGGATCTCTTAAAGATAATTCGAAACGATAATTTTTAATATTCATTTCTTTATATACTTCTAGAATTAAATCAACTACACCTTTGAATTCAGCTTCAATTTGTTCTGGTGTACAGAAGATATGACAATCATTTTGACAGAATGATCTAACTCTTTCAATTCCCTTTAATGAACCTGATGATTCATAACGGCAATCACGAGCTATTTCAGCTATTCTTAATGGTAAATCACGATATGAGTGAATATCATTACCATAAATAACCATATGATGTGGACAGTTCATTGGACGAAGAACGAATTCTTCTCCTTCTACTTCCATTTTAGGGAACATTGCATCTTGATAATGATCCCAGTGTCCTGAAGTTTTATATAAATCTACATTACCTAAAGGTGGAGTTTGTACATGAACATATCCTCTCTTTAATTCTTTATCTCTAATGTAGTTTTCAAGTAAATTCCATACTGTAAATCCATTTGGTAGATACATAGGAAGTCCTCTACCTACTAAATCACTCATCATATATATTCCTAGTTCTTTTCCTATTTTACGATGATCTCTTTCTTTAGCATCTTCTAATTCTTGTAGATATGCTTCTAAATCTTCTGGAGTTTCAAAACAAACACCATATATTCTTTGAAGCATCTTATTATTAGCGTCACCTTTCCAGTAAGCTCCACTTACTTTAAGTAATTTAAAATTCTTAAGTAATTTTGTATTTTCTACGTGAGGTCCACGACATAAATCAGTAAAATCTCCTTGCGAATAACAAGTAATAACTGCTTCATCTTCCATACGATTAATTAAATCAATCTTATATGGATCTTCTTTAAACATATCTAAAGCTTCTTCTCTAGATATTTCTCTTCTTATAATATTTTTAGCATCTTTAGCACATTTTTTCATTTCTCTTTCAATAGACGCTAAATCATCTTCTGTAATTACTTTATCATCTAAATCAATATCATAATAGAATCCTTCTTCAATTACAGGTCCTACCCAAAACTTAGCATTTGGATATAAATGTTTAATTGCTTGTGCCATTAAGTGAGCACAAGAATGGTTTAAGGGATTTAATCTTTCATCTTCTTTAAAATTTACCATAACTTTTTTCCTCCTTATTTTTAAATATTAAAAAACTCCTTATATATTTTTATATATAAGGAGCGTATATACGCGGTACCATCCTACCTTGTTGCTTAATTTTTATGATAACGGAATAACCGGAATTCAATTTCTTGTTCGGCTCCCAAGTAGTAATCTATATATCTATTTATTAGCTTCCACCAAACGCTAACTCTCTTTAAAACACAATATATAAATCTCGTCTTGTTCTTCGCTTTATGTACTGATTATACTACAAAATATTTGTTTGTCAAATATCTATCTATGTAAAATTAATTCTTTTGCTTCTCTAACATACATTTCATTAATCTCACGGCGATCATTTAACTCTACACATAAATTTTCTAAATATTCTCTTTCGCCTTCGATTATTTCCATGTTCTTTTTAATTAATCTTTCATCAACTATTCTTCCTATTTCTAAAGAACAATAATTTCTTATTGGATTAGATGCATGACAATAAGCACCGTTATTAAATCCTGTATAACCATCATTAATTGTTGAATAATATGATGGTCGATAATAAACCTTGTTAGTATTTTTTATAACTTCTTTATATATATCATCATTACCCGCATCTTTAATTAACCTATCAATTAATTCTTGGTTAAATTTTGATAAATTATTACGGTAAATAAATGGTATTTCCGGATGCTTAGCAAAGAAATCCGCAATATAAGTATTTAAGAATACCATAAAATTAAATATCATATTTGATGAAGTCGTTAAATCATAAGGTTCACTATCTAAAGCTTGTTTTCTTAAATTCTTTAACTGACGATATTCAATAGTTCGACAAACATCTACTTTATCTGCCATCTCACGCATATTCTTTAAGAATTTTATTTCAGGATTACTTGTAGGACCAATTAATAATTCATTTGCTTCATCATAATCAAAGTTCTTGTCAACTTTAATTAAACATTTTGCTACTTTAAATTCAATTAATTGCCCGTTTGGACCAAAGATAAAGAAATAACCCGTTGCATGTTTCTTCATATTTTCTGTTAGCGACAATCTAATTGATAATTCTTCTGGAAGCATTGTAATTCTTTTTCTTGGAGCAAATATTGACTCTGCTTGATGACGGGCAGTAATATCAACTAAATCGCCTCTTTTAACATATGATGGTACATCAGCTAAATAAATACCTAGTACTTTTGTACCATCTTTATAACTATCTAAAGATATGGCATCATCATAGATATTAGTTCCTGCATTATCAATACTAATAGTGAATTTATCAGTACAGTCAATAACATCTTTACCATCATAAGTTATAATATTGCTTAATTTTTTTAAAGCTTCACTATTACTAGCATTTATATCATATTTATAGTCAATACACTCATATTTCTTTTTAGGAATATTAATACTTTGAAGATATTTAATAACCCTACTACATAATCTTCTTAAAGCATATTTCATTGTTGGATCAATCGCCATCTTACCAATTTCTAAAGAGATACGATTAATCTTATTAATATCATTAAGATTATAATTTTCGTTTATTACTAAATCGCTAAGATATTGAATATTTTCTTCAACCGCTGCTTTTGCGTCAACTGTTAATTTCGATAAGTCTAATGAACGTAAAAGATCATATATATTTAAAACCATCTCATCATTTGTATAGTTATTTTTATCAAAATAATTTATTACTTCATTTAAATGATATAGCTCTTTTTCTTTTTGATCATCTGTAATATTAAATTGATCAATTTCATCCATATAACCATATAAACGTCTAATTACTTTTTTTCTACTATTCTTATCAATCTCTAATTTTTCACTCTTTATTAATGCTTTAAGAACATTTTCTAAGTATAAGTATTCATCATGATTTTCTGTTATTAATTCAAGAATATATTGGTCAATTAATTCTTCGATATATAATTTATCATTATGCTTAACTGCCATTTTTTCAGGATTTTCTTTTAAAAATATTTTTAAATAATCCAAATCTTTTAATTCAAAAATAATATTATTAAGAATATCTTGCGCTACAGAACTTACATTTTCTTCTCTTTTCATCATTGCGCGTTCAAAGTAAGCATCAATTTCTAACATTAATCTATCTAAAACCTTAGACTTACCAACACTTGTTTTTCTTCTAGCACATATTCTTTTAATATCTTCTAAATTATTTTTTATATATGTTAGGTCTTCTTTATCAGATACTCTATCAAGAAGACTTATTATTTTAAATAAATATTTATTTCTTTCTAAATCATTAACATCCTTTAACTTTGATGTTTCGTTACGGAGAATAGACAATAAAGCCGCAATTATCTCACTGATAGTTACATTGTTTTTACTCGCTAATTTTACTAAAGAATAATCATTTTTATTTTTTAGTTGTGTTTTTAAAACTTTATTGTCTACCATAAAACCCTCCTGTTATTTTCTTAAGTTTGCACTTGTTAATTCAATGTTTTTGGATAATTGTTTAATTCTTTCAATAATTCTTCTTGCTTTAACTTCTTCAACCCCATCTTTAGTAATACTTAAATGTTTTTCTAGTTGCTTTAAAGTTAAATTAGAAGTAAACATTGTTTTTAAATTATTATCCATGCGATATTGAAGAATTGGTGCTAAAATTTCATCTCTTGCCCAAGCTGTTAAGTTTTCAGCTCCAATATCATCAATAAATAATATTTCTGTTTCTTTAACATTAGTCATAATTCTCTTTAAACTAATATCATCACCAAAATATGTTTTCAATTCTCTTAAAAATTCTGGCCAGAACACAATTGTACTTTTAACATCTTTCTTAGCAAGTTCAACTAAGATTGCTGTTACTAAGTAACTTTTACCTGAGCCAAAAGATCCATGTAAATAAATGCCTTTATCTACTTTAGGATAACTGCTTTTAAATTTAGTTAAAAATTCGATTGCATCAAATCTTTTATCATCATCAGCATAAATATCTTTCATATTAGCATCTAATATACCATCCTGTGTTTGATATAATGTGATATTTTTCTTAAAAGCATTTTTTTCTCTTAATTTTTCACGATAACGACATTCACGATAATTAAATACTAAACGATCATTATCAATTGTTGGTAAATAAGCATATCCTTCAATATTATTCTTACAAGCCATAATACTCTTACAATTTTTGCAATTACAGTATTCTTCTTTACTTGTTTTTAGAAGTGAAGTATACTTCATTAATTTTTCTTTAGGTAAATTAATTTTTGATACAAATTCTTTAAAATCTGGATCTTTTAAAGCTTCATTATAAGATTCTTCTAAAGAAGAATTAGAACTTTTCTTATTAATTATACTTTTAAATTCTTCCATTTATTCACCTCTTAACATTGCTTTCATTTTACTTATTTTTTCTTCATCTTTACCTTTTTCTATTTCTTTATCAAACCATTCAGGAGTTTCTTCCTTCTTAGTCACTTTAATAACTTTAGGAGTCTCAACCTTCTTAGTTTGTTCTTCTTTAGCTATTTTAATAGCTTCTTCTACTGTTCTTATATTACTTCTTTTCCATTGACTCGCAATAGCAGTAATAAAATTCTTCGTTAATTTATTATTATTAATTTTTAAAACATAATCAATTAATACATTAACAACACCCGGTAATAAGCCGATATCTACAAGTAGATAAGCTACAATATCTAATTCTGATGGTGTTGGTTTTTTAGATTTACTTTTCATACATAAGTAATTGTATGGACTTGTATTTTCAAATTTATAAATCATTCTAGCTTTAGGACTAGTACTTGTAATTTCTTTCTTTAAACCATCAGGTTGGGTCTTAAACATAATACTAGGGAGATTACCTCCGTGTTCAAAAGTAAAATAATTACTAAAATTATTACGAAGTAAATTTGTATCAATATTATGTTTTTCATTAATTGAATTATTTATGATATCTAAAGTTTGTTCTTTACTAAAATTATATACATAAGCAAGTTTAATTATTAAATCCTTAGTTGTATCAGATACCTTTGTATGATTAAGCATAATATCTGGGATATTTTCTAGTAAATCATCAACATCAATATTAGACGCAATTCCAAGATGGGCATAATTCTTTTTAACAATACCAGTTGTATCTATATCCATTAAAGTATCTGTCTTAAAAATATCACTAAACTTCTTACTTATATTTTCATAGTCTTTTAAGTTCGATGATGGTATTTTAAAGGATTCTTTAATACGTTTATATTCAATACTACCAACACTTGTATATAAGCAAGTATTTAAAATTGGATTATTAAAGAATTCGGATACTTGAAGTGGTGAATATAATTCATAAACATAATCATTAATTTCTCCCTCTTTTAGATAGGTTTTTATAAGCCCGACACCTTCTAATTTTTCACGAGACTCTAATAATTCTTTTAAACTTATTCCCATTAAACTAATAAGATTTTTATGATTTAAAGTTTTTGACATAACTTCAATACGATCTAAAAGTGACCATAAATTTAAATATAAATTAATACTTGTTGAACCAATAATTGGTTGATAAAGCATAATTAAAATTGATCTATCACGATCATTTAAAACAGTACGATTGATAACAGTAAAAGTATCTAGTGGCATTAAACTAATATTTTTCACAGTATCATCTCACATTCTAGAAATATTTTACCAAATTTCCTTGTAAAATAAAAGAAAAAATCATACTTTTCGTATGATTATTTTTGGTCTTTCATTATCTTCGAATATAAAATTCTTAAATCAGTCTTATCAGCTGCGTTCATATGTACAAAATTTAGTTTTAATTGGTAACCACTATTATATGAAATAAATAATGAACATCTGCTTAAATCATATTCGATAGTGGCAGTAGAGATATTCTTGTATGGTAAAATATGAATTCTTTTTACCCCCGTAAATGGTACAACATCAAATAGAATCATTCTCTTATTTGTAAATATTGATTTATCTCTACTAGTCTTATAAGCAGCGATTATTTTTTCATCACTATCAACATAGTCAGTTACATATTTAGGTAAATCACCAGTATCTAATTTTTGATTAAAATTAAAATATTTAGTTAATTCTTTATATTTTATATAAGCCATATTTATCTCCTATCCTACTAAACCAAATTTATTTAAAGGCCAAATTCTTATAGTTGTACGACCTACTATTTCTTTTTCCCAAACTAAACCAAATTCTCTACTATCACTTGAATTAGTTCGATTATCCCCCAATACTAAATAATGTTTATCAGGTATTTTCCCTCCAGTAGTACCCTTGATATCATTCATTGTAAAATCATATGTTTCAACATCACTACCTAAATAGTCTTCTTTATATGCTACACCATTTATATATAAAACATTATCCTTAAATTCAACTGTCTCTCCAGGAAGACCAATAATTCTTTTTACTAAGTATTTAGAATTATTATTGTTAATTACAACGACATTACCTCTTTTTATTTTTCCAACTTTATAAGCAAGTTTATTTAAAATAAATGCATCCCCATTTTCTAAGGTTGGACTCATTGATGGTCCTACATTTTGTTGGAAAGTAAATACATAATTAACAACAAATAAAACAAAGATAATTACTAATATATAAACTGATGCATCTTTTAAAAATTCTTTTAAATTTCTAAAGTCCATTCTATCACTTATCTTTCTATCTATTAGTATTATATCATAATTTTATATAATAAAAAGAGATTTACACAAATAAATCTCTTATAAATTTACATTGTGATATACATTTTGTACATCATCAACTTCATTAAGTAATGTAAGTAATTTATTAAATATTTCTAAGTCTTCTCCTGTTAAAGTAATTCTTTCTTTTGGAAGTTGTGATATTTCATCAATATCAAAATCAATATCACTTTTTACAGAAGTAATTGCTTCTTTAATTTTATATAGATCTGAAGGTTGTCCATAAATAGAAATGTGTCCATCTTCACTTTCTAAATCAACAAAATCAACATCATTACTAATTAATGCATCCATTACTTCTTCTTCTGTTAGTCCTTTAAATCCAACAGTACATAAATTATCATACATATATGAAACACTACCCATAGCACCCATTTTTACATGACATTTATTAAT
Organism: Caryophanales bacterium; assembly: GCA_016282155.1. Taxonomy (GTDB): domain Bacteria; phylum Bacillota_I; class Bacilli_A; order RF39; family UBA660; genus RGIG4266. The sequence continues at coordinate 44,143 of JAEEJY010000030.1, read as the reverse complement.
AACAGCACGTAAATCTGAAACACTACGATTTACATTATCAGTTAAACATTCAACCATTAATGTAGATCCGGCTGGTCCAAAAATTTCATAAGTTAATGTTTCATAGTTTTCTCCTACACCACTATTAACTTTATCAATTGCTCTTTTAATAATATCAGCAGGTACTTGATCTTTTTTAGCTTTTTCAATTAATCTTTTTAAACTAGGATTACCTTCTGGAGTTACTCCTCCATTCTTTGCAGATAAATATATTTCTTTTGCATACATTCCATATAATTTACCTTTAGCGGCTCCTGTAGCTGCTTTTGCAGCGGCTATATTAGGAAATCTTCCCATACTATTCCTCCTTAGACATAACTATTTTACCATTTTTTGGTGTAATATCAACACTTTTCTTTCTTTAAAGATATTCCATCTTTAAAGACTTCACGATGTAAATACTTAGATATACTATTATTTAAATATTTACTACGACATATAAATACAACATCTTCTTTTTGAATATTAAAAGGAATTTCCTTACTTTTAAAGCAAACTCCTTCATAATAAGCTTCAATCCAAATTTTATAACTATTTGAACGTAAGCGAAGTTTTTTCTCTTCGCCAGCTTTTACCTCACCCATATCATTACCATCAACAACAATAATATATGGGATATCATCATCAATACCCTTTTTTCTTTTAACAGTTATCATTAAAGACTGGCACTCTTTTTTAGAGCATCTTTAGCTGCTTCTTGTTCAGCTTCTTTTTTACTATGCGCAGTACCCTTGCCATATAAAATACCATCTACTTTAACTTCAACAGTAAATGTTTTATTATGACTAGGTCCTTCCTCATTTACAACTATATATTCAAGACTTCTTTTATCTGTTTGAACAAGTTCTTGTAAAACAGATTTATAATCATCAAAGAAATCTATTTCCTTACTTTCAATTAATGGAATTATATATTTATAAATATAATTCTTTGCAAATTCTAAACCTTTATCTAAATACATAGCTCCTAAGAAAGCTTCAAAAATATCGGCAACAATAGCTTTTCTAAATTTACCGCCACTTTCTTCTTCACCATGACCTAATAACAATTCTTCATTTAAACCTAATCTAATTGAATATTCATATAAAGCATTTTCACATACATAGTGTGCACGAAGTTTAGTCATTTCTCCTTCCTCACATTCTGTATTTTTATATAAATATTCACTCATAATAAGTTCTAAAACAGCATCTCCTAAATACTCTAATCTTTCATAACTTTCAACATTATTCTCATTAGCATAACTTGTATGAGTAAAAGCTTTTTCATATAATTTTATATTATCTGTATCTATATTTAATTTATCTAAAATTTTCATTAATACCACCTACAATCATTATACCAAAATTTAGACTATTATGAATATTTATTTTACAAATATAGCTATTTTATAGTATAATTATAATGGTGTTAAAATGAAGAAAGTTTTAATTGGCTTAATAAAAATATACCAAAAAATACCAGGAAATTTTCATAATAATTGCAAGTTCTATCCTACTTGTAGTAATTACATGATAGACGCAATTAACGAATATGGGAGTATTAAAGGTGTATATTTAGGTATTAAAAGAATATTAAGATGTAACCCTTTTAATAATAAAAGTGGTTATGATCCCGTAATAAAAAGGAGTAGAAAAAATGAAGAAAAAAATATTTAGTTTATTAATTCTCTTAGGAGTATGTTTTACCCTAACAGGTTGTAAGAGTGATAAGATGGAAGACATTGATATTTATACAACTGTTTACCCTATCGAATATATCACTAGTATCTTATATGGAGATTTTAGTAATATTCATAGTATTTATCCAGATGGCGTTAATGTTAATGATTATAAACTTACTAGTAAACAAATTAAAGATTATAGTGATTCCAGCTTATTAATATTTAATGGTTTAAATAGTGAAAAAGATTACGTTACTAAATTCTTTAAAGAAAATAAAAAAATCAAAATAATTGATGCTACCCAATCTATGGAATATGATTATCGTACAGAAGAATTATGGTTAAATCCATCTAACTTCTTAATGATAGCACAAAATATTAAAAATGGTTTTAATGAATATTTAACAAATCAATACATAATGAATCAAGTTTCAAGTAAATATGAAGAATTAAAAATTAATATATCTAAACTAGATGCAACTTTTACAACAACAATTGAAAACGCTAATCATAAAACAATAATTGTTACTGATGATGCATTTAATTTCTTAACAAAATATGGATTTAATATTATTTCTTTAGATAAAGATACAGCTAATGATAAAGCTTATGCAACAGCTAAAGAATTATTAAAGAGTGGTGAATCAACAACAATATTTGATTTAACTAACGATGAAATAAGTGATAGAGTTCAAGCTATTCTAGATGATACAAATGCTTCTATTACACATATTCATAATTTATCAAATATAACAGAAAAAGAACGTTCTGATAAAGAAACATATATTTCAATTATGAATAATAATATTGATCTATTAAAAAAAGAATTATATCGATAAAAAAAACTCACATCTGTGAGTTTTTTATTATGCTTCAGCAATTCCTAATATAATAATACCTATAAATATTATAAGAATAGCAGCGTACTGTGCAATAGTTAATTTTTCTTTTAAGAATATTCTTGAAAGTAATATTGATAAAGCACTATAACAAGAAACAATTGGAATAGATATAGCTGAATGTGATGCAATTGCATATACATAAGTAAATTGTCCTAATGTTTCAAATATCGCAGCTACTACTTTATCTTTCTCAGATTTTATACTTATTTTTTCTTTCTTGAAATATTTTAAGTAGATAAATACAACAACACCATATATTAAGAAAGTATATTCATAAGCAAGTAAAGCTGTATCTTCACTAATTAATTCTAATTGATCTAAATATACTGAATCTAAGAAAGTTCCAAGACCATCCAATATACAATATATTATAGGAAAGAATACTACTTGAATCTTTAAGAAATTAAAGATATCTTGTTTGTTTAATTTATCTTTTTTAATCTCAATTATTGATAATAATAAAACACCAATAAATAAAATAGCTATACCTATTATATTAAGAGTTGATAAAGATAATTTAAAAACAAGTACTAGAAGTAATGATGTAATTACCCCACTTGAATTTTGAATAGGACTACTTATAGATAGTTCAATGTATTTAAGTCCTTTATACCCTATTACCATTGAAGCTATATAACATATAGATACTGGTAAATATTTAAGCATATCCATAAATGTAACACCAGTATTTGTAAATATTAAATATAGTGTTGCATGAATACCCATTACTAGACCTACTAAAATACCTGTCTTTAAATGACTATATTTATCTTTTTCATTATTTCCCTTCTTATAGAATAAATCTGCAAATCCCCATAAAGATAAGGTTAAGATTGCCATTATAAACCACATATATATCACCAAGTAAGATTATAGCAAAAAAAAATAATGTTTGTAAAACATTATTTTAAATAATTGTTAAATTCTTTAGGAGTCTTTGTTTCAAATACCATTTCCTTCTTTGTAAATGGATTTATAACACTTAGTTTATAAGCATGAAGCATAAGTCTTTTAGCTTTTACTTTAGATCCATATTTGAAATCTCCTAAAACAGGATGATTTAAATAAGAGAAAGTTACTCTTATTTGATTTCTTCTTCCCGTATGTAAATTTATATCTACTAAAGATAAATTATTATTAGTTTTAATAACTTTATACTCAGTAATAGCTTCTTTACCACTTTTACTAACTCTTACTTTAAATTCATCACTATCATCTAAGTTAAGTTTAATAGTATCTTTTTCTTTAGGTAAAATTCCTTCAAGGATAGCTACATAACCACGATATTTAACTATGTCATTCCATTTATCTTGATATAGTTTTTTTACTTTGTCATTCTTAGCAAACATTACAATACCACTTGTATCTTTATCTAAACGATGAATAATAAATACTTTAGCAAATTTATTTCTTTCTTTTAAATAAGTTCCTACTAAATGGTATAAAGTTTTTTCTTTTTCTGAAGAAGACGCTATCGTAAGGATACCACTAGGTTTATTAACAACTATTATATCTTTATCTTCATAAATAATATCAATATTATTAATTTTACTATTTCCGTATTCTTTAATACTAACTTCATCTTTATCTTTAATAAGATAATTATATTTAGTAATTACTTTATTATTAACTAATACTTGTTTATTAGTTAGTACTTGTTTAGCTTTTTTATGAGTTAAACCCATATTATTCATTAAATAATCTATAAGCATTAGTTCCTCCTTACAAGTTTTAAAACATACTCACTCATGTCAGGATTATCTTTATCAAGTTCCCTACTCATATCATCAAAAAAATCTAAATCTCTAAAATCACCTTTATTATTAATAAGAATATCAAGCATTTTATCTTTACCATAGATACCAAATAAGATAATCGCAATATTTATACTATCAATATAATTTCTTGGATAGTTTATCTTAGTATAGTATCTTTTTATTTCATTAGCTATATATTCAACTATTCCCTCATTAAGCATTAAATTAATCTTTTCTGTAGGATCATCATATCTAACTAAACATAAACCATTACGTCTATATAAGATACCATCTTTCTTAATAAAAGGTTTATTATTCGATAGTACCGCATGGCCAAATAATTCATGAGTTAAAACTGTATCTAATAATTCAGGATTATTTTTAACACGAACTACATGATGATAATTACCGTCAAGATAATCTTCATAACTGTAAGTTCCTTCTCTTCCTTTTTTAGTTTCATCTACTAAAAAGTCGATATCAGCATGTCTATATGTTTCTAAAACTGTTTTTCTATATTTATCACCATAGAATTCTAAAGCATAAGGCATTATCTCACTTGCCCTATTATAGAGATCTATTTTATTCATAGTATCACCTACTTATTTAATTCTAAGTATTTAGCGTGTTCTTCAATTAATTCATAGAATGTATATGTGTTTCCAAAAGGAATTACTTCTTTTAAATTATCAACACCTAGATTATGTAAGAACGATAAGATATTTAATGAAGAAAATATTGCGTAAATACGAAGTAATTTTTCTTCATCTTTAGTTAAGTTTAATTTCTTAATCAATTTATCATATAAAATTGTTTTATAAGTATGGGCAACAAAATCTCCATATCCCATCAATTTAGGAGCACTTATTAGTTCTCCCGGATCAATAAATTTAATCTCTTCTTTATCTGTTAACATGATATTTTTCATATTTGTATCGATTGGTATTAAACTATTATCACTAGTAATAATATCTTTATACTTAGTACATATTAAATCAAATAAATTACTTAAAAATGGATAATCTTTTAAGTTAAGCGCAGTTCCTTTTTGACGGCTATTTAAGAACTCAATAAAACTATCACTAGTACCTTCCATATTCTCATCAAGTAAACCATACCCATTTACTTTAATAGAAGCAATACTCTCAAAAAATTCATATAAACTATCAATAATTAAGTCACTATATTTAGCTTTATCACTAATAGATAATTCATCTATTGTAGTTCCTTTTAATTCCTTAAATATAGCCATTTTAGGGCTAATAGAAGTACATACAACCTCTTTTAAGTATTTATTATCTACTAACTTATATAAGTTCATTTCGTGGTCTATATGCGAAGAATTATTTAAATAAAACTTTGCATATAATACTTCACCATTTTCTCTTACTACTTTAAAAACAATATTACTAGTATGGCTAACTTCTTCGATACTAACACTATCTTTTATATATTTTTTTATAATATCTACGTAATCCATAGTATCACTCATTTCTTTAATAATTATAACATACAAATAAAAAAACTGACATACGTCAGTTATTTTTATAATGGCGGAGTGAGAGGGATTTGAACCCTCGCACCAGTTGCCCGGTCTACACCCTTAGCAGGGGCGCCTCTTCAGCCTCTTGAGTATCACTCCATCGCTGTATTTAATTCTACATTATTTATCAATCTATGTCAATATTTCTCTTATAAATAAATAAAAAAGCATCAGAGATGCTTTTTATTAACAAATGGTGACCAGTATGGAATTCGAATCCATGAATGCTGCCGTGAAAGGGCAGTGTGTTAAGCCACTTCACCAACTGGCCATATAGATAAAAAATAAATGGTGGGCCTGGGGGGACTTGAACCTCCGACCTCACGCTTATCAGGCGTGCGCTCTAACCAGCTGAGCTACAAGCCCATTTATCTCGCGACTACTTAATTATATTATATTTTAAGTTCTTTGACAAGTACTTTTTATATTTTTTAATATTTTTTCACTTGACAAGAAATATTTTAACAAAATCTATAGCTAAAAGCAAGAAAAAATGGTAATTATTCACCATTTTTTTCTATTGTTTTTACTTTCTCTTTTTCCCCTGTTTCTTTTTGTTTTAAGATATCTGCTTCTTTAATATATACAAGTCCTGCGATATCAGCTTTTGCCGGTTCAAACTTTTCATCTAATCCCATCTTTTCAATCATATTTAAGTCTAAAGCATAAGCAAAGAATACAGAACCACTAACTACTTTAGTAGGATCAATAGCAGAATATTTTTTATATAGTAAAGCTACTAAATTATCCTCTACTCTATATTCACGAATCATTTGTGTATGAATATTAAATTCATTTATTTCTGGACTTAACATCTTAGTGAATAAGCTTGTACGAGCTAATTTGCCTATTATTTTAGGATGTTTATGAGATATTGTACCAATCTTATCTAATTTTTCTACTAACTTATTATGTGCATTAATTGCAGCCTCTAAATGAGTATTTAATTCTTCTTGATATACTTTTCTTAAATAAAATTGTCCACCAAAAAATTCAATACCGCAATTTTTAAGTCTTTCATTAGTGTCCATAACATTTCGACGGTATACTTCACGAGGATTACCTTTTAAATGATTGTCACGGCCAAGATTAAGAATATCAAGTTGCTTATTGGTAAAATTTATATTTCTTTCTTCGTCAACGATTTTAGTATTAACTTCATGTAGGAAATCATTTCTATTTTCTGTAGCAGTCTTTTTATTCATGATATCACCTCTTGCGCATATTATATCACAAAAACAAAAAAACGAACTAAAAGTTCGTTTTAATACTAATTGGTGTCCCCGCAGGGATTCGAACCCTGGACCCACTGATTAAGAGTCAGTTGCTCTACCAGCTGAGCTACGGAGACTTATCAACTGCTCTTTCATTATAACATAAATATATAAAAATACAATATATTTTTTATGAAAAATAAAAAATACCCGAAGGTATTTTTATTGTCTATTAACTTGCCATGTACTAAAGATATCACAGTTACTACTTGATGGTGCTGGATTTGGCATATCCATTTTTACAATCATAGGAACTTTAAATGCTTTACCAAAAGCTACACAAGTACCTGGTTGTAAAGACTTTTGCATCTCAACAATTTCTGCACTAATATTTGGAAGCATCTTCGCAATATATTCTAGGTCACGAGGATGGTTCATTTTAAATATTAAGAAGTTACTACATTGTGATATAACGGTATCTGATAATTCTACCGGTCTTTGACTAATTAAATCTAACATAAGACCATATTTACGTCCTTCTTTAGCGATTCTTTCAAAGATATTATATCCAAGTAAGAATTTATCAGAATCACTTTGAACATATCTATGTGATTCTTCAAGATAAATATGGAATGGGATAGACGCTCTTACTTGTAATCCCTTTGTGAAAGTAAATAACATTTTTGAATATATTTTTGTTAAAGTCTTCGCAAAAGAATCATCTATTTCTTCTAAGTTAAAGTTAATTATTTGAGCTTTTCTATTTCCATTAACACTTATTAACATCGCAATATAATCTTTCAATGATATATATTGTGGGAAATTAAAGAATCCTCTATTTTCACCGACTGCTAATTCATGAAGTCTTACTTTTAATGTAACTGCTTCATTATACATTTTTTCATTTTTTAGTAAACCTTCACTTATTAAAGTAAATGCTAAGGCTTTCTCTAAATCATCTAAAGTATAATATTTTGTACTAGCAACTTCATATTTATCTAATGTTTCATCAATAAAGGAAGTTATGTATTCAACCATTAAATTACTTTCAGGAAATTGACCGGCTGAATCAATAACAAATAATTCTCTAAACTTTCTTTTATACCCTACTCCTTGAACTTCTGCTTCAAGATTAAACTGTTCTGTTGAACAAGCATCAATTACGGCATATACATCATTTTTCTTACTAGCACAAGTTTGGTTAGTAAATAAGATTGCCATTAAAGCTTTTGCAATAATGTGATTACAGTATCTTCTTGATACATCATCATCACTAACAAAGATTGATACAAATTTTAACATTGTTTCAATAATTGTAAGTTGCGTATGTGTTTCTGCTTCTAATAATAATGCAAAATCATCTTTATCTAATAACCAAAGTGGTATACGTAAAAGATGTTCCGGATCATTAGGATTTGTTGTATAGTATTTAAAATTATAATTAGGGTTAATTCTGTTTATTTCGCTAAATGCATTATGGTATTCACCGTAAGCATCAAAGATAAAGAAACTAGCTTTATATGGCATAAAATTAGGATTACTAAATACATTTTGTAGTAAACGAGCTACACCACAAGATTTACCACTACCGGTATTACCAAATATTGCCATATGATTACTAAATATATCATTTATATCCATACGAATAACACAATCATCATATAGTGGAGATTTACCTAAAATCATACTAGATGGTGAATTATCGCCTACGATTAGTGCAAGTTCTTCTTTAGTTACAATACGTAATTTAGCTTGTAATGTTGGTTTTCTAATTACACCACCTACAAATTTATTACCTACTATTTCACCTAAGAAACGAACTTTAACTAATTTAGCATCAATGTCTTCAACTTCTCCTAATATTTTCTTATTAGCATCTTCAAAGACAACGTGCATATTCATTAAATTTTCATGTACTGGAGTTCCTTCTGGAATCTCAATATGCGCTACATTATTAGCTAGATACACTATTTTACCAAACATATTATCACCCTATATTAATTCTTCTATTTGTTCTTTTATTTCTTCATCTAAATCTTTAATTATTTCTTCGATTTCACTAGCACGACGATATAATTTTAATTTATCTTCATAATCTAATAGTTTATTTTCTGTCTCTTTTACTTGTTTATGAATAGCATTTCTACTTGTATTATTATTTTCTGCGATCTCAGCTAAACTAAAATTATTAAAATAATAATCTTCAAAATAATTCTTTTGTTTATCAGTTAATAATGGACTATAGTAGTCATATAATGCTGATAAATATATTTCTTTATCCATACAAACACCTACTCACTTAAATCTTTAAATAAACCATAGATATATTTTTCAATATCAAATACTCTTAAGTCTTCTAACTTTTCACCCATACCTACAAACTTAACCGGAATATTAACAGCTTCTTTGATTGCTAAAACAATACCACCTTTAGCTGTTCCATCAAGTTTTGATAAAACAATACCTGTTATATTAGTTATTTCTTTAAAACTCTTTGCTTGACTTATACCATTTTGACCGGTAGTAGCATCAATAACAAGTAATGTTTCATGAGGGGCATTAGGTATAATATTACCTATTACTTTGTTAATTTTTTCAAGTTCACGCATTAAATTATCTTTATTTTGTAAACGACCGGCAGTATCAATTAATACTACATCATATTTTTCTTCTTTTGCTTTTTCTAAGCCTTCATAAATAACACTTGCAGCATCATTTGATTCTTTACTAATTACTGGAACATCTACTCTTTTTCCCCATTCTTCAATTTGTTCAACAGCTCCAGCACGGAAAGTATCACCAGCTATTAGTATTACTTTCTTGCCTTCTTTTTTTAATTTGTAAGCAAGTTTCCCAATAGTTGTAGTTTTACCAGCGCCATTAACACCAACAAATAATACTACAGTTGGGCCTTCACTTGCAAAATTAATTTTATTTACTAAAACCTCGTTATTAACATAAATAATGAACATTTCATCAACGATTATCTCTTTTAATTCTTCACTATTTTCAATATGTTCTTTTTTTACTCTTGCCTTTAATTTATCAATGAAATTCATAACAGTTTCAACACCAATATCCGCCATTATTAAAATTTCTTCTAGCTCTTCAAAATATTCTTCACTTACTTTTTTATATTTACTATTTAGAATATTTAATTTATTTGAAAAAACATTTCTTGTTTTTTCTAAACCAGTCTCATATGACTCAACAATTTCTTTTTCTTCTTTATTTTCCTTACTTGCGAAAAGATTCTTAAATTTATCAAATAAACCCATCATGTTCACCTTCTCTACCTAATAACAATTATACACTATTTTTTATAAAAATAATAGAAAAAAACTTACAATTAGTAAGTTATTTTTTCTTTATTAATAAATCTTTTGTTACTGTTATAACAGGTCTTAAACCCGTTGTATCATTATCATTAGCATTACTAGTATTTATCTTACCATCACTTTGAACACGATATACTAAAATACTAGATCCACCATAGTACGAACTTGTCCAATATGTTGAACTATAGATAAATGGATATTTACTATCTAGACAAGTTTTATTTTTAATATCACAGCCTAAATTTATTAAGTCTTCTTTAGTAATTAAATTAGCGCTTACTAATTTATTTTCAAATCCTAAAGTAATCGCATACTGATCTACTAGATATTTAATAGAAGACACTTCATTAACAGTACCCTTTAGCTTACCGTTAGTAAATTCACCATCTATCTTACTATAGACATTACAGCCATTTAAAGGTTTATCGCAGTATGTACTGTTTGTATTACTACGGTTATTAATTTCATCGAAAACTACAGGATTAATACTTGTTATTTCCTTGTCTTTTATATCTTGTTTATTATTATTTAAATTATAGGTGCTTAATAATTTAACAGAGTCACCATTTAAACCAATGACATTAAATACATTATTATTACAAGTAACTTCTGTTCCTACTTCTAATTCATTATTATAAGTACAACTTTTTACTTTTTTTCTTTCTTTAACAATAAATAAACTTCCTGGAGTTTTAGTAGCTTTTAAATTTTTATTATATAAATTAAAAGTTAAATCACAGTTTTTATTAACTACTATTTTTCCATTAATATCTTTATATTCACCGATAAAATCTTTATTGTCATCATATAGTAATCCATTATCAATATGATAATTTTCAATATGTGGATTACCTTCTACATTATTATTTTTACATATATCAACAATCTTATTTTCTAATTTAGTTACTTTATTTTGAAAACTTTTATGTTCTTTAGGCGCTATTACACCCGCTAAAATAAAATATAAGGTTAGTAATACTATGATAAGTATGATAGTTTTTATTAGTTGTCTTACATTTATAATATCTGTCATATAATCACCTATCCTAAATAAATTATAACATACTCTTATTCCTAGAACTAGACAAAACGGCAAAAAAAAGTTATAATTATATAGTTAATTTTTCAAATTCAAAAAGAAAGGAGATATTATGAAATTTTTTGAAGGTGCAGATACAAAGATATTTGCTTTAGGTGGCTTAGGTGAAGTCGGTAAAAATATGTATTGTGTAATGCACGGAAATGAAATAGTTATTACGGATGCGGGAATTATCTTTCCGCAAGGAGAATTAATGGGAATTGATTATGTAATTCCAGATTTTACTTTTTTAAAGAAAAATGAAAATAAAATAAAAGGTCTTTTTATTACACACGGGCATGAAGATCATATTGGAGGAATACCTTTTTTACTTACACAAGTTAATATTCCTGTAATATATGCCCCAAATCAAGCAGTCGGTTTAATTAGAAAAAAATTAGATGAAAGAAATATTCAATATAAAAACTTATATGTTTATAATGAAGATACAGTAGTTAAATTTAAAAATATTAGTGTGGAATTCTTTAGAACAACCCACTCTATTCCTGATTCACACGGTATGTGTATTCATACACCAAATGGTAATATTGTTACTACAGGAGACTTTAAATTTGATTTAACTCCAATCGGTCCAATGTCAAACTTATATAAAATGGCTAAGATTGGTAAAGAAGGAGTAGCTTTATTAATGTCTGATTCAACTAATGCCTTAAATGAAGGTTTTTCAATTAGTGAATCAAAAGTCGATGAAGCTTTAAAAGAAGTATTTATTAAACATAAAGATAGTCGTATTATTATAGCGACTTTTGCATCTAATATTTATAGATTAAAACATATCGTTGACACATGTAAAAAAATGGGAAGAAAAATTGCGACTTTCGGACGTTCAATGGAAAATAACTTAGAAATATCTATCGAAGGTGGATATATCAAAAATAAAGAAATCTTTGTTACTCCAGAAGAAGCAAATCAACTTCCTCCTAGTGAAGTATGTTTATTATGTACAGGATCACAAGGTGAACCTTTAGCAGCTTTATCAAGAATAGCTAATGGATCACATAAACAAATTAAATTACACTCTGATGATATAGTTATATTCTCTTCAAGTGCTATCCCAGGTAATGCGGTTAGTATTTCAAGAACAATTAATAAATTATATTTAAAAGGAGTTAAAGTTTATACTAATACATCCTTATCTGATATCCATACTAGTGGACACGGTAATAAAGAAGAATTAAAACTTATGATGCGTCTTATAAATCCAAAATATTTTATGCCATTCCATGGTGAATATCGTATGTTAAAAGCACATGCAGATATCGCAGTTGAATGTGGTATACCTAGAGAAAATACATTTATTCTAGGTAACGGAGATGTCTTATCTTTATACAAAGGTAAAATAACTCGTTCAGGATTTGTTCAAGCCGGTGATGTTTACGTTGATGGTAATCGTATTGGTGACGTATCTAATGCTGTAATGAAAGACAGAAAAATAATGGCTAATGATGGTATTGTTGTTGTTATTGCTAATGTCGATACAACAAATGCTAAATTACTTACAAACCCTAATATAACAACAAGAGGATTTGTTCAAGTAAATGAAAACTTAGACATGATTAAAGAATTAGAGGAAATTGCTAAAAAAGCAATTAACGCAAAATTAACAAAAGATATCAATTATACTGAAATAAAAAATCAAATTATTGATGATTTATCAACACATATATTTGATACTACTGGAAGAAAACCTATAATTCTACCCGTAATTATGAATGTAAAAAGAGAAACTAATAATTAGTTTCTCTTTTTTATATAATCATATACTTCGGTAATTGTATTATTAAAATTATTAAAATCAACATTAAACCATGTTACATTCATTTGATTATTAAACCATGTATATTGTCTTTTAGCATACTTACGACTATTTTGTTTTATTAAATCTAAACATTCCTCTAAGGATTTTTCCTTAGCAAAATATGGAAATAATTCTTTATAACCAATTGGGGTTAAAATTGCTTTAGTACGAATATTAGAATCATATACTCTTTTAGCTTCATCTAATAAACCATTTTCAAGCATTACATCTACCCTTTTATTAATTCTTTCATATAAAACATTACGATCTGTTGTTAAACCAATAAAGATTGTGTCATATAATAGTTCATCTGATTTATCATGTCCTACTATCTTACCTGTTGCTTCATATACATCTAAAGCATGTTCTACCCTTTTACGATTATTTTTGTGTATTTCTGTATGAGGATCTATTGCAAGCAATTTATTATATAATTCATCATTTGTGTACTTAGAATAATCTTTATGTACACTTATTTCATCAAAATTATAATTATATAAAGCAGCCTTTATATATAAGCCTGTTCCACCTACTAAGATAGGTGTTTTTCCTCTTTTTAAAATATCATCAATCATCCTACGACAATCTTTTTGATAATCATAAACAGTATAAGAATCTTCAACATCTTTAATATCAAATAAGTGATGAACTATTCCTTCTTTTTCTTCTTCGGTAATTTTTGCTGTTGCAATATCTAAAGTTTTAAATACTTGGGTTGAATCAGCATTAATTATTTCACCATTAAGTTTTTTAGCAAGTTCGACACTCATTTTAGTTTTACCTACCGCTGTAGGCCCTAATATTACAATTACCTTATTCATTATTTCCCTCTTATTACCAGAATTTTTTTATATTATTTATATATACTTTTTGCATTTCTTTTATGGCATCTTTATTTATTTTGGAATTCTTTACTAAACCAAGATATTCAAATACATCTTCTTTACTCATATTAAATAAATTACTTGTTATGGTATCTAAGTAAGATTTATCATCATTTTCAACTGCTTTATAGAATAAATAATATCCTAATACATCACTTACAGCATGAGTATATAAAGATTCGTATGGTGATGCTCCTAAAGCAGCATCTAGATCTATATCCTTAAATATTTTAATAATGACATCCATTATTTTAGCAACATGAACTGGATTTAATCCTAAAGCTACCATATCATTACATATTTCATTTATTTTACGGGCATCGATTTTAACTCCATTTAAAGAGTCATTATATAATCTTTTATAAACCTTAAATATTAAAGCAGCATCCAAACTTTTTCTAATACGCATACGATTATATTCTTTTACATCTTCTGCATATCTTTTATGATTTTTTAATAAATATCCTGTAAAATAGTGTTCAAAAGCATAACTTGGAACTTCCATCATACTACTTCTTTTATTATCTTTTTCTAAAGATAGATCTAAAATATTATTAGAATCTTCAATAATTAAATCTGCTTCCACATTTTCATAAGTTAACGAATGAATAAATTCATGAACCAAACTAAATGGAGCTTCAATATCAGTAGCCACATGAAGTTCTATTGTGTCACTATTTGGATCATAAGAACTTTCTTTATCTGTAAAAGTAACACTTTCTTCCTCAAATAATTTATTTAATTTTTCAAAATGCTCATAGCTATAAGCATATAAAGCTTCAGTAGCAAGTTCCGAAGTTTTGCTTGGATTAATCTTCTTAGTGTAACTATATTTGCTTCCATGTAGTAATTCTTCTGTTAAAGAAGCAGTTGCTTCTTTACTACAATTAATCATAAAGTTAATTATATCTTCATCTAACTTAGCAATATAATCCTTGTCTTCTTCAACACTCTCTTCTTTAACATGTTTTTTTATATCTTCATCTAGTGATTCTTGATTAAGAATATAATCATATACTAAATACTCATTACTCATTCTTTCCGCATCAAAAGAAGTATAACCAGCATCTATTAATGACTGTTTAATACTCTTTAAATAATTTAAATAGTTGGTTTTAATTCCCGCCATAATATCACCCGATTCAAATTAATTTTTTGATTTTTTACCAAATATGTTATTCATGGTTTTTACATATTTTTTCTCAACTTCAGTGAAATCAATATCAACATTTCTATATGAAATATCAGGAGAACCTAGAAGTTTCTTTTTATATTTAATCTCATACATTTCATATAACTCTTCATTTGTTGGTATTTTAGAACATCCTGGATGTTCCTTTTTATATTCCTCTTTTAGTTTATCAAAAAGAACAGAATCTTGTATTTCCTTATCAATCTCATTAAATACTTTTTTACCTTTTACTATTCCTAAAATCTTATATATTTCTTCAATACTTTTATCTTGTAAAGCTTCATTTAATTCAAGGAAATTTTCAAAATTTTTCCCTTGATATTGATCAAACATGATAGTTGATACTGCTGTTGCAACATCATACTGTCTTGCTGAATAAATATTATTATAAAGTCCATCACACATTGCAATTACTTCTGTAACTATAACTGTAGATATATATGGGTCATTATCATAAAATTCTTTTAGACCTTCAATATGTTTATAGTTTATGCATTCTCCGTTTTCTTTTGCTCTAAGTAAATAGCAGAATGTTTTCATTATAAGAGAATAACGATACCAAATATATGCACAGTATTTTGCTATTTCTTGACTTTCCTTTTTATATTCTGGATGATTTTCCTCTAAATATTGCATGAAATATAATTCAAATGCAAACGAAAAACTTTCCGTAAAATAAGAACTTGTATTTGTTCTAACTGCATTATTGTAATTTGTATAATGAGCAAACTCATGAATTAACGCTCCAGCATCATAAAGATTTCTTCTTGCAATTATATTTATAACATCATCAGAAGGAGAATACCTACTTATATTCTCTTCTTCTTCACCATCAAAATTTATGAAACTTCCATATTTTTCAGGAGTGAATAATATTTTTTTATAACTATAATATTCTCTCATAAGTACATAACGAATACAAAATTGTTCTTCAGTAAACTCTTCATCTTCATCAAATAAAATTTCAACTAGTTCTTCATATGACATATCATCAAGTTCACTATATGTTGGATAATTATCTAGCATTTTTGCTAAATTTTCATCCATATTTTCTAAAACTTCATGAACAATATCATAAGCTCTAGGAGTCCCCATTGGATGGCCTTTGTAACTGTGAAAATTAATAAACTCTTTAAGCTTAAACGTAGAAAAATATTTGATAACAATATCCGCTATTTTTTCTTCTATTTCGAAAGACTCGGCTGTATATCCTAGGCCATAAATAGTGTCAAACAAATAATCATTTAACTTAGCATATGTTTCTTTATGATTTATATGTTCTCTTCTTAAACGTTCTTTTTCAATTAATTTAAATTTTTCTTCTAAACTATCTTCAATGTGTGATTTTACTTCCATATTATTTTATAAACATACTATCTCCAAAAGAGAAAAATCTATATTTTTCCTCTACTGCTATATTGTAAGCATTAAGTATGTGTTCCCTTCCAGCTAGCGCACTTACTAACATAATTAAAGTTGATTTTGGTAAATGAAAATTAGTTATTAAAGCATCAATTGCTTTAAACTCATATCCTGGATATATAAATATATTTGTCCAACCAGAGCATTCCCTAAATTCACCATATAAACTCATAATAGTCTCTAGTGTTCTTGTACTTGTTGTACCTACACTAATAATTCTATTACCATTTTTCTTAGCCTCATTTAAGACTTTAGCAGTTTCTTCACTCATAATATAATATTCTGAGTGCATCTTATGCTCTTCGATTTTTTCAACACTAACAGGACGGAATGTTCCAAGTCCTACATGTAGTGTTACATATTCTATTTTTATTCCTTTTTTACTTATTTCTTCTAATAATTCTTTAGTAAAATGAAGCCCTGCTGTTGGAGCGGCAGCACTACCAATGTTTCTCGCATATACAGTATTATATCTATCTTTTTCTTTTAATTTTTCATGAATATATGGTGGAAGTGGCATCTCTCCTAAACTTTCTAATATCTCTAAGAATATTCCTTCATAGATAAATTCAAATTCACGAATACCCTCTTCCCCAATACCCGTACAACGAGCTTTTAATTTACCATTACCAAAATCAATAACAGTACCTATTTTTACTCTTTTAGCAGGTTTAGATAAACATTCCCAAGTATTAACACCAGTTTCTTTTAGCATTAATACTTCTATAACTGCGTCTGTTTCTTCCTTAATACCTATTAGTCTCGCAGGAAGAACTTTAGTATCATTAAGAACTAATACATCTCCTGGTACTAAATAATCAATTATATTATTAAAATGTTTATGTTCAATTTCACCTGTTTTCTTATCAAGAACAAGTAGTCTTGATGAATCTCTTTTTACAAGAGGAGTTTGGGCAATTAACTCTTCAGGTAAATAATAATCAAAATCTTTTGTTTCCATATCCATCCTTCATTCTATATCTAATAATATATCATAAAATGAGGAAAACCAAAAGATTTCAAAGAAAAAAACAGGAATAAATGTCCTGTTTTTTTATAGTTTCTATAAGCTACACTATTCTACGGTTACTGATTTAGCTAAATTTCTTGGTTTATCAATATCACAACCTCTTAAAAGCGCTACGTTATACGCAAGTAATTGAAGTGGTAAAATTGCAAGAATTGGTTCTACTAAATCATTAATTTTGTCAATATATATAACATCATCATATAAGTCATCATACTTATCTAGATTTATTGATGAAACGATTAACACATAAGCACCGCGAGCTTTTACTTCTTTTAAATTACTAATTGTTTTATCAAGAATATTATTATCCGTAATAATACTAATAACAGGTGTATCTTTTTCAATTAAAGATATTGTTCCATGTTTTAATTCACCAGCAGCATAACATTCCGAATGAATATAAGATATTTCTTTTATTTTTAAAGATGCTTCCATTGTTAAAGCATAATCTATTTGACGACCGATAAAGAAGATATCTTCTTTCTTATACAATTTATTTGCTATTTTTTTATAATCAAATGTAAGGAGACTTTCCATATGTTTACTAATATTATTAAGATTATATTTTTTCTTTAAACATTTATTTACTAAGATAGCAAACATTAAACATTGTAAAGAATATGCTTTAGTAGTTGCTACGGCACACTCAATACCTGCATTGATATATAATACTTCATCAGATAATCTAGCAATAGTTGATTTAACAGTATTAACTATTCCTAAAGTATGAATACCATGCTCTTTAGCTAAGTTTAAAGATGCAATAGTATCCGCTGTTTCTCCTGATTGACTTACACTAATGAATAAAGTCTTTTTATTATAAAACATCTTACTATAACGATACTCACTAGCTATATAAACATCAGTTTTAATATTTAAATATTTTTCAATTAAATACTTACCTACTAAGCCAGCATGATATGCTGATCCACAAGCAACTATTTCAATATTTGAATATTTTTTTAAATTAATAGTTTTTTCTTTATCAAGTAAACCTACTAAGCGATCTACTAAAAATGGTTCTTCGTTTATCTCTTTTAACATATAATGCGCATAACCATTTTTTAAAGCACTATCATAGCTATCTAAGTATTCTAATTCTTCTCTTTTAATCTTTTTATAATTGTTAAAAATATTTAAAGTATCTGATATCTCGCAGATATCATTATCTTCTAAAATTATATATTTATTTGTCTCACTTAAAATAGCTGGGATATCGGAAGCTAACATATAGCCGTCCTTAGTTATTCCTATTATTAATGGGCTCTTATATTTTACTGCGTATATTTTATCTATACCATCAACTAGAATGGCCAAAGCATAAGAACCTTTTACAATATCTTTTAAATGACTCAAAGTAACATGGATATCTTCATCTAAAGCATAATAATAATCAATTATACCTGCGACTATTTCTGTATCAGTATCACTTTTAAATGTATATCCTTTTTCCATTAAGAATTTCTTTAATTCTTGATAATTTTCAATTATACCATTATGTACTAATGTTATTTTTCCTACTTTATGAGGATGAGCATTTATTTTATTTGGTGCTCCATGTGTAGCCCATCTAGTATGTCCAATTGCTATATTACTTATACCTTTAGGTAATATACTTTCTAACTTACTAATTTTGCCTTCTTCTTTAACTATAGAAACTTTATTATCTTTTAGATAAGCTATACCACTTGAATCATAACCACGATATTCAAGATTTTTTAAGCCTTCAATAATAATTGGTATACTATTTTTTTTACCAATATATCCTATTATTCCACACATATTTCCTCCTTGTGATATAGCATTTGTTACAATCTTGATTTTGCTTTTTTACTATATCTTACGAGTACTCCCCGTTAGTGCATCCGCCGAATCTTTCGATAGCACTAATCCTCGTCACCCCTTAGGGCCTGGCGCTAATTATATCTTACTCTCCTATCTCTAATATAATTTTATGATTATATATTAGCACAAAAATAAAAGTACTTCAAGCGAAGTACTTTATGCTACTTTATTCTTTTCTTTAACATTACTATTATCAATTATAGTTCGGATATCTTTTAAATTAATTCTATCGGCGACAAATGTATCACAATAATCTTGAATTTCATAAGCTATTTTTCTTTGTTCTTTAGGAATGCTTGTACGAACTCTTATTTGTGTTAAAATTTCTTCATCTCCTAAAGCAAGTAAATAGCTATCATAATTATTTATAGGTACACCGACCATCGCTGTAGATAACAAATATAAATCAGAAACATCCATATTTGCATATTTCATATTTGAAAGAAGAGTTATAGTTGTAAGAAGAGTTGTTAATTTATTATCTTTAGTAATATCGATACCATCAAGATAAGCAATAAATTCTAATAGTTTCATTCTTTGATTTGCTTGTTTTATATTACTTAGATGAGCTAATTTCTCTTTATTAAATAAATAATTAGATTCAACAAGATCAAGATATTCTTCTTCTTGACCATCACTATATCTATCCATAATTACAGCAACTGTTCTTTTTCTTAAATCTTCAATTTCTTTTACTAGAATATCATCTAGTACTTCACCATTACTTATTCTATTAACTAATTTCATATTACTTCTCTATACCTAGATACTTGTATGCTTTATCAGTAACCACTCTACCACGATTAGTTCTTTTTAAGAAACCATTTTGTAATAAATATGGTTCATATACGTCTTCAATAGTTGTTTGCTCTTCACCTATTGAAGATGCTAAAGCATCAATACCTACCGGACCTCCATTAAATTTTTCTATAATTGATTTTAATAAATTATAATCTGTTTCATCAAGACCATACTCATCAACCTTTAATTTATTTAAGGCAAGTTTTGTAATCTCTTTATCTATTACCCCACTACCCATAACAAGAGCATAATCTCTTACTCGCTTAAAGAGTCTATTTGCGATACGTGGAGTCCCACGACTACGTTTAGCAAGTTCAATTGCGGCATCCTCCTCAATTTCACAATCAAGAACTCTACTTGTTCTTTTAACAATATCTGTAAGTTCTTCCTCTGTATAATAGT
The DNA here is from genome assembly GCA_016282155.1 of Caryophanales bacterium. Taxonomy (GTDB): domain Bacteria; phylum Bacillota_I; class Bacilli_A; order RF39; family UBA660; genus RGIG4266. The sequence continues at coordinate 23,214 of JAEEJY010000030.1, read as the reverse complement.
TTAATTTAGCTACAATACCAAAACGATCACGAAGAGGGCCTGTTAAATCACCTGCTCTTGTAGTTGCGCCTACTAAGGTAAATGGTGGCAAATCTATTTTGATACTTCTACTTGAAGCATCACCACCAATAACTAAATCTAATGTAAAATCTTCCATTGCGGAATATAATATTTCTTCAATAAATTTTGGGATACGATGTATCTCATCAATAAATAAGACATCCCCCGGTTCTAAAGTTGAAAGGATAGCGGCTAAGTCACCTGTTTTTTCAATTGCCGGTCCACTAGTTGTTTTAATATTACTTCCAAGTTCATTAGCAATGATATAAGCAAGAGTTGTCTTACCAAGTCCTGGAGGACCATAAAGTAAAACATGATCTAAGCTTTCTTCACGCATCTTAGCAGCCTTAATAAAGATATTAAGGTTTTCTTTTACTTCTGTTTGACCAATATATTCTTCAATATAACTAGGCCTTAAACTAGAATCAATATCACCACTAATTTTGTTACTTGTCATTATTCTTTCATCCATTTAAACACCTCCTATTTTAATAATAGTTTTAAAGCGTCTTTTACTTGATTATTGATATCTTTTGTATCATCGATACTAGGTAATATCTTTTTAATGTCTGGGGCTTTATAGCCTAGACCTTTTAATACCTCTGTTAATTCATCTAAATTTTTATTTACTACTTCAGTTTTCAAAGCAAGTTTTCCTTTTAAATCTAAAATTATTTGGCGAGCTACCTTATCGCCAATCTTAGGGAATTTTTTAAGATATAAAATATTTTCTCTTTCAATAGCATCCATAATGCCATCAACACTACCGGTTGCTAACATTGGTAAAGCCATCTTGCATCCTAAACCTTTAACACTAATTAATTTTAGAAATAATTCACGATCTTCAATAGTTTTAAAACCATATAAACTTATTTCGTCTTCTCTTACATATTGATATAAATAAACCTTATATTCTTTATCAATAATAAATTCATAAGGATTAGCTGTATATATTAAATATCCAACATTATTTACATCTAAAGTAATAGAAGTTGAATCAATTTCTGTTACTGTTCCTTTTAAATATGAATACATTATTTTCTCCTTGTAAAAAAGTTTCTTATTAAATAAAATTCAAAAATAATAATTCCAGCAAAGTATAACCAAAATAAAACATCGTATAATAATCCTGACGAATACTTAGCAAGTAAAGCTGGTATTGATGCAGGTATATATTTATTCATAATAGTATATACTGTACCTGTTACTAATTTTGTTTTTATAAAAGCTATAATTCTAAAAAATATATCTATTATGCCTAAAGCATATATACAACTTGAAAATCTTCTAAAGAAGAAGATAACAAGAGCAATTAATATAATTACAATTATTAAATCCATATATAACCTCTTAATATTCTATTTCTACTTTATATTTTTCTGATTTGTTTGTTGCTAAAAAATAATAATCTGATAAATCAATAGCTACTTTAGTTACTTTAGTACCATTATCGGTAATAATAACTTCACTTACTTCCCCATGAACTTCTTCAAGGTCAACTAATTTAGCTCCTTTAAAATATCTTACTATTTCATCTAAAGGGACACTGTAAGCTTTAGCTGTTGTTTTATTATCATCATAATTAATTGTATATTTAGGTTTTTTATCTTTAACTAAAGAATATATTAATTTAGGTTTGATATTCCAAAAATATATTTCAGCTTCTTCAAAAATAGGCCCACAAGCATATTTAGTTTCTTCATAAACTGTACATTCCTTAGTATCATTAAAGAATTTAATTCGATCTTTAAAAGTTACTTGATATTCAATATCATCGTTAATACGAATAGTTTCCTCTTTAACAACAGTTGTGCCGTAAGCTTCTAAGGCAGTTTTTTTAGGTGTACTCTTTACTTTGTATAAAGAGCGAGCATATAAAACTACAATCATCATAAATATGATATATATACCTAATTTAATAATAGCTCTTCCTCTTTCATCAGACCATAATACCTTTAAACTTTTTATATATTCTCTCATTCTAGTATCTTCCCTTTTATATCTTTATTACCATTAATAAAATCTCTAGCACTCATACGTTTTTTGCCTTCAAGTTGAAGTTCAGTAACTATTACTTCCCCATTACCAACTTTAACACCAAAACCTTCTTTATATATTTCTGTGATAGTTCCATTTAATACTCCTGTAAAAGTATTGTCTGTTTCTATAACACTATATATCTTCATAATTTTTCCTTCGTATATAGCATAAGCTCCCGGAAAATTATTTAAAGCTCTTACCTTATTAAATACTTGTCTTTTATTTAAAGAAAAATCAATTTTTTCATCTTCTCTTTTAATTACTGGAGCAAATGTAACACTTGCTTCATCTTGTTTTGTACGTGTATTTGTTCCATCTAAAATACTTGGTAAAGTTTCAAGTAATAAGTCTCTACCTACTACTGCTAGTTTTTCACGTAGAATACTTCCGGTATCTGTATCTAAAATTGGAAGTTCTCTTGTAGCAATAATATCACCACTATCCATTTTTTCATCCATATACATGATAGTTATACCAGTTTTTGAATGTCCTTCCATAATTGATCTTTCAATAGGAGCACCACCTCTTAATCTCGGAAGAAGGGATGCATGAACATTGATTGACCCTAATCTTGGCATATCAAGTATTTCTTTTGGAATCATTTGACCGTAGGCACAAGTTATAATTATGTCTGGTTCAAATGCTCTAATTTCTTCCACAAAGTTTTTAATACGTTCAGGTTGTAATACTAAAATAGTATTAGCTTCAGCTACTTCTTTAACAGGCGATTTTCTAAGTTCTCTATTACGCCCTACTTCTTTATCAGGTTGGGTTACAACCGCTCTTACACGATACTTAGTAAGTAATCCTTCTAGTACTGTTGCACTAAATTCAGGAGTCCCCATATATACTATTTTAGGTTCGTGATCTATTTTTATATTGTCATAATTAATTTCTTCATTATCTAACATATTATCACCTACCTAATTTTATCATATTTTTTTATATTCTTAAAGGATTTATATCTATTTCAAAAGATATATTTTGTTTTTCTTTATAATAATTATTTAAATATTCTAAAGCATTATATATTTCTTTTAATGATTTATATTTTATAATTATCTGCATATTATAAATATTATTTATTTTAGGTATCATACACATCGATGGACCTAATACTACTACTTTATTTAACTTGCTATTTAAAAAATTAATAATATTTTTTCCATTAGTATTTAAAACATTCAAATCTTTACCTTTTAAATAAAGAAATGCCAAATTACAAAATGGTGGATATTTTAATATCTTACGAACATTTATTTCTTCATCATAAAATTTTAAATAGTCATGTTCTTTTGCTAGTTGAATACTATAATGATCAAGATTAAATGCTTGAATTACTACTTCCCCTGCTTTATCACCACGCCCTGCTCTTCCAGATGTTTGGGATAATAACTGGTATGTTCTTTCACTATTACGAAAATCTGGGATATTTAAAGATGCATCACCATTAATAACTCCAACTAAAGTTACATTAGGAAAATCTAGTCCTTTAGATATCATTTGTGTACCAATTAAAATATCATATTTACGCTCGCGAAAATCGCTTATTATTTTTTCGTGAGCACCTTTTCTACTAGTTGTATCAACATCCATACGAACTACGTTTGCTTCCTTAAACATCTCTTTAATAACTGCTTCTAGTTTTTCTGTTCCCATACCAAAGTTATTAATTTTTTCACTTTTACATTCAGGACACTTAGTAATTAAATTAGTTACATAATTGCAATAATGGCATTTAAGTTTATTAATACCTTTATGATATGTTAGAGAAATATCACAATTTGGACATTTTGCTGTATAACCACAATCATGACATACTAAAGTAGTTGTATATCCTCTTCGATTTAATAATAAAATAACTTGTTCATTATTTTTTAAAGCACGACTTATTTTATCATGAAGAAGATCACTAATAACACGATTTCCCTTCTTCATTTCATCATGCATATTTACTAAAGTAACAAGAGGTAATTTCTTATTAACTCTTTCTTTTAAAGTTAATAAAGTATATATATTTTCTTTTGCTCTTGTAAAACTTTCCATAGAAGGTGTTGCACTACCTAAAATTACGGGACAATTATATGTCTTAGCACGATATAAAGCTACATCAATAGCACTATAACGAGGATTATTTTCTTGTTTATAAGTTGTTGTATGTTCTTCATCGATAATAATTATTCCTAAATTTGTAAATGGAGCAAAGATAGCACTTCTTGCTCCTACAACAATACTTACTTCTTTTCTTTCTATCTTACGCCATTCATCATATTTTTCCCCATCACTTAAACGACTATGAAGAATAGCTACTTTTTTACCAAATCTCTTTTTAAATAAATTAACTATTTGGGGAGTTAAACTTATTTCTGGTACTAAAACAATTGCTTCTTTTTTATTTTTTAAGACTTCTTCAATTATATGCATGTATACTTCTGTTTTACCAGAACCAGTTACACCATATAATAAAAAAGGATTATAAGTATTCAAACTATTTTTTATTTTATTAACAGCTTCTTTTTGTTCTTTATTTAAAGTAATATTAGTTTTTTCTATTTCTTCATCTTCATTAAGACGATATACTTCTTTAGTAACAACGTTTAATACTTTACTCTTTACTAAAGTATTAACAGCTGATGTACTTATTTTATTAGCAACACTTCTTAAAACAGTATCACTATTTTTAAATAGCTCTAATACTTTTAAAGTAGCATTACTTTTAGGAATATATTCTCTATTTATAATTTCTAAATATGTCTCATATTTTTTATTAACGACAAAATCATGATGCGCTTTTAAAGCATTTGGTAGCATTGCTTGATATGCACTTATTAAAGTAGAAAAAGTATTCTTACTAATAAATTTACCTAGATTAATCATTTCTTCATTAATAACAGGTTCATCATCAATAGGACTAATAATATCTTTTATTTCATATTCATACTTTTTATCATTATGAACATCTAAAACAAAACCTTCTAATTTTTGTCTTCCAAAAGGAACATATACTCTTATACCAACTTTGATTTTATCTTCATAAATAGTTGGTACATGATAAGTAAATGTCTTATCTACTTGTTTTGCTTTTAACTCTACTAAAACATTAGCTTGCATATTATCACTACCTCTATATTCATCTTATCACAAACATTTGTTCTTGTAAATGGTTGTTGTTTTTAAAGTCCTAAAAGTGTATAATTATATTAGGTGATGATAATGAAAAGAAGGAGAAGATTACACTTAAAAAAAGGATTTTATATTTTAGTCTTAGTTATTGTGGGAATTATTGTTTCAACTATTCTTTATATTAAACACAATAATTATATTCATAGTAATCCTTACCTACTTAAACAACAAGGATACAATGAAAAAGAAATTAATCGTGTTATTGGAAATAATAATATTATTAAAGTGCTTCTATCAAGAGAATATAATCCTTATCTTATTGATATATTAGAATCTAAATACTATATTGAAAGTAATCTAGATAGTTATATTAAATATAAAACTAAATATCCTGATAAAGATTATGCAGATGTCATCGCTATTATAAATGTAACAAATGGTAAAGATTTTTATAGTAACGAAAAAGAAGTTGATATGTCTAAAGGAGATTTAATTCTTGTCAATAAATTTTATCATTTGTCCGAAGATTATGAACCGGAAGATTTAGTTAATATGGAAGTTAAATACGCAACTAGTAATAAAAAGATTCGCAGCCATGTCTATGATGCGTTTAAATCTTTAGTATCCGCAGCTAAGCGACAAGGTATAAAGATTTATGCTAATACAACATATCGTACTTATAAAGCCCAAGAAAATGCACATATGAACGCAAGAAACCAAAAAGGTTCTGCTTATGCAGATAAATATGCTGCTCGTCCAGGATTTTCAGAGCATCAAACAGGACTAGCAATAGACGTTCATACTTCCCTACCAAACGAAGAATTTGTTGAATCAGAAACTTATAAGTGGTTAGTAGAAAATGCTAGTACTTATGGATTTATTTTAAGATATCCAAAAGATAAAGAATACTTAACTGGTTTTAAATTTGAACCATATCACCTTCGTTATGTTGGTGTAGATGTAGCAAAACAAATAGAAAAGGAAGGCATTACATTTGATGAATATTATGCCTATTATGTGAGATAAAATGAAAAGAAAAGTAAGAATTAACAAAGTCGCAATATTTACTCTTATCACAATAATCTTAGTTCTTATTGTAGGATGTACCCTAGCTTTAAATTATTTTGGAAAAGAGTCTGTTCGTTTAAAAATGAAAGGATATTCTTCCAAAGTTATTGATAAGATTATTAAAGATGAAGAGATAACAAAATACGCTTTAAACAATAAAAAAGATAATTTATTAATTGAATTAATAAATGTTGATGAATTTAAATTTAGTAATTTAGATAAATATAAATCTTATAAAAAAGATAATAAAGATGTTACTAGTAAAGATTTAGTATACTTAGTAAATAATGATTATACTGAATATGATTATAGTCCTAACTTAATAGAATTTATTAATAGTAAATATTATTTAAAAACAAGATTAGATAGATATTTAGCTTATCAAGAAGATCATCAAGATTTAGAAGTAAAAGAAATCATTAAAAGAGTTAATAGTAATATTGATTATGATTTCTATACAAACGTTGAAAAAACTGATACTAGTTATGGATACCAAATGATTTGTAATAAACACTATAATATTGGTACTTATGTACCTAGTAATATTGTAAGTGTTGCTAGTACTTATTTAAAACCAGGATATGGAGGATATTTAGATAAAGAAGTATATGCAGCTTATATTGAAATGTATAATGCAGCTAAAAAGGAAAATTTAAATATTTTAGTTCAATCACCATATAGATCATATAATACTCAATCAAGTATTTATAATAATTATGTAAAAAAAGATGGTAAAGAAAAAGCTGACACATATTCAGCAAGAGCTGGATATTCAGAACACCAAACTGCTCTAGCAATTGACTTTGCCACTAAGACTACAACAGGTTTAAGTAATTCCGATTTTGGTCAAACTAAAGAATTTAAATGGTTACAAGATAATGCTTATAAATATGGCTTTATCTTAAGATATCCTAAAGGAGAAGAATATATAACTGGTTATATGTATGAATCATGGCATTACCGTTATATTGGTAAAGAAGCCGCTAAAATAGTTCATGATGAAAACATTACATACGAAGAATACTTTACTTATTATGTATTAAAAAAATAACTCTTACGAGTTATTTTCTTTTTGCTCTTTTTCTTCTTTTTAAGATAAATATTAATCCTATAATAAATAAGATACCTGTTAAAATATAACCAATATTAGTTTTAATAAATACCCATAAAGAGAATTTTAAATCACTATCTAAGATAATATCAATAGTTTCATATTCTTTATCTAGATAACTTACTTTAACAGTACCTAGTTTAGTTCCCTTTTTAAGAGGCGCTACTAATTCTTCTGTTCCTTCATAAGTAAGTTTTACTTTTTCTTTATCAAAAGTATTTTCATAATATAATGGATAATCTTTTTTAGCTTTAATACTAACTTCTAACTCTTTAGCGTATTTAGTTTTTAAAGTAACTAAAATATCATTAGTATCAACTAAATTATGATATTTATAATTTTCAAAATAATAAGTATAAATATTTCTAGCATCTTCAATTGTATAATAATATTTCTTATATGATGGAGCATTTGTTGTTACTAATAAATAAGTTATGTTATTAGTTTCATCTTTCGCAACAGATGCTAAACATCTTTCAGCATTATCGGTATAACCGGTCTTACCTCCTAAGATATAAGATATATCTTGGTTATTAGATTTAGCATTACTACGCATCGAAGATCTTACTACCTTTTTAGTACTTAAAGTATAACTATCACTATAAAATATTTCTTTAAATTTTTCATTCTTTAAAGCATATATTAAAGTTTCTGCTGTCTCTTTAACAGTTGCGTTTTGTCCTGTTTTAGAATCAAGTCCAACCGGATTAGTAAATGTTGTCTTTTCTAAACCTAATTCTTTAGCTTTAGCATTCATTAATTTAACAAATCCTTCTTCACTACCAGCAAGAGAGAAAGCAAGTCCCCTAGCAGCATCGGCACCACTATCTAAGAATGTTGCATATAATAAATCATCATAAGTTAATTTTTGACCTACATAGAATCCTGTTTGCCAAGCATTTGCTTCTTTAAGACCTTTTAACATTTCACTAGTAATTGTAACTTTTTCATTATAATCTTTAATGTTCTCTATAGCTACTATAGTAGTCATTATTTTAGTTAAACTCGCTATTGCAGTATCACTATCACTATTCTTTTCAAAAACCACTGTATTGTCATTTAAATTATATAAAACAGCATGTTCACTTTTTATTTCAAGTCCTTTAACACTAGGAATTAAACTAAAAAAAACTAATGCTGTTACTAATATCTTTTTCATATTATCACCATTCCAATTATAGCATAAATATCCCCTTTATGATATAATTTTTTTGAGGTGATAAAATGAACTTAATAGAACTTATAATTAATAAAATGCCAGCTAATTTAACAGACTTAGAAAAAGCTCGTTTTATCTATGTAGAACTTGGAAGATTAGTATTCTTTGATACTTCTTTAATATCTAATACAAACGAAGAAGCATACAAGAAAAAATTCAATCGTAAAATTGATATAACTAATTTAGACGATACATTCGTTAATTGTCAAAACTGGTCCCATATTTATAGTGATTTATTAAACTATGTTGGTATTAAAAATGAAATAAAAGTTGATGATATATTTTCCCATGCTTGGGTTAATGTTCATACAGATAAATATGTTATTTATACCGATGCGACTGGGGATCGTGATATGGACTTATCACGTATTAAAAGAAGTGATAAACCAGGATGCTTCTCCCTACTTAATACTGTTGGGGATGACGAAGATTTAGATATTGATAATAAATTTGATCAATTAATTGAAGATATTGATACTAAATTAGGTTATACTGAGGAAAGAGAAAAATTCTATAATGAAATGCTTAAATTAAAACATATAGTTATGGATATCCCTTCCTTAGCTGAAAAGATGCAATATATAATTAAACATATTGATTTAAAGAATAGAAATTTCTTTGATGGTTCATCTTATTTAAAACATGTTTTCTTTAATTGTTTAGGAACCGATTATCATAAAATAGAAAGTGCTAAATTTAGTAAAACATTATTAGATGGATCTGTTATATCAATAAAATGTTTCTATTTATATGATAATGGTAAAATTCATTATTACATTTATAATGGTACTGATAAATTTGATGAAGTAGATAAAGAAATATTTACTAAATTAACTAACATGGGATATTCTGTTGAATGTTATAGAAATATACCATTTATTAAAGGAATTAGAGAATTCACACGATATGATGCTTCTAAAAAAAGTAAAACCAAGTTACAAAAAGAAGCCCTATATACTAAAATGTACGCAAAGGAAGATTTAATAGTAAAAAGATAAGTTCATTGAACTTATCTTTTTTAGTCTGGTGAATTTATTCTACTACATAATCTATCTTTATTATATTTTGAATTATTTCCATCATAGATAATTACTCTATCTTCAACGCAGAAAACTGCACTTACTATTTCATTATCTTCAAATTCAATAGAAGCATCTGTGATTCTTGAATCTGGTTTAATTATTCTTTTTACTTGTTTAAGAGTATAAGTACCATTATAATTAACATTTTCTTTATTAGCTTTTTTAGCCGCTAATTCATTCTCAATATTCTTAACATACATAGTTGCTGCTTTTTCATCAGATCCTATTGTACTATCCTCAATAATATCACCTATTTTAGGTACTAATATTAGGGCTATTATTCCAAGAATTATAATAACAGCCATTAATTCTACTAATGTAAATCCCTTTTTCATATATCCTCCTATATACCCAATATTTTAAAATATTTATCAATAAGAGTATTATGCTTATCAACATCCTTTTTTAATAATTTACGATAAACATAATTCTTATTAATATCATCATCATCCATTTGAGTAATTATAGATTTTTGAATTTTATTATGATATGCATAATTATTTTTAATAATATTTATATTAATTATTATTAAAAGTGGATACATATATGTAAATACACCCATTAATATATGGAAAATAATATAATTATTATTTGTCTCTTGATTCCATATATTAGAAGTTAAAAGTGAAAGTAATAATGAAACAATAAATAATATAAAATACTTTTTATTATTTAATTTATGATATTTATTCTTAAATAAATCTGCAAGAACTACTGTTATGTAAGTAAATGGTAATGATATTAAAATTCGTCCCACAACATTTATTTCTGTTGATAAGAAGTATAATACTTGATTAGAATAGATAAAACTTATAATTATTGGCAAAATATAATTATGAATACGATCTAGACTACCTATGTGTTCTTTAATATAAGTTCGAATGCCCGTTGTATATAAACTTACAATATAATTAAACTTATAATCTCCCAAAGTATATTCTTCTAATTTCTCAATAGAAATTTCTTTTTCATCTTCTAATATTTTATCAACATATTTTAAGACTTCTTTTTGATATTCTAATAAATCTTCATCTCTTTTTTTTCTGCTTATTTTAATAATAATATCATTATCAAGTTCTTTTACTGAGTAGTATTTCATATCAATTAGTTCAAGTAATGTTATCCAGAAAAGTTTTGTTGATGATAATAAATCACAGCAATAAATATTTATTGTTTGTGGAAAATTATTTATATCAACAATATGCTTTTCTTTTTTACGAACAGCTATTTTATACTCATTAATTAAATTAATTAATATTAAATATAAAAATATTATTATTGAACATATTACATTAATACTTTCCATATTTCTCCTTTAGAATGGAAATTTCATATTACCATTCTTTAATAATTTCATCATTTTTTTCATTTCTTCAAATTGTTTTAATAATCTATTTACTTCTTCAACACTACGACCAGAACCTTTCGCAATACGTATTTTACGACTTGCTTTTAAGATATCTGGATTTCTTCTTTCTTCTTTAGTCATTGATAAGATAATAGCTTCAACATGTGCTAAATCTTTAGGATTAACTTTTACATCATTAAGTCCCATTTTCTTAGCTCCAGGAATTAACTTAATTAGGTTTTCTAGAGGTCCTAATTTCTTAATTTGTTTCATTTGGGTTAGGAAATCTTCTAAATCAAATTTACCTGATTCTAAACGTTTAGCTGTATTCATAGCCTCATCTTTATCAATAGCAGCTTCCGCTTTTTCAATCATACTCATGATATCTCCCATACCAAGAATACGTGTTGCCATACGTTCAGGATAGAATTCTTCAAGTCCATCCATATGTTCAGATACACCAATAAACTTAATTGGTATATTTGTTAAATGTCTTATTGAAAGAGCAGCTCCACCTCTTGTATCACCATCTAATTTAGTTAAAACAGCTCCGGTTAATGGAAGTGCTTCATTAAATCCTGTGATTACATTAATTGCATCTTGTCCTGTCATTGAATCAACAACAAGTAAGATTTCTTGTGGTTTAATTTCATTATTAATATTCTTAAGTTCATTCATTAAGTCTTCATCAATATGTAAACGACCGGCTGTATCAATAATTACATAATTATAATTATTCTCTTTAGCGTACTTAAGACCATTCTTCGCTATCTGGATAGGATCACCTAATCCCTCGTCATAAACAGGAATATTAAGTTGTCTTCCTAACTCTTTTAATTGGTCAATAGCGGCTGGACGATAAACATCACATGCTACTAAAAGCGGTTTCTTATTATACTTCTTACGAAGTAATAATGATAATTTGCCGGCTGTGGTAGTTTTACCACTACCTTGTAAACCAACCATCATTAAGGTAGCTGGATTACCATTTATATTTAAATCAGCTTTTTCCTTACCTAATAAATCTACTAATTCATCTTTAAGTATTTTAACAAAAGCTTCGCCTGGTTTTAAAGATTTAGCTACTTCACTACCTAAAGCTTTTTCTTTAACACTATTTATAAATTCTTTTACTACTACATAATTAACATCAGCTTCTAATAAAGCTAGGCGGATTTCTCTTACTACTTCAGATATATTATCTTCTGTAATTTTTCCATATCCTTTAATTTTATCTACGGCTTTTTGTAATCTGTCTCCTAAGCTTTCAAACATAATATCACCTCTTTAATTATACCAAAAATTGCTAATAAAAAAAAGATAATATATAATATATTTAGGTGATAAGATGGGAACAATAAAATCTAACAATTTTTATGTTAAAGATAACGCTATACTTCTATCATATGCGAAGTTTGCCTTACATATCGATATATTACCTACTAAAGATAAAGTAGTATATCGTATGCTTGTTTATCAAGATTTCCCAACGATTGCTTTAACTTATTATTTTGATTCTTTAGAAGAAACTTTAGATTTTGCAGAGAACGCTATTAGACCTAGTTATGAAGTTGAAGAAATAGTAGCTAAATATACGGAATTAATAAAAGAAAAAGAAAAGATTATACGACCAATAAAAAAGAATAACTAATCAGTTATTCTTTTTCATTTGTTAAATCACCATCAGTAGCTAAAGATATTTTACTACTTGTATATTTACTTGTAGGTTTCTTCATTACTTTAAAATAATCTTTTACCCTTGCAAGCAATTCTCTAAAGTCATAATAAAATTGCATAGTATATTCTCTTTCATTAGAACTAATACCGTAAGCATCCATACCTAATTTACGAGCGATATAGATTGCTCTATATAAATGATAATCTTGGGTAATGATTAAAGGTTTTTCTGTACTAAAAACTTCTTTCATACGATACATACTATCATAAGTACTAATACCATAATGATCTAAGAATACATTATTACTATCTATTCCTTTAACTACAGCATAGTCTTTCATAGGATTAACTTCATTATAGTAATCATCAATATGATCTCCTGTCATTATTACTTTCTTAACTACACCGTTTGTATATAAAACTACAGCTTTATCAAGACGATCTTGAAGCATTAAGCTAGGAGTTTTATCCTTCTTAACACTTGCTCCTAGAACAACAGCTGCATCATAATTATATTTATCAACAGCGTTTTCACTTAACATATATCGACGGGCATATTTAACAACTTTATAATTAATTACAAAGACAAATATACCTAGAGCTATTACCATAACAAGAGCTAGAATTATTAATCTTTTAAATATCTTTTTCATAACTACTACCTCCATATTAATATTATATCTTATATAAGCATTAATTAAAAGAAAAAAAGTTCATTAAGAACTTTATACAGTCATTAATTCACTTTCTTTTACCTTGAATTTATCTTCTACTATTTTATTATATTTATTAATTAAATCTTGAACATCAGCTTCTAAACCTTTTTTAGCATCTTCTGTTTCTTCACTTTTCTTAATACTATTCATGGCATCTTGTCTTACATTACGTAAAGCAACTTTTGCTTCTTCGCAAATTTGTTTAGCTTGTTTTACATAATCACGTCTAGTATCTTCTGTTAAAGCTGGAATATTTAAAATAATAGTTTCACCATTATTATTTGGTGTTAATCCAATATTAGCTTCGAAAATAGCTTTTTCAATAGTACCGATAGTACTTCTATCAAATGGTTTAATAGATAATTGTCTAGCTTCAGGTATAGAGATAGTTGCAAGTTGTTTCAAAGGAGTATCTACTCCATAATAACTTACCATAACACCATCTAAGATTGATGGATTTGCTCTACCTGCTCTAATATTAGTAAGTCTTTTATCTAGTGTTTCAATTGCACCTTCCATACCCATTTCTGTTTCCATTAAAATTTCATCCATAATATAACCTCTTTCTTAAATATTATAACATAGTTTTATTATTTTTTACTTTAAATATTTTATCTTTGAAATAATTAATTGATATTTATCAAATCTCTTTTCAACATGAGCAGATACTTCAATAACATTACCTACTTTAAGATCTAAATAATCTTTATATACGCTAGGAAACATTACTAAATCAACAGTTGTTATTTCATCACTACCTGTAATAAATAGCATCTTTTCATTTTTCTTAGTACTTGTCTCTTTAATTCTATCAACTAAAACAACTGTCTTAATATCTTTATCAAAATATTCATTTAATTTATCTAATTCTACATAAGTACTATTTTTATATTCTGATACTGGATGTCTTGTAAAATAGAATCCAAATACATCGTGTTCATGGAGAAGTAATTCTCTTTTATCAAATTCTTCTATTTCATTTAAAACAGGTTTTAGATTAAATTCGTCATCAAATCCTCCTGATATTTCACTATAATTAATTAGATCATCTAAAGAATTTATTAAAGTATTACGATTAATATTAAAGCTATCAAAGCATCCAGCATAGATTAAACTTTCTACAACTTTTTTATTAACAGCCTTACTATAACATCTTTTAAAGAAATCATAAATATCTTTAAATTCTTCTTTATTTCTTTCTTCAAGAATAAGATTAATAGCGTTAGCCCCTACTCCTTTAATTCCTTCTAAAGGATAAACAACTTTATTATTTTTAATAACAAATTCTTTTTCACTTATATTAATATCTGGGACTACTACTTCAATATTATGTTTACGAAGTTCATTGATATAACTTTTCTTTTTATTTGTATCTTCTAAATAATTATTTAAAAGATTCTTTGTGAAATAAATGCGATAATGAGCTTTTAGATAAGCCATTTTATACGCAATCATTGAGTACGCTACAGAGTGAGATCTATTAAATCCGTAGGAAGCAAATTTTAATATTAAATCATATACTTCTTTAGCCGTATTTAAGTCTACTCCATTATTAGTAGCATTCTTAATAAATTTATCTTTTTCTTTAATAAGAATTTCTTCTTTTTTCTTAGACATAGCCCTTCTTAAAATATCAGCTTCACCTAAAGAATATGAAGCAAGAGTACTTGCTACTTGCATAATTTGTTCTTGATAAATTAATATTCCATATGTTGGTTTTAAGATACTTTCTAAAGAAGGATGATAATAATTAATCTTTTCTTTACCACTTTTTCTTTTTATATAAGTATCGATATTTTGCATAGGTCCTGGACGATATAACGCAATAGCGGCAAATATATCTTCAAAAGATGTTGGTTTAAATTTTCTTAAGAAATTCATCATTCCATCACTTTCAAATTGGAATATTCCTAAAGTATCAACATCATAGAATATCTTTAATGCTTCTTTATCATTTAAAGGAATATTATTAATATCAATATCTTTAATATCTCTTACGATATCATGCATAATAGTTAAATTCTTTAAGGCTAAGAAATCTATTTTTAATAACCCTAATTCTTCAAGATAATTCATATCATACGCTGTAGTATAAAAATCAACATGACTCTTGTCTAAGGGTACTATTTCATCAATATCTACTCTTGACATAATGATACCGGCAGCATGAATAGTAGTATGTCTTTTAATACCTTCTAGTTTGCTAGCTACTTCATATAATTTAAGTAGCTCTTCATCCATACTAATATAATCTTTTAATTTTTTATTTTTATCTAAATTTTCTTTTAAAGATAATCTTGAATCTATTTGTTTACAAATATAATCAATAATACTTAACTCAATATTCATTGTTCTTCCAACATCACGAATAGCTTGTTTTGATTGAAGAGTACCGAAAGCTATTATTGGAACAACTCTTTTAAGACCATATTTATTAATACAATAATTAATTACATCATCACGTCTACTATCTTCCATATCAATATCAATATCAGGCATAGTAACACGTTCAGGATTTAAAAATCTTTCAAATAATAAATTATATTTAATTGGATCTATTTCCGTTATATTAAGAAGATATGATACTAAAGAACCGGCTGCTGATCCTCTTCCTGGACCGATATATATATCATTTTCTTTCGCATATTTGATTAAATCCCATACAACCAAAAAATAATTACAAAATCCCATCTTATTAATTATTTCTAGTTCATGTTTTAATCTAGTTTTATATACACTACCTACTGTTGTACCAAAGATTCTCTTTAAACCATCAATACATAATTTTTTTAAATAAGAATATTCATCCATGTTATCTGGACATTCATATTTAGGTAGTAAATCACTTGTATATTTAATATCAACATTACACATATTTACGATTTCATAAATATTATTAATGTCTTCCCCAAAATGTTTTTTAATAACATCTTCACTTATAATATAATTATTCTTTTTATTTAAACGAATATTACTTACAAGATTTCCTTCTTTAATACCATATAGATAATTAATATATTCTTTATCTTTATTTGTTAAATATAAAGTTTCATTCATATAAACTTTATTAGTTATATCTATTAAGTCTCTTTCTTCTTTACTACGATAACTTAAATAAATATCTTTATATATAGATTTATATTCATCATATAAGTCTTTAGCTTCAAATGGTAAAATACATATTAAATCAGAATTATATTCTTTTAAATCATTAATATTTAATTCTCTTTCTGATTGAATAGTTGATAGTTTTAGGAGGTTTTTATATCCTGTATTTGTCTTAGCATATAAAACAAATATTTTAGGCATAGTTACTTCTAACCCAATAATAGGTTTAATGTCATTAGCTAGACATGCTTTATAGAATTCCATTACGCCATACATACGATTATCTGTGATAGTAAGAGCTTTAATATTATGTGCTTTAGCATACATAATTAATTCATCAATTTTAATTAAACTCTCAAGTAATGAATTATTTGTTTTTATATATAAAGGTGCATACATATACTTATCCTCCTTTCCTATATTTTATCATGAATAAAGAATTTTTTAACTATAATAATTGGGGAAATATCCTTCTATTAATAATATCCCAAAAAATCACGCAAAATATTTGACAATAACGCAAATATATGGTAAAGTTATATAGCGTGGAAACAAAATTTAAATTTTGTAAGGAGGAATATTAAAATGGCAAAAAATGTATCAAATACTACTCCATTATTTGGAAATAGAAGATCTCATTCATGTAAAGCAACAAGACATGCTCAAAAACCTAATTATCAAAAAGTAACTTTAGAAAATGGCCAAACTGTTAGAATGACTTCTAGAGAATTAAGAACATTAAAGAAAAATGCTGCATAAGCATTTTTTTATTGTAAAAAAAAGACTGCTATTTGCAGTCATAACCTTCATTCTTGTAAGATCTTACAATATCAGCAATTTCTAAATCAGAGTATTTAGCTATGTTAAATACTTTTTTATTTTTTACTTTTTTAGGACTTATAGAATAATTTAATGTTAATACTCTTGCTCCTACTATTGAATCTATTCTATCTTCTTTAGAATAACTTACACCAACTTCATTTTTATAAGCACTTATTTCATTATCTATAATACCAAATCTTGTTACTAAATTATTAACTAATTCATTAGTCATTCCGTAAGTATTTAGGATATATTCTTTAGCATACTCTAATACCTCTCCATCACGATGAGTAATCGCAATTACTTCGTTGATATCATTACCTACTTTTGAACAAGTAAAAATATTAACAATTTCTTCGGAAGGTTCTAAAGTATTATTGTTAACACTAACTTCAGTAGTATTTTTTCTACTAAAAGTAATACTTACTCCTGTTAAGAAGAAAACACTTATTAACATCATAGCCGCTGTGATAATTACTTTAGTTTTAGCTTCTAAATTGTAATTAACAACTTTTACTTCTTCTCTAGTTAAATCTTCTCCACAATCATAACAATATTTGTATTCTTCACTATTTTCTTTTCCGCAATTAGGACATTTCATATATATCCCTCCTATTTTCTATAAATAGTATAACACTAAATTCTTTTAAAAACAATAAAAAAAGAACAACACTAGTTGTTCTTTTCTGTATCTAAGAATGTTTCATGACCATTTAAGTCAAAACTTTCAGTTAAGTTATCTTTCTTAACGATATCTGTTGCTAAAGTCTCTTTCATAATAAATTCTTTTAAATTACTAATAGTAGCATCTACATCACTATCACCATTATAGTAAATAGTTATACGATCTACGATATTATAATCTTTAGTTTTACGCATGTTTTGGATTTTAGAAATAAATTCTCTTGCGATACCTTCTTCAATTAATTCATCTGTAAGTTCAGTATTTAAAATTACAAATTTATTATTATCCATTGCAACATTAAATCCTTCCTTAGCACTAATACGAATATCAGCCATATCGCTTGTTATTTCATAACTATCACCATCAATAGTTGCATTTAAACTATCACCATTTCTTAAAGTATTAATATCTTCCATACTTAAACCATTTAAGTAGTTAGTTAATTCTTTAATTTTTGGTCCAAAGACAGGTCCAGCTACTTTGAAGTTTGGTTTTACCATGAAGTCCATATAATTATGAACATCACTTACAAACTTAACTTCTTTAACATTTAATTCTTCTTCAATTAATGAAACTAAATCTTTAATAATATTCTCATATCTTGAATCAATTAATACTTCACTAATTGGTTGACGAACTTTGATTTTAGCTTCTTCACGAGCATTTCTACCGATAGAAATTAAATCTCTTACTAAGTCCATTCTTTCTTCGATATGTTCATTTACCTTAGCTGCTTCAAATTCTGGATAATCTGCTAAATGAACTGATTCTTTACCAGTTAATTTAGTATATATTTCTTCAGAAATAAATGGACTAATTGGAGCGATTAACTCAGTTAATCCTACTAATACTTCATAAGTAGTTTGATATACAGCTTTTTTACTTGTATCTAATGTACTAGACCAGAATCTTCTTCTATTACGTCTAATATACCAGTTAGATAAATCTTCACTAGCAAAATTAGTTATTTCACGAACTACTTTATTTAAATCATATTCATTAAATGCATCAGTTACATATTTAACTAATTTATTATATTTAGAAAGTAACCATTTATCGATTTCTTCTAAGTCTTCATATTCAACATGATAAGTACGTGGATCTACCTTATCCGCATTAGCATACATACTAAAGAATGTATAAGTATTTTTAAGTGTATTAAAGAACTTCGAATTTACTTCTTTGATACCTTCTTCATCAAATTTAAGTGGAGTCCAAGTTGGACTTACGTATGCTAAATACCATCTTACAGCATCAGCACCATATTTATTTATAACAGTAAATGGTTCAACAGCATTTCCTTTAGATTTATGCATTTTATGACCAAATTTATCTAGTAATAATTCATTTACTAAAACATTCTTATATGGTGATTTTCCTGTTACAAAAACACCTATTACAAGTAATGAATAGAACCATCCTCTAGTTTGGTCAATTCCTTCAGCAATAAAGTCTGCTGGATATTGGCTTTCCCATAATTCTTTATTTTCAAAAGGATAATGGTATTGACTAAATGGCATTGCACCACTATCAAACCAACAATCGATAACAGATTTATCTCTTTCCATTAATTTACCACATTCTGGACACTTAATATGAATATCATCAACATAAGGTCTATGTAAATCAATAGTTTCTGGATTAACTTCTTCGACAGCTTTTTCTTTTAATTCTTGTCTTGAACCAATCATTTCCATATGACCGCAAGAACATCTCCATAATGGAAGTGGTGTACCCCAATATCTATTTCTTGAAATTGCCCAGTCATTCATATTTTCTAGCCAATTACCAAAACGTTTTTCACCAACAAATGATGGGTACCAATTAACTTTTTTATTTTCTTCAATTATTTTATCTTTTAATTTAGTAACTTCTAAATAATAAGAAGGTCTTGAATAATAAACAAGTGGTGAATCACATCTCCAACAATGTGGATAGTCGTGTTTAATTTTTTGTTTTTTGAATAATTTATCATTATCTTTTAACCATTTAATTACTTCAAGATCAGCTTCAAAGATATTCATACCTTTCCATAATCCTTCAGTATATCTAGCATCTTCTCCTACTGGATTAACATAAGGTAATTTATATTTTTTACCTACTTTAGCATCGTCTTCACCAAAAGCTGGAGCGATATGTACAATACCAGTACCATCAGACATAGTTACATAATTATCACATGTTACAAAGAATCCTTTACCAGTAATCTTTATATCACTAGGAATTAATTGTTCATATTCAACATATTCTAAATCTTTTCCTTTGTATTCTTCAACAATTTCATATTCTTCGCCAATAACACTATTTAATAATGCTTTTGCTAAGATAAAATTATATCCTTTACTAGCAACTTTAACATATGTTTCATCTGGATTAACACAAAGTCCAACATTACTTATTAAAGTCCATGGAGTTGTTGTCCAAACTAAGAAATAACTATCTTCATCTTTTCTCTTAAATGGAACAATAACTGTATTAGCATCAATTTCTTTATATCCTTGAGCTACTTCATGACTAGCTAGTCCTGTTCCACATCTTGGACACCAAGGCATAATCTTAACACCTTCATAGAATAAACCTTCATCAAAGAATTTCTTTAAGATATACCATTCTGTTTCAATATAATTATTATCATATGTAATATATCTATTATCTAGATCAATAAATTGACCCATTTCATTAGTTAATCTACGGAAGGCATTTTCATTATCCCAAACTGTTTCTTTACAAAGTTTGTTAAATGCTTCAATACCATATTTTTCGATATCAGCTTTACCTGTAAAACCAAGTTTTTTTTCTACATTAACTTCTACTGGAAGTCCGTGAGTATCCCAACCTATTTTACGAAGTACTCTTTTACCTTTCATTGTTTGGTATTTACAGAAACTATCTTTTAAGAATTTAGCTACCATATGATGTAATCCTGGCATACCATTAGCTGTCGCAGGTCCATCAAAGAATACATAGTCTTCTTTTCCATTTCTATTTTCAATAGTTTTATTTAAGATATCAACATCTTGCCAATTCTTTAAAATATCAGTTTCTACTTCATGAACAGTTCTTTTATCAAGTTCTTTAAATTCATTCATATTATTCCTCCTAACAAAAAAACACATCCTTATATAAGGACGTGTTAAACGCGTGGTACCACCTTAATTCATAGAATAAATTCTACCTCAAAGCTATAACGCGCTACCGTTTTTATCTTATCCATAAAAAACATCCGAAGTGATCTATAAATAGTTCTATTTAGTTACTTCCACCAAACGTAACCTCTCTATAAACGTTCCTATTTACCGTCTTCATCAACTGCTTCAATGCAATAATTATATAATAAATTTAAAGATAATTCAAGTATAAAAATAGAGAAGATTAAAAATCAATCTTCTCTATTTCATTTACCATTTCAAGTTGCTCTTCAATAACACTTCTTAAGCGTCTTTTGAAGATATTTACATTACGTTTAAGTAAAGCAGCTTCATCACTAGCTCTCTCAGCTTTTAATAAGGCATTATTTACGATACGGTTAGCATTCTTCTTAGCATCTTCAAGAATCATTTCACTTTCACGGTAAGCATTATTTTTAATTTGCTCCCCTGTTCTTTCTGCCATAAAAGCAGTTTGTTTTAATGATTCTTCGAGTTTTTCATAAGTTTCAAGTTTAGCTTTCATGTCTTCATTAACAGTTAATCTTGATTCTAAATCTTTTATCTTAGCATCTTTTTCTTTCATCTCATTAACCATTTTTTCAACATGATTTATAACTTGATCTAAGAATGCATTTACCTCATCAGGATCATATCCATGAAGGGTTCTATTAAATTTATCCATATCATCACCCCACTACCTAAGTAGTTTTACCATTCAACGTCTTCTTTAACTTCTTCTTCTTTCTTATCTGTTTCGTCAGAAATTTTTCCTTCAATATTTACATTATTAGGTGTACATAAGAAAATTCCACCACCTAATTTTTGAATATCTCCGTTAATAGCACATACAGCACCATTTAAAACATCCATAATTCTCTTAGCTTGAGTTGCTGTTACTCTTTTTAAGTTAACTACAACTGTTTTTCTATTTTTTAAATGATCTATTATTTGGTATGATTCTGAATAAGCTCTAGGCTCTAGTAAAATCATTTTACTCTTTCCAGATTCATCAATAGCATCATCAGGTTTTACATTATAATAGTTGTCAGTTTCAACAGTTCTTTCATCATCAGAACCACCAAATATACCTTTTAAAATTCCCATAATTTATTCCTCCTACGTTATTATTTCATTCTAATATAATTCTATCACAAATATATATCTTTTTTCAATAGTTTCTTTTTATTCTCACTAATACTATTATAACACAAAAAAAAGAATTAAAATTTAATTCTTTTTTCGATATAATCTTTTAATTCATCTAAACTTATAGTTACTTGTTCCATTGTATCTCTATCACGTACTGTTACTGTATTATTATTAATAGTTTCATCATCTACAGTAATACAGAATGGTGTACCTACTACATCAGCACGACGATATCTTTTACCAATATTTGCTGATTCATCATAAGAAACACTGAAGTATTTAGATAAATCTTGGTAGATTTCTAAAGCTTTTTCACTGTGATTCTTCTTAATTAATGGTAAAACACAAGCTTTGTATGGTGCTAAGAAAGGTTTTAATTTAAGTACTTCTCTTTCGCTTCCATCTTCCAGAGTTTCTTTGTTATAACTTTCAGTTAAAATTGCTAAGAATAATCTATCTACACCTACAGAAGGTTCAACAACATAAGGAATATATTTTTCATTAGTTTCAGGATCTAAGTATCTTAAATCTTGTTTTGAATGATTCATATGTACTGATAAATCATAGTCAGTACGATCTGCTATTCCCCATAATTCTCCCCAACCCATTGGGAATAAATATTCAATATCAGTAGTAGCTTTACTATAGAATGATAATTCTTCTTTAGAGTGATCTCTATATCTTAAATTCTTTCCTTCTAATCCTAATTCTTTTAAGAAATCTAAACAATATTGTTTCCAGAAAGCAAACCATTCTAAATCAGTATTAGGTTTACAGAAGAATTCAAGTTCCATTTGTTCAAATTCTCTTACTCTAAAGATAAAGTTACCTGGAGTTATTTCATTTCTAAAACTTTT
>JAEEJY010000029.1 GCA_016282155.1 Caryophanales bacterium | reverse complement strand
TTACCTGGAGTTATTTCATTTCTAAAACTTTTACCGATTTGGCCAATACCAAAAGGTAATTTAGCACGCATACTTCTTTGAACATTTAAGAAGTTAACAAAGATACCTTGAGCAGTTTCTCCTCTTAAATATACTTTATTTTTTGTATCTTCAGTAACACCAATATGTGTTTCAAATAATAAATTAAATTTACGAATTGGTGTAAAATCTGTAGCTCCACATTTTGGACAAGGAATATTATTTTCTTTAATATAGTTTTCTAATTTTTCATTATCCCAACCATCACCAGTTTCTTTTCCACCAGTAAATTCTTCAATTAGTTTATCTGCTCTTTCTCTTGATTTACATTTTTTACAATCGATTAATGGGTCAGCAAATGAAGCAACATGTCCTGATGCTACCCAAACTTCAGGATTCATAATAATTGCTGAATCAAGACCAAAATTTTTATAATCTTTGTGAGCATTTTCTTGGATGAATTTTTTCCACCAAGCTTCTTTAATATTGTTTTTTAATTCACGGCCTAAAGTACCATAATCCCAAGAATTAGCAAGTCCATTATAGATTTCACTTCCTTGGAATACAAATCCATATTGTTTACATAAATTAACTAATTCTTCCATTGTTATTTTTTCATTTTTTTCCATAATTATCCTCCTTTAAAAGAAAAACTTCTAGAATAAATGTAAGGACCCTTTCGGGCGGTTCCACCTTACTTATTCTAGAAGAATCAGCTCTTATATATTGCTCCGGTTTCCAAGCCATCATCGCATTGATATATCGATTATATCACTTTTTTTATTTATGTCAATTATTATATTCTAAGATTCTAAATGATGTGATAGATGGAATTATTTTATTTCCTACATCGAAAATATCATTATCAATATCTGTAACATGATCAAGAACCATATCAATCATTTCGGATACATCTTCCTTAGTTAAATCGCTAGGATATACCATTGTACAGTGTTCATCTAGATAATCTTTAAACTCTTCTTCATCTTCGTCTGTTCGCTCAGTGTCACCTATAGCCCTATCAAGATATTCATTAACAAAACTATATCCTTCATCACATTTGGGGAAATGAGCTCCAAGAGTATCAAGTGTATCTACTAGATAATCCCATTCGCCTAATAGTAAGTCTTTTGCCATATGTCCTACTATTTCAACAACTTCTTCAAATGTTATATTTGGTTTTGTAAGTTCTGGGAATCTTGGAATAACATAATTTTCAATTAAAACATTAGCAAATTCTAAAGCTAAACCAATCATACCAATTTTTGCTTTTGTAGGACCGTTTGGACTACTTGTTCCTCCTGAATATCCGCTTTCTAATAAATCTTTTAATTCAAGTAATAATTCACCTGTTGATTTACTACCATATTCCATGTTTAAAATCTCAAGAATATCATGGAAAGGTCCTGTTTTTTCTAAGAATTCATCAATATCTTCTTGATCCATTTCGCCATAAGTTGAGGCAATTTCTAAGAATTTTTCTTTGAAAGTAGTCTCAAATGTTTCTAATGTATCTTTTATTAATTCTTTTAAATAAATACCTACAACATGTTCAGTTTCACTCTCATTTATAACATATATATAGTTACGGAAATCAAGTTCCTCGAAGAAAGATTGGTAAGCGGCTTTCACCATCATTAAAGTTCCTTCTTCTTCAAGTAATATATCCGCAGGTACTTGGCTAATACCTTCTATCTCAAAAGGTAATTTACCACTTTCAAGGAATTCTCCGATAGTAGCTACAGCATTATCATACATCTTATTGAAAGTAGCACGTATTTTATTAAAACTTGCTTGATCAGTAGATATATGAACATTAAATGTATAATCAAGAATTCTATTTGAATCATTTAAAATTATACCTAAAGATACAGGATTAAAATCAAATGTAGCATCAGGAATATCATCATCAGTAATGCCTAAAGCATCATAAATTATTGATTTACGAAGATTTTTTTCAGCTTCACAGTCTTCTTCAGATAAGCCTGGTTTACAAGATTCCACCTCTGTCAAAATCATGTTAAGAATATTCTTTGGTGAGAAAGATAGCATTTCTCTATATACATCAAATTTTGCTCTGTAATCAGCTAGTAATTCCTCTTTTTGTTCTTCCGTAAATGGTGAACAAATCATTCCCTCGACTGAATGGTATTTACACTCCTTACCTTCCGTATCTTCAAGATCCTCACGGAAAGACTCTTCCATATAATTAAATAGATTTGTTATATTAACATCAACTTCATAAATTTTTGAAGCCTCTGCTAAAGTAACTCTATTACCACCACAAGTTTTATCATAGCTATAAACATAGGCACCTTTATTAAGTTTTACCCTAATACAACCACTTTCCATCGAATCATTATCAAGAGGATTTATAATTGGTCCTAAATCAAGATAATTATTATATTGAAGTTGTTGTACTCTAATATATACAGGTTTAGTTCCTGTTGGTAATAAGCTAGAATTATCAACAAGATATTCTTTAGCAGCATCGATTAATTTTTTCTCTTGTTGTTTATATAGGTTTCTTCTGGAATTATTTATTATTCGATTAACTGTTGGTACTGCTATTAAAGCTACTAACCCTAATATTACAACAGTTGTTATTACTTCAAGTAACGTAAATCCTTTTCTTTTATTTTTATGTAATTTCCTACCTCTTAGCTTTACCATACTATCACCTATTATAATTATAGCACAAAAAAAGACTATGGAATAGTCTATTTTTTATCTTTTGCAAATCCTTCTACTGCTTTTAATACTTCTATTGGTAAAGCAAATATAACAGTATTAGATTGGTCAGAACTTAAATCGTTTAATGTAGCTAAAGTTCTTAAATGTAAAGCACCTGGAGTATTACCCATTGTATTAGCAGCTTCAGCTAAATTTTTAGCAGCTTCTACTTCTCCGGCAGCTTTAGTAATAACAGCAGCTTTTTCTCTTTCAGCTTCGGCTACTTTAGCTAAAACTCTCTTCATTTCTTCAGGTAATGAAATATCTTTAAGTTCAACATTTTCTACTTTAATTCCCCAAGGATCAGTAGCTAAATCAATGATATTACAAATTTGTGTAGAGATTTTTTCTCTTTCACTTAATAATTCATCTAATGTAACTGAACCTACAGCATTACGCATTGTTGTTTGAGCAAGTTGACTAACAGCATAGTAGAAATCTTCTACTTCACAAATAGCTTTACCAGCATCAAATACTTTATAGTAAATAACTGCATTAATTCTAACAGATACGTTATCTTTAGTAATAGCATCTTGTTCTGGTACGTCTACAGCTTTTGTTCTAATATCAACTTTTTTGTATGATTGAAATATTGGTAATACTATAACCCATCCTGGATTTAATACTTTTGTGTATTTACCTAAAGTAAATAAAATACCTCTTTCATACTCATTAATTTGTTTGATTGAACCTAAAACGATAAATCCTAGAATAACTAAAATTGTTATTACGAAACCATCCATGTTATCTTCTCCTCTCATACATATAATAACATATTTTTATCTTTTTTAAAATAAATTTGACTTATTTAAAAAAAGTATTACAATATTCCCTACAGGTGAAATTATGCGAATTAAAAGAATAAATAACAAGTACAATTATAAGAAAAATTTCAAGTTTCAAAGAGTTCTTCCATTCATCTTAATGTTTGCTTTAGCAGGATGCGCTAAGGAAGAAGAAATTGATACTGTTTTATGGGAACCAATCCCTACTCAAGAAACAGTTAATAGTAGTGAAGAGCCTATTAGTTATGTTGAAGAAACTACAGTTACACTTCCCGAATTAAACGATAATTTAGAAGTTACTTTAGAAGAAGAAAATATTGTTCAAGAAACAAGTGATGTTGTAGAAAAAGAAACAGAAGTTGTTGAAGACACTAGAAAAGTAGTTGCTTTAACATTTGACGATGGTCCTGGAAGTCATACTGATGAACTTTTAGATATCCTTGAAGAAAATAATGTTCATGCAACCTTCTTTGTTGTAGGGACATATGTAAATAAATACCCTGAAACGTTATTAAAATCATATGAAAACGGAAACGAAATAGCAATTCATGGATATACTCATACTTCATTTACTAAGTTAGGTAAAGAAGGAACTGAAGCCGAAATTGAACAAGTACGTAGTGACTTAGAAGCAATCGGTATTACTCCTTCTAATTTAGTGCGTCCACCATACGGAAGTATTAATGATAGTATTAAAGAATTAGATTATCCATTTATCTTATGGAGTGTTGATACAAGAGACTGGGAAAGTCATAATACCGATAAGATTCGTGAAGAATTAAATGCCGCTATTAGCGAAGGTGGTATTGTTCTTATGCATGACTGTCATGCGACAACTGTTGAGGCAGTTAAAGTATTACTACCAGAATTTACTGATGAATATCGTTTTGTAACAGTTTCTGAATTATTTGAAATATATGATAATGAACTTATAAGTGGTAAGACTTATGGAAAAGTTAAAGTATTAAAAAAGGAAGATAATTAATCTTCCTTTTTTTATATCCATACACTAAATAATATAGCTGCCATTGCAAGAATTAATCCAACTGTTAAGAATCCTCTTACAATAGTTGTTTCACTATAACCAAGTTTTTCAAAATGATGATGAAGTGGTGCCATTAAAAGTAATTTTTTATGGAAACACATTATCCATATCATTTGTAATAATGAAGCTAATGTTTCAATAATAAATACACCAGCAATAACAATAAATGTTATTTCGTGACTAGTTAAAACGGCAACACTTGCTAAAGTTGCTCCTAAACTTAGACTTCCTGTATCTCCCATAAATACTTTAGCGGGATGAGCATTAAATACTAAGAAACCAACTAAAGCTCCTGTTAAGACAAAACAGAATATAGCGATATCTTGGCTACCTTGTGTTGCAGGTGAATTCCAAGTTGTCATAGCTATTGCTAAGAAAGCTATTGCTGATAAACCACCAGCTAAACCATCTAAACCATCAGTTATATTAACAGCATTACTACTAGCGACAAGTAAAAATAAAATTAATATTCCGTAAGCCCATCCTAAATTAATATCAAGTCCAATTGTACTAATTACAACATGAGGTTCGTTACCTGCTTTTAAGTACAAGAAGAAGAATATTAATGCTATTAGAACTTGCCCAAATAATTTTTGAAATTCTGTTAATCCTTCATTAGAATGCCTTTTAACAATTAAATAATCATCAATAAATCCTAATAACGCATAAGCAAGGAAAACAAATAAGACAATTATTAAATTTGTTGATAATTGCATCTTATCCGTTGCTAATAAAATAAATACTGTAATTAAAGTTGGAATAATAAATATTATTCCTCCCATTACAGGAGTTCCCTCTTTCTTTAAATGAGTCTTCTCTAAGAAAACATTAATTGTTTGTTTAATATTAAATTTTTTTAATAATGGAACAATTATTAAACCAGAAATAACTGCCATTACAAATCCTATCATCATTGCTAACATTGCTTTAGCAAGTATTAACATATTATCATCTCTTTCTATTACTAGTATAACATAGATACAGATAATACCTCTACTATTTTTTATTTCTTTACACTAAAAAAGCCACATCCGTGGCTCTTATTAAAATCCTTTAATTAAACATAATACAAAGAATAATACGCCTAATATAAAAGTTGCTCTTGTGATAACTAATTCTCCGCCTCTTTCTTTACGATTAGCAAATAAGTTATCATTACCACCACTAATTATATTAGATGCTGATTCTGCTTTTCCACTTTGTAAAAGAACGATAGCTATTAATAATATTGAAACTATAATTATTGCAATTTCCACTATAATTCCTCCTTTAAAACAATACTAATTTACCATAAATACGTAAATATATCAAGTATTATTTATCTTTTCTAACAACACACATAGTTGTATTAGATAAATCTAATTTACTTAAATATTTGTTTATTTCTTCCAAATTAAAACTCTTAATAGTTTTAATTGGATCATAATCTATTTCATTTCTTGTCATTAATTGATTTATAACCATACTATTCATAGCATATATACTATCTAGTACTTCATATGTTGAAGCTATCGATAATTTAATACGACGTTTAAAATCTTCTTCATTAATACTTAAAGAAGTCATTTCTTCACGAATGCGTTTTTCAGCCTCTTTAACATTTGTTGTTTCCGCACCAATAACAATTATAAAGTGTGTATCTGTTTTTACTCCTGTATAGTAAATAGAGTCATTAATTATTTTTTTATTACGAAGTTCTTCTTCAAATAAAGAAGTTGTTCCAAATTTTAAATCAATAGCGTTCATTATATGCTTATAGAATAAATCTTTATCATAAGGATAATCTTCAATATTAATTTTATACGCAATACCAAATCGTGGATATTTAATATCCATTTCTATTTCTTCATATTCTTTAGCTACTTTATCTACTTCTTTATATTCTTTTCTTATTATTTCTTTATTCTTAATATTTCTTTTATTTTCGTGTTTTTCAATTATTTTAAATGTTTTATTAACATCAATATTTCCACTTATAACAATAAATATATTACTTGGATTATAAAAAGTATTATAACATTTATATAAATCTTCTTTTGTAATACTTTTAACACTTTGAACTGTTCCAATAACGGGATATTTATATGGATGTTTAACAAAAGCATTATATAAACATTTTTCCATAATTCTACTACTTGGATTATCTTTATGCATTTCTAATTCTTCAATGATAATCCCCTTTTCTTTTTCAACATTTTCATCTGTAAAATATGGTTTTTCAACATAAGATAATAAATATTCTAAATTCTCTTCAAAATTATTTTTACCACTAAATAAGTACGTTGTTTTAATGTTTGAAGTATTAGCATTAGCATTTGCTCCACTTTTACTATAGAATTCAAATACTTCATTACCATCTTCATTTTCAAACATTTTGTGTTCTAAAAAATGCGCTATTCCTTTAGGAACAGTAATCATTTTGCCTTCATAAACAAAATCATTATCTTTACCACCATAACGAACATTATAAGTAGCATATATATTATGACTATTCTTATCAGGAATTAGATATACTTCCATACCGTTACTAAGGGTTTTACTATAGATGTTTAAACCAAGATTCTTAATCGTTTTTTTCATCACGTTTGCTCCCCTCTAGTAAGTATATTGTGTCTATTTCTATTTTACTCGCAACTCTAACAATATCTTCTTTAGTGACTTTATTAAATAGTTTAATACGTCTATCTTTTAAATCTAAATGAAGATATTCATAATTTTGATACATACGCATAATACTATCTGGTGAATCTTCCATCTCTTCTAAAAAGGCTGTATTAGAGATAATTGCTTTTTTAATATCAGCATCAGTAAAATCACCTTTTCGCATTTTATCAAGTTCGATATTAATTAATTTAACTACTTTGTCACAGTTTTTACTATCAATACTTGATGTAATTACTTCAATACTAGATACCCCCATAAAATAAGAAGTAGCATAATAACATAAACTATTCTTTTCTCTTACTTCACTAAATAATTTAGAAGCAGGACCACCACCTAATATTTCATTATAAATAGGTAAAACATACCATCTTTCAAAATCAGTTAGATCAAATACTTTTCCACCCATATATAAGATACTTTGATTAATACTTTTTGTATCTTTTTTAGTTACTAATTTTGTCTTATCTTTATGAATTAATATATGTGAAGAATTTTCTTTAATACTTTTATTCTTAAAATATTTATCTAAAAGTTTTTCTAATTTTAATACATTGATATTTCCAATAACAAAGATATCTATTAGATCATTATTTATTAAATACTTATAGTATTCATATAAATTAGATCTTGTTACTGTATCTAAGTCTTTTAATTCACCTACGGCTTTAATACTAGCTGGTGTATTAGGCGCTACTAATTTACGGAAATTATAGTCAGCTAATCTTCCAGGATTATCACTAAACTTTTCAATATCAACATGTAATTTATTTTTAGCTACATTAAAAGTATCTTCATTAAATTTATTATCTTTAATATCTGGATTAAAAATAAAATCTAAAAAGAATTCTAAAGACTTCTCAGTCATCTTAGGTTCTGTATATTTTTCATTAATAAAAGCTGTATAAAAAGATAAGATATTATAATTACCTAATATATTTGTACCTGATCCCACATCTATGTCATATAGATTTTCACACTCTATTTCAAGAAGCCTTCTAGAATTAAATTTCTTTGTTGCTTCCATTAAAACTAAAGATAGCATATTACGATATACTATCTTTTCTTCATCTAACTTTTCTTTAAAGTTAATTCTAATACGTGTTTTTTTAAATCTATTTGTATATATGAAATGTAAGTTATATGCTTCTTTACTTAGTTTTGTATATTTCATCCTACACCTCTTTTAAACTATTATATTTTCTTATTAATTCTTCCTTTTCTTCTTCCGAAATAAAAGCTTTATTAAGAGCATCAATATTCATTTTAATAAAGTCTTCTTCTGTAAAATTAATAGTCTTTAATAAATTATATTCTTTAGTTAATGTTGTATTTGATACAGTTCTATTATCTGTATTAATAGATACTAAAACATTTTTATATAAATCTTTAATTGGATGATTATTAATATTATCTACAACATTAGTTTGAATATTACTAGTTGGACAAACTTCTAGTAATACATTTTTCTCTTTTAATAATTCGACTAAAGTAGGATCCTCAATAGATCTAATACCATGACCTATTCTTGTTGCTCCAAAATCGATAGCTGCTTTTATACTTGATGGTCCATCTGCTTCGCCAGCATGAATAGTAAAAGGTATTTTATTTGCTTTTACATAATCAAATAATTCCTTATAATCACTTGTTTTATAAATAGCTTCAGCTCCTGCTAAATCAACAGCACACACTCCTTTATTTAGGAAATGTCTTGCTACATCTACTACTTCTTTGTTAGTATTTAAATCATCGCCACGCATCATGCAAAGAATTAAATTAGTTTTAAGATCAACACGACTTAATCCCCTTAAAACACTTTCAACTACTTGGTATTTATCAAGTATAGTTGTATGTTTCATAGGTGCAAATCTAATCTCGGCATAAATAACATTTTCGTTTTTTAAATCGGTTGCTAATTCATAAGCAATTCTTTCTAAATTAGCACTAGTTTGCATAACGCTAACTGGTAGACTAAATTTACTTAAGTAATCATTTAAATCTAAACATTTATTATTAGCAACAGCCATACTCTTTACTGCATCAATACTATTATTTGAAAGTTCTGCTAATGTTTCTAAACGAACAGAACCATCTAAATGGCAATGTAATTCTACTTTAGGAATCATAATTTAATAGCACTTTCTAAAGCGATAACAATCATATCATTAACATTCTTCGTACGATCTATACTATTCATTTTTTCGCCTGTTATTAAATTATCTGATACAGTTAAAATTTGTGAAGCTTTTTTCTTAAATTTTCTAGCATTATGGAATAAGCTAAATGATTCCATTTCTGTTGCCATACAACTATATTTATTAATAGCATTTTCTTTAATACTATCATTTTCTTCATAAAATACATCTGTTGAATGTACATTAGCTATACTAATATGTTTACCCATTTCTTCAGCTGTTTCTTTTAAGTAAAAATTAATATAATCACTAGCATAGATAATATCATCATCAACATTATCTTGTACTTTAGCATAAGTACTCTCAGAATAACTTCCATTTACTAAAACTAAATCACCTATTGCTAAGTCTTTAGTATAAGCTCCGCAAGTACCTACTTTAATGATTTTCTCAACATCATAAAATTTAAATAATTCATAAGAATAAATACCCATGCTAGGAATACCCATACCACTAGGCATAACAGTTATTTCTACACCTTTATAAGTTCCTGTATAAACATTCATTCCTCTTACATTACTAACCAATCTAGCATTTTCTAAATAATTATCCGCGATTAATTTAGCTCGATTAGGATCGCCTGGCATAATTACTATTTTTGCTATATCTTCTTTTTTTGCATCACAATGTGGTGTCATAATATCACTCCTTATAGATATAATTTAACTTTATTATAATCTTTATAGCTTATTCTTAATACTATCATAAGAAGTATTAAAAATAATCCTACTAATACAAAATAATATATATTAAATATATAATTTAAAATAAAATAAGCGATAAATTCTAACATAAATATTATTAAAACAACAAGTCTTAATCGCTTATATGACTTATGCTGTTCAATATTATCTAAAATAGATATTATAAGTCCTACAAAATATGGAAAGAATACAATAAGCATTATTAGTGTTAATAAAATAATATTGCTAATACTATTACTATTTAAAAATAAATGA
Organism: Caryophanales bacterium; assembly: GCA_016282155.1. Classification (GTDB taxonomy): domain Bacteria; phylum Bacillota_I; class Bacilli_A; order RF39; family UBA660; genus RGIG4266. The sequence goes on along the minus strand of JAEEJY010000029.1, from coordinate 6,231 downwards.
TAAGCTAATAATCCTACTAACAAAATAGTCATTGGAATATATAAAATACTTATTGTTTTACTCTTCTTACTCTCATGATAAAATACTTCTATTTCTACTTTTTTATCACTCATATTATCACCAATATAATTATAACATAAAAAAGAGTATTAAAGAACTCTCTTTAAATACTCTCCTGTATAACTTTCTTTTATCTTAGCTATTTGTTCTGGTGTACCTGTTCCAACTACTGTACCACCTAAGTCTCCACCTTCCGGACCTAAGTCAATAATATAGTCAGCTACTTTAATAACATCTAAGTTATGTTCAATAACAACAACTGTATCACCATTATCTACAATTCTTTGTAAAATAACTAATAATTTTTTAATATCATCAGTATGAAGACCGGTAGTAGGTTCGTCTAAAATAAATACACTTTTACCTGTAGGTTTTTTTTGTAATTCTTTAGCAAGTTTTACTCTTCCTGCTTCACCACCTGATAATGTTGTAGCAGATTGACCTAGTTTAATATAACCTAAGCCTACATCTTCCATTATTTTTAATTTATCTTTAATCTTTTTAACATTCTTAAAGAATTCTAAAGCTTCTGTTACACGCATATTAAGAACATCATAAATACTCTTATCTTTAAATTTAATTTCTAATGTTTCACTATTATAACGGGTTCCGTGACATACTTCACAAGGAACATAAACATCAGGTAAGAAATTCATTTCGATTCGTTTAACGCCATCTCCCATACAAGCTTCACATCTTCCACCTTTAACGTTAAAACTAAATCTATTTTTACCATAACCTCTTATTTTAGATTCTTTAAGTTCAGCATATAAATCTCTTATATCATCAAATACTCCTACATAAGTAGCAGGATTACTTCTTGGTGTACGACCAATAGGATCTTGCGTAATATGAACTACTTTATCTACTAAATCTAAGTTAGTAACATCTTTGCAGTCACCAACAACAACTTTAGATTTATATACTTTTTTAGTTATAGCATTATATAAAATATCATTTACTAAAGTTGATTTACCACTACCAGATACACCTGTTACACAAGTAAAAACACCTAGTGGGAACTTAACATTAATATTTTTTAAATTATGTTCTTTAGCTCCTTTTACTTCAATATAATTCTTTCCTACTTTTCTTCTTGTTTTAGGAACATCTATCTTTAAAGTACCATTTAAATATTTACCTGTTAATGAGTTAGGATTTTTCATTACTTCTTCCGGTGTACCGGCTGCCATTAAATATCCACCCATATCACCAGCACCTGGACCAATATCTACTAAATAGTCACTAGCTAACATTGTATCAGTATCATGTTCAACAACAATTAAAGTGTTACCTAAATCACGCATCTCTTTTAAACTATTAATTAACTTATCATTATCTCTTTGATGTAGTCCAATACTAGGTTCATCAAGTACATATAATACACCTGTTAGTTTTGAACCAATTTGGGTAGCAAGTCTAATTCTTTGTGCTTCACCACCCGATAATGTTGAAGCATATCTATTTAAAGTAATATAACCTAAACCAACATTATTTAAGAATTCTAAACGATTAATAATTTCTTTAACAAGTAAATTACTAATTTGTTTTTCTTCTTCAGTTAATGTTAAATTTTGCATAAATCCTAATAAATCTTTAATTGACATTTTAGTCATTTCAAAGATATTTTTATCATTTATTAAAACACTTAAAACATCACTATTAAGTCTTGCACCATGACATACAGGACATATTTGTTCAATCATGAAATTATCGATCCATTCACGTACCCATGTTGCTGTTGTTTCAATGTATCTTCTTTCTAAGCAAGTAACAATTCCTTCAAAATAATCTCTCTTAGTTCTAGTATCCCCTTTTTTAGAAATATAATTAAAATCAAGAGGAACATCACTTCCGTACAAAATCATATCTAATTTAGCTTTAGGAATATCTTTAATAGGCATATTAAGATCAATTCCGTAATAATCAGCTGTTGTACAAATTTCAGTATATTGAATATTTTGATCAATAGTAACTGTCTTAATAGCGCCTTCATTAATACTTAAAGTATTATCAGGAATTAATAAATCTAAAGCTATTTTTTTCTTTAAACCTAGTCCATTACATTCAGGACACGCACCATACGGAGCATTAAAACTAAACATACGAGGTTCAAGTTCTGGTAAACTAAAATCACATTGAGGACAAGCATATTTTTCACTCATGATAATTTTATCTTTACCAACAACATCAATAACTACTTTACCATGACCCTTCTTACTTGCAAGTTCAATTGCTTCATATAATCTACTACGAATACCATCTTTAATAATTAAACGGTCAATAACAATATCGATATTATGTTTTTTATTCTTTTCAAGTTCAATATTATCCGATAAATCTAAATCCTCATCGTCAATTATTACTCTAACAAATCCTTCTTTTATTAAAGAAGCAAGTAAATCTTTTTGGGTACCTTTTTCACCATGAACGATTGGACTTAATACTCTTATCTTAGTTCCTTCTTCTAACTTCATAATTTGGTTAGTCATTTCTTCAACACTTTGACTAGAAATAGGTATATGATGTGTTGGACAATAAGGCACACCTATCCTAGCATATAGAAGTCTCAAGAAGTCATATATTTCTGTTACTGTTCCAACAGTACTTCTTGGATTATTATTAGTACTTTTTTGATCAATTGATATACTTGGGGATAATCCTTCAATACTATCAACATCAGGTTTTGTTGTTCCACCCAAAAACTGTCTAGCATAGCTAGATAATGAATCAACATAACGTCTTTCTCCTTCAGCATAGATTGTATCAAAAGCTAAAGATGATTTTCCTGATCCTGATACTCCTGTCATTACAATCAATTTATTCTTAGGTAAAGTTAGATCAATATTCTTTAAATTATTTTCTCTTGCGCCCTTAATAATAATTGAATCCATAATATCCCCTCCAGACGTAGATATTATACCATAATTAACAAAAAAATGAGCCTAAATCTCATTTTTTATGCGATATCCAATTAAGAATATAATTATTCCTAAAATAATGAATAAATATACCGTGGATTCTTCTTTTACTTTTGTTTCTTCTTCTATTTTTTCTTTCTTAGTTCTTAAATTTTTCACTTCTTCATAACAATTATTAAGTTCATTAGATAAATTATCTTTTTCTTTAGTATCTGTCTTTATTACTTCTTTAATTTCATAATTTTTCTTATCAACAAGATAATTATTTTTATCTACTTCAATATTTAAATTACTAATCATACTAGCTTGTTTATTTATTAAGTCAATATAATTTTCCTCAATCGAAACATAGATATCTTTAGAAATAGTTTTATCATTAAATAAATAGTTAACTTTATAAATACCATTTATATCATAATTAATATTACTTGTATATTTAATATCTTTATTACTAACAAAATCTAAAAGACTAGTATCTTTATTAGTTATGATAATATTATCTTCGATTACAAGTTTATCTCTTTCTTGATACTTATATATTTTTTTAGGGTGACTATAATCTACTTTATAATTAGGTGTATCTTCCTTACTATACTCATTTAAATATATTCTAATAGGTACATAGCATAAATACATAACTTCATCTTTAAAATATAATTCTTGATAAGAATATAATGGTTTAATATCGCTTATATTACTATAAGTATCTATTACTTCTAAGTTATAATTATCAAAGTCTAAAGTATAAGTAAATGGTGTATAGTAAGACACTTCATCTAGTTTAGTTTTCTTATTATTTTTAAGTAAACCTATTTCTAAAGTTCCACTTACTCTTATTGGTCTTGTTAAATAATCAAGTTCTAAAATAAGTTCTAAAGAACCTAAATTTCCTTCATAATCAATAAAGAAACGATCACGAGGATTTAAAATAGGATTAGGATCATCTAAAATAATATTTCCTGTATGACGATCTACCAAAATAAACTTAGTTATTTGAAGACTTACACTACTAATATTTTCTACATAAATATAATCATAACTAGCTAGTTCATTATAAGTATATTCATATTTAATCTTATTAGCTTCTTCCCTACTAGTTGGATAAGAGTGATATTCTTTAGTAATAACTTCATAGTCTTTAGGATCATCAACTAATCTAATATCCATTTTTTCTTCATATAATTCATATAGAGTATCTTCCTCTACTTTAACGGTATCACTACTCTTAATTTCTTCATAACTTATCTTAGTGTCGCTATAATCACCATAAATAGTTTCAGCATTTAAAGAACTAATTCCCATAAATAAAAAAAGAAATAGAAATAAAATTTTTCTCATATAAAACCTCCTCAAGTTCTATATACTATTTTTATTTCTGATTTCCTTTTATTTTGCGAAACTTATAAATTCGCTAGTACTTCTAAAACAAATTTTTTATCATTGTGCGGAATTTTATTTCTTCCAACAATAATATAGTCTTCATGACCTTTACCTAAGATAAGTAAAGTATCATCTTCTTTTAAGAAAGATATACCTTTCTTAATAGCTTCTTTACGATCTTCAATTACTTCATAATTATCATGTTTATTATTTTCTAGCATATCATTTACAATATGATCAAATGCTTCATTATGTAAGTCATCACTAGTAATAATAACTTGTTTACTATTCTTACAAGCTAAATCTAACATGATTGGTCTTTTAGTACGATCTCTATCCCCAGTACATCCAAAGACAATATAAATATTTCCTTTAGTAATTAGTTTTGCTACTTTGAAAACATTATTCATTGCATCTTCAGTATGAGCATAATCTATAATAATACTATTAGTTTTATAATTTACAATATCAAGTCTTCCGTCTGGAGTTTCACTAGCTTCTACTAATTCTTTAATATCATTTGCATCAATACCCATTAAAGTAAATAAACTTATCATTGCCATTATATTATAGATATTATAGTCCCCTAGTAATTTAGTATGTAATGAGTATTCTTTATCTAAATAACTATATGTAAAATTAGTCCCTCTATTAGTATAAGTAGCATCTATTACTTTAAAGTCCCCATTATTAAATCCATAATATACAGTATTATTTGTTTTATATAAATTGGCATGCTTATCATCAATATTAATTATACTAGTTCCAGTATCTTTAATATTATCAAACATAATTCTTTTAGCAAGAGCATAATTTTCCATCGTCTTATGTTCATCTAAATGATCTTGTGTTAAATTTGTATAAATACAATAAGTGTATTTAATACCCTTTAATCTTCCTCTTACAAGTCCTTGACTGGATGCTTCAATAATAACATTCTTACATCCCTTATCATAGGCATCAACTAGTAATTCATACATTTCACATATGTCTGGGCTTGTATTAGGTAAACTTTCAATTTTTGTATCAATATAATAACCTAATGTACCTATATAAGCTGTCTTTTGATTAATTTTATTTAAAGCTTTTTCAATTAAATAAGCTGTTGTTGTTTTACCATTAGTTCCAGTAATACCAACAATATTCATATCATTAACATAACTATAATTTTTTATCAAATAATCTTCTAAATACTTTCTTGTATCAGGAACTACAATATATGGAACACTACTATCTACTTCATGGTCTACTATTAGCATACTTGCCCCATTTTTAATAGCACTATCAATATATAAGTGTCCATCTCCCTCTACAGTTCTTAAAGCAACAAAGATGTCTCCCTTTTTAACTTTACGTGAATCTGCTTTTATATTTATCATATTATCACCAATATCATTATAAAATAAAAAAGAACTTTTAACAAGTTCTTATTCTATTTTAAAGTTACCATCCTCGACATCAATAGTAATAGTACTATTATATTTTATTTGATCACTGATAATTGCATTAGCAATTAAAGTTTCAATATTTTGGGATACATATCTTTTAATTGGACGGGCACCATAATTTTCATCATATGAAGACGCAATAATAAAATCTTTAGCCTTATCCGTTAAATTAATCTTAATTAATTTATTACTTAAACGATCTTCGACTTCTTTAATAATCTTATCTAGAATACTATAAACAATATCTTTAGATAAAGAATTAAACATTATTATTTCATCTATTCTATTTAAAAATTCTGGTTTAAAAGTACTTCTTAATTCATTCATGACTAAACTATTAGCGTGTTCCTTATCATTTAAGATATGTTCACTACCAATATTAGATGTCATGATAATAATTGTATTTTTAAAATCAACTGTTC
>JAEEJY010000028.1 GCA_016282155.1 Caryophanales bacterium | reverse complement strand
CTATTATATTTGGTATTGTTGCTATTAACGAGTCTACTAAAGGTATTAATATAGCTAGAACTATAACGCCTGCTTTAGAAATAATAATAGCTACAGCTGGTACGTTCTTTGTTATAGCATCTACTATTGGATATTTACTTAAGACTTTAGTTCGTTCAGGCATTGTATTTAATGAACAGTATAGTGCAATAATTAAATTCTTAGCTACAATTGCAATAATAATAACTGGACTTTCTGTTGTATTTGGCTTAATTCTTGGCGCTTTATCCAATACCAGTGGTGAAAATAATATAGCAAATGCGGTCGCTATGATATTAGGTATAGTAGGTGTATTTGGTTTATTAATTGTTATAATAACAAGCGCAACTACAGCTGCTCCTGCATTTAATACGGCTGCAACTACTATTGCAACTGGTATTGCTAAAATTGCAGGCGCTTTATTATTACTTGGTATTGCTGCTGATGTTCTTAAGTCAGCATTTGGTCTTGGTGAAACTATTGTTGAAAAGATTGATGGTGGTGTTAAGAAAGAAGCTGAAATTAAGTCTCCTTCTAAGTTATTTGCTCAAGATGGTAAATATATTGATCAAGGTTTAGCTAGTGGTATTAAGAAAAATGCTAATCTTGCTGCTTCTGCATCTAAAGCACTCGCTGTTACTACTAATAAAGCATTCTGTAAAGAACTTGGAATTGCTTCACCTTCTAAGGTATTCTATGAGAATGGTAAGTTTGTAATCAGAGGATTTATTAATGGTGCTAATAGTGAGTATCAGAAGAATAAAGACATTGGTAGCGCTATAGGTGAAGGATTTGCTGAAACGGCAGCTGAGGGTATTAGCGATGAATTTGAGAAGCTTTGGACTGAAAGTGGAATGCTCGATGACATGAAAGCTGCTCTTAAAGATGCTGGTGCTGATCTTGGTAGTGAAGCAGGTAAGAGTTTATTTGATTCACTTATGGGTGAAGGAGAAAAAGTATCTGCAACATCATTACTTGAAGATAAAGATGTAATGAAAAATCCTACTAAAGTTGCTACAGAATGGTCTAGATATAAGAATGAACTTACTAAAGCTGAAAACGAATATGAGAAATTATTAGAAGAAGGTAAAATAAGTGAAGGCGGACAATGGTCCGATTATACATTTAATGAAAAAGAAAAAGAATTGTCTAAAAACGTTGAAGAAGCTAGAAAGAATTTACAACGTTTTGAAGCAAGTACTTATGTATCTGAAGAAACATTTAACGATCCTACTTATCAAAAGAAACTTAAACAATATTATAGTGATATAGATGCTGCAGAAGAAGAGCTTCAGCAATTTTATGCTGAAAATCCTGTTAAGTATGATGATGATGGCGAAATTTCTGCAGAATGGAAAAATAAAGAAGATAAATTATTAAAGAAAGTAAAAAAGACTCAAAATAATCTAAATAATTACATTTCGAAATCATTTAGTTCTTCTGGAAGTACTGGCGGATTCTTTGCTAGTTTTGGAGAAATGTTCTCTGGATTTGGTACTCAATTTGGTGAATTATTTGGTATTAGTCTCGATGAAAGCATCACAAAACGATTTGGCCTTGATGGATTAAGTTATAACTCAATTAAAACGTCATTTACTAGTTTATTTAGTGCTTCTGGTGAAGAAGGCGCTAAGTCATTTAAGTCTTCATTATATAGTTTCTTAGGACTTGATGATGATGGCAAAGATACTAAAGGTAACTTTACTAGTATCGGTAATCAAATTGGTGGCGGTATAGCATCTGGTATAAAAGGCGGATTAGCTGATTTATTCTTACATAATAAAGTTGCTAGAGGTTTAGGCTGGATAGCATACAAGATTGGCATAATGGATGCTAAAACTTATGAAGATATTTTTGGTGAAGGTCCTACTGACGAAACTTCTGTTATAACCAAATATCAAAATAAAGTTAATGATCAAATGAGTCCATTAATAAATCCTAATGGTACTGATAATACATCTGGTAGAGCACAAATTAAACAAATGTTAGCTGATCGATATATTGAAAAGAATTGGGAACATTTTGCTAATATGTCAGATGAACAATTTAGTATATTTATGGATGAATTTACAGCAGAGATAAATAAGGTATTAAATGAATATGAAAAATCTGGTAATTTTAACGGATATTTTGATCAATATGGTAATTTAAAAGATCTTGGAGATATGTCTTTCTTTTATAATGGAAAATTTACTTCTTTACTTACATCATTATTGCCATTAACCGATTTTAATAATTGGTGGATGACTAATATGACATATCAAGAAAAAGATAAATTAGATGAAACTGTTTCTGAAATTAATGATTCAGCTAAAGAATTAGTTAAAAAAGATAAATATTCAAAAGATAGAGATAGTGAATGGTTAATTGGTCAATTAGCTACATCGCAAGGTATCAGTACTAGTGGCATGAATTCTGTAATTAAAAATGGAGATTTTTCAGGATCTGGTTTAAAAGTATTTGATGAAAATAATAAAAATATTACAGGATATTTCAACTCTATGGCAAAATCATATGAATTATCTGGTGAAGATATGATAAGAATGTTATATTATGGTTTTGCTGAAGGATATTTGGATTATGATTTTAATAACAAAATAATTAGAATAATTGATGAAAATTCATATTTACAATTAAAAGAATGGATGAAAGGATTTAAACAAGCTTCTCCTTCTAAAGCAACTGCTGAAATAGCAAAGAATAACTTGGAAGGTTTTGCTATAGGAACATATGATAATGTAAAGATAGCTTTAGATTCCATCGATAATGCAACAGACCTCATAACAGATGAGACCATAGCAGGTCTTAATGGTATGCAGTATATGTTAGATAATGATATTACTCCTACTGTTACTCCTATATTTGATGGTGGTCAACTTCAAAATGGAGTAGATACTATTAATTCAGCTCTTGATTCTGTACAACCTAGAGTTGATTCAGCTATAGGTTCATTTGGTATTGAGTCTACTGATTATACCAATAATCTTAATGCTCTTTCTAATAGGATTGAAGGCACTAATAGTCTTGTTAATACT
>JAEEJY010000027.1 GCA_016282155.1 Caryophanales bacterium | reverse complement strand
AAGGCTTCAAGTGGTTCTTCTTTCATTACATCGATAGCTAAATCATAATTAACTTTCTTATATTTTTTAGCTCCAGTACCTGCAGGAATTAATTTACCCATGATAACATTTTCTTTTAATCCTTCAAGCATATCTGTTTTTCCATGAATTGCGGCATCTGTTAAAATTCTTGTTGTTTCTTGGAATGATGCAGCTGATAAGAATGAATCAGTTTCTAGAGAAGCTTTAGTGATACCTAATAATACAGGTCTTCCTGTAGCAGGACGTTTACCTTGTAAGATTAGTTCTTTATTGATATCAGCAAATTTATTGATATTTACTAGAGTTCCTGGTAAATATAATGAATCTCCTGAGTTAACAATCTTAATTTTTGAAATCATACGTTTAGCAATAATTTCAACGTGTTTATCTGAAACATCAACACCTTGTGAACGGTAAACTTTTTGAATTTCAAATAGAATATAATTTTGAACTGTTACTGGGTCAGTTACGGCAAGTAATTCTTTTGGATTTACAGCACCGAATGTTAATCTGTCTCCAGCTTTAACTTCTTCATTAACTTCTACACGAACTTTAGCACCAAAGTTAGTTATATGTTCACGTGTTTCAGTATCATTTTTAACATAGATATGGAATTGTCCACCATCATTTTCAATCTTAGTAACAACACCATTAATTTCAGATATTGTTGCTTTACCTTTTGGATTACGAGCCTCAACTAATTCTTGAACACGAGGAAGACCTTGTGTAATATCGTCTCCGGCTACACCACCAGTATTGAATGTACGCATTGTTAACTGAGTACCTGGTTCACCGATTGATTGAGCAGCCATAATACCTACAGCTTCACCAGTTTCAACGATTGAACCTGTTGCTAAGTTACGTCCATAACATTTTTGACAAACACCATGTTCTGTCTTACATGTTAATACTGTTCTAATTGGAACTGTAGTTAAACCAGCTTTAATAATCTTATCAGCAAGTTGTTCAGTAATGTATTCATCTTTTTCAGCAATAACTGCTTTAGTTTCAGGATGTAATACTTTATTACCTGTATATCTACCAACAATACGATCTCTTAGAGATTCTACTGTAGTTCCATCATCTTTAACGAATGCTTCAACATTTACATATTGTTCAGTTCCACAATCTTCTTCTTTAACAATCATATCTTGTGATACATCAACTAAACGACGAGTTAAGTATCCAGCATCGGCAGTCTTAAGGGCTGTATCAACGGCACCTTTACGAGTACCATGCGTAGAAATGAAGAATTCAGAAATTGTGATACCTTCAGAGAATGAAGAAATAACTGGGATTTCTACATAATCACCTGTTGGAGTGTTGAATAATCCACGCATACCAACAAGTTGTGTATATGAACCGATATCACCACGCGCTTTAGAATTAATCATCATTGATAATGAAGAATCTTTATCAGCTTTAAGTTTTTCTTGTAATTCGGCTGAAACGTCTTTTTTAGCATTCATCCAAATATCTACAACTTTTTCATATCTTTCACGATCAGTAATCATACCACGTTTAAATTGTTTATTAACTTTATCAACTTGTTCTTGAGCTTCTTTAATGATTTCTGGTTTCTTTTCAGATTCTTTAATATCAGCGATTGATATTGAGATACCTGATAATGTTGAATATTTGAAACCTAAATCTTTTAACTTATCAAGCATGATAGAAGTTTCAGTTGTATGATAACGTTTATAAATTTGAGCTATAAGTTTATTTAATACACCTTTATTGAATGCATCTACAAGAGGCATTTCTTTAATCTTTTCAGGTATATTTTCACCTCTAGCGATGAAGTATTTACTTGGAGTAATTACTTCAATATTTTCTTGAGTTCCATCTTCAATATATTGGAATGTATCAGGGAAAATTTCATTGAATAAAATCTTACCTGGAGTAGTAACTAAATACTTATCCATATATTCTTCTGGGAATAATTTATACTTAAATGAGCTTGCTGGAAGAGCAATTCTTGTATGTAATGTAATTTCTCTTCTTTCATATGCCATTAAAGCTTCATTTGAGTTTTTAAATACTCTACCTTCACCTGGAAGACCTGCTTTTTCAACAGTTAAGTAGTAGTTACCTAATACCATATCTTGTCCTGGTGTAACGATAGGACTTCCATCTTTTGGTGAAAGGATGTTGTTAGCACCTAACATCAAAATTCTTGCTTCAGCACATGCTTCAGGTCCAATTGGTACGTGGATAGCCATTTGGTCTCCATCAAAGTCGGCATTGAATGCTGCACAAACAAGTGGATGTAGTCTAATTGCTCTACCTTCGATTAATTTTGGTTCAAATGCTTGAATACCTAATCTATGTAGAGTTGGAGCACGGTTAAGTAAGATTGGATGTTCTTTAATCTTTTCTTCTACAATATCCCATACTCTTGAGTCTTGATTATCAATCATTTTCTTAGCTGCTTTAATATTTGATGCGATTTCTTTTGATACAAGACCATTTATAACATGTGGTTTGAATAATTCAAGTGCCATTTCTTTTGGTACACCACATTCATACATTTTTAAACTTGGTCCTACTACGATAACGCTACGTCCTGAGTAGTCAACACGTTTACCTAGTAAGTTTTGACGGAAACGTCCTTGTTTACCTTTTAACATACTTGATAAAGATTTTAAAGGTCTATTTCCCGCACCTGTAATGTTACGTCCACGACGACCATTATCGAATAATGCATCTACTGCTTCTTGTAACATACGTTTTTCGTTTTGAATAATGATAGATGGAGCACCTAAATCAATTAATTTCTTTAAACGATTATTTCTATTAATAACACGTCTATATAAATCATTTAAATCAGATGTAGCAAATCTACCACCATCAAGTTGAATCATAGGTCTTAACTCTGGTGGAATTACTGGAAGTGCAGTAATAATCATCCATTCAGGGCGATTACCTGATTCTAAGAAAGCATTTAATACATCTAAACGTTTTACTAAACGTACACGTTTTTGACTTGTTGTATCTTTAATACCTTCTATTTCTTTTAGAATTGCGTCAACTTCAGCTTGGATGTCAACTTGTTCTAATAATTCTTTTATTGCTTCAGCACCCATACCTACTCTAAATCCGTTACCGTATTTTTCATAGTAAGCACGATATTCTTTATCAGAAATAATTTGTTTCTTTTCAAGAGGTGCATTTCCTGGATCAAGTACTACATATGAAACGAAATATAATACTTCTTCCAAATCTCTTGGTGACATATCAAGGACAAGTCCCATACGAGATGGAACTCCCTTGAAGAACCAAATATGTGATACTGGAGTTGCAAGTTCGATATGACCCATACGTTCACGGCGAACTTTAGCACGAGTTACCTCTACTCCACATCTATCACAAACAATATTTTTATATCTTAATCTCTTGTATTTACCACAAGAACATTCAAAATCTTTAGTTGGTCCAAAGATTTTTTCGCAGAATAAACCATCTCTTTCAGGTTTTAAAGTACGATAGTTAATTGTTTCTGCTTTTTTAACTTCACCATAAGACCATGATCTTATTTTTTCAGGTGAGGCAATGGCAATTCTTAATCCTTCGAATTCATTAGCGTCCATTAAATTTCCTCCCCTTCTTCTAACATATCATCAGCAAATTCTATATCATCTAAATTATTTTCAGAGAATTCGTCTTCATCATCTTCAACATATTCTCCTTCGTCAGTAGGTTCTTCTACTTCTGGAAGTGGAAGATTACTAACTTCATCATCAGACATATATGAATCTTTTTCTGCTTCTTCTAAATCTTTAAGTTCTACATATTCACCATTTTCATTTAAAACAGTAATATCTAATCCTAAAGCTTGGAATTCTTTAATTAATACTCTAAAGCTTTCTGGAACTCCTGATTTTGGAATTGGATTTCCCTTAACTAATGCTTCATATACTTTAACACGTCCTACTACATCATCTGATTTAATAGTCATCATTTCTTGAAGTACATTAGCTGCTCCATAAGCATATAGAGCCCAAACTTCCATTTCTCCAAATCTTTGTCCACCGAATTGAGCTTTACCACCTAAAGGTTGTTGTGTTACTAAACTGTAAGGTCCAGTAGATCTTGCATGTAATTTATCATCAACCATGTGGTTAAGTTTAATCATGTACATTACACCAACACTTACACGATGTTCGAATGGTTCACCAGTTCTACCATCATATAATACTTGTTTACCATCTTCAGATAATCCTGCTTCTTTTAATGCATCGATAATTTCTTCACGATTTGCACCATCGAATACTGGAGTAGCCATATAAACATTAAGTTCTTTAGCTGCAGCACCTAAATGCATTTCTAAAATTTGTCCGATGTTCATACGAGAAGGAACACCTAGTGGGTTAAGTAAAATATCGATTGGAGTGCCATCAGCCATGTATGGCATATCTTCACTTGGAAGAACTAAAGATATAACACCTTTGTTACCATGACGTCCAGCCATCTTATCTCCAACTTGGATTTTACGTTTTTGTGCAATATAAACACGAATTATTTTAGATACACCTGCAGGAAGTTCATCACTATCTTCTTTTGTAAAGATTTTAATATCATGAACGATTCCTCCACCACCGTGTGGAACACGAAGTGATGTATCTCTTACTTCACGAGTCTTTTCACCAAAGATTGCGTGTAATAATTTTTCTTCACTAGTAAGTTCAGCAACACCTTTTGGTGTAACTTTACCAACTAAGATATCATCATCATTAACAACAGTACCAATTCTTACAATACCGTTTTCATCAAGATTCTTACGAGCATCTTCACCAATATTAGGAATATCTCTTGTAAATTCTTCAGGTCCTAACTTAGTATCACGACATTCGATTTGATAATCTTCAATATGAATTGATGTATAAACATCATCTCTTACTAATCTTTCATTTAATACAACAGCATCTTCATAGTTATAACCATTATAGTTCATGAATGCTACTGTTACGTTTCTACCTAAAGCCATTTCTCCTTTATCTGTAGATGGTCCATCACCGATAGTTTCACCAGTATGAACTTTATCTCCTACACGAACGATTGGAGTTTGATGGTAGCAAGTACCAGCATTACTTCTTTCATATCCATTTAAGAAGTATTCATCTTTACCAGCTTTTGTCTTAACAACAATCTTATTAGCATCTACATATTCAACAACACCGTCACCTTTACAGATAACTACAGCTCCTGAATCACGAGCAGCGATTGCTTCAACACCAGTTCCAACATATGGAGCTTCTGGTTTTAATAATGGAATAGCTTGACGTTGCATGTTGGCACCCATTAGGGCACGTTTTCCATCATCATGTTCAAGGAATGGAATACCTTGAGTAGTAATTGATACTACTTGTTGAGCAGATACGTCAATGTAATCAACTAATGATGACTCAACCATGATATTTTCTCCACGATAACGTACTGGTAATCTATCAGCTACGATTTCTTTATCTTTTGTAAGTTCAATAGTTGCTTGAGAAATATAATGATCTAATTCTTCATCAGCAGTCATATATACAACTTCATCTGTTAATTTTCTATTTTCAACTTTACGATATGGAGTCATAATGAATCCATATTCATTTACTTTAGCATAACTTGCTAAAGCTGTAATTAAACCAATGTTTGGACCTTCTGGAGATTCTATTGGACATAATCTACCATAGTGTGATGAGTTAACATCACGTACATCCATACCAGCTCTATCTCTTGCAAGTCCACCAGGTCCTAAGCTTGATAAACGACGTTTATTTGCAAGTTCAGCAACTGGGTTAACTTGATCCATGAATTGTGATAATTGGCTACTACCAAAGAATTCTTTGATTGCAGCTGTAAGTGGTCTAATATTAATTAATGTTTTAGGAGTTACATCTACTATTTCTTGAGTAGACATTCTATCTCTTATAACTCTTTCAATACGAGACATACCAATTCTAAATTGATTTTGTAATAATTCACCAACTTGACGAACACGTCTATTTGATAAATGGTCTATTTCATCAAAATTACCTACACCTTCAAGTAAGTTTAAGTAATATGAAACAGATGCATAAACATCCGAAATAGTTAAACGTTTTTCAGTAATTGTTTGATCATTACCTATTACATTAATAACTTTTTCTGGGTTTAATTTAGAATAAACTTTAATAACTTGAACTTTTCCATAACTATCTAGTTCTTCATTAATTATGGCTTCTTTTACCCCATATCCATCTTTTAATATTGGTCTTAAAGTATCTAATACTTTGTGATCAATTACAGTTCCTTCAGGAACTACTACTTTTCCATCAACTTTAATATCTTCAGCAAGTTTATTTCCGTATAAACGGTCGATAACATTTAACTTCTTATTAAATTTATAACGTCCTACTTTAGCTAAATCGTATCTAAATGAATCAAAGAATCTTGTGATTAATTGGTTCTTAGCACTATCTAATGTAGAAGGTTCACCAGGTCTTAATTTAGAATGAATATCAATTAATGCTTCATCTGTATTTTTGTTAGTATCTTTTTCAATTGTTTTTTCTAGATAACTATCTTTACCAAATAAACCATAAATATCTTCATCACTAGTTAAACCTAATGCACGAAGTAAAGTTGTAACTGGTACTTTACGAGTTCTATCTATACGAACATGAACATTATCTCTAGCATCAGTTTCAAACTCTAACCATGTTCCTCTTGTAGGAATAATTTGCGAAGTAATAATGTTTTTACCATTTTTCTTATCTACTTCGTTTCCAAAGTAAACAGAAGGACTACGAACTAATTGCGAAACGATAACTCTTTCAGCACCATTTATAATAAATGTTCCTGAATCAGTCATTATAGGAAGATCTCCTAAATAAATTTCTTGAGTCTTAACTTCTCCTGTTTCATGATTAAATAATCTTGCTTCGACTTTTAATGGAGCAGCATAAGTTGCATATCTATCTTTGCAACCTTTGATTGAATAACGTGGTTCATCGAAAAAATAATTTCCGAATTCTAAAGATAAATTTCCAGTAAAACTAGTAACTGGGAAAATATCATCAAAAACTTCACTTATTCCTTCTTGAATAAACCAGTCATAAGATTTTTTTTGAATTTCAAGTAAATCCTTTAATTCAATAGCGTTTTCAGATTTTGAGTAACTACGTCTTTCACGGTGATCACCAAATTTTTTAACTGTATAAGCCACTTTTTCACCCCTATAACCTAAATTTTTCAAGTGCATGTATAACGCAAAAAAAGTACATGCCGCCAATATATAATTTTAACAAAATTGTATTATTTAGTCAATTGATTTTCGGCCTTAATTATAAAAAAACCTTTATTTTTTGCTATTAATGTAACTTTATAACTTTTTTCTAAATCTTTCATCGTTGATTTAGCACCTTGATCTTTATTTATAACTAAATATAATGCCCCGTTATCCTTTAAGTGTAGTTTTGCGTCAAAGAGTATTTTATATAGAATACTTTTCCCTACTCTTATTGGTGGGTTTGTAATTATGTAATCATATTTTTTAGTAACATTTTCATAAATATCACTCTTAAATATGTTTACTTCCACATGATTTTCTATAGCGTTTTTACGAGCTAATTCTAAACTTCTATCATTAACATCAATCATATCAACGTTACAGTCATATGTCTTTTTTAGATATATACCAATAGGTCCATATCCACATCCAAAGTCTAAAACATCACCTTTTATATCATCAGGTAAATTTTCAAGTAGACTTCGTGTACCAAAATCGAGTCCTTTTTTTGAAAAAACTCCATTATCCGTCAAAAAAGAGAACTTATTAGCCTTAATTAAAACATCCTTAGAAACAACATTGTGTTTCAAAGAAGTATCATAATCAAAATAATGACTCATAAATTCCCTCCTTTTTTAAACGGCATAAGCCCATACTAATATTTTAGTACAGGCTTAAATATAATATATTCGATTATTTTAATTCGATTGTAGCGCCAGCTTCTTCGAATTTAGCTTTTAAATCTTTAGCTTCATCAGCACTAGCTTTTTCTTTAATAACTCCACCGTTATCAGCGATTGCTTTAGATTCACCTAATCCTAAACCTGTTACTTCTTTGATTAATTTAATAACAGCTAATTTGTTAGCACCAGCACTTGCTAATACTACATCTTGAGAACTTGGTCCTTCTTCAGCAGCACCTGCTACTGGAGCAGCAGCTACAGCTACAGCACTTGGATCTACTCCGAATGCTTCTTTCATTGCATCTACTAATTCTTTAACTTCTAATATTGTCATTTCGCTGATTGAATCGATAATTTCTTTTGTACTTAATTTTGCCATTTTATATTCCTCCTTAAATTAATTTTTTCTTATTTATTTTTATTTTTAATTTTGGTTAATAATTAACCTTCCATTTGTTGACTTTTTAAATCTAAACAAATTGCAACATTTTTAACATGTTCCATAAGTCCAGCTGCGAACATAGTTAATAATTGTTCTCTTGATGGTGTTGCAGCTAATTGTTTTAACATTGCTTGATCAGCAACTTCTCCATCTACGATACCAATTTTAATTTCTAGTGCTGGATGTTCTTTAGCAAATTCACTAAGAGCTTTAATTGGTGCGATTACATCAGTACCGAAAGCCATAGCTTTAGGTCCGTTTAATTCACCTTGCATATCATATTTTAATGAATCTAATGCTCTTTTAGCTAAAGTATTTTTATAAACCTTAACTTCTGATTCACTTTCACGTAATTTTCTTCTAAGTTGCATCATTTCGCCAACTGTAAGTCCACGATATTCGAAGAATACAACTGCGTTTGATTTCTTAACGTTTTCAGCTATTTCATCAATAACTAATTGTTTACGTTCAAGTATTTTTGCATTTGCCATATTACACCTCCTCTAATAATTGTGTAATACCGTAAAATAAAACTCTCACTACGTAGAGCGAGAGTTAAAAAGACTTAAATAAATCTTCCCTCGGTAGGAAATATTAAGCTTGCGCTCCTACTGTCTACGGTACATTTTTTCAAAACCGATTTGATTATATCATATCAGTTATTATTTGTCAAAAGTTTTTGAATCAATTTTAATTCCAGGACCCATTGTTGAAGCGATTGAAATGTTTTTAATATATTCACCTTTAACAGCGGCTGGTTTTGATTTTAAAATTAATGAAACAAATGCGTTCATATTTTCAATTAATTGTTCTTCAGTAAATGAAACTTTACCAATTGTAGCAGCTACGTTTCCGTAACTATCAGTTCTGTATTCAACACGTCCCTTTTTAATATCTGCTACAGCTTTTGCAGTATCCATAGTTACTGTTCCAGTTTTTGGGTTTGGCATTAATCCTTTTGGTCCTAATACTTTACCAATTTTACCTAAAGCAGGCATCATATCTGGAGTAGCTACGATTACATCGAAATCGAACCAGTTTTCAGTTTCGATTTTTTGAATCATATCCATATCTCCAACATAGTCAGCTCCAGCTTCTTTAGCAGCAGTAGCCATAGGTCCTTTTGCTAATACTAAAACTTTTTTAGTTTTTCCTGTTCCATTTGGTAGAACAATTGCTCCTCTTAATTGTTGATCAGCTTTTTTAGTATCAAGATTTAATCTCATAGCTATTTCAACAGAAGCATCAAATTTTGTAGTTGAAGTTTCTTTAACTAATTTAACAGCTTCTTCTTTAGTATATAATTTTGAAGATTCTACTAATTTTTTAGCTTCAACGTATTTCTTTCCTTTTTTCATTTTCTTTCCTCCTTATGTGGTTCAAGCGGATTTATTTCCTTCCACGTAGGGATAACCCTATGTAAAAATCTAATTACTTATTAGTCTACGATTTCAATTCCCATGTTCTTAGCTGTACCTTCAACAATGTTCATTGCTTCTTCTACAGTGTAAGCATTTAAGTCTGGTAATTTAATTTCTGCGATTTCTTTTAATTGGCTACGAGTAAGTTTTCCAACTACTTCGTTTTTACCTTTTGTAGATCCCTTTTTAACACCTGATAATTTTTTAATTAATTCAGCTGCTGGTGGAGTCTTTAATACGAAATCGAAACTTCTGTCTTCGTAAACATTGATAACAACTGGAATAACATCTCCCATTTTATCTCTTGTTTGATCGTTGTACTTAGTACAGAATTCTTGTAGATTGATACCTGCAGGTCCTAAAACAGTTCCAACTGGTGGAGCTGGTGTAGCTTTTCCGGCAGGAATTTGTAATTTAATTTGTTTAACAACTTGTTTTGCCACGAAAAACACCTCCTATAATATTTTTTCGCTGTGGTTCAAATAGCTTTCACCGCTTTATTAAAAGCTTTGCCTCCCACAATTTAAATCTATATTAAAAATTAACATAGCGAGAACAATATATCATATTTACCCTTATTTGTAAATAAGATTTCTTAAATTAGTTTGATTTTTCTATTTCGGATAAACCTAGTTCTACTAAAGTCTCTTGTCCAAATAAATCAAGAGCAACTTCTACCTTAGTATTTTCAATATCAACTTTCTTAACTTTACCAAACATATTAGCGAATGGTCCATTAATAACTTTAACCATATCATCTACTTTAAGTTCGTTAGCTATATCAAGTCTACTCATACCCATAGAACCTAAGATTTTATCTACTTCTTGTGGTGTAAGTGGGAATGGTTTAGCTCCCTTACCTGATGAACCGATAAATCCAGTAACACCTGGTGTATTTCTTACTACAAACCATGCTTCATCAGTCATAATCATTTCAACAAGGATATAACCTGGAAACATTTTTTTAACTTTTTCTTTTGTAGATCCGTCTTTAGCTATTTCTTTAACTGTTTCTTCAGGAACTACTACTCTAAAAATATAGTCTTCTAGACCCATACTTTGAGTACGCATTTCAAGTTTTTCTTTTACCTTATTCTCATGTCCTGAATAAGTATTAACAACATACCATTCTTTATTCATATTATCCTAACCACACTTTCAATCCAGATATCATTAAATCAGCAACTCCAAAGAATAGAGCAAATGCTACTATAAATACTAAAGTTGCAATTGAATATTTAACCATTTCTTTTCGAGTTGGCCATTTAACATTCTTCATTTCACTTTTAATTCCGATAAAGAATTTTGCAATTTTTTTCATAACTCACCCACTTATAAAATTTTCCAAAATAAAAACACCTTCGTGTCTACTAAAATAATAGCACTTTAGTGTTTTCTTGTCAACTCAATTTTCGTATTTGTTAGTTTTGTTACGCGCTTTTCAATCATTTCAAATTCAGCAAGTTTTTGTTTATCTGCCCCTTGCTTAATTAAAATGTTACGTAGGTTATTAAAATATTTAACAAGGTAGTCTTCTATATCATATTCATCTAAGCCATTAAGACTATTTATTTCATTAATACGAATAAGAATATCAGGTGGAATTAAATATAGTGGTATGGCATTATTAATTTGTTTTACTTCTTCCATAGTTATCTTTCCCTTGCGAAGATAATTAAACACACTAAATAAAGCATTAATTGCTTCACCACAATTATTAAATTCGGTAACATACGTATTCTTAGCCTTAATGATTTTGGTAACACCAAAATGATACGTCTTAAGAACTTTATCAATATGATCTATTTGCTCTCTAAGCTTGTTTCTTTTCGTCTTAAGAGCATTTATAGTTACCGATATTTTTTTTAATTCATTCGTTCGTACCTTGTCCATATTTCTCCTATTATATTATTTCTTTTATTTTACATTTTATTCTTTGAATAGCATTATCTATTTGCTTAGGATCTTTATCTAAGATGTCTGCTATTTCTGTATATGTAAATCCATTTATTTTAAGTTCGAAAACTTGTCTTTCAAAATCTGTTAATACATTACTGATTCTACGTTCTAATTCTTTACTACTTTCAATATCAGTTAAGATATTTTCAGGGTTACTCTCATTATCGCCAATATAATCCGTAATCCCCTTTTCATCAATCTCATCACTATCTAAAGGAAGAGATTGATTAAGCATACGATTTTTCATACGGAAACTACCAGTTACTAAAGAAAGTTGTCTTCTCTCAATACAAGTTTTAGCATAAGTAAAGAAACTTGTTTCTTTATTATCTGTATATGTTTTAATAGCGTTAGATAAACCAAGTAATCCTTCTTGAATTAAATCATTTAAATCATAACCATTATTGTATTTAGAATATACTAAAAGTTTTCTCGCTTGTTTTTCTATTAAAGGTTTATATTTTTCATACAGTAAATTAGTAGCATTTTCATCATTTGCATTGACATATTCTAATAATTCAAAATCATTTAGATTTTTATAATTCACGTTGTCTTACTGCTTCATAAATAATTACGCCTGAAGCTACTGAGGCATTTAAACTATTTATTTGACCTTTCATTGGTATAGTAGCAATAAAGTCACAATTCTTTCTAACTAAATCACTCATACCATATCCTTCATTACCAATTACTATACAAGTTTTACCTTTGTAATCAATTTTAGTATAGTCTTCCCCATCCATATCAGTTCCAACTATCCAAAAACCATCTTTTTTAAGTTCGTTAATTGTATTAGTTATATTTGTTACCATAACAATAGGAACATATTTAGTTGCTCCTACACTTGTACGTATTACAGTTGCATTTACTTCAACACATCTATTTTTAGGAATA
This sequence comes from Caryophanales bacterium, assembly GCA_016282155.1. Classification (GTDB taxonomy): domain Bacteria; phylum Bacillota_I; class Bacilli_A; order RF39; family UBA660; genus RGIG4266. The sequence goes on along the minus strand of JAEEJY010000027.1, from coordinate 1,856 downwards.
ATTATTCCTGTTACACCAGCAGCTTCACAAGTACGAATAATTGCTCCAAAATTATGTGGATCTTCAATATGATCAAGAATTACTACTAAAGCATCATCTTGCTTTAATACATCAATATCACTATAGTTAAAATCTTCAACTTTTAAAATTATTCCTTGATGATTTTCTCTAGTCATACGATCTAGTTCATTTCTTTTAACATATTTAATATTATTAGTCTTACTTCTTAATTTACTAAGAATATCTTGTTCATTATAGTTTTCTAGTAAATAAGCACCTAATATTTTTTCATTTGAATTTAAATATTCTCTTGCAACATTCTTTCCACATACATACATTTTAATCACCTATTATCATCTTTATTATATCATTAATTCTATCAATATTTCCATCTAAATAATTATAACCTATAATTGCTTCAAATCCTGTTGAATACTTGTAAGTTATAATATCCGTATTTTTAGGATGTCTACTACTTTTATGATTACGAGCACGGTAGAATACCTCTAACTCTGTTTCATTAAAATAGTTTTTATCAAGAAGGGTTTGTAAGTACTTAGCTTGACTTTTAGCTGATACATAATTAACAGCTTCTTCTTGTAATTTTTTTACTTTTTCAATACCCTGTTTAACTAAATAGTCACGAATATATACTTCATATACAGCATCTCCTATATAAGCTAAAGCAAGGACATTACGATCTTTATTATTCATAATCACTAACTTCCTCAAAGGTGATTCCTTTAATGATACCACTCTTAACTTCATTAATGATAATATTTATAACTTTATCATAATCTATTTCGCCACCTTTAATTAGGCAACCTCTTTTCTTACCTATAATATCTAAGGTTTCAATAAAGTCTTCGTTAATAGTCTCTACAGAATATCTATTCTTTAAAATTTCTGGATATTTATTTTCTAATTTACGAAGAATATATTCAACAACATCATATAAAGGTAATACTTCTTCTTTGATGGCTGTTAAACTTGCTAAGTTAAGAGCAACTCTTTCATCATCAAATTTAGGCCATAATATTCCTGGAGAATCTAGTAATTCAAAATTCTCATTTATACGAATCCAATCAAGATTCTTAGTTACTCCCGGTTTATTACCTACATTAACAGCTTTTCTACCTACTAAACGATTAATAAGAGTTGATTTACCTACATTAGGTATTCCTACTACTAAGATTCTTGTTCTTCTCTTAATCATTCCTTTATCTTCTAATTTAGCATGTTTTTCTTCCATTAAACTAGAAGTAGCATTTAATAATTCCTTCATATTAGGATTATGCTCTAAATCCATTAAGACTACTTTATAACCTTTAGCTTCATAATATTTAATCCACTCTTTAGTTACTTTCATATCACATAAATCACTTTTTGTCATAATCATAATACGAGGTTTATTACTTATAAAATTATCTAAGTCTTTTATCTTAGAAGAAAATGGCATACGAGCATCTACTACTTCATAAACTACATCAATAAGATTTAAGTTTTCACTTATTAATCTTTTTGTTTTAGCCATATGCCCTGGATACCAATTTATATTAAGACTATTTTCATTCATTTGGATCAACTCCTTTTTCTACAAATAATTATAACATAAAAAAGACGAAATTTAGTATAATTCCGTCTAATTTCAAATCATTATGACTAATCGTAATATCTTAACCTTGCGATTATTTATTATCTTTTAACATTTTATTAAAAATTGTTATTGTCCTAAAAACTTCTTTACATTTAGGACATTGAAAATCATCATTATCTTTTTTCTTTTTATGAAGTGGAATTAAATAATCTTCATTACATTTTGGACATAATACTTTTTCTCCATTCCATAATTTTTT
>JAEEJY010000004.1 GCA_016282155.1 Caryophanales bacterium | reverse complement strand
AATTGTATATGCCCAACCGTGAGCTAAGGAATATTCCTTAGAATCCTTTATGCTTGTAATAGCTAGAGCCAATATTTGAACTTGTCAAATAAAGGCATTTGCTATCACAAGATTAATTAAACGATATACTATATCCTTTAATTAATTTATAATGAATTCACTATCGCCACTTTCATTGCTTCGCAACAAAACGTGCCACGTTTATTCATTATCTAGTGAAGGCTCTTCATAAGAACAATGCCATAATCTATCTTTACCATTTTTCTTATTTGTAATATGAAGACCTTCACGTTCCAACAAACTTAGGTTTCTTTGAATTAAACCTCCAAGTTGTGTTGGAGATAACATAATTTTTGTATCCTGTAAAACTTTTGTTACTGTGTAATCAAAATCTTTTTTAGAAATAGCATATTTCATAAATAAAAGTAAATTGTAATCAATTTCATCATCGGTATTCTCATTAACAATACTAAATGTTTGGTTATCATTTCTTTTTAAATTTAAATCTAATCTACTAAAATCTCTGCTTTTATAATCTAAAGTTAGTTTATTATAATCATTTCTTGATTCTTTTAATTTAATAATTCCATCAACATCAGCATTTAATCCAACACTGCCCATAGTATCATCTCTTTTATTTAAATGATGGGTAACTAGTATTGTTAAATTATAATCTCTACATAATTCTTTTAATTTTCTAAACACAACATCATTAATTTCTTGATAATTATTTATATCGTAATTAGTGTCAAATTTTATATCTTTAAGCATATCTATTATTACAAATAATGGCTTTTTGTCATAAGTTAATCCATGAATTTCATTTTTAATATCTCTGATATAAAAATCTGGTGTATCATCACGATCTATTATGTGAAGTTTATCTATAACAGGGTGTAAATTCATTAAATTATATCTCGTATCTAATTGATTTAAATCTCCTTCTGTGGTAACATATAAGACATGAGAGGGCTTTACTTTAAATCCTAAAAAATCTTCTCCAGTTGTAAGAGAGAAGGCAAGTTGTTGAGCGAACATTGACTTGCCAACCTTAGGATGAGATACAAGTAGATAAACTCCATTTGATATCATTAGGTTTTCGACGATGATATCTTTTTTTATGCTTTTAACATCATTTAATTGTTTCATTTGTATCCTCCTCTTACATTTTTTTAATTAATTCTTTACTAGAAACTCTTGATTCTAGATAAGGTATATCAATATCAAAGAATGCTACAACTTCTTTAGTTGGAACAACAGACTTTGGAATAAGATAACCTTGTTTTTCAAGCCTTTCTTTTATTTTCTTTTTAGCCTTTAGTGCAGAATTTCTTCCTAGATGTCCTAACTTCATAATATCTTCTAGGGTGCACCATTGCTTAGCTATCAAATTTAATGTTTCTTCTGCAGACATAATTTTTCCTCCTTCCTAATTAATTTTTTTGTGGTGATACATAAATGTAATATGTATCATCTAAAGAACTATAAATAATATATTTCTTTTTTCTTAATTCTCTAAATGCTAGAGCAACATCTTTTCTACTATCAGTACTAAGAGAGTAGAGGTCGATATTCTCTAGTTCATCATTAGATCTAACAAGTAGAGAGTTAAGCATACCTATAGCACTAACTGATAAATTTTTAGGTATTACATATTCATTAGTAGTTTGTTTCTTAAATAATTTCATACAAATCCTCCTTTCTACAATCACGTCCGATATCTAGGACAATTTTAATATAACACTGTCCGAAAATATTGTCAATACTTTTTGACCGAAAACCTAGACAAAATGATAAAAATGTGCTAGAATTAAATTGTGAAAGCCGAAAAGGGAGAAAGAAGTGATAAAATGAACTCAGAAGAACTTAAAGTATTAATTGAATCTACAAGAGTTGAAAAAGGTATTTCTCAAAGAGAATTAGCTAAACAAACAGGTATTAGTAGAAGTACCTTAAATGATTTAATTAACGGTAAAATAAAAAAAGTAGATATCGATGATCTACGAAAGATTGCAGAAACTTTAGATATGTCTTTACAAAAATTATTAAAAGCTGCAGGTTATGATGAAATGAGTTTCTATTTTTCTAAAAACAAATTGAAAGATAGATATTATGACAAATCAAGTAAAGATTTAAAAGAACTGCTTGAACAATACAAAGCATCTGAAACTGATTTATTAACTTTTGATTCTAAGAAAAGAGATAAAGCAAGAGAAATTGGATTTAAATTATTTGACGCAACTGAAAAACTAAAGTGGATTAAAGAAGGCAAAGAAGGATTTACTTTAGATCAAGTTATAAAAGAATTAACCGAAGCACAAAAAATGCTAGATCCAATCATGGATAAGTATAATTATAGTAAATTACCAGGTAGAAATTAAAAAGAGATTTAATGACTAAATTGTAAATTAATTTAGTCATTTTATTTTTTTAAGAAATATGCTTGACTTTTTTGATTTGCAGAGTGATAAATTGTTAAACAGAAATCTGTGATTAAACCATATTTAAATGCTTATATTTGAGTTTTTAGTTAAGGTTTAATCACTTATCTGTATAAAAAATAAATACTTTAAATAGCGCAAAAGAAGGGAGAATATTTATGCTATTAGATAATAATACAGAAAGAGTAATGGATTTAATAGATATGTATGAGAATTTAAGTAATATTGATAAAGTTAGATTGGCAATATATCTATTAGAAAATAAGGGGTTTGATATTAATTTTAATGTTGAGGATATGGTTATACTCTTAAAAAAAGTTTTAAGTAAACTTGATCCAAGTTATAGTAAAACTACTGTTAATTTTGCAAAATATAAACATTTACTATTTCTTTCAGCCAAGTATTTAGAACTTACTGAGAAAGAGAAACAAAATTTTTCAGTAGAAATATTATTTAATATTTTTGAAACAGATTTTAATGATAAAGTTATAAATAAAGAAATTAACAAGCATTTAGATGTGTATGAGTATTGTTATGCAATATTAAATAAATAAAATTATAATTTATTGTAAAAATTATTATGATTTGTGATATAATAACTTACTACAAAGGAGGAATTTATAATGAGTTTAATAATTCCTTATGAAGAAAAATTGTATAGCAATGAAGGTGCTTTTATAGATCCTTCTGGAAAAATTATATTTACACATGGACAACATTTAGGTTTTGCAATGAATCATTGCCTTGGCAGCGAATATGATTATTTATCACGACTTAAATATGGTAATTCATATGATCCAAATGCATTTGAGGATTATAGAAGAGAGCATAACTATCAAGGAAAACAAGAAGATATAGATGTATATAGTTCATCACAACTTACAAAAGAACAATTAGAATTATTTAAATTATATTGGGAATATTGGGATGATTTTGATTTTTCTCGCCTACATGATTGTTCTGATTTTCTAGTATTATTGTTACATTTTGATAAAGTAGAAACTGTTATGAGAAGATGTATTACCACAACTAATACACAACCACATATTAGATTTTATAATTATTTTTTAATGGATTGGTATATTAAACAGTTGGAACCTATGAGATTTAATTATAAGACTAATAAATTTGAATGGGATGAAAATTATGATTGGATAGTTTCAAAAGAGGATCAAGAAGCCGAAGAAGAAATAAAAGATATAAAATCAAGAGTTTTAGTTAAGGATAGACACTTATTTTTTAAATAGAAAATTGGTAGAGAAGGTATTTTATGAAAGATTATAAAAAATATATATTTGACCTAGATTATACATTATTGATTCCAGATTGGTCTAAAGAAGATGATTTTTTAAGAAGAAACATTCCTTTAGAAGAACAAGAAAAATTTTTTAAGCAAAAACAACCTATATTAAATAAATATGAATTAGAATTTCCAAAATATGATTTTCAAACATTAAGTAATTTCTTTTCAAGTTTTGGATTTCATGTAAGTGAAGAAGTAATTAATGGTTGGATGCTCCATAATGGTGAAAGTATAAAAGATGAAGTTGCTGATGGAGTATTAGAACTTCTGGAGTATTTAAAAGCAAATGGTAAGGAAATAGTGATTCTTACAAGTTGGTTTAGTGGAACTCAAATTCCTAGATTAAAAAGAACAGGATTATATGATTATATAGATAAAATTGTTGCTGGTGAAGATGCAATGAAACCTGACTTAGAATCATTTGAATTAGCAATTGGAAATACAAATAAAGAAGATTGTATTATGATAGGTGATAGCGTTAAAAGCGATAAAGTTGGAGCAGAAAATGCAGGAATAGATTATTATATTGTAGATAAAGAGCATAGCATACGAGATTTATTACAAATGATTATTAATAGTAAGCAATCATCAGTTTGTTTGGTAAAGAAAAAACAATTATAAGTTGGAGGTTTTGTGTATGAATAGAAATGATTTTGATTTTATAACAAGTGATTTACCAAAAGATAGTGTAAAAAAAGCTTGTTACGTAGTAAGAGAATATAGAAGATGTGAAAAAAGTGGTAATCTTGACTTTTGCGCTGTATCAAAAGAAGAATTTGATTTAGCATTGGAGATTTTACTAGCATATTCTTATCAAACTAGTGATAAAACTACATTGGCTGAACAATGGCAATGTGATAGTGATTGTAATAGAAATAATGGATTATGTGGATTTTGTCAGGGAGAATTTCAAATTAGTAAAAATCCTAGCAAAAAACTTTGTAAACATTTTTCAGATCCATTTAATATTTAATTGTGTATAACTGGAATAATAATCCTGTTTTTTGGTATTTTAGTGACACAATGACACATTGTTTGTGAGTACCCCACACACATTTATAGTGTCATAGTGTCATTTTTTAAATGAATTTAGCTAAATCAATGGAAATAAATGGTAATTTTTGATATAATACTCTTGTACTTAGAAACAGATAATAGTTTTATTTAGTACATTCAATTCGGTTAAAGTCCGAGGAATCCTTATAATGGGAGTATTAGCATTGCTAGTCGCAATAGCTAGGTAATGATATGGAGTCCTCGTGGTTCGCTTGCAGACAAGCTGCAGCTCACCTACGAGTACTAACCATACATGACGTAAATTGCCAGACATATGGAGATTAATTAAGATTTCAGGTTGCTGCTTTTCCCCTTTGTTTATTAGTTAATATATAAAGGAGGAATGCCTATGAAAAAGAAAAAGAAACAAAGAGTTATTGTTATTACAACAATTCTAGCATTTATTTTTCCAATTATGGTGAAGGTTTTAAACTTAGACTCTAATCAAATGACAACATGCATAGTGTTTTATGGATTAGTAGTCAATTTGTACTCAAATTTTAATTTTGGGGAAGCCCTTCTAGTGAAGCTGAGTATTATCACTTAATTAATTGTTGATGTATGTTTGGCGTTTTTGCGTTAAAGAGGTGAAAAATGAAAACTAAATTGATAAAAAATACTGATTCTAAATTATATAATAGAGGAAGTAAAAATTATGTAGCAGATTTACTTTCAGATAAAGATAAAAATATAATATTTACAAAAAATGATTTGAATAATATTATTTATAAATACGATAAGAAAGAAATTATATTTTATGAGAATAAGAAAACTAAAAAAAGATGTAAAAGAGAACCAAAAGATTATACATCTAAAAAGTATAGAAAATTTACTGATGTTCCAGAACCTAGAAAGACGGCATTAAAAAAGTTAAATAATTATTTGTCCGAACTAAGTATACCGGATTATGTATTTGCTAAAACGGATGGCGGATATGTAAAAAATGCAAGACATCATAGAGGAAATACTAATTTTTTGTTAATAGATATAGCTAGTTTTTACCCTAATTGTAGATTTAAAGAAGTTAAACGTTTTTTTATGTCTGGCGGCGGATTTAAAATGAAGAATGATCTT
>JAEEJY010000026.1 GCA_016282155.1 Caryophanales bacterium | reverse complement strand
TTACGCAAAAGGGTCATCCTCATCTTCAACTTCCTCATTCTTCTTCACCGAAGAATCAAAGCCCTTCTTTACTCCGCTTTTTTTATCCTTAATCTTCTGTTCAATCATAACGTCTCTTTCTTCCAACTTCTTCTTAACGTCTGACTTATCAAGGTAATTCTTGTTTTCCTCATTAAGAACATTACCACCACTGAAAATCTTATATTCAGTTACTGTATATCCTGATACTCTATGAGACTGTCTTCCAAAGCCATCTGACTTCTTTGTATTGCCTACTGTACGAGTTGTGCATTCGATATCAAGTACTACTGAATCGCCCTTTGAATATCTATCCTCAAATGCGTCTACTAAATCAGCATCAAGAATAAGATTAATAGGGAAAACGTCAAGGCTTGAATTAAGATATAAGAACTCTACAATCTTTCTTTCAGTCTCATCTTCACCCTTCATTTCAGGTTTAATTGACTTAATTACACCGCTTAATGAACCATCGCAATAATCCTCATCACCTACATTTGTAGAGGTTACTGTGAATGCGTAGAGTGTAATAAGAGACTTAAATTCTCCTGCATCATTTACATATTCATTATTTGCAAATGAGCCATCTACCTTTACTCTTGTACCCTTTGTGTATTCCATAATGGTCTGCAATGCCTTAAATCTAGGATTGTCTACTACTTCACCATTATCGTCAAGTTTCTTCTCATTTGTGGGATAGAAATTGAAGCCGATAATGTTTCCATTGGAATTAATTGTAATGTTAGGGTTAGCCCAATTACTCTTAATAATCTGCTTACAAGTTACCTTCTTTTCCTTGCCGTTACCCTTGAGAGTAACTTCCTTTGTTTCAATCTTAAAGTTGAGTTCTTCGATTGTTCCTACTGCCTGAATTGAATTAATTGATTTTTCCATATAAAATTTTTCCTTTCTTAAATTTACATTAGAACTCATTTCTTAATGTCTGTTAGTATTATATCATATCAATAATAAAAAGTCAACAAAAACTTTTCAAATTTAAAAAAAATTTATGAATGGGGCATTTGAATATAAAAAATTTTTAATATTGTAATATGAAATTTGGGTGGTTTTTAAATTTTGGAAAAAATTTTAAATTTGGGTGTTTTTTGATATTGCAATATGATTTTTTGATATTGTAATATTATGTTTTTAAAAAAGGGTGAGTTAATAAAAAATAAGAAGGGTAAAGCGTGTGTACCCTTCTTTCTGATTACAAAAACCAAATCCAATCTCAAATTCAATTTTAATTTCAATCTACATCATTTTAAAATCTTCAGCCATCATATCCTCAACCTCATCATCATAATCTGCCGAAAGCAAATGATAATTATTTACATTCATACAATTATAAACTATACTTTTCTTTCCGACTTCTTCTACAAGCAAAGGCATAATCTTTACGCACTCTGCACATTCATATCTTCTAACAAACTTAAACTTCTGACCAACCTTCAAATCTCCAAATAATGTTACCTTCGCGTCTTCGCTCAACCATTCTTCAAACAAATCAGAACAATCAACGTGTGCCTTGCATACGTCACTGCAAGGACATTCAGCGCAGTCAGCAATATCCGCTAAAAACTTCGCAAACTCTTTCTTATCCATTTTCTTAATCTTTGTTAAATTCTTCATCGTGCATTTCCTTTATCTTAATTAATTCTTCTGTTGTAGGAATAAAACTCGTACAACCTATTGCGTTAAACTTATCAATAATCTCACTCTCAAATACTAACTGTGTATCTTCATTAGGCACAAAGCCCATTCTCTTAAGCACCTTATTGTTTACTACAAACTCTTTTTCCAACCAAGTCTTGCACTTATAACTAAATGGACAAGATTCAGGACACTTATCTTTATCCATAGTGCAAGTTATGTGATATGGTAATCTGAACCCAAACATCAATTCAAACATATCGTTATTTGTCATTTTCCCACTCCTCTATCTGCCTAATAAACTCGTCCATATCCATATCAGCCCCACAAATTGTGCCACGCGCTTTACTGACATATCTGAAATATTCCCATCCTTCATCTTTTTCTGTGCAAATCATAATCTCGCGCCCATTTATATTCTCTATTCTTGTTTCTATCTGCATAAAATATTCACGAAAATGACCCCAAAAACTAGCGCGGTAATAGTTAAGCATAAAACGGAAAATAAACCATTTCTAACAAACACATTATTTATAGCATAAGCCACGAATAATATTCCCAATAAACAAACCGCGCCACTTATTACAATCATTTTCTTTTCCTTTCTTTAGTATCTTTAATTATACATACAATATCGTATACAACAATGCACATTAAATAAAATGTTACAACGCATACACCGAAAGTAATATAACCATATGCTATATACTTCATTATTAATTCTATCATTATTATACTCCTAAACGCAATATTTGTCAACTATTTTTTTAATTTCTTCGCCATCATTTTGAATCATTTCTTTGATTGCGCGAATCATCGAGCCTTTATAGGCTTTCTTCTCTCTTAAGCCGTTATTCACATAAAGCGCGATATAATCATCGTAAATCTCGAATAAATAAACATCGCCCTTTTTGGTCTTGTACATTTTACAACCCTTCATAAATATCACCCCATATACTTGTCAATAATTGTTTTCGCATCAATATAATCTTCTGCATCGTTTAAATTATCAAATTCTTCTATAATGGTATAATATATATTGTTATCTACATCAAGTCTGTGCGTTGTAACTTTGTAAATATTATCAATTATTGTAATATCAATATTCTTATATTTCATATGCTTTGCATACATCTTATTTTCGGTCATATTTTAATTTCCCCCTATTAAAAGCCCCATTAACTGATTTAACATATACATTCTTAAATTGTTTATAATACTCCAAACTTCGTCAGATAAATAATCATCAGTTGTGATATAAAGAGATAAGAAAGTATATTTGAACTCGCTTACAACCTCATTACATTCTTTAACGCAATCATCAAATGTGATATAACCATTATACTGCTTTTTAATTAATTTGTCAATACGTTCTTTAAATTCTTTTAAAATATTCTTAACTTCTGATTTATCCATCTTAAAAGTCTCTCCTTAATTATTTGCTAAATTGTTCATAACGCACTTCACGAAATTTTCTTTATTTTCGTCTTTGATTTTTACCTTTTTAATTACTGCGCGGTTTTTATCACTTATAAGTAAATATTCGCTACTAACTAAATCGTAATAATTTCCAGTTAAAAGTTCAGCCATCAGTCTACTTCCATAAAATCGTTCAATATCACCGCGTCTTAACATCATAAGTAAATAATATTCGATTTTATTTTCAAGTTCTGTAGGAATATATTTTCTTTCTTTAAGGTAGAGTTTATTATCGTCTTTCCATCCTACTCTCTTTTGGGTCAAATCTTCTACAAAACAACGATAATATCTAAACTGCTCTTTTGGAAAAGAATCATCAAATTCTTGTTCTTCTTCCATTAAGTCCTTTGCATCTTGTAATATTTTCATTATTTCTTCTTCGCTGTAGTATCTCATCGCGCCACCCTACCAATTTATATCTTCCAATATTTTATAATCTTCGTTAAATCTCTGCGCCAATTCTTCCTTTAAACCATCGCAGTAAATTGAGTCCTCTAACTCCAATTCTTCTGGCGACCCATCACCATTCTTTGTATAGAAAACTGGGGGTTCATACCAACCTTTACAACGCTTTGAACCTTCAACATAAATTTCGTTCTTAAAATTTGTCCACGCGTCCCATCCATAATCACTATAATGCTCATTTAAGTAGTCGCAAATCTCATTCGCCACTTTTACATCACTAACATAAATTTTAACATTATGTGTTGCTCTAAATTCCATCTTCTTCTCCCTTCTCTAATTTAAAATTCCTCTCTGCAAATTTTATCGCGCCATCTAAACTATTACATTGATAGACGCGGTTAAATTTATAATTAACTTCATATTTCCCTTCAATTAAGTCGATATAAAGGGGCAACTCATTATGCACCCATTGTGTAGGATTGCCATCACTATCATTCCAAAAATCATTAACGTGCCAATTTTCCATTAGATTACCTCACTTCTATTTTCATATTTCGCCACAACTTCGACATTACCTTCTTCACAAATCAAGCCACGATTTCTGCCGTGAGAGCCTTTCCAATAATATAAATAAGCCCTCATTGTCTTATCTTTGCCACAAATCAATCTAATAGGAATTGACGCGAAATTAAATAATTCTAAATTACGAATATCTAATCTGTCCATCGCGACCAAATCGAAGCCATTGTTTAACTTAAGGGCTTTTCCGTGCAAATAGACACCATCTACAATATCTAAATTTAATTTATGATACCAATCGTTTGGTAACTCGTTTTTAGGTAAGCCGTATGCTCTCATATTACTTCCTTCCTATATAATAAACTTCGCCCGTTTTTGTTACCGCCTTATATCTTAAGCCGTATTCTTCAATAGACTTTAAATTCTTCTTGCCTACGAATTTAATCAGCGCATTTTTAGGCGCGTTACTCGTTAATGTTACAATATTACCTTTTTGGTCTGTGATAAATCTGTTCATTTCTAATTACCTCGCCACCATCTAAATCTTGCTTCCAATAGTGATACTGATTATTAGTATCAACGAACTCTAAATAAATTCCACCATTGTTGCCCCAATCTTCATAGGACAATATCTGCTTAACAGTAAATGTCGAACCTTTTGCGCGAATTTTATCGCCCACTCTTACTTTTGATTCCATTATAACTTTCCTTTACGTAAAATTTCTATTAGTTCTCTATCTTCAAGTATTTTACCATATTCTACTTCCTTTGTCAAGGGGTTAGTTAAAATTTTTCTATTTTCTTCGTGTTCTTTAATTCTCTGTTCTAAAATAGAAACTAAAAGTTGTTTCTGAAAATCTGTAAATGTCATTATACTTCTCCTATATAAAAATTTCGTTCCACCATTCTTTTGTAAATTCCATATTAAAGTTAGGATAATAAGAATAAATAATTTTGTCGCCCTTTTCTATAACCTTACCAAAAGGGAACAGTGTCATAATCATCGCACTATTTGTGACGTGCTTCTTATATTTATATTTGATTTTGATATACTTTATGTTCATATAACAATAATACCTTCTTTCTTCATATATTCATATTCATTAAAAAGCCATTGAATATCTTTGGCGCAAGTTATTGAAACTTCTGTATCGTAAACTTCGTCTGTCTTTTCATCATACGGCATTATCCAATCAAAATCAAAATCGCACTGAAGTGCAGAATCGTTATATGCGACTTTACCATATATAATATTGTTATCATTACAAAAGACTAATGCGTAATTAGAGTCTAACCAATGATAATATGTTCCTTCAAATGAAGTTGCAAAAAAAGTTTTTAAATTAGTATAAATTGCGTTTGCGTTCATATCGTTCTCCTTTCGTATGACTGTATTATAACAGATAAGAAAAAGTTTGTCAAGAGGAAAAATAATTGTTGACAAATATAAATCAATATGATATAATACTATCAAATAAAAAAAGAAAGGAAGAAACAGTGGCGAAATTTATAAAAGATTATTCAAGGGTTGAATGTTTAGAAGCGAATAACGTAAATAAGTTTGTTGGTCAAGTTGGTACATTATTAATATTTGAAAGTGAAAATCTAATGAAGGGTAAGAAGTGGGTGAAGTTTATAGGTGATAATTTCCTTCAAACATCGCCTGGAGATATCGAAATTGAGAATAATGTATTAACTTTAAAGACACACAATGGTGAGCATATTTATAAATTTAAAATTAGAAAGGAATAGAGATATGAAATTAAGAGACATTAAAAATTCAGATGATGTAAGAGTAATGGAAAGAATCAACAATGACAGAGATTGGTGCTATCTCAACAGAACTTATGAAGGAAACGAAGATAAGGATGTTGAGAAGTGTTGGCAGAATGCAGACGGAAAATTCATTGTAGTATTGGAAAGAGACGGAGATAAGGGCTTGAGATATTACACTGACGAAAGCAAGGCAAAGTTGTATGATGATTACTATGCGATTATTGATGAGAGTGAATTAAAGAGAGGTTGATACCTCTCTTTTTTGTTGGTGTGTTGATTATAACGGCTCAAACCAAAGTCACCGACAAGCAAGGGGTCTGTTTTTGAAAAGTTAGCCCCACCTAACTAAATTAGTTAGTCACCCCTGACTATGAAAAAAAATGATAAAAAAAAGGGACTTTTTACAAGTCCCTTTTTTCCTAAAATCTTGTCAATTCTCTATCAAATTTTTTTACCATAATTTGCGCTATTTCTTCATTACTTAATATTCCGTCATTCCTGAATAATAACTCAAGTGTTGCGCGTAAAATCTTCATCATTTTAACAGTGTTTTCAGCGTTGCTGAAGTGTAAAAGCCTAAATTCTATTGTGTATTTATGCTGAAGATTGAACATACTTGTATGTTTTGTGCAAGTTGTCATTGTTGCGTCGCAATATTCAGTATCAATCAAAGCACGTCCAAAAAACTCGCGCTGTTTGTTTGTGCTTAAGTTAGCGATATAATCACACAACGGCTGGAATAATGTTTTGCAATTAGCACGAATATTATTTGATATAGGCTGATTTTTATATCCGTAATGTGTATGAAGTCCGCAACGTCTATTTGTTACTGAAAAATCAAACATAGGATTATTATTGAAATATTCAATAGTTGCAAGTTGTTTTGTAATACCGCTAAAAGATGTAAATACAGGACTTATATATTCAGTGTCTACAGTACAATCAGCAGTAGGCAAATAATTGTTAAAACATAACCACGCATAAACATCTTTAGAACGTCCCATCGATTCAAGTTCGAATCCTATTGTTATATTGTCGGACGTTTTGCGCGTTCCGTTGTGTTCTATATATTCCTGTTTTTCGTGGTATCCATATTTACCGCCGTTGTTATGATAATCGCATAAGTAAACACCATTATTTTGACCAAAAACAGCGATTCTATTATACGCTTTTTCGCAATTACAACCAACTACACAACATTTACCGCCTTTTATTTTTTCAGTGATAGGCTGAAGCGTTGCGCGTGTTGTTTTGATTTCTCTTGTAATAATGTTTGAATTGTTAATAGTGTTTGTTCTCATAATTTTTTACCTCATCATTTTAAGATTATCATTACCCGCCATTTTAGAACGTATTTTTTTTCATTCCTAAAATGCGCTATTTAGTTTTCAAGGTACACTGGAAGCCCTTAAGGGCTTGAAAAAATTTTTTTAAATTGTTGTTTACAACAACAATTTTAAACTCAAAAAAGGCATTTTTCAATTTATAAGTGGGTAAAAAATGACGAAAAAAAATCTTTTTTTATAAGTTTTTGATTTTTCATTGTATAAAATATACAATAAAAATCTTTTTAGTTGGTGAAAATGTATAACCATATATTGTAATATCATAAAAACGGACTTAAAAAACGCGTTAAAATGTATTTTTTTTAATAAATTGTACGCAATCTAATTTTTTATTTTTATCGTTTATCGTTAAAAATTGACGTTTTTTACAGACTCAAAAAAATTTTTGTATAAAATGCCGATAGACTTTTTAAGTTATCAACGAACTGTTGATAACTTTTGAAAAATGTGGATAACTTAAAAAGTTATCCACATTATAAAAAATCAGCCTAGTTTGATAATATTTTAACAATCTTATTAGCAATCAATCAACGTGAGTGCTAACAATATAATAATTAAGCAATCGTTTAATTATTAGCACTCAATCTTGACGAGTGCTAACAGTCTATGATATTGCAATATCATACACATTTATCCCGATGGTTTACATAATTTTTTCTGTAAACGCATACGCAAAAACCCTGAGGACTATGATATTACAATATCAGATTCTTACTCCCCATCGCGTTGGGGGTCGCGTGGGTAATAGATTGAAAATTCTGGCCAGTTCCCCGTAATATGTACACGCGAGACGCTACTGCCGTATAACGCTAAAACATAATATAGTTATATATAACTGATATACTTACACGTCCGATATTACAATATCGTTTTCGATTCCAAAAGAAAAAGGGCTTTGCGCCCTTCTTCTACCACGACATTTGTGAATCTCCATCGTACTGTGCCAACAGTTCATTAAATTCGTCATCCGTGAGTCCAAAGACTTCAATGTAACCATAGCCCCAACAGATATCAATGTAGACACCATTCTCGACTAAAAGGTTTTCCATTATGTCACCACATACGTTTCTAGTGTTGAACATCTGAATACCTTCAAAGTTATGTTCTTTGCAGAACTCCTTCATAAAATCCATAGCAGTTTCAAGTCTTGATTTTTCCATAATATTTTATCTCCTTTTTCTTGGTTCTTGTTAAGCCCTTGCTTAACTTACAAATATATTATAGCACTTTGAACTGTAAAAACAATAGGCAGAATTAACAAATTATTATAAAAGTTTTTGTGCATATTTCACGCAATACTGTCGGCTTGGATATTGTAATATCAATATAATTTTGATATTGTAATAACGCCTGCTGCCACTTTACTCCTTTAAAGTGCTAAACAATTAAACCGAAAGCCAAAATCAAAATCAATTTCAAAATTCAAATTCGTTTTCGATATTGTAATATCAAAATCAAAAATGAAAATCATTTTTCAATTTCAATTTTCAAATTCATTTTTCAATTTCGTTTTTGTTTTCTGATATCGTAATATCAAAATTAAATTCCGTTTTCAAAATCGAAAACCATTTTTGCAATAAAAAAAAGGGCTTTCGCCCTCTTTTACCATCGGAAATCTATTTCTTCCATATATCGCGCTAACTTGCTATTATCAAGGACGTAGCGCATTCCTTCATCACAAAGGCTTATGACTTTCGTTTCTTCATAGTCTTCATAAGTCCATTTTTCAATGTGGGGAAATTCTACCCACGCGCGAGTTTCAATTATTTCAAACTCAAGGAAATCGTTATCTGTGAACTGCGGAAATGCTTTTCTAAAAGCATCGAGACAAACGTGGCACATAAAAGATTTACCATCTTTTTCGCTGACATTAGCACCAACAGCGTTTATGCCTTGCATATGTAACGCTTGAAGATAAGCAACATACATATTATCTGCAACATATTCAACACCATTAACAACAAAAATCTTTTCCATAATTAACCTCTTTCTGTCCTCAAGGACTAAACGATTTATTTACCTTACATATACATAATACCAAATAAAAAAATTAAAGTCAAGCATTTTTTTAATTTTTTTTATTTTGATATCATAATATCAGATTTAAAATATTTTTATATAGGTATAATTTACAGTATTGTAATATGACGCACTACAAGGCTCATATTCGCGTTTAAATGCGTTCAAGGATAAAAGTATCGACTACAATATAAACTTAAAATGTGGGGCAATTTACGCGTTCCGTTTTACCTAATCGAAAATATTTTTAAATTTAGAAAAATAATTTTATATTCTAATATCAAAGATTATTTTATGATATTACAATATCAAAATAAACTTCCAAAGCAGGCAGGATTGTTAAGAAAATAACAATCTTTTTCCTAAAAATTTAAAAGTTCCAACAATTAAATGATTGCTTAATTGTTTAATTGTTAAACTTTTAACAATCTGATATTAAAATATCCAAAGCAGGCGAGATTGTTAAAGAATTAACAATTAAACGATTGCTTAATGTTTACATTGATATTATAATATCAAAGTTTGCCAAAATGAAAAAAAGGGTCTTATGACCCTTTTTTATATCTCGTCTTCATCTAACCAAAAGCCTACTACATAACCATCTTTATTGTAAACCTCAAGCCACATTCCATCGTCATATTCTACAGTTCCGATTTTCTCGTCAAGTACGAAGTTTATCTCGTCTCTGTCTACGATTTCAACGTCTACATCATAGGACTGCATTCCGTTGTTTTCGTTTACTAACATTGCTACTGTTACCACATCGTTAAAAAAGTTTTTCATAATTAAATACCTCGTTTTTTCTTATTCATAGCACCTTTGCTATAATACAAGTATATCATTTTGAAAAATAAATGCAAGGGTTTTTTAATAAAATTTTGCACAAAAATAAAAAAGTTTTTTGTGCAGTTTGTCGGATAAATTATATAATATATCTGACCTATGATATTACAATATCATATAAAATTTATTTGTATTTGCTGATATTGTAATATCATAATAAAACTAAAAAAATAAAAGGGTGATTTCTCACCCTTTTATTTTACCATAAATCGCTATTTACAACTTCATATTGTACGGCTACGGATTCTTGATTCAATACAATCTTGATTGTGTCCACAATCGCTTTTACAGTTTCCTTTTCAATAAATAATAACTCAATACGCAAAGTATTTTCAGTTACAAAAGTTTTGTCTTCGTGCTTGTAAATACCTACGGCTTCAAAAATTGTTGCACCTTCTACATTATGCTTCAATAAGATATTTTCTAATATCTTATAGGCTTCTACTGTACTGATTTCCTGTACCTTGCTGTCCTTATCATTGAGTCCTACGTAAAGTGTGAATTTTTCCATTTTTTTAATCTCCTTTTTTCTTGGGTTTCTGTCTTATTGACAAGTCAATTATAACATACTGACGGAAAAATGCAATGTAAAAATTGCACAAAGTTTTAAAAGTTTTTTGTGCAGTTTTTACCCGTGCGATGGTTCGACTCTGATATTACAATATCATAAAAACTACCAGATTTCCACGATATTGTAATATCAAATCTGAAATTCCACAATTTCTCGGTGGGGTTCTGGGGTAATAGGTCAATCCCCTGACATTCCCAGATATATAGTTAAGCGCTTCGACACTGCCGTATAACGATATTATAATATCTAGTTATATATAGCTGAATATAAATAAAAATGAAAAAGGCTTCTGCGTAAACAGAAACCTTTTTCGGTAACAAATAAATCTGGGAGGAGAACAAAACTAATGGAATAATTCTAATAAGCCATCGTGAATTAACCTTGTGTTGTTGAATGTATTCATTAAAGTTAATTCCTTTATCAAATTATTATGAGGGTTAAACTTCTTTAAAAACGAATCTAAATCGCCATCAAAACTTTCATATAATCTACAACACTTTAACAACGTCATTATTATGTCAACCTTATGCACCTTTTTTAAATCTTCGTTTGTGAATTTGGTTGCGCTATCAAAAATAAATTCCTTTGTCTTTCCTTTGTAAGTCATAATACAAAGTATAGGGTTGTCATCGTTGTATACTAATCTGTAACCAAGCGATTTATATTTTTGTTTATCATCAATCAAACAATATGTTTGTATTTCTTCGTTGTTATCGGATAAAAGTTCTATGTTGACTTCAACTATCTCCATCTATTTACCCTTTCTCTTTTTGATAATTAAATTATATCACATCAAGAAACAAAAGTCAATAGTTTTTTTTTTATTTAATCAGCGACTGCTGCCAGATATTACAATATAATAACTCGTTTTCAATTTCAAAATCAATTTCGGTTTTGAATTTCAAATTCAAATTCAAAAATGAAAATCAAATTCGATATTGTAATATCAATTTAAAATCGAAAACAAAAACGGAAACCAAATTCGATTTCCGTTTTCGTAAAGAGGTAAACAACTATGAAAAAATAACGAAAATGTCTTAATTAAAAACCTTTGTCAAGTTCTTCTGTCAGTTCTATAATTTCAGATTCTGTAAACAATCTATGTAAGGCTCTTGCTTCCTTTTCGATTGCCTTGAAAATTCTTTTTGCTTCGCGTAAATCTTCATAACCCATTTCTTTAGCAAAATCTAAAGCGTCAACTGATTCTTCGTAAATAACTAAATCACCAATTAAGCAATTAAGAACTGTTTCCTTGCTAGGTAATTCATAACTAGGGTTGCATTGAAACTCTACTGTATATCTTTTCTTGTTATGAGATATCACACAAGAAAAGATTTTGTGATTATCTGTAAACGGTTTTGATTTAGGATTTAATGCTTCCGTATAATTAAACTTAATATTCTCTAACATATTTTTTTTACCTTCCTTCCTTCGACTGTAACTGTATTATATCATATGCAAAATTAAAAGTCAATACCTTTTTTGAAATTCTTTTTAAAAAATTTTTTATTCGCTTTAACATAATTTAAAACGAATAAGCAAACAAATGTTCGAGACTGCTGCCAGAAATGATATTATAATATCAGCATATAGAATCCGCATCGAACCAAGATTGTTAAAAATTTATCAAACACTATATATTGTGTTGGGGGCAAATTTTAACACGCGCTTTACCACAAATAAAAAAAATATTATGTAAACTAATCATTTGGTTTACATAATATTTTAATTGTAAACCATTTTGGTTTACATAATTTTATTTGGTTTACATAATATTATAAAGCCTTTCCGTATAGGTCTACGGAAAATTTTACAATGCCATTTTAACGCAAAATTTGCCACCAAATTCAAACGAAAATAGTTTAAGCGATAAAGTTATCGCCTAAACTATTAAAATCAATTCTAGGGCTTCTGGTGAGTTTTAATCATACATATGCTGTATTTCATACATCTGCTTCTCTGTAAAAGCGTCCCATCTTTTCTGTACGCGTATTTCAAGAATTATCACGGCTAAAAGGAATAATGCCATTGATACTCCAAATACTGAATAAAAAATAATGTCTGATACTTTTGTTTTTCTCATAGTTTTAACCTCTTTCTTTGGTCTATTTATTAATATATTAATATTATATATTATAAATTTATATTTGTCAAGTAGTAAATATAAAAAAAATAAAAAAATTTTAAGTTATGATATTATAATATCAAAATAAATAAACAAACAAAAAGAGACTCAATCGTCCAAGTCTCTTAACTCTTTCTTGAGTCTCTTTCTGTCATAGTCCTTTGGGGACTTATGAGTTCTCGTTCCTGTGTTGAACGGAACTAAAACTCTGTGTTTACTATCTTGTGCCTTTTTCTGTTTCTTTGTCATTTCTTTTTACCTCTCTTTTTTTATTTATTATATATATATATATATATATTATATACTATATTTTTTAATATGTCAATACTTAATTTAAAATTTATTATATATATATTATATATTATATATATAATTAATATATATCGACTAATTATATTATATATATTATATTATAATATCTAATAAATAATAACAAAATAAAATTCTTTACGAAGTAAAGAATTTTATTTTTTAAAGGGGGTATGGGGGCGAAGCGCAATTAGCAAAGTTCTTCCGCTTGATTAATTTAAAAAGTTATGTAAACCACAATATCTTGTGGTTGACATAATATTATGATATCGTAATATCTAAATATTGACACAAAAAAATAAAGCCTTTCGGCTTTATTTAATATAGGTGTTTAATTTTTCCATCAACAACACAAGTGATTGTCTCACTGCCATCGTACTCATCAATTTCCCAATCTGTTGCATCAATAGGCAGTTCAACGATTTTAAGACTTGCAAATCTACCACTTGCTTTTTCAAGTCCAAAGTTTTTAAGCGCCAATATAAAATCTTGGTCGGCTCTTCCTGAGTCATTCCAACTAGAATAATTATATTCCTTAAACTGTGGATATACTTCTATAAATTCATCACTTAACTCAAAACCACCATAACAACGATTAATAACAATTTCCATTTTTATTACCTCTCTTTCGTTTTCTGTAATTATATATTACCATACTAAAACAACAAAGTCAAGCATTTTGATTAAAAAAGTTGCACAAAAATTTAAAAAGTTTTTAGGCACTTTTAGCAACGAAGTATGTTAAAAAATAACAATCTTGATATTATAATATCACAAACTAGCAAGATTGTTAAGAAAATAACAAACTCAAAAACAAAATAGGACGCATTTCTGCGCCCTATAACCAAAGAAAAAAGGGAGGTATATAACAAAGTCCGAAGACTTTATTATCTTAAATTAGGGTCATATAAGACCTTGTAACCCTCGT
Organism: Caryophanales bacterium; assembly: GCA_016282155.1. Classification (GTDB taxonomy): domain Bacteria; phylum Bacillota_I; class Bacilli_A; order RF39; family UBA660; genus RGIG4266. The sequence continues at coordinate 13,495 of JAEEJY010000026.1, read as the reverse complement.
TTGTCTTTCCATTCTTGATGGCTTTTCTAACGGATTTAGAATCTCTTAACGATGATAATCCGTTGTCATCTAGGAATGTGTACAAGTGCTTAAGAGTTGTTCTTGAGTAGTCCCAATCACAACCAAAAGTTATTTCACGTCCTCTGATTTCACAAACGCGTGAATCGTAAGACTGAAAAGCGGTTAAGCCGTTGTCAGTGATGACAAACTGATTTGCATTAGGGTTTCCATTACGATTAATTAACTGTGATACTAACATTATTTTTTACCTCTTTCTGTATTTGATAAATTTATTATATATCATTTTTATAATTTTGTCAATACTTTTTTTAAAAAATTTTTTAAAATTTTTAACGTGCCATATATGACGCGTTAATGTCAATTTATGGAGTTAAAGTGCCATATATGACACTTTATTTTAGCGCTTCGCTAACATAGAAATAATCTTCTAAAAGCGAATCGCGATTTTGTTTTCTCCATCTGTGGAAACAACCATCACCTGTAAAGTTAGGCTTCTCCATCTGTGGCGCAAGTATGAACTGCTTAATTGTTGTGTGTCCATATCCGTCCTTATGTACTAATAAAAATTTGTGATTGTTTCTTTTGTTGCACCATAATTCTCTTTTCATATTTGTTATCTCCTCTCTTTTCTATAATACTACTATAGCATATAAAAATTAATTTGTCAATACTTTTTTTTATTTTTTTATTTTAAGATATTACAATATCAAAAAAAATAGACATAAAAAAAAAATAAGGGCTTATTCGCCCTTATTTTCTCTGTACTTTTTCTGTACTCCTTCTTGTCTTTTCTTAATTAGTTCTTTGTCTACTTTTACTTCGTCCTTGATTTCTTCATAACCTACAATCTTTTTGTTTTCAATAATCGCTCTTGTCATATTAAACTACCTCTCTTTACTTGTTCTGATAAGGTTCGGTGTTTTCATAAAGTTTCCGATTGCTATAACCATTCACCCCATTACTTCCGTTCCTTTATCTTATGTATATATATTATCACATAATAAGTAAAAAGTAAATAGTAAAATTGCACAAATTTAAAAATATTTTTTGTACATAAAGACTGCTGCCAGATATTGTAATATCATACAATATTTATCGGAAAAAAATAAAAAAATAAAAGGCTTTAAATGCCTTTTATTTTTAATACTTCCAATTCCATTCACGGTTGAAATATAAATTACTGCAAGAATAATCTTTATAGTCAAACCATCTACCAACTTTTTCAATACCATCTTTGCTGAAAATTAAAAGTTTACTTCCAAAACCAATTTCATTTTCTACAAGTGCCTTTTGTCTTTTTGTAAAGTGTAAAAAGAATCTATCATCCTTTCTATACATAGGATATAAATTATGTATAATATATTCGGCAGTGTCTGAAAAGTTCGGACGATTTGGAATATTAATAACTCCGTTATGCATTACTAGAGTGTCTGCCTTACCTTTTGTTATTGTTATAACATCGTCTTTATTAGTCATAATAAAAGGATGACACATTTTATCGTCTATATTTCCACTTGTTGCAATTCTAAAATGTAAAGCACATTCATAGTTGTAGTCTTCCTTAATTACTAAATAATCTCGGTAAAACTCGAACATATCGAAATAACCCTTTTTAAAAAACACATCTCCGTTTTCATCTCTCCACATAATTCCCGCGCCATTAGGGTTAGTGTCCCACATATTTTTAAAATCTTTATAATCAACACCTTTTGATTCTTTTGGAATATAAGCAATTACACACATACTCTTTCACCTCTCTTTCTCTAATGTAATAATAATATATCATACTTTTTCATACTTGTCAAGTACTTTTTTATATTTTAATGAAAAAAATTTATAAACAGATATTGTAATATCATCTGGATCCTGAATTCTGATATTGTAATATCATATATCACACAAAAAAATAAAAGGCTTTTCGCCTTTTATTTTATATTTAAAATTATATCATCCTCTCTGTATTCCGTTCCTCTGCAATTAAAGGACACTCGCACTGTATCGCCTATATTATTTAAAGTGTAACCTTCAACTGCATATTCCCATTCGTTACCATCTTTTGTTAATAGTAAAATGCTATCATTTCTTACACTGATTATCTCTGCATTTTCTACCTTGTACAGACTGTTTAAAATAATCAATATAAGCACTAATATTACTAATGATATATTTACTAATCTAATGTATTTCATTTGATTTTACCCCCTTAAACTGTCATATAAAGCGTTATATTCTGCTATCGTTTTATCATCTCGAATTGATTTCTCAAATTCTGCACGTCTTTTTTCGCTCATATGTGTATAATTTTTTTCTGCTTTGAATTTATCATATAAATAATTTCTTCTACTTTCAATTAAATTATTTACGATTCTACACATAGAAGTCTGATATCTGTAACACTCCCAAGTTCTATTGATATAATGGACTTCTGCTGTACCTATTGCGTGTTCATCTCTAAAAAGTGTTGAGATATGCTTAAATCCATTTCTTGTATTTGCACTTTCATTAACAAACATATAATTACCAAATCTTGTATTAATCTTTTTAACTTCCATTGTTTTAATCTCCCTTCTTATAATAAATCAAAAATGTAGTCCATTTCAAGTCCATAGTCATCAAGCATTTCTTCTATATCGTCATAGTCTGCACCATCGTTGATATAGTTGTAAAATTCTTCACGCGCTCTTTTGCGTTCTGCTTTGGCTTCTTCCTTTGTCATTCCGTCACGGTTCATTAAAACCTTTTCAAAATCTGTCATTGTGTTGACCTCTCTTTCTTTATTTGATAAACCTATTTTACACCCAAAAAACAGATTTGTCAATAAAAAAATTATAAAATAATTATAAAGTTTTTATAAACAAAAAAAAGATATTGTAATATCAAAAAAAATTCTTGACAAACGGGGCTTTTTATATTATAATGGAATTGATGCCCTAAAATGATATTACAATATCAAAAACCAAATAAAAAAAATAAGGGGAACTTCTGTTCCCCTTTTGTTCTATGCTTTTACTACTTCAAGTAGTCCTTCAAAAAACTCGCTAATGTGTTTTCCTTCAAATTCCTTTTTTACATCAGGCATATTTTTTCCTTGTCCTTTGTAGTATGCAAGGATTATTCCATCCTCGTCAAATACTACATAGTCGCAAGACTTCGGCACGTTTCCTTGAAGTCCCCAAAGTTTTAACAAAGAACTTGCAAGACCTTCCATAATTTGTTTAACTTCTCCGTTCTTTCTTGCAAATAATACTGAATAATTGTTTTTCATATTTGTTATCTCCTTTATGAATTATTTATTTGTTTACCTTACAATAATAATATAACATATAAAGATAAAATTGTCAACACTTTTTTAAAAAAAATAATAAAAATTTTTTTTAAAAAACCTCTTGACAAAATAAACAATTTTATGTTATAATGGAATTGATACCATAAAATAAAATATTATGTAAACCAATTATGATATTGTAATATCAAAAAAAATAAACCAGAAAAAAAGAAAAGGGCTTTTGCCCTTTTCTTATTCTCCTTCAAGTACTGCAAGTACTTTTTCATATCCTTTGTACTTGCTAAAGAGTCTTACAAGTTCGATATCTTTTAAATCTATCTCGTTTCCTCTGTTGTCTCTGCAATGTACTTTGTAGTTCATCTGCTCGTTAAATCTTTTGTTGAAACTTGCAAGAACTTTTGTGATGGACTGAAAACCTTGTACTTCGTTTCCGTTAAAATCTGCATTTCCAAAGTTGTCATATTTAGGTGCATATCCTAAACTCTCAAGCCAACCAACCACGTCTGCACTAGGTCTTTTTACACTCATCTTCAATGTGTAAAAGTTTGCTGTTGCTTTGTCTGTTGCCTTATTTGTTGCAACTCTTGACTGCTCTCTCTTGTGTGCTTCTGCTTCGCAGTGGGGACAAACAAAGCCATAATTCTTCTGACCTCTGTAAATCTTTGTGCATTCATCTTTGTGATACTCTCTGCCACAACCTACACATCTAATAATAACTCTACTCATTTTGAAAACCTCTCTTTCGTGTTTTTCTTTGTTTACTTTACATTCATATTGTAACATTAAGTTTTTGTTTTGTCAAGTACTTTTTTTATTTTTTTAAAAATTTTTTTAAGTGCTTGATTTCCTTAACTCTGAATACATATTATCATATTATAATATAGTTGTCAATAGTTTTTTTAAATTTTTTAAAAATATTTTATGATATTGTAATATCAAAATAAATATATAAAAAAGAATAGGACTTTCGCCCTATTCAAATTTTGAGTACAGATTGTTTTTATAATTCCAATTTCCTTTTATATTTTCTTCTGCATAATATGTTGCCATCTGCATTATTTTTGAAATACTATCACAAGATACTATCAACTCATAATCTCTCGGACAAAATGCTTGATAACTTGAATCTTTTTTGAAGTCTTCAAAAATCAATCCTGTATACATCCAATCTTGTCCAAAATCAAAGTACATTTCTTTTATTGATATTGCTTTAGATACATTATATAATAATCTGTTAGCATTATCTCTAAAGAGTTTTAATCTTTGATATTCTACAGTGTCATTTCCATAAATTTTAATTAAGTTAGCCATTTTGTGTACCTCTCTTTTCAAATTCTGTAATTATCATATCACATCAAAATAAATTTGTCAACATATTTTTTCAAATTTTTTCATTTTATGATATTACAATATCATATTTTTTGGGGAACTTTTATATTATAATATCAAAATAAAGTTCCCCAAAGTTCGCGAATTTCCTCTGGGGTAATTGCAAACGCGCAGGGACTGCCCCAACTATATGTGGAACAGTCCCTACTGCCTAATATCGTTATTATGTTGTACAGTTATATATAACCGATATATTATGCGCCTAATAAATATCTACGCTCAAAGTCATACCAAAAGATTCTTCTAGGTGTTGTTATCTTTAACAATTCACCATCTTTACACGCGTCTATTATGTCGGTTATTGTCTCAAGTTCAAAAAATGCTTCTGTGTCTGAAATATCTGTGTAAACAATTTCTTTTCTTGTTTTGTTGTCGATACAACTACACATCATCTTCCTCATCGTTTTCGTCCTCGTCCTTTTCTTCTTCATCCTCATCCTCGTTTTCTTCAAAAGGATTCGGAATGTTCAAATCTTCAAAGATTGTTTCCCACTCAAACCACAAAAAGTCATTAACCTCTGTCATTGTGGGGGCTTCACAGTAACCAAAAGCATCTTCAAGGTATCGCATAAGTTCATCTTCCTTGCCTGCTTCTTCTACCTTTTCAAGAGTCCATTCTGCATCACTCCATACTTTTTTTCTTAAATCTGAATAATCAAGATAATTTGTAATTTTTAACATCTTTTCACTCCTTTTGTTCTTGGGTTTTCTTTATCTTATGTATATACTATACCATACAATTTTATTTTTGTCAACACTTTTTTAAAAAAATTTAAAATTATTTTTCAAACTGATATTACAATATCAATTTAAAATCAAAATCGGTTTCCATTTCGATATTCCAATATCAAAACAACCGCAATAAAAAAAGTGAATTTAAATTCAAGATTCAAATTCACTTTTGGTTTCGGTTTTTAGATTAAGTTAGGGTTTCCGCTTGGATGCATATAATAAACTTTATGATTGTATTCTTTATCAAAGTATGAAAAAACTTTAATTCCAAATTCTTCATATTCATTATAGCAATCAATCAAGTCAAGCACTTCATCAAAGCAATAATTATTATAAGATTCAATTCTCAAATGAATGTTGCCATCAGTAATAAACCACGAATTATGGACAAAATAACCTGTAGGACACATTTCGTTGTAGATATCAAATCCTTCATATTCTTTTTTGAAAACAAACTTATCTTTTCCACTGATATCATTATGTAAATACACCACCCTTTTCATATTTCTTTTGTTCTCCTTTCTTTTGATAAACCTATTATAGCACTTTCACAGAAAAAGTCAATAAAAATATTGCACAAAAGTAAAATTTTTTATTGTGCATTTTGCATAGACTGCTGCCAGATTGCAATATCATAATGATAATGCGCAACCTTATGATATTGTAATATCAAGATTATGCGCAAACTAAAAAGCACTTCCGTTTCCGAAAATGCCTTTTAGAGTGGAAAGAAAAAAGGTATATTATGAATAAAAACTCATCGCACTATTATTGAGTTTATTCTGTAGTGCTTCTTTAGTGGGGGCTTCATACTCCCTTACCTTGCAACCATAAACCTTATGTGCAAAATTAGGCACTTTAGAATATCTCTTGATTAACTGATTATGACAATCTCTTTCGCTTCTGTTGTCATAACTATATTCCCATTTATCATAATATTCTTCACCTTCATTAGTTAACTCTTTAACTTCAAAGGTACAACTTCCATCGTGATGTGAACAATGAACAAATAAGTGTCCATTCTCATCATAAATCTTTACATAGTTGCAATCTTTTGTCATTGCATAATAAGCATCTTCAAAGTTATTAAAGACTTTTCCACCTCTGTAAACTCCGTCCCATCTTCCTATATTGCCAAAAGCAATAATCTGATTATGGAAAAAGGCTTTTAATTCTGTTAAAACGTCTTCAAGGTCGAGACTTACCATATCATAGACCCAATCCCACATTGCGTTCTCGGAAAATTCTTCTTCGTCTTCTTCGTACATTTCCTTGTACTCTTTTTCGTAACCATCAAGGTCATAATTTTGAAAAATAATTCTCTCTTTAACAATCTTGTTCATAATAAATATCTCCTTTTTTCTTTTTGATATATTAACTATACCACACTTTTTTCAATTTGTCAATACTTTTTTTAACAATTACAGAAAAAATCTTCGTCAACAAAACTGATATGTCCGTAAACCTTTTCTAATAATTCAAAAGGTATATCATCAGGTGTTTCACAATTATTAAATACTTCTCTATCTTTTTCGTCAAAGATATCATCATAACCTTCTTCATCATAGAATAAAGCCCATCTTAACTGTTCTAATTCTTCTTCTGTGCATTTCTTAATACTAAAATAACTTTCTCTACCTTCCATTGTGGTATCTCCTTTCGTTCACTGTAATTATAATTTATCATACTTTTTTTAATTTGTCAATAGGGAAAACGAAAAAATTTATAAAAAAAATTTTGATATTGTAATATCAATTTGGAAACCCACTCCCTTATGATATTACAATATCAAAAAGAAAACAAAAGGAAAAATCGGACAGTATTCTTCGCGACAAAAGAACTTATCCGATTAACCTCTAATAGAAAACTAAATTTCCCTCTGCCATATGGCAAATCCTTATAGTCCACACGTCTGCTTCCTATAGGGTATGCATCAACTGTTCCACACGTCTGCTTCTCAATTAGTGCACGTTCACGCTTTTTCGTGTAAGGCTTGAAAATTTGTGAATTAAAAGTCACTGCCCCTACTTTTTTCACTCTGTAGAAAAATATATGCGAATCAAAAACAACATTTCTTAACGCAATATTACGGCTCTTTTTCATCATTAAGTACTTGAAATGTGCGAACAACGTCAAACCTATCTTTAGTTCACACCACTTTATCAGTGTGGGGAACACGCAAGATTACGAACTTTTGGCAGTCAACCTCTCTTAAGGCAATGTTACCGAAAAACTAAACGTCTTTTGTATTATGTACTTATTATAACAAACTATTTTAAGTTTGTCAAGTACTTTTTTAAATTTCTCGCATTTTTTAATTCTCATATTTTTTGTCCCCCTAAACTCTGTCTCGGTTCTCTTTTAAAATTTCGTCGCGCTCGATTTCGTATACAGTTGTTATATATTCACCTTCGTTATTATAAATTTCTACATCTTCCGAAAGTGCATAATAACTTACATTATATTCTTCGTTGAGTTCTTTAAAGCCTAGCAAGTCATCATCAAAATTTCTTGAAATATACTCAAAGAAGTTTTTGATACCATCATTATATATAACGAAAGCATCACTATAATTTCCACGCGCATCACCGCATAAATGAATCTTTACAAGTGTATAATCATTTACAGTAAAGAAGCAAATATCGTTTGAAATATTACAATTATAATTATATGTATTATCTGCTACATCATAATTATCATAGAAATATTCCTCGTTATATTCTAATTCGTCTAAAGGAATAATAACGCTTGTCTGTTCTATGTCTCCCAATAAAGGAATAACATCTACACAACAAACATCGTCTTTAATTTTTCCTTCCTTGTCAAATATCCAAGCGGAATTTTCGCCACCTCTTACGCTCATTACTTGTTCAATAATATACTTAATAGAATCTGTCATAACTTTTACCTCTCTTTTAAAAGTTCTTTTGTTTTTGGTACACCCATATAATATCATATGATTTTTTTCTTGTCAAGGGGTAAATGCATTTTTTTTGTGGAAAATAAAAATTTATGATATTGCAATATCAAATAAAAAATATTGGGGGAGTTATGATATTACAATATCATAATACTTTATATTTGGCGATTTTGATATTTGAATATTAAAACGAAAATTGTCCCACCACCACCATTAGTCTGGGGTAATAAAATGCGCTCACATTTTGGGGCTATATTAATATATAATTCGGTACTGCCTACTATAGATATATATTAGTATAGTTATAGATAACTGATATATATAATATAATATGCGCGTTGCAAATCTGACCGAGTTAATTTGTTATACAACTTTGTTGTAACATATTACTCAAACAAGTTAATAATCATAAACATAAAGTTAGTTTTGGTTTATAATAATAAACAATAAATAATAAGCCGTGATTATAATTATAAAAACTTTTCACTTATGGCTAACTAATCATAAACTAAATAATATAATAGTTGCTCAATATAAATTAAAATAATTTTAATATTGTAATATAAAAATTACTTTACATTAGACTACTTTACATTCGTCAAATAAAAATATTATGTAAACTAATTATTGTAAACTTATTATGTAAACCAATATACACCTTAAGATATAATATTATATATTGTAATATAAAAAATAGTGTAAATTTAGTGTAAAAAATAGCGATATGCTCTGTAACGCATTGTAAGGCTCTGTATTGCATTTTAGCCTTTATACGATAACTTTATCCAATGATATATGTTTCGTTTGATACAAGCGATTCTGTGACGTTGTTTTTGGAAAATTTGAATAAAATTTGAAATTGAAATCGAAAATCAAAATCGAATTTGATATTGCAATATAAGAATTGAAATCAAAATCAAAACTCAAATTCAAAATCGAATTTGGGTTTTGAAATGGGGGTTGAGGGTTGGTTATTACCACCACTCATAGTAGTAAATATCTTCTTTATCAAAGTCGGTATTTATAAGAATATCTGCCACTTGTCTTAACGTGTCATTAATATCTTCAAAATACCATTCATCTATTGCAGTACTTCCAAAAAAGAAACCATCTTTTGTAGGCATTACTTCCTTGCAATAATCAATCAATTCTGTAGTAATTTCTTTACCTTTGTTTTCATATTTTTCCATAATACCTTTGCAATCGGTATATAGTTTTTTAAGTTGTTCCTTTGTTATTAAAAAATATTCTGTATTGCTACTTGAATTATAACCACAATTAGCAACTATCCACTGTCTAATCTGATTTGCCTTTCTCCAATATGCAACTTCTGTCATATTATCATAACCGTTATCTGTTTTTAATTTCTTTTCCATAAACATATCAAGACCCATTGTTACTACCTACCTTTCTAAAATTAAAATTTAAATTCCTTTTATGTAAAGTTTTTCGCTTTCTTCATTTACAAATATACCACTTTTTACGTCTTTTGTCAAGAGTTTATTCAAAAGATATTCAAGTTCTGAATCATAATTATTCATCTCTAAAAATTCTTCACTGTCACCTTCATAAATTAACTGCTTTCCATCATCCAAATTAAAAACTTCAATTTCAAAATTTTCCATATTAATCTCCTTTTAATCTTGTAATATTATTATTTCTTTTTGTTAAATCGTTTTTCCCATTCTGTATCTGCTTCTTCGTCATAATAATATTTGACTAATAAACTTAATGGCAGTGCAGAATCTTTGTATCTTTTCCACATAAGATGTTCCCACCAAGCAGGTTCGTGAGTATCATTACACCAACTCGGCATTTCGCACATTTCTTCAAAAGGTTTTGCGTTATCTATTATTACACTTTGCTCATAACCTTGTACTTTAATTAGTATATCTTCAACAGAAACTCTTTTTGCTAGTCGGCATAAGAACTTCATTGTTTCTTTATATGTCTGTTCAAACTCTCTGTCTCTCAATGAACCTTCAAGAAGTAAATAAAATCTCGGTTGTGTTTCTAACCAACCATTTTTATAAGATTTATTTCCGTATGAATCAACAAGATTATTTGTACAATCATAATATTCATCACAACTTAATGAAGACGAATTTCCGTCTTCTTTTATTATATGAATAATTACATCCCCTTCTGACCCTGTAATGCGTGGCATATGGTCTAAAATACTTTTAAGAATATATTCAATTTCAGGCTGTGTTCTACCAACACAATCTACTTTAATATATCCTCTAACATAAGTCCAATAACTCATAACTAACTCTCCTTTTCTTTTTGTTACAACTACTATATCATAAAAGTTTTATTTTGTCAAGTATTATTTTTTTATTTTTAGTCTATTTCTTTTAATACTTCATCTCTAATATTATTTAATCTACATTTCATAGAATCAATATGACTCAAGATATAACACAAACTATCTTCCTTTTCCGTTTTAAAATCATCTTCTGTCATATTTTTATCTTCTGCCATTTCTTCTAAATCTGCTATTTCATCTTCTATACATTCAACACAAGACGAAATAACTGATAAATATTCTTTAACCTTTGCTAAACTAACTGATAACATATTTTACCCCCTTATATTCTTTAACATTTCTTTATCACGTCTACAAATTTTTTCAACTTCTTTTAATGTTGTAATACCATTTTCCCACTTGTTTCCATCGGCAGTATAAATGATATATTCATAATTCATTTTTCTTCTTCTAAATGGACTGTAGAAAAAATCTCTTACTATTGTAACATTAAAATTCTTTTCGATTTGTTCCTTTGTCATTTTATATCTCCCTTCATTATTTAATTATTTCTTCACTATCGGAATTATCAACTAACTGTTTTCCTACTTTATATATAATATCCTTTGTGAGTTTATCATTTTCCATATATAACTCATTAAGTTTATCATATACTTTATAATTATATTCACTTGCTTTTGAATTAGTATGCTTTAAAAATTCTGAATATAACATTGTTTATCTCCTTCTCGTTTCGTTTTTCTTTATAATATCACATAAGTTTTTATTTGTCAAGCATAAAGTTTTCAAAATGCAAAAAAATTTTTGAGTGTAAGATATTACAATATCAAAAAGTATCCGTCTTATATTTTGATATTATAATATCTAACACAAATTATATTCACTAACATTTATATTGTTATTAAGAAATTTTTATGTTATTATATATATAAAAAGGAAGAAAAAAATTTTTTTGATTTTTTAAAAAAAATGCTTGACAAATTTATTCTTTAGTGATATAGTTAGTGCATAAGCAAAAGCAAACCGAAAAGAGAGGTAGAACAAATGAAAAATTTAAACAGATTATTTGCAATAGCAAAATCAAATTTGGATAGTATTGGTATTGAATATGGTGATATCGTTGGTATCGTAGTAAACACAAGAGCAAAGAGCCGTTGGGGACAGTGTAAAATTGTAAACGGAACTCAAAGAAATGAATGGTTTGACCAAGAATTTGAAATCAATATTAGTAATAGAATACTTGATGATAATATTGATGATGACAAGGTTATTTCAGTTATTATACACGAAATACTTCATACTTGTTATGGTTGTATGAATCACGGACGCAAGTGGAAAGAATTAGCAGATTTGGTTAATGATTGCTATAGTTGTTATAGAATAGAGACAACACAAAGTTGTTCATACTTTGGGCTTAACGCAAAAGAAGAAAGAGCAAAATATTCCACATATAAAATTCAGTGTGGTAACTGCCATAATGAATTTTATCGCAATAGATTGTTTAATACTAACACTTGCTTTTGTGGTAAATGTAAAAAGCAAAATTGGCAAATTTACAAGAATGATAATAATGGTAACTATAGACCTTATAAATCAATATACAAATTTAGTTTTTAAGAAAGGATAATATTACATTATGAGATATTTTGATATTCCGTTAAAAGATTATGTAGGAATGAATTTTAAAGAGTGGTGCGCTTTAGATGAAGAAGACACTAGAACTTTACATATTGAACTAAAAAGTGAAAAATCAAAAGAACAGTTTTCCTTTATTTCTAATTGTGGGGTTACACCTTTAGAAATGATTATGATACAGAAAAGTATCATTAAGAATATTGAATTAATAGATAACGAATGGTATGTCGAATTAGTTTATAAATTTTAAAAAAAGTATTGACAAAATACAAAACTTGTGATATAGTAGTATTATCAAATGAAAGAGAGGTAAACAGATGGACGTTAAGAACATAGGTACGATTGAATTATTAGAATCGTATAAAACTCATTTATTAAAAGGAAATACAACTTTAAATTCTAAAGAGTGCAAAGAAGTTTACTATGAAATATTAAGAAGAATGGTAAACGGCAGTCGCGCAGAAAAAGGTATGTTGGCAATGACCGAAGAAGAAGAAAGGCAATGTGGTTTTAGATGATAATTAAAACTATTAAATATCGTGGTTGGGAAATTGAATTATATGTCGATATCCCAAATGCATATTATAGAGTATGGGTAGATGATAAACATTTTGAATTTTACGATGAAAGCGAAGCAATGGACTTCATAGATACAATGATTGAAATTGATTGTTAATATTACAAGATTAAAAAGGAGAATAAAATTATGATAACTGCCGAAGGTAAAATTGTTTTAGAATTTAGTTTTCACGATTTAGAAGTAGACGAACATTCTGTATGGGGTGTAATTGATGGTTTATTTCCAGATGGTTGGCAAGGTGAACTTGACGTTATAAAATCAAACATCAATTACGAAGATGATGAAGAACTTGAAGATGATGATATAGACGAAGATTTGATTTATTAGAGGTGAATTATGACAAAAGCAGAAATTAAAAACGTATCAAATAACGATTTATTAGTTGAGTACATAAAATCTTATTCCACTTATGATGTGAATTTTGTTTTAAGAAGGGGAACGAAGCAAGTAACTAAACACTTGAAAGACCTTGAAACAGAATTAATAAGTAGAAATATTTTAACAGAAAAAGATATTGCAACATTAAACGCATAACCCTCAACCCCCATTTCAAAACCCAAATTCGATTTTGAATTTGAGTTTTGATTTTGATTTCAATTCTTATATTGCAATATCAAATTCGATTTTGATTTTCGATTTCAATTTCAAATTTTATTCAAATTT
>JAEEJY010000025.1 GCA_016282155.1 Caryophanales bacterium | reverse complement strand
GTTCACCAATTTGAAAAACAAGAAATGATTGTTATCTGTGAACCAACTGAATCTATGGATTGGTATAATAAGATGTGGAAATTAACAGTTGATTTATTTAGATCATGGGATATCCCAGTAAGACAACTTGAATGTTGTAGTGGAGATTTAGCTGATCTTAAAGTTAAATCATGTGATATCGAAGCTTGGAGTCCAAGACAACAAAAATACTTTGAAGTTGGATCATGTTCAACTTTAGGAGATGCTCAAGCTAGAAGATTAGGTATTAGAATTAAAGGGGATAATGGAAACTATTTCCCTCATACATTAAATAATACAGTAGTAGCTACTCCTCGTGGATTAATTGCTCTACTTGAAAATAATTATAATGAAGATGGTACTGTTTCAATACCTAAAGTTCTTCAACCATATATGGGTGGAAAAACAAAATTAGAACCAATTAAAAAATAAAGAGAAATCTTTATTTTTTTTATTTATTTGTGTTATAATATTAATAATAATAGGAGGAATAAAAATGGGAAGAAGAAAGAAGAAGTTTAAAATACACTATAATTATCGACCAGAACATAGTGTTTATTTAATATTAGGAATTATAATTTTATTTTTAGGAATGTTTGTAATTAATAATTGTGGTAAATGTCGTGTATATTCCTTATCATCTAAATATAACGGATATAAGATTGCTAATGGAATATTAGTATTATCTGATACAAAGAATATCTTAAAAATAAATAATATTAATTATACGGGAAAAATTGATAATGTAGCTAGCGTAACTTTAACTGTATGTGTTGATGTTGATAAAAAATGTAATAGTATTGCTACTATGAGCTCGAATGCAGCTGAAGGTATGGATTTTAAAGAATATCTAGGAAGAATATCAATAGATGTTAATGAGTCAGCTGATAAACCTCTAGCGATAACTAAAAAGATTAAAAAACGTATTGAAGATAATTTATATCTTAAATTAGATATCTTAACTTTAGATGGTGAAGTTATCTATGATTTAGTAAAAATCGAAGTTGATAAAGAATATATTAATAATAAAATATTTTATTAAGCAAAGTTTATACTTTGCTTTTTTTATGTTATAATGATAATAGGTGATAGTATGAAGGAATTGGTTAGTGTAGTTGTATTACTAAATGATGTTGAATCATATATTGATGCATCTTTAAATTCAATAATGAAACAAACTTATACAAATATTGAAATATTATGTATAAATAAAGGAGTAAAAGATAATACTTTAAAATTAGTAGAGTATTATGCTAAAAAAGATAAAAGAATAAAAATTATTGATGTAGATGCTAGAACTAATACAAATAAGAAAAATGTAGGTATTGAAAATGCTAAGAGTAAATATATTACTTTTATTGAAGCTGGTGATATCGTTACTAGTGATTATATTGAATATTTACATAAAAGAATGGTTGCTAGTGATGCCGATATAGTATGTGTAGGAGAGTTTACCGATAAAACAAGAATTAATCCTAATGCTACATCAACTACATATAAAGGAAGTAGTATACTATCACATTATTTCCATATGGATTTAACAAGCACAGTATATGGAAAGTTATATAATAAAAAAGTATTTAAAACAATTAAATTCCCTGAAGTACCTTGTTTTGATGATTTAATGACTTCTTATTTAATCTATGATTCTGTAGATAAAGTTGTTAATGTAACAGTCTCAAAATACTGTATTGTTACAAGAAAGAATAAAAGGGTAAAAGATAGTCTTTTAATGGGTAAGATGGATATTTGTTTTGATATGCTTGATTATGTAAAAACAAATCATCCTAAATTAGTAGATTATTGTAAGATAAAAATATGTTACGAAGCATTATCTTTATTTAGACAAATAAAAGATATTGATTATCGTAAACAATTATTTAGATATATTAAGTTATATCGTAAATATGCTTTAAATGATAATCGTTTCCCAGTAAGTAAGAAGAGTTTATGTATAAGAAGCTTATTTGGTTTTAATGCTCTTAGATTATCTTTATACTTAGAAGAAACTTGTAATAAGTAGGTGTTATTATGCGTGAAGAAGATTATAAAAATTATCGTTTAAAATATCCGATATTTAGATATAAAAAATATGATATAAAAGAGTTAGAAGATAAGATAGAAATATCTTATCTTTATGAAATAGAAGGACTAGAAACATTCAATCATATCATTCAAATAGAAAAGAATATGGAATTTGATACGAGAAGTATTAGTAATTTAGTATTTAATTTAGGTTTAGTAGAACTTGTTTCTTACTGGAAAACAACTTGTTCTCCTAATGTTATTATTGAATGTGGTTATTTAAATGAGGAACAAATAGCTTGGTTTAAAAAACTATATTTTAATGGTTTAGGAGAAATGTTCTATCGTAACGGAATAACTAATAAGATAGATGATTTTATGAATATTACTTGTACAGGTAAAGAAATAAATGAACCTAAAGTTATCAAAGATTATAGCGATTATATTATCCCTGTTGGAGGAGGAAAAGATTCTTGTGTCACTTTAGAATCTTTAAAAAATAAAGATAATTTAGCTATGATAGTTAATCCAAGAAATGTTACTTTAGAGTGTGCTAAAATAGCGGAAGTAAAGAATGCTATTAAGATATATCGTAAGATAGATCCTAATTTAATTAATTTAAATAAGAGAGGATTCTTAAATGGGCATACACCATTTTCTGCAATGATTGCCTTCTTATCAACATTAGTAGCGTATATGACTGGTCGTAAATATATAGCCTTATCTAATGAATCAAGTGCTAATGAAGCTAATGTTGATGGTACTAATGTTAATCATCAATATTCTAAGACTTTGGAATTTGAAAATGATTATCGCTACTACTGCGAAAGCTATTTAAATAACGAGATTGAATATTTTAGTTTCTTAAGACCAATCTTAGAAGTAGAAATTGCTTATTTATTTTCGAAACTAAAAAAATACCATCATGTATTTAAAAGCTGTAATGTTGGAAGTAAAGAAAAAGATTGGGTATGGTGCTGTAACTGTTCCAAATGTTTATTCGTTTATACAATTTTAAGTCCATTCTTATATAAAGATGAACTTGTAAGTATCTTTGGTGAAGATTTATTCGCTAAAGAAGATTTAAAAGAAACATTTATTGATTTATTAGGATATGGTAAGAATAAACCATTTGACTGTGTAGGTACTTATGAAGAAGTAAGATATGCAGTAAGTAAAACTATCTTAAATTTAAAAGACAATAAATTACCTTATCTATTAGAATATTATAAAGATAATTATGAAATAGTTAATGAGGATGTTTTAAAATTCTATACCGATAAGAATAATTTAAATCAAGAACAAACTTCAATATTAAAAGGAGTATTATATGATAAATAGCATAATTAATTATTTAAAAGACAAAAAAATATTAATACTAGGTTTTGGTAGAGAAGGTAAATCAACATATAATTTTATAAGAAAATATCTTCCAGATAAAGAATTATATATTGGGGATATTAATAATATTGATATTGATGATAATAAAGCCATTTTAAAGACAGGAGAAGATTATTTAGATAATCTAAGGGATTATGATTTAGTAATTAAATCTCCTGGAATATCATTTAAAGATGTAGATACGAAGAATGTTAATATCTCAAGTCAACTAGAATTATTTTTAGAGTTTGTACCTAATAAAATGATAGGTATTACTGGTACTAAAGGTAAATCAACAACGACATCTTTAATATATAAAGTGTTAACTGATCAAAATGTTGATGCGATATTAATGGGTAATATAGGTAGACCTTTACTTGATTATATTGAAGATATTAAAGAGAATACTATTTTAGTAAATGAAATGTCTTCCCATCAATTAGAGTTTGTTAAACATTCTCCTTATATCGCAATTATTACTAATTTATATCAAGAACATCTAGATCATTATAATAGTTTTGAAGAATATATGCAGGCAAAGATAAATGTATGTCGCTACCAAAAAGAAAATGATTTCTTTATCTATAATAGTGATGATATTAATTTAACTAGTCGTATTGATGATGTTAATTCAAATAAAATAGAAGTATCTAAATATGAAGAAATGCCCGAAGTAAATAACCCTAATTTAAAAGGTGATTCAAGTATTTATAATATCCTATTTACTCTAGCGGTATCAGATATCTTAATGCTTGATAAAGATAAAACTATTAAATCGATTAATGAATTTAAACCATTACCACATCGTATGGAATATGTAGGTACATATCATGATATTAAATTTTATGATGATGCTATCGCGACTATTCCTGAAGCTACAGTTAATAGTGTAAACGCTTTAAAAAATGTTGATACATTAATCTTTGGTGGTTTAGATAGAGGAGTTAATTTAAGTTCTTTAGTTAAATATTTAGATACAGGTATTGTAAGAAATTTAATCTGTATGCCTAAAACTGGTTATTTAGTTGCTGATCGATTAAATAATACAAATATAAATATTTTTAAAGTAGAAACTATGGAAGAAGCTGTAGAAATAGCATTTAAAGAAACAAAGAAAGATAAAATTTGTTTACTAGCTCCCGCAGCTGCATCTTATAATAAATATAAGAACTTTGAAGAAAAAGGTAACCACTACCAAGAATTAATTAAAAACTATAAATAAAACATACTTATAAAAGTATGTTTTAAATTATCTTGAATAGCGAACGTATGTTTGGTATAATAAATATAGGAGGTTAAACTATGGAACAAGATAAATTAAAAACAATATCAAACCTATTTGAGAATAAAGAAATAAGAAGTATATGGGATAAGGACAAAGAAGATTATTATTTTAGTGTGATTGATGTTATTAGTGCTTTAACAGAAAGCTCAAATCCACGAAATTATTGGAATATGTTGAAAAGGAGAATGTCAGAAGAAGAACAAAGTGAGTTGTACACAAAATGTGTACAACTGAAATTAAAATCTTCTAAAGATGGAAAAATGTATTTGACAGATACACTAGATACTGAAGGGATATTTAGACTTATTGAATCTGTTCCATCTCCTAAA
Source organism: Caryophanales bacterium (assembly GCA_016282155.1). Classification (GTDB taxonomy): domain Bacteria; phylum Bacillota_I; class Bacilli_A; order RF39; family UBA660; genus RGIG4266. The sequence continues at coordinate 17,976 of JAEEJY010000025.1, read as the reverse complement.
GCAGAGCCTTTTAAAGTATGGTTGGCTAAACTTGGTAGGCAAAAAATTGATGAGGTTTTTGATCCATCTAAAGGTATTGATGAAATGATAGATTTCTATCTAAAAAAAGGATATACATTAGAATGGATAGAAGCTAGAATTAAAGCTATTATTGACCGCAAAAAACTTACTAAGGTGTGGCAAGATAACGGAATTAAAGAAGGAAAAGAATATGCAATTTTAACTAATGAAATATATAAAGAATGGTCTGGAATGACAGCAAGTGAGTATAAGTCATATAAAGGAATTAGAAAAGAAAATTTAAGAGATAATATGTCTAGGTTTGAAGTAATATTAACTGATTTAGGAGAGGCAGCGACTGAAGAATTAGTTAAAGAACATAAACCAAAAGGTTTAGAAGAAAATAAAAAAATGGCCAAGTTAGGTGGACATGCTGCTAAATCAGCAAGAGATGACTTAGAAAAGAATTTAGGAAAATCAGTAATAACATCTGAGAATAATTTAAATTACAAATATTTAGAAGAAGATATGTTAGAAGACTCTTTTAAATAAAGGTATATTTATGCTATAATTTATAAAGATTAAGTAGGTGTTAATATGTTAGAAAATTTAAATGAAGAACAACTAGAAGCTATTAAGACTACCGAGGGACCACTTCTTGTTTTAGCGGGAGCTGGTTCTGGTAAAACAAGAGTATTAACAACTCGTGTTGCTTATTTAGTAAGTGAGATGGGGATAGATCCATCTAATATTTTAGCAATCACTTTTACTAATAAAGCAGCTAAAGAAATGAAAGATCGTATTTATAAGATGTTAGGAAGTCTTGCTTATGATATTCAAATATCAACATTCCATTCCTTTGGATTATCTATCTTAAAAGAACATTATAAAGAATTAGGTTATGATAAGAACTTTACTATTTTAGATAGCGATGATTCTTTAACAGTCGTTAAAAAGATAATGAAAGATATGGATTTAGATCCCAAGAAGTTTAATTATAAGATGATACGTAATCGCATTAGTAGTGCGAAGAATGAACTTATGAGTCCAAAAGACTTAGAAAGATTTATTGGTAATGATATAGATCAACTAGTAGTAGATGTATATCGTAAATATCAAGATAAATTAGAAATAAATAATAGTTTAGACTTTGATGATTTATTAATGCTTCCAATTACTTTATTTAGAAAATATCCTGATATTTTAGCTAGATATCAAGAAAGATTTAAATATGTATTAATTGATGAGTATCAAGATACTAATGAAGCTCAATATATCTTAACTAAACTTATTAGTAGTAAATATAAGAATATATGTGTAGTAGGAGATAATGATCAATCTATTTATTCTTTTAGAGGTTCTAATTATCAAAATATTTTAAATTTTGAAAAAGATTATAAGAACGCTAAAGTTATTATGCTTGAGAGAAATTATCGTTCTACTAAACAAATTCTTGATGTAGCAAATACTATTATTAAAAATAATAAATTAAGAAAAGATAAGAATTTATGGACAGATATTGAAGATGGCGATAAAGTTATTTACCATCGTAGTCTAAATGAAAAAGATGAAGCTTTCTATGTTAAAGAAAAGATAGAAGAACTTCGCAAGACTTCACCATTATCTGAGATAGCGGTTTTATACCGTACTAATGCCCAATCAAGAAATATGGAAGAAGCTTTACTACAAGCTAATATTCCATATAAAGTAGTAGGTAGTATCTACTTCTATAAACGTAAAGAAATTAAAGATTTACTTGCGTACTTAAGTGTTGTTTATAATAATCGTGATGATATTAATTTATTACGTGTTATTAATGTTCCAAAAAGAGGAATAGGTACTAAAACAATCGAAAACTTAGAAGTTCAAGCGAGAATATCAGGTAAGAGTATCTATGAAGTTATCGATAGTGGTAAAGAACTAGAATTTAAACGTATTATTGAAGACATTAAAGAAAAACAAGAAAATATGTCTTTAACAGAATTAGTTGATTATATCTTAGAAAGAACTGGTATTAGAGAAGAACTTACTAGTGATGATACTATTGAAAATGAAGTAAGACTTGAAAACTTAGAAGAATTTAAATCTATTACTAAGACTTTTGAAGAGGAAAGAGGAATCGTATCACTAGAAGAATTCTTAGATGAATTATCTTTAGTAGCGGACGCTACAGAATACCAAAATAATACTGATGTTGTAACTTTAATGACAGTTCACTCAGCTAAAGGGCTTGAATTTGATAATGTCTTTGTTATTGGTATGGAAGAAGGAATCTTTCCGCATCAAAACAGCTTAATGGAGAGTAGTGATGTAGAAGAAGAACGTCGTTTATGTTATGTTGCTATAACACGTGCTCGTAAAAAGTTATGGTTAATTAACTGTAAGACACGTACATTATATGGTATGGATTCAGCTAATCCAGTATCAAGATTTATTAAAGAAATAGATGATGACTTATTAATTAAAGAAAACATCCAAGATGAAAGAAAAGTAATCACTAAAGCTAACATGATTGATAAGAATGCAGAATATAATATTGGTGATAAAGTAAGTCATGATACGTTTGGTGTAGGTGTAGTTGTATCAATAGATAAATCAATTGTTACAATAGCGTTCCCACATCCAATAGGAATAAAAATGCTTATGAAAGGTCATAAGAGTATAAAGAAGATTTAATCTTCTTTTTTTGTTGACAGCAAATATTTCATATCTTATAATAGGTTTCATGAAATACTATGTAATAAAGAATAATGAAAGGGTATAGATGCCTTATATGAAAAAAATAATATTTTTAGATATTGATGACACTATTATATTTAATGGCCAATTTCCAGATAACTATCTTGAGATTAAAGAAAAGATAGAAGAAGCTAGGAAAAGCGGTTATAAGGTTGGTATATGTACAAATAGAACGTATGACAAAAATGTTAAAAATATACGTAAGGTATATAACCTAAATCGTATTATTTTAACTGAGAGTGGAGCAGTTTACCACCATAAATATTTTAATAATGATCTAATAAAAAATATAAATGTTAAGTTATATAAATATTTAAGAGAAAATTTAAAAGAATATAATATTGAATTATCAACAAGAAAAAAATCGGATATAAAATTAATTAGAGTTAGTAAAGGCAGAAAAGTATCAACATCTTTATTATTATTTAAAATGAATAATTTTGAATATAATAATATTTATGAATATATAAGGAATATTGATTTTTTAGAAAAATATACTGTGGAAAAAGATATTGAAAATAAAAAAATATATATTTATAATAAAGATGTTAATAAGATAGGCGGGATGAATAAATTCTTTGAAGATAATGAAATATATTTCATTACAGATGTAGAAACACTACCTTTACCTAAATATAAAAATATAAATGTATATAGTGTAGGTAATGATAATGAATTTAATAAATATGCAAGTAAAACATTTAGAGATGTTATTGACGCAATAAATAGCTTAATTGGAAAGGAATGATAAGATGAAAGATTATGAACAAATAGGCGAAAATTGTAAGATATTATGGAGAGAGGGATTTGAAGTTACAAGTGAAAAGTATACCCAAGTAAGTGGTTATATTTTTAATGATAATAATGAATTGTTAACTGTAAAAAGTGAAGCTTGGACTATTCCTGGTGGACATCCTGAACCAAACGAAACTAAAGAAGAAACTTTAGTACGTGAAGTTATGGAAGAAGCCTGTATTACCATAAAAGATATTAAATATTTAGGAGCTGTTGAAGTGGTTGAAAATGGTGAAACATATTATCAATTAAGATATACAGCTAAAGTAGATGAAGTATTACCATTTAATCAAGAATGGGAAGTAAGTGAAAGAGCTTTTGTTTCTTTAGATAAATTACAAGATTATATTAAATGGTCTAAAGGCATAGCTTTTAGTAGTCAAATAGAATCAGCTAAGAAAGTATGGGATATTAAATAATGAAAATATTAATATATCAACCAAGAGTATCTTACTATGTTGGGGGTGGTGAAATATATCCACTTCAAACTGCGAGATTTCTTGCAATTTTGGGTGAAGATGTAACTATTCTTACAACTAAAGCTTCTTACCTTAAAGAAAGTGATTATTTTATAAATTTTAAAAAGAATAATCCAAAAGTAAAAATAGAGTATTTAGAATTAGATGATAATTTTAAAGAAATATATGATGTTCCTGCTGGAATAGATTGGGAAAGATGGGATCGTGAGAGTCTATGGGTATCAAGACTAGCATATGAATATCTATTAAATCATAAATATGATTTTGTTGCTGTACATAATGTTATTGATACTTTGGCAGTTCCTTTTAATCAAAAACATATTCTAGAACTTCATGGATCTCCAGAAGATATTAATTATATTTGCAAACTTGTTTTAGAAAGAGAAAAAGAGTTAATAGCTGTATCACAAAATGTTCGTGATAAGTGGATTGCTTTAGGGGCAAATCCTAATATGCATATTGTAACTAATGCTATTGATGACGAAGTATTTACTAAAGTAGATAAAGAAAGAAATATTGATTTATTATTTGTAGGAAGATTAATTCCTATTAAAGGCATTCAATTTATTATTGAAGGGCTAAAACTTCTTAAAGATAAATATGGACTAACACCTAATTTAAAAATAATTGGTAAAGGTCCTTATCGTGAGGAATTGGAAAAGAAAGTGGAAGAACTTAAACTAGAATCACAAGTTACTTTTGCTGGTCTTGTTTCTAATGAAGAATTAATTGATAGTTATCAAAGAGCTAAGGTTGCTGTTCTACCATCTTATGATAAAGAAGGTATAATGTCTACGTTACTTGAAGCAGCTAGTTGCTTTACGCCTGCTATAACAACTAGAAAAACAAGTATGGAAGAATTTGCTGGTGATGACGTTAATGCTCTATTAGTTAATCCTAGTGACAGCGAAGACATATGTGAAAAAATATATATGTTATTAACTGATAATGATTTAAGAAATGAGATAGCTACAAATGCTTTTCACGAAGTTAGAAATCATTATACTTGGTTAGCTAAAACAAAAGAATTATTAGAAGTTTACAAAGAAATATGCAAGAAATCTATATAAAATCATCTAAAGCGATTATTAAAGTATTAGCGGATTCATCCTTGATTAAAAAAATATTAGAAGAAAAATTTCTATATAGCTATATTCCTTCTTGTGAAGTATTAGATGAAGGTAAAGAAGATGCAACTATTATCTTCAAAAAAGGGAAGAATAATCTCATTTTAGATTATCCTAATATCGAATATATCTATGAATGTGAAAATATTAAGGATATGATAGCGTTTATCGAATATATTCTTGAAAAAGCGCGTTTAGAATATGGAATAATATGTGTTCATGGGGCAGGAGCTGTTCTAAATAATGAGTTAATTATTAGTTGGGGAACAACAACTGGTATGGGGAAAACTACACTAGCTTTAGAACTAGCTAAATATGGAAGTATATATTCTGATGAGAAAATTCTTATTGATTTAAATGAAATGAAAAGTGTAGGGCGTATTAAGTATCAATATATATCTAATGATTATTGGAAGAATAAAGAAGGAAATGAGTATTTTAAAAAAATGGGTAATATTTCTTCAGAAGAAGAATATCCTATCAAATTATTTATTCAACCTATAATTTGTGATAGCCCTAATTATACTTTAGATGAGTGGGGTAAGGATAAGTTCCTTTGGCATATCTATGAAGAGACATCGAGAAAGATTAGAGGAACTTCACGTATAGTTTTTAATAATACTTATCCTGTTATATCTCTTGATACCTTAGAACTAGCTAAGAGGAGACTAGAATTATTAAAAGAATTTACATCTAAAGTAAAAGCAATATACTATAAAGGAAATATTGATAATATTGTAGAAATAATAAAAAAGCAAAGTTAAATTGACTTTGCTTTTTTATTATCACTATTAATAATTTTTTCAAATTCAGTACATGCCTCTTCAAAGACTTCTTCGGTAGTTTTATTATCTGTACTTATTTTATGGTAATTAAGATTTCTTGTTGCGGCATATTCTTCTAGATTATTATCGCGCCATTTTATAGGGTGTTTTAAATCAGGATCGTTAGGATCATTTGCTCTTATACGACGAACTCTTTCGTTATCGTCAGCGGTTAGATAAATTGAACCATCAAAGAAGCAGTTTTTATATACGTAGTAGTCAAATACTTCTTCTGTTTCAGGATAGCCAGTTACAGCATAGCTGGTTAAAATTCCTCGATCGAGAATAATATTATATTTATCTTTAAAATTAGTAAGCCACAAAAAAGCATCACAATAGTATTTCGTAATTTTTTTAAAATCTAAGGGCTTAGTCCATAATTCTTTTTCCTCTATCTTAGTTATCTCTATTGCTTTTGCATAGGGTATTTTATTAACTATTGAGTTCATAAATATAAAAGGCTTATCTAAATATATAAAGCCGTATTTTTCGGCAAGTTTTTTAGCTAATGTTGTTTTGCCAGTTCCATCATAGCCGTCAATCGTTACTATCATAAATCCTCCTACCGCGCTATTCTCCTACCAAATATAGTAGCAACTATCTAGAGGGTAGTCAAGGAATATGAAAAAATGTTATAGGCTATAAAAAAATAATGTTCAATTCTAGTTTTGTGATATAATTTTATTAGAGTGGAGGTAAATATGGGAAGTATATGGAAAACGCTTGAAGAAGCAGCTGAATCATCAAAAAATTGGATAATTGCACATCAATCAAACCCTTTATTATGGATAGGATTATTTTTAGGAGGCTTACTAATTTTTTCATTAGTATATAATGCCTTACAAAAGGAGAAATAAGATGCAAGTAAGAAAATTAGTTATACCGGTAGCAGGTATGGGAACTCGTTTCTTACCAGCTACAAAGGAAATTCCTAAAGAAATGTTGCCTATTGTTGATGTTCCAACTATTCAGTTACAAATAGAGGAAGCAGCAAAAGCAGGTATTGAAGAAGTTATTCTTGTTACTAATGATAAGAAAGAATGTATTTTAAAACATTTTAAAGAAGATAAAGAGTTAGAAGAAAAATTAGAAAAAGCTGGAAAAACAGCTTTACTTGAAAAAGTACGTAAGATAAATAATAATGTTAAAGTATTATCGGTAAAACAAACAGTTGCTTTAGGTAGTGCAAATGCTATTTATCAAGCTAAAGAATTAGTAGGTAATGAACCTTTTGCCGTAATGTATGGCGATGATTTAATTAAGGGTGGCTGTGCCTTAAAAGAACTTATTGATGTTTACAACAAATATAACGGTAATGTTATAGGTCTTCAACAAGTACCTCATAAATTAACTTATAAATATGGAATTGTTTCTTTAGTGGATGAAGATACTTTAGAAATAAATGATATTGTGGAAAAACCAAAAGTTGAAGATGCACCTAGTGATTTAGCGGGTTTAGGAAGATATATTCTTAACTCAGAAATCTTTGAAGTAATTGAAAACTTAAAAACAGGTGCGGGTGGTGAATACCAATTAACTGATGCCATGAAAGAATTAATGACTAAACAAAAATTCTATGGATGCAAGTTTAGTGGTACTTACTATGATATTGGTAGTCAACTAGGTTATATTAAAGCTAATATCATGTATGCTTTAGATCGTGATGATATTAAAGAAGATTTAATTAGTTTTATGAAGGATATACTTAAATAGTATATCTTTTTTATGTTATAATGAGGTTGGTGATAATATGGAAATTAATGGTAAAGAAGTAGATATTAATTCTTTAGTAACAGATGTTGAAAAAGATTTTTTAAAGAATTATAATGGAATTCTTTTAAATCAAAAACATATTGATATTTTAACAAGATATGGGATTGATTATAAGAAATATACAGATGTCCATGATTTAATATTTGAAATAGAAGATTACTTAAATGATTCATATGAAGAACTTGATGATTTAGAATGGGTTGAAGAAGATTTAGCAGAAAGAAATTATTATCAAAATACAAATAAGTAGGTGATATTATGTTTATAAATGCGATTAAGAAAGCAGGTTATGTAAAACCATTTAGTAGTGCTTATAAAACTCCTTATAATGATGAAGTAATTAGAAGTATGTTTAGTGTTATTCTAATTAATGATGAGGGATGGGTATTAACTACTAAAGGAGTACTTGCTAATATCATAGAAGCAGATAAAATTCATAAACGTTACGAAAAAATTAAAGAAGAACTTATTTTAAATAAAGTTCCTCCTAAAAAAATATATAAGAAATATAAAGTCTTAAAAGATGAACCAGTAATTCTAAAAAATGTATTTTTAAATACAATATCTCGTTGGAGTGGTATGGAATTATTTGGTCATGAATATTTAGACTTAGCTTTAGTTAAATTTGAAAATCCGGAAGAAATATTATGTGATAAATATCCAGTATTTGGTAGTAATCCTAGTCAAGGAGAAATGGTATGTCGATTAGGATATCCATATCCTGAATTAGAAGTACTTAAATATAACCACGCTAGTAAAGATATTGAACTTAACAATATGTTAATGGTTAATCCTCAAGTATTTCCTATTGAAGGTATGGTAACAAGAACACTTCTTGATGAAAAAGGTAATCCTACTTTATTTGAGGTATCTAACGGTGCTTGTGTAGGTCATATTGGAGGAGCCGTTATTAATAAAAAAGGGGAACTTATTGGTATGCAAATAGGTACAGCATATAAAGATACAGGTATAGATATTAATAGTAAGATTAAGAGAAATAATAAAGATATTGAAATATCTGAACATAGTCTTATTCCTCTTAGTATTTGTGTTAATATTGAAGCTATTAAAGAATTTTTAGATAAATATAAGATTAAATATTAAAAAGGCAAAATATTTGCCTTTTTTATTTTTAGTGATATAATATAGTCCTTGTCTATAGAGGTGATAAGATGAAGATATGTCTAGTACATGAAGAGTATCCAGACGAAACGAATTATGGCGGGATTGCTACTTATCAAAAGAGTTTAGCAACTTCTTTAGTTAAGTTTGGGTATGATGTAACAGTTATTACACGTAGTTTAGACTGTGATAAAGAATATATTGATGAAGGTGTACGTGTAATAAGACTATATAATAAAGAGACAAAAGATATCTATAATAACTATTATAAATATCGTGAAAAAGTTAGAGATAAACTTATTGAATTACAAGATAATAACGAAATAGACATAATTGAAGTTCCTGATTGGGGAGCTGAAACAATTCTTTTTGAAGAATATCGTAAAGTACCTCTAATTGTTCGTCTTCATACACCTTTAGCAATCTGGAGTAAAGCAAATAAATCTAAATTAGATCCTAGTATTCATCGTAAGATGCTATTATGGGAAAGAAAAATGATTGAGAGTGCCGATAAAGTAACAAGTTGTACTAATATCTTAAAAGATTTAGTAATTAAAGAAATGAAACTTAAGCGTAATGATATAGAAGTAATACCAAATCCAGCTAATTTAAAAGATTTTTATACTAAAAATAAGAATGGTAAATCTATTCTATATTGTGGTAGTATTGAGCAAAGAAAAGGTGTTATTTTATTTGCGGAGGCTATCCCAACTATTTTAGATAGTTTAGGTAATATTAAAATAATTTTTGTTGGTAAAGATACTAATCGTAATGATAAAGAAATATCAACAATAGAGTATATTAAAGATATAGTTCCAACTAAATATCATAAAAATCTTGTTTTTATGGGACAAGTTAAAAATAATGAATTAAATAAAATATATAATGGAGCATGTATTGGAGTATATCCATCATTATTTGATAATTTTCCTTACGTTGTTTTGGAATCAATGGCCTGCGGTTTACCATTTGTTGGAAGTATGAATAGTGGTATGAAGGAAATGCTTGAAGGTAATACCAAGTATTTATATGACGCTAAGAGTAGTGAAGAACTAGCTAGTAAGATAATTAGTTTATATAAGAATAAAAGTGATCGTAAGGAATTATCTAATTATATTATGAAAAGAATTAATACAGAATATAATACTGATGTTGTCACAAATAAATTCATTAAATTATATAATGATACTTTAAATAGTTATAATGAAAAACTAATTTGTGAAGTCTTAAGTGGTATCTTAAAAGATAAAATTACTTATATGGAAAGATTAACAGGGGGACTTGCTAATCACGTATATTTAGTTGAAACTACCAAAAAGAAATATGTAGCGAAACTTTATAAAAAGAATATTGATAAAGAAGCTATTAATGACTTAATTGATATCAGTAAAGAAAATAATATTAATGTCTTAGATACGATTGATGATAATTTCTATACATACCATAATGCAACTATATGTATTTATGATTATATAGAAGGAAAACATGTTAAGAAATTAACAAATAACCAAATTGAAAAAATAACTAATTTTATTAAATTAGATAAGAAAGGTAATGGTAATTACACTAATCTATTAGATAAAGTTAATTTCTATTACGAATCACTTCTTAATTTAAAAACTAAAAAAATTAAAAGAGAAATAATAACTGATCTTTTAAGAAGATATATGAAACTTCAAAATTATAATATCTTTTATGAAAAAGATTTAATTCATGGTGATTTAACACCAACTAATATTATCTGGAATGAAGAAGAATTTACGCTTATTGATTTAGATGAAGCAACTACTTTTACTAAATTATATGATTTAATTGTATTTGCGATTAAATTTAGTAAAACAGGTAATAAAATTGATGTTAAGATGGCTAAGAGAATCTTAAAACCTTTTGATAATTATACGAAGATAGATATTATTAATGTATGGAATTTCTATATTCTAAAAGTAATTATGGAAAAGATATATCTATATGAAATAGGTAAGATTGACTTATTAGATGAAAATCAAAAACAAGATAATTTTGAAGATTGGTTAGCTATTTTAAATAGTAGTGTAATTGAAGATATTTTAAATAAGTAAAATATCTTTTTTTATGTTATAATGATAATAGGTGATAGTATGAAGACATTAAATAAGTATTTTATGATTGTACTTGGTGTAATTGTAGTTTTAACAGCAGTATTAAGTCATATATTTACAAATGTTCCTAGTTTATATCAAATTGCCATGAATTATATGTTTTCAATATCGGTAGTAATATTACTAATAGAATTATTAGTATATGTATTTAAAAAGATAATAAAAGGAGAGTTGTATGAAAAAAATAAACCTAATAAGAAAAGAAAAAATAAATAGTGTTGAAATACTTACAATAATACTTGTTATAGTATTCTTAGTTATTGTAGGATTTGCTTTAGCGTTAGCTTCACGTACTAGTATAGTGAAGAAACAAACAGAACTTATTATTAAGAGTTATTATAAAGATATTGAAGATGGAGATTATTTTAATGATTTAACTAATGCGGATACGGAAGAATTAAAAGATCATTTAAGAATAAGTAATTTACCAGATAGTATAGAGACATTAAGATTAAATGAAGATGGTAAAGTAATGCTTTATATTGTTGATGATGGTATCGCATGCTGGAATTACGGAAGTAAAAAAGAAGAACCTATTGGAGTTAATACTGGTGATATTATAAAATTAAAATGTCGTAAAACAAGAATAAATAAAACTTATCAATCAGGGACAGTAGTATACTATAATCCACTTACTAATTCTTTATGTAAGAAAGATGATAGTAAGAGTACAACTAAATATAATGATGGTTGTATGAAATGGTATGCTTTTGGTGACAGCAAGAAAGATTCAAGATTAAAATTATTACTAGATCATAATATTGTTGTTTCAACTAATGGCAAGAGTGTTGAAGATACATTTAAAAAAGCTATTAAAGGATATTCAATGTTTATTAAAAAACATACAAGATTATTATCTTTAGAAGATTTAAGAAAAATAAGTGTTTTACTTAATGTAAGTGAAGATACTAGTGTTATTGATTTATACAATGAATCTAATAATATTGTTAATTCTTTAATAGGATATTCTTGGATATTTGAAAATACTTTATTATGTAAACAAAAGGGATGTACTAAAGAAGATAATAAATTATATGATGATCATGGAGTATATGGATATTGGCTTAATGATAAATCTGATTTAGGTGAAAATTATCGTTGGTATATTAATAATGAAGGTATAGTTAATGTATCTAGTGAAGAATTAGATATTTTAGGTATTAGACCGGTAGTAGAGATAAATAAAGATATTTTAAATTAAATAGAAAGCAGAAATGCTTTCTTTTTTATGGTATAATATTAATAGGTGATATTATGCAAGATGATAAAGTAAAAGCACGTATTGATGAACTTATAAATAAAATAAATAAAGCTAGTTATGAATATTATGTTCTTGATATGCCAACTATAACTGATCAAGAATATGATGATTTTTATAATGAGTTATTAAAATTAGAAAATAAATATCCAGAACTTAAAAGAGAAGATTCGCCAACATTAAGAGTAGGGGGAGAAGCTTTATCTAAATTTGAAAAAGCTGTTCATAAGACTCCGATGTTATCTTTTGATGATATTTTCAATGAAGATGAAATAGTTTCTTTTGATGAAAGAATTAAAAAAGTAGTAAGTAATCCAGTCTATACAGTTGAACCTAAGATGGATGGATTATCTGGCTCTTTATTATATAAAGATGGCATTTTAGTAAGAGGAGCTACAAGAGGTAATGGTACTGAGGGTGAAGATATAACATTAAATGTTAAGACTATTAAATCTATTCCTCTTAAATTAAATGAACCTATTGATATAGAAGTTCGTGGGGAAATCTATATGAGTAAAAAATCTTTTGAAGCTTTAAATAGAGAAAGAGAAGAGAAAGGTTTACCACTATTTGCTAATCCAAGAAATGCCGCAGCCGGTTCTGTAAGACAACTTGATAGTAAAGTAACAGCTAAAAGAGGATTAGACTTTATGGCTTACTTTATTCCTAATCCTGAAGATTACGGAATTAAAACTCAAGCTGAATCATTAGATTATTTAAGAAAATTAGGTTTTGTTACTAATCATAAATTAAATAAAGTAGCGCATAATGCTACTGAGATAATTACTTGTATCGAAGAATTAGGAGAAATAAGAGAAGAACTTCCTTATGAAATAGATGGTGTTGTTCTTAAAGTAAATGACTTAAAAGATGAAGAAAAGATAGGTTATACTTCACGTGTTCCTAGATGGGGAATTGCTTATAAATTTCCAGCTAAAGAAGTATTAACTACTTTAAGAGAAATTAAGTTTACTGTAGGTCGAACTGGTAAAATTACTCCTAATGCTATTTTTGATCCCGTTCATGTAGCAGGTTCTTTAGTTACTAAAGCAACTATGCATAATGAAGATTATTGTTTAGAAAAAGATGTAAGAGTAGGAGATACTATTTCAATTAGAAAAGCAGGAGATGTTATCCCTGAAGTAGTTGAGGTAAAATTTGATCGTCGTAAGGATGATTCTATTCCTTTTGAAATGATTAAGACTTGTCCTATCTGTAATACAGAATTAGTTAAAAAAGATGCTCATCATTTCTGTCCTAATATTCACTGCCCAGCTAGAAAAATTGAAGGTCTTATCTATTTTGCTTCCAAAGACGCCATGGATATCGAAGGATTAGGAGACGAAATAATTGAAGACTTATTTAATATGGGATATTTAAAAGATTTATCTGATTTCTATAAATTAGATACCCATAAAGATACTTTAATGGAATTAGAAGGATTTGGTGAAAAAAGTGTTTCTAATTTACTTGAAAGTATTGAAAATAGTAAGAAAAATTCTTTAGAGAGATTAATATGTGGTCTTGGCATTAAAAATGTTGGTAAAAGAACAGCTAAGATGTTAGCAATTAGATATAAGACTCTTGATAATTTAATGAATGCTAGTTTCGAAGAATTAGTTAGTGTTAAAGATATCGGTGAGATAATTGCTAAAAGTATTAAAGATTATTTTAGTGATGAAGCAAATATAGATATTATTAATAAATTAAAAGAATATAATGTTAATATGGAATGTCTAATTAAAGAAGCTAAAACAGATACTGCTTTTGCAGGTAAGACTTTTGTATTAACAGGTACTTTAAATAGTATTACTAGAGACGAAGCACGTGATAAGATTGAGTCTTTAGGTGGTATTACGACAAACAGTGTAAGTAAGAAAACTGATGTTGTAATAGTAGGAGATTCTCCAGGAAGTAAATATGATAAAGCTAAAGAATTAAATATAACTATTTGGAGTGAAGAAGATTTTATAAATAATAGTAAATAAAAACGTCAAGTAATGACGTTTTTAATTTTTATAATATGAGATATGTTATAATTATACTAGGAAAGTAGGGATAAAATGAATTTTGATATTTGGGATAAATTTAAAGGAAATAAATGGAAAGCAACTATTGATGTGCAAGACTTCATTAATAGTAATTATACAGAGTATGAAGGAGACGATTCTTTCTTAGCTAAACCTACTGTAAGAACAAAAAGAGTATGGGAGAAATGTGAAAAATTATTAGCTAAAGAATTAAAGAATGGTATTCTTGATGTTGATACAGAACATGTATCAGGAATTAATAGTTATCGTCCAGGATATATAGATAAGAAAGACGAAGTAATCTTTGGATTACAAACTAATGCCCCTTTAAAACGTATTGTAAATCCTTTTGGTGGTATGCGTATGGTAGAGGCATCTTTGGATGCGTACGGTTATGAATTAAATCCTACAATTAAGAAATATTTTAATGAATTCCGTAAGACACATAATGATGGTGTATTTGATGCTTATACAGAAGACATTAAAAAAGCCCGTCATAATGCTTTATTAACAGGCTTACCTGATGCTTACGGAAGAGGAAGAATAATAGGTGATTACCGTAGAATTGCTTTATATGGTATTGATTCATTAATTGAATTTAAGAAAAAAGATTTACTTGAACTTGAACAAGTAGAATTAACAGAATATGTTATTCGTTTAAGAGAAGAAGTAAATATGCAAATAAAAGCTTTGAATGAAATTAAGAAAATGGCTAAGAGTTATGGCTTTGATATAAGTAAACCAGCAACTAATGCTAAAGAGGCAACTCAATGGTTATACTTTGGTTATTTAGCAGCTATTAAAGAAGCTAATGGAGCTGCTATGAGTCTAGGTAGAACTAGTACTTTCTTAGATATTTATATTGAAAAAGATCTTAAAGAAGGTAAATTAACCGAAAAAGAAGCTCAAGAAATAATTGATCAATTTATTATAAAATTAAGATTAGTTCGTCATTTAAGAACACCAGAATATAATGAATTATTCGCCGGTGATCCTACATGGGTAACAGAATCAATTGGTGGTATGTTAGATGAATCTAAATCATTAGTAACAAAAAATAGTTTTAGATACTTACATACATTAACTAATTTAGGTTCATCACCAGAACCAAATATGACAGTGTTATGGAGTAGTAAATTACCAATTAACTTTAGAAAATACTGTGCTAAGATGAGTATTTTAACAGACGCTATTCAATATGAAAGTGATGATTTAATGCGTCCTATTCATGGGTCTGACTATGCTATTGCGTGCTGTGTATCAGCTATGACTGTTGGTAAACAAATGCAATTCTTTGGAGCTAGATGTAATTTAGCTAAAGCTTTATTATATGCTATTAATGGCGGTGTTGATGAAGTAACAGGTAATAAAGTAGTAGATGGATTTGAACCTATTATGGATGAATACTTAGATTATGATAAAGTGGTTAAAGCATATGATAAAATGCTTGATAAAGTTGCTAAAACATATGTTGATGCAATGAATATAATTCACTATATGCATGATAAATATGCATATGAAGCAGGAGAACTTGCTTTACATGATACTGATCCAGAAAAATTAATGGCTTTTGGTATTGCTGGTTTCTCAGTAGCAATGGATAGTTTATCAGCTATTAAATATGCAAAAGTAAAACCTGTTCGTAATAGTAAAGGTATTGCGACTGATTTCGTTATTGAAGGAGAATTCCCTAAATACGGAAATGACGATGATAGAGTTGATAAAATTGGTGTTGATTTAGTAACTCGTTTCTATAAGAAACTTGCTAGTCATAAATTATATAAGAATGCTCGTCATACATTATCAATCTTAACAATTACAAGTAATGTTGTATATGGAAAAAAGACAGGATCAACTCCAGATGGAAGAAAAGCAGGTGTTGCTTTTGCTCCAGGAGCTAACCCAATGCATGGTCGTGATGAAAGTGGTGCTTTAGCAAGTTTAAATTCTGTAGCTAAAATACCATATACTAATTGTTGTGAAGATGGTATTTCTAATACATTTAGTATTATTCCACAAGCTTTAGGTAATAGTAATGATGAACGTATTAAAAACCTAGTTAGTATTTTAGATGGATATTTTAATAGTGGTGCTCACCACTTAAATGTAAATGTTTTAAATAAAGAAACATTAATGGATGCTATGGAACATCCAGAAAAATATCCAAACTTAACAATAAGAGTATCTGGATATGCTGTTAGATTTAATCGATTAACTCGTGAACAACAACTTGAAGTAATAAGTAGGACATTCCATGGAACAATTTAGTAATATTGGAATAATAGATTCAGTAGAACCAATGGGATTAGTAGATGGTCCCGGTATTAGGTTTGTTGTATTCTTAAAACAATGTAAGTTAAGATGTTTATATTGTCATAATCCAGAAACATGGACTTGTAATGAAGGTACTTCAATTACAAGTGAAGAGTTATTAAAAAGAATTCATAAATACCATAATTATTATAAAGATGGGGGAGTAACATTCTCAGGAGGAGAATGTTTACTCCAAAAAGAATTCTTAATTGATTCTTTAAAAAAATGTAAAATGATAAATCTTCATACGGCTATTGATACTGCGGGAGTTGGTATTGGGGGATATGAAGAAATACTTAAGTATACAGATTTAGTTATCTTAGATATAAAAGCCTATACAGAAGATTTATATAAGAAAATAACAGGTTCTAATATGGATGAATTTAATCGTTTCTTAGAAGCGTTAAATAAGTCTGGTAAAGATGTTTGGTTAAGACAAGTAATTGTGCCTGGTATTAATGATACAGAAGAATATATTCTAGGATTAAAAGAATATATTAAAAAAGTTAAAAATGTTAAAAAGGTAGAACTATTACCATATCATTTATATGGGGTACCTAAATATGAAAAATTAGGTATTAAGTATCCATTAGAGGGAGTTCCTGCTATGGATATAGATCGTTGTAAAAAGTTACAAGAACTATTAAATGCATAGTTATATTTATTGACAAAGAAGGCTTTAAATAGTATTATGGTTGTATAAAATGTTGATTGGGATATAACTTTTAAAATTCTTTTTATAGAGAGCTTATGTTTGGTGGAAATAAGTAAAGATATTAATAGTTCCTACCCAGGAGTGGAATTAATAATTCCCGGTTAATACCGTTATACAAATTAAGATCAAAGTAGGATGGTACCGCGAATTTCGCTCCTATACTTTGGTCTTTTATTTTTGAAGGAGGATATATATGGAAAATAAAGCAATAACAAGTCGTGACGTTGATTTTGCTAAATGGTATACAGATGTTGTCATGGCAGCACATTTAGCGAGTTATACAAGTGTAAAGGGATGTATCGCAATTGAACCTAATGGTTATGCTATATGGGAAAAAATGCAAAGAATACTAGATGACAAGTTTAAGGAACTTGGACATGTAAATGTACAAATGCCTTTACTAATTCCTGAAAATTTACTTAAAAAAGAGGGAGAACTTGTAAATGGATTTGCTCCAGAAGTTGCTTGGGTAACTATGGGTGGATCTAAGACTTTAGAAGAAAGACTTTGTATAAGACCAACTAGTGAAACTATGTTTTGTGATTATTATCGTGATCATGTATCTAGCTATAGAGATTTACCAATGCTTTATAATCAATGGTGTAATGTCTTAAGATGGGAAAAAGAAACAAGACCATTCTTAAGAAGTAGAGAATTCTTATG
>JAEEJY010000024.1 GCA_016282155.1 Caryophanales bacterium | reverse complement strand
TGGGTTAAGGAATGTACTACAACTTATTTAGATTTATTCTTTAGAGTTGCAGCAATATTCTTTGCATTATTCTTAATATCATCTTTATCCGGCGTATATCATATTTCAGACGGATCAAGTTATAGCTTTGGTGCATGGATTTATGTAGAAGTATTCTTAATTATAGGAATCTTAAACTTTGCTAGAGAATTACCTAAGTTATTAAGTACTATTTTAGGTATTGATTTAAAGGGCCTTGGTGGATTCAGTTTAAATCCATTTAAGAATAAAAATTTTGCTCCTATTGGTGCAACCGTTGGATTAGGCAGTTCGATTGCATCTGGTATTCGTAGAGCAAGGAAAATGTCTACTAAAGATGAAAATGGTAATCCTATCGAAGGAGTTACCGAGAAGAATCTTGGTAAATTAAAGGCAAAAGAAATTTTAGGCTCAGCTTTAACTGGATTCGGTAGAAATGTTGGCAATCTTGCAAGAGGAAAAACATGGTCTGAGATTGTTGGAGCACAGGTTGCTCGTAATGATCAACTTGAAAAACTATTAATTGATAGTGGTGGAGATAAGTATTCTGATGCTGTTAAAAGCCAAATTCTTTCAAATGTGTTAGGATGGAAAAGTCCTACAATTAATCAGGCCGAAGAGTTAAGAAAATTAGAAATTGAAAAACATAACTTAAAAATTGAAAAAGAGGCACAGGAAGAAGCAGATAAGAATTTTAAAAGAGCTAATGATATTAGCATGGGAATAGCATCTTCGTTCAATGATGTATTAAAATCTGTTGAAGGTGATGTTGAAAAAGATTCTTTATATATAAAGAAAATGCAGGCTGTCGATTACAACAAGAGTAGACTTGAATCTGTTCTTAATGCTCAAAGTGCTGCTACTGGTGGATTTTCTACTAAAACGCTTGAAAAACAGTATAATGATTTAAGCAAACAATTAGATTTATCTACTAATGATAATGATAAACTAGTTATGGAACAACAATTAAAAGATTTACAAAGCAAAATTGATGTTTCGAAGAGCTATGATGAAGAAATTAAGAGGGCACAAGCAACATATTCTAATTCTCAGGCTGACTTTACAAGATATAAAGATAAAGCACAGTTTGATATGTTTGCAAAGCTTTATTCATCTGGAAAATTATCTGAAACATCAAAAAGTAAATTGGCTATTTTTGCCGACAATCTTAAGGAAGGTATTACAAGCGGTACAGCAGAGTATAAAGATGGTCGAATTGAATCTGGTGTTATAGAATTTGTTGATATTTCTGGTAAAACTCTTAAAATTGACATTAATGATTTAGACGATAAAGATAATAGAGAAAATTTCTTCAATTTTATGAAGGCATATCAGAGTAAAGCAACTGAATCTAAGACAGTTCATGACCATGAATCTTATGAAAAACTTAAAGATATTTCTGATAGAGAAAAAGCTCTTGCTCGTAAGGAAGAAAGCTTTAATGAAGATAAAAAACGTGTTGATGAGTCTGGAAAAGTTGTTGATAATAGTATGTTTAGTAATAAAGGCGGAGGCCATTAGAATATAAGAAAGGAAGGATAATATGGGGTATTTAATTCCTGCAAATAGTAAAAAGCAAATGTTAATTGCTGGTGCATTTAATAAAAAAGATTTAATTATAATACTATGTGGTGGTGTAATATCTTTGATTTTATTACTTGTGCTTCCAATTGAAACGCTTTGGATTGCCTTAATAGCAATCACCCCTGGATTGATTACTGCATTCCTAGTGTTTCCAATTCCTAATTATCACAATATGTTAGTAATAATTAGGAATGTCATTGATTTTTACGGTACAAGACAAAAATATGTATGGAAGGGTTGGTGTTTTACTGATGGCGAACAAGGTAAAGAGTAAATATACTGTTGATGATATTCCTGTAAAGAGTATTACCAATGGTGAAATTGTTTTAACAAATAATTACAAAGTTACTGGTATAAAAATAGTTCCTAGAAACATTTTTATACTTGACTACAATGCTCAAGATGCGGTAATTATGAATCTTAGAAATGTATATAATATGATTGATTATGAATTTTGGTTAATATGTGCTGATAGACCAGTTGATATAAATTTATATTTATCTCAACTTCAACTTCAGTATAATAATTTACAAGATAATGCTAAAAGAAAAATAATTATTGAGGATATTAACAAGGCAAATATGTTTATGAATAACAATGTTGTTGATACTGAATATTTCTTACTATTTAAAGAAAAAGATGAAGAACAAATCCAAAAAAGAATTAGGAATTTAATTAGTGCATTTGCAAATGCTGGTTTATCCACACATCAAGTATCTAACGATGATTTAAGAACTATTTTAGATAATTTCTTAAATGGTGGAAAAACAACAACATTTGGAACTGTGATGGGGTAATAAATTATGGATATAAGAAGTCAAATTGCTCCTAAAGGGTTAGAATTTAAACCAACAGGTTTAGTGGTTAGCGATAAGTATGCAACTATATTAACAGTTATATCTTATCCTAAAATTATTAATCCTGGATTTCTATCTTCACTTACAAGTATGTCAGGTATCAAAATTGTTATTAAACATATACCACTTCCTTTTAGCGTTATTAGTAAAATTGTAAATAAAGAAATTGCTGATTTAAAGCAAAGATATCAAACCGAAAATGATCGTACTATTCAAGAAAGATTAAGACTTGACTATGAGTCTCTTGAAGATTTTATTCAAGAACTTGCTTCTACACAATCTAAGATATATGATTTCCAAATGCATGTAATGATTACTGCTGATTCAGAAGATGAGTTAACAGCTAAAAAAATGCAGGTAAAAAATTATCTTGAAGCTATGGAATTACAAGCAATTCCACTTCGTTTTGAACAAGAAAAAGTTCTTAAGTCAATGATACCAATTTATCCAAAACAAGATATTGAAGATCGTATTGGTACTCCAATTCCATCTCCAACTCTTGCTGCAATGTATCCTTTTATATTTGATAGTATAAAAGATCCTGGACTTTCTTGTTTACTTGGTGTAGATTTCTCTGGTGGTGTTATTCTATTTAATCAATTCTTATATCAAGAAAGAAAAGAAAATAATAGAAATAATGCTAATATGATTATTCTTGGTACTTCTGGTAGTGGTAAATCTACTGCCGCTAAGTTATTACTAAGAGCAAACATAAGAAATAATCACCAGATAATTGTAATAGACCCTGAAGGAGAACTTGAGGGTATGACTAAGAGATATAATGGTGACTTTATAGATCTTGGTAAAGGTGGAGAATTCGGTATGATTAATCCACTTGAAGTTGTAATAGATGCTGATGATGAAGAACTTGCTCAAGGACTTGGTTATACTGTTCTTACAAGAACTATTCAATCAGTTAAAGCATTCTTAAAATATTATGATCCATCTGCTGGTGAAGATGTAATTAATATTTTTAGTGAAATATTACAAGAAACATATAGACGTTTTAATATAAATTTTGAGTCTGATTTCACTCAATTTACTTCTAAAGATTATCCTACCATGAAGGATGTATATGCTACTTTAAGAGGTAAAATTTTATCTATGCCTGAGAAAACTCAGGAAAGAGATATTCTTGAAAGACTTGAAATAAAATTAAGACCATTAATTAAAGAATTAAAATACTATTTTGATGGAACTACAACAGTTAGTCCAAAAAGTAATTTTATAGTATTTAATATTAGAGAATTAATGAATACTGATTCAAGTATTAGAAATGCATTATTCTTTAATATATTAAAATATGCTTGGAGTCTATGTTTAGATAAATCACAAAATACTGTTTTAATGGTTGATGAAGCCCATGTTTTAATGGCAGGTAAGAATGAATTAGGTGCTGATTTCCTTGCTCAAGTTCAAAGACGTGCAAGAAAATACAATACTGGTACAATTATTATTACTCAGCAACCAACAGACTTCTGTGATCCTCAAGTAATAGTTCAAGGAAAAGCAATATTTGACAATGCTTCTTACTATCTAGTTATGGGATTAAAGAAACAAGCTGCTGATGATTTAGCTAAGCTAATAGACATTAATGAAAACGAAAAAGAAAGTATTAAACGATATAGCCAAGGTGAAGCACTATTCGTTTGTGGTAATAGACGTATGAGAATAAATGTTGTTGCTACAGAACAAGAATTAGATTCATTTGGCGGAGGCGGAGGATTATAATCCGTTAAATAAATAAAATTGGGAGGTGGTACCATGGATCAAAATGATAATAATATGCAAAATGATGATTTAAGACAAACCATTGAACGTGGTACTGCCGAAAACCTAAAAACTGCAGGTGAGGCTTCTAGACAATCATCACAAGAAAATACAAATCATAGATCTGGAAGAGTACCTGGCATGCCTGGTATTCCAGGAATTAATCAAAATCGTTTACCTGGGAAAGACAAAGGAGGAAAAGCCGGCGGTAATGCTCTTCAAAATTTAAAGAATGGGCTTACTAATGGTAAAAATGGTTCTCCTTTTTTAAATATTGGAAAAAGAAGAAAATCTAATGATGAAGAAGAGCTAGAAGAGCAGGAACAACAAGAACAACAAGATCAAACTGATGCCTCTCAGGAATCATCAGATGATAATGATAAAAAAGATAATGATTATAAACCAAAATTTCCTAAATTTGGTGAAGGTGAAGAAGAAACTGATGAAGTTTTAGCTGATATTAAAAAGATAGGAAAAGTAATGAAAGTTACTGCTGCTGTTCTTCCAACAGCTATTCAGGTTTTAGGTATTTTAATTGTTGTTATTTTAGTTTTTGCTGAAATAATGACTGTTATGGACCAAATTGCTACATTTGCCGAAAATGCGGTACTATTTACAGAAAGACTAAATAATTTCGTTACTGGAAAAGGATGGAAAACTTCTGAAGAATCATTCTTCCAAAAATTATGTTTAGCAAACGATAATTATGTTGGAGAAGAACCACTTGATATTCCTCTTTTAGCTGCGACTGTCCATCATACTGTTCTTGTTGATCAAGATGCATTTGATGGTGAAGAAGGCGAAAAGAATGAATTAGCAAGTAGGGAATCAACGTTAGACGGTGATTTTTCATTATTTGGTAATGCTGTTGATTTGTATCATACTAAAACTTTCTATGATGTTGCATCTGAAAAATTAGGTGATGTAACAGGAATTGGTAGATTCTTTAGTATTGGTGGTGCAGGTCTTCTTGGACATCTAATACATACTGGATATAGTTTTGAAACAACAAATAACTTATGGGATTGTCTTAGAGGATGGGCTAAATTCTTTGGTGATGTCATTGACATTAACACAACTGGACCAGGTGAAATATATAAAAGTAACGATAATGATTTAGGAAAAACTCTAGGTGATTTAACTAGTAGTTTAGGTGTTTTTAAATTGCTATTTAAAGCAAATGACATAGAAACAAAAATTCTAAGTTTTATGGACCAAGGCCAAGACTATCCTGAATGGAAATATCGTAATGCTGTTTACGAACTAAAGGATTTAATTGAACTATTTAAAGGTGTAGATGATGAGTATTTAATGAATTCACAACAATCATATTATTCATCATTACCAACTTGTGAAAAATGTAGTAAAGACGGTCTATTTAGCATTCGTAAAAGTGATGATGTTAATGATATTCCAAGTGATATATCTGAGCAAGAATTAGAAGCTCAGGCTAAAAAGAAAAAAGGAGTATTCCCATATCCATCTGTAATCCAAGAGCAAGATTATCAAGCTTATTATAGATATTTAGTAAATATTTATTTACCTATTACATATTATAATGGTTTAAAACTAGGAGAAGATTATACTATGGATGATCTTATCCGTGATGCTAATGATATTTTTGATGAAAAATATACATATAATTATCTTGTAAAAGATAATCGTGATATGTCATCTTCTTATAGAGATTTAGTAGAAAGTGATATAACTGTAAATGTTGATAAAAATATGCTTGATAATATGATGGTTAATGTTGGAGGTACTACTTTAACATTTAAAGATTTTATTATTAAAAAAACATATAATGATTTATCAGTTAGTGTTTCAGATAATGAAGAATTTATAAAAGCTTATATGGTATTTATAAAAGGTGAAGCACTTTCTAAAAATACAATAAATATTAGTAATGGAAGTTATTCTATTTCTCCAACTGTAGAGGGAACATTTGCTGATCCACCAACTGGTGAGAAAGATTTCTTGGATAAAATATATGATGCAGTAGCTGATTATTATGTATTTAACTCTGAAACTAACTCCTTTGCTGGTGAAGTTGGTAATGTAGGATGTAGTGCTGGTAATATTGATCACTGCTTAGTAATTGGTCAAGCAAAATCAAAAGCGTCAAATAGTTACCAATGGACTAGAATAGTTGCAGATGTTGTTTTTGAGCCTTATGGTGTTGTAAATGTTTCGAATGGTAAATTCTTAGTTAGTAAGAAAACAACTATTTCTTCAGGGCTAGAACTTGGTACTGATGGTTTCTATAAAAGAGTACAAGCACCTAAACAAGGTGAAAAGTGGTGGACACTTTTATCAGAAGATCCTGTTAACGGTTATTATCCTGGTAGTGCAATTGGTCAGTGTGTTTGGTATATGTATGGCCGTGTTGGCGAAATAATCAACAATTCAGTTGCTTCACAAGAAAAGAAACAAGAAGCATTTAATGCAATGCTTAAAGCATTTAGAACTGGTAAAGCTAATGGCTCTCAGTGGTTTGAAAATGGTGTTTGTGATACTTTTGCATGTGGAACAGACCCAACTCAACCACGTCCTGGTGCTATAGGTGTTTACTTATGGTCTAATTCAAACTCAAATAAATCAAAATATGACTTCAACTATGGACACGTAATTGTTATAGAAGAAGTAAGTGGTGATAATGTTTATTATTCACATGGTGGTAACTCATGTGGTGGAGCTTCTGGTAAATCATCTTGGGATTGCGTAGGATTCTGGTATAGTCATAAAACTTTACATCAGATGCATGACCTTGGTGGTCAATATACCTTTGTTGGGTATGTGTATATTTTAAATTAGGAGGAATAAAATGAAAAAAGGGTTATATTTATTAATAAGTATTGTTTTATTCCTTCTTACTGTTTCTTTTTTACCACAAAATTATGTGGTTGAAAGTAATATTTATAGAGATGGAGATATTCCAACCGATAAAGATGTTATTAATACAGGTGGTTCTATAAAGATAACTATCGATTTACTTGATTCCAAAGTAAATGAAAGTATAGAAATATCTACACCAAGAGAATATACAGATAAAGAAATAAAATCTATTGCTAATGTATATTCATTTGGTGAAAATGATAAATATGATTTATCTTATGAAAAACAAAAAGATTCACTTATAATAAAATCAACTGGGCCCCAAAAAAGTCTTGAAGAGTATTTACAATCAAGTGGTTCTAGATTAGGTAGCTGTTTTGATAAGGTATCTTATGATTATGATAAAGAGTCAAAAAAGATAACTATTGCAACAACTCAAAAGTTTTATTGTATGACAATTGATTATAAAATATATGATAGTATTGATTTTAGCATAAAAACATATAATAAAGTATATGATAATAATGCTGATGAAGTAAAAGGTAATATATATACTTGGCATATAAATGCTGATAATAAAAATAATAAAAAAATATTTTTTGTTGTAGGCAATAACACTTATGTGTGGTATTATTATCTTAGGTTTTTATTTTATGGATTAGGTATTGTTGCTGCTATACTATTTGTATTATATTTAGTAGTTTCAATTTTTAAACACTTTAGTGATAAAGCAAACAAAATGTAGGGAGGATGCACTATGAAATTAAAATTTAGAGCAGATGCAAAAGATTGGTTAATTCTTGCACTTTTTGCTGTTATTCTTTTTTATGTATGTGCTGTTGGTGTATTAAATTTAACAGAATTTTCAAAATACGGGACTTTTTATGGCCTAAATCCGTTTGGAGTATTTGAAGAAACTAGTTTATTAATACCTACATTAGTATTATTCTTTGTAGTTTTTGCAATTATTATTACTAGTGTATCTTCATATTTCTTTGATAGAGAAAAAGGTTTTGGTATCTCAACAGATGCTAAAAAAGAAAAAGGTTACTCTAGATGGGCAACTGACAAAGAAATGAAGAAAGAATTAAAAATGGTAGATGCCTTAGCTGATACATCTGATGCAGCAGGTATTCCTATCATGAATGATGGAAGACACATTTATGTTGATAATGGTGAATTTCATAACCTTGTTATAGGTTCTACTGGTTCAGGTAAAACTGAAATGACTATTCAACCAATGGTTAAAGTTTTAGCTAAACATGGTGAATCTATGATTATCACCGACCCTAAAGGCGAAATTTATGAAAAAAATGCTATTGAATTACGTGAAAAAGGATATAACATTGTTCTTTTAAACTTCCGTAATCCACAAAATGGTAATTGTTGGAATCCATTAACGTTACCATATACATTATTTAAGACTGGTAATCAGGATAAGTCTATCGAATTACTTGAAGACTTAGCTGCTAACATTCTTTATGATGAAAATAATAAGAGCAGTGACCCATTCTGGGAAAAAACTTCAGCAGACTATTTTGCTGGTCTTGCACTTGCGTTATTTAAGGATGCTAAGGAAGAAGAAATCAACCTTAACAGTATTAACTTAATGTCTACTGCAGGTGAAGATAAATGTGGTAATACTACTTACATTAAAGAGTATTTCTCTGATAAGGATCAAGGATCTTCTGAATACATTAACGTTGCTAGTACAATTATGGCACCTAATGAAACTAAGAGTAGTATCCTTTCAGTATTTAAGCAAAAGATTAAACTATTCTCATCACGTGAGAATTTATCCGAAATGCTTTCAAAGAGTGATTTCGATATGAATGATATTGGTAGAAAGAAAACTGCCGTATTCATCGTTATTCAAGATGAAAAGAAAACATATCATTCACTTGTTACAATATTCCTAAAACAATGTTATGAAACATTAATTAGTGTTGCACAAGAATCTGGTGGACATTTACCATTTAGAACAAACTTTATTCTAGATGAGTTTGCTAACATGCCACCACTAAAAGATGTAACTACAATGGTTACAGCAGCACGTTCTAGACATATTAGATTTACATTTGTTATTCAGAACTTTGCACAATTATACGAAGTATATGGTAAGGAAAATGGAGAAACAATTAAAGGTAACTGTGGTAACATTATTTACTTAATCAGTAGTGAACTTTCAGCACTTGAAGAAATAAGTAAACTATGTGGTGAAGTTAAATCAAAAGAAAAAGATAAAACTGCATCTACTCCACTTGTTACAGTATCAGATTTGCAAAGATTACCTCAGTGGACATTAATTGTCATTCGTATCCGTATGATGCCATTTAAGACTAAACTTACTCCTAACTGGCAAATGGTTAAGAATAATGGATGGGGTAAAAATTATGATTTAGCATCTTATCCATACCGTGAAAAAGGTGTTGTACAAACATTTGATATTAAATCATTTGTTGATAAGAAAAAAGAAGAAAAAGTTGCTAAAATGCTTAATAATATAACAGGTGGTGGAGCTCCTACAAAAGGACCAGATATGGGATTCAATCCATTTGCGCCATCTAAACCATCAAAACCAGGTGGAGTTCCTGGATTTGACGTAGACGAAATGGTCAGAAGAATTGATGCTAAGATTGCTGAACTTGAGGAAGAAGAAAGAAGAGAAAAAGAAAAGATGGCTCTTGAAGCTAAGAATAAAGCTAATGATATTCCTTCAGTACCTCCACTTGATATTCCTTCAGCAAGTCCTTTAGATTTACCATCAGTTCCATCATTAGTACCTGAACCAGTAGAACCTGAGAAACCAGTTAATAATGTTCCAGTAATTGAAACAAATAAAATTAGTGTTACTCCAGTTGTAGATGAACCTAAAGAATCTCTTGTTCCACCTGATTTTGATGATGATGACGATGATGATTCAACTGGAGGATTCTTTGGACTAAATAAGGTTGAAGAACCAAAACCAATTGAAAATAAACTATTTGATACAATTGTTCCTGTTAAGGAAGAACCTAAACCAGTTGTCCCAGAAGTTAAAGAGGAGAAAGTTGAACTTCCTAAAACTGAAATTCAACAACCTTCTCCATTTACTCAGGATATTAAACCAGTATCATCTAAAGAAGATGTTAATAGTTCGTTAATTATTAATGATGATAAAGATGATGATTTATTAAATCCAATTGAAGAAACAATTGATATTCCTGTTAAAGAGGAAACAAAGGTTGAAACACAACCTAATAATAATTCTAAAGGAACAAAAGAGATTGGTACAAATTATGTTACTGATGATCAATTCTTTGATGATTTCTTTAGTGACGATGAATAAAAGCTATTTCACAATAGCTTTTTTCGTTAAATAAGTGTATATTAATACATATCAATTATTAATTTTTAATGAATTATGTTATAATTTATATAGATATGAGGTGTTATTATGGCAAATAATGTATATATGGGTTTTTTATATCAAATAGATGAGTCTAAGAAACCAATTAAGTATCAATCTAAATCTTCTTTAGACTGTTCTAAGGTTCCAATGAGTGGCAACTATGTTTTATTTGAACTTGTTAAGCCTGCTTTGGGCAAACCTTATGCTCGTGAATTGATAACTGGTAAAAAGATTCCAATTATTTCTGACGATATAAAGGGCGGATTAAATGGGGAACATACTTTCCTTAAATTTGATGGAGCGTTTGATACTAAAGCACCTATTGCAAGCAAAGAAGCATTATTAAACTATTGTTATTATCATCAATCACCTGAATTATATTTGAATTTTTTAAACTCTGTTTTAAGAGAGGGTGAAGATAGAGAAGAAGCCTCAAATCTATTAAGTGGTTCATACGAAAAAGATGCTCTTAGAAAATCAAATCTCGAAAAAAAACATATGAATGAAACTCTTGATGATATAAAACGAGTATGTGACGTTAAATTCGATAAGGTGTTAGATTATGTTCGATCACTTGATTTAAATAATGCAACTCAATTAGAAGAAGCTGAAGTTATTATTGGTGTTGTAACTAATGAAAGTAATAATACTATTAGTAATATTATTTCTGATTGTGGTAAAGATTTTAATAAGATTTCAAGATATTTAGCTGATAATTATAAACTTTCAGATAATGATATCATTTCTAATATTTTAAATGAGACAATTAAGGAAAATAGTAGATTAAAGAAAATAAATGAGCCTGTTAGGAAAAAATTTGATGTAGACAAGGCTGTATCATTTATGATTAATCTTGGAATGTTAAAAGATGAAATTAAAGAAAACAAACCAGATAATTCAATTGAAGTTAAATATGATGAAGAGAAAGATTCTAAAGCATACCAAAAAGCGGATAGAGTTGTTAGTCAACATAGAATTAAATTGGTTGGTACATTACGAGAGAGAGATCATATTGCTGACGATCTTATTTCGGGATCATATAGAAATTATTTGAATAATATAGAAAAACCAACTGAAAAATTTGAACTTACAATATTAAATGAAGAAATATCATCTGGAAATCCAACTCGTTTGGTAAAAGGTCAATTTGGTATGGGAACATCTAGTATGTATACTCCTCCTTTTATTACTGAAGGTTATGGAGTATTGGGTTCTGATAATGTTGTAACTTCGGGTAAAGGCTTTTCGCTAGAACAAATGGTTTCAAATTCTTCTAAAAATGTTCGTGATGGAAATGATACTTCTAAAATTGATGGAGATAAATATGATAATTCGTTTCAAAGATTACAAACCGAGTTAGGTGAGCCAGTTGATAAAACCCTTGAACGTTATCATAAAGATATAAATGGGGAACCTTATGAGATTGTTGTAACATCTTATGAAAATTTCTTAGATAAGTGTCCACCTTCACCTGGTGTTATAGTTGTTCATCCAGTGTCAAAGGTTGCAGATCCTAATAATCTTGGTGAAGTATTAAACATTCCTGCTCCAAGGCATTTTGAAAATTTAGATTTTTATTTAGCACAGTATAAAAAATGGGAGAATAATTATTATGGTTTTGTAAACGAAGATGATACTATAGTGTCTTCTAAATCTGATTCTATTACTATCCCAACAAATAATTCTGATTCGTTAAAACGCGAGTATAAAGATAATGATTTAGTGCAACAACCTGCAGAGCCTGTAAGACAAACTGCTGTTCCAGCACAACCAGTACAACCTGTACAAGTACAAGCAGCTATGCCTGTACAAAAACCAGTTGAAAGCAAACAGGTTCTTGATTTAGGTAATTTTGATGATAATAATTTATCTGAAGCATTTAAACAATTAAATGATGCTAAAAAAGCTGGTAATGTTGCAACTATTAATCTTAATGGTATTGTAATATCTAACGAAAAACTTTCAAATACTACAGAATATTTAGATTATTACTTCTCTATTACTAATAATAGGGAACCTAAGACTGATGCAGCAAAAGCTGTACTTGAGGCAGAAGCTAAAAATAATGAGAAAGGAAGAACTATTTAATAAAATGTAACCTATAAAGTGGACTCTTAAAAAAGAGTGACCTACTTTATAGGTTTTTATTATGTGTTGCTGTATAATATAAGAAAGTTGGTGGTAATAATGTCTAAAATACTATTTACAGATATTCAAGTAAAAAAATT
>JAEEJY010000023.1 GCA_016282155.1 Caryophanales bacterium | reverse complement strand
GAAATCGTAGACGCTTGTCACGTATCTTTTGATAAAGATTTTAAAGACTTTGGTATATCATTTGATCTATATAATAGAACAGATGATGATTATCATAAAAAGTTTGTACAAGAACAATTTGTTAAATACTATAATAATGGTTATTTAGAAGAAAAATTAGAAAAACAATTATATTGTGATCATTGTAAACTTTTCTTAGCAGATAGATATATCATTGGTATTTGTCCAAAGTGTGGGGCTGAGATTAAAGGTGACGAATGTGAAAAATGCGGTAGTCTATTAACTATCGATGAAGTAAAAGAAACTAAATGCGCTATATGTGGCAATAAAACTACATTAAAAGATAATAAAAATTTATATTTTAGATTATCTAACTTCTCAGATGATATTAATAAATTATTAGATTCAAAGAGAAGCCAATGGAGAGAAAACGCAGTAAACTTTACTGAAAGATATTTAAAAGAAGGTATTCCAGATAGATGTGCATCTCGAACATTAAATTATGGTATTGATATTCCAATCGAAGGTTTTGAAGATAAAAAACTATATGGTTGGTTTGAAAATGTTTGGGGTTATGTAACAGCATCTAAAAAGTATGCTGAGGCTCATAACTTAAACTGGGAAGATTATTGGAAACAAGGAAATGATAATAAAATCTATTTAGTACATGCTAAAGATAATATTCCATTCCATACAGTTATATTCCCATCATTACTTTTAGCTACTAAAGATAATTATAAATTACCAGATAAAATAGTATCAGATGAATATATTACTATCGAAGGTGATAAATTATCTAAATCTAAAGGTAATTATATAACTCTAAGACATTTATTAGATAACTATCCAGTAGATGCAATTAGATACTTCTTTAGTATTAATGATCCAGAAACGAGAGACTTTAACTTTACTTTTGAAGGATTCATTAATTCAATTAATGGTGAATTATTAGGTAAATGGGGTAACTTTGTTAATAGAACTCTACAATTCATTAATAAGAGTTTTGATGGTAAATTAGCTAATATTAAAGTAGATGAAGAAGTAGAAAACAAACTTAAAGATTTATATAACACAGTAGGTAATTCTATTGATAATGGTGATGTTAAAGATGCACTAACTCAAATCTTTGACTTTGTTAATTACTCAAATAGATACTTTGATGAAAACGAACCATGGAAATTAGCTAAAGAAGATCGAGCTAAAGGTGAAGAAGTATTATACAACTGTTGTAATATAATCTTTAACTTAAATAATCTATTAAAACCATATTTCATTGAAACTACTAAATTAGTAGAACAATATTTAAATGATTCAATTGATAATTGGGAATATAAGAGATTATCTAAAGTTGAATTAGCTAAAGAAATTAATCCTTTATTTACTAGATATGATAAATCTAAGATTGAAGAAGAAAGAGAAATATTAGGAAAATAAGATAGCATTTTGCTATCTTTTTTATATTTAATATAATATAATTATTTTAGAAAAGAGGGATATATATGAATAAAATTACTTACGTTACATCAAATAAGTACAAGATTAAAGTAGCACAGGAGAATTTAAATCCATTAGGATATGAAATAGAAGCAAAGAAGATTGATTGTCCTGAAATACAAGCAGATACTATTGAAGAAGTGGCAATTTATTCTTCTAAATATGCTAGTGATTATTTAAAAGAAGATACTTTAAAAAATGATAGTGGTCTAGTAATACCAGCATTAAATAATTTTCCATCTGCATATACAAAATACATAGAAGAAACCTTAGGTGTAGATGGCATACTAAAACTATTAGATGGAGCAGATAATAGAGAAGCATACTTTTTAGAAGTGCTAGCATATACTGAATATGGTAAAGAAACTAAAACTTTTACTTCTAAAACAGAAGGGACAATTGCTTTAGAACCAAGTGGAGAAAACGGTTGGAGTTGGGACTTTATATTTATCCCTAAAGGACAAGAAAAAACACTAGCGTGTTTTAATGATGATGAAAGATGGAAATTTTGGGATAATAAAGCATATGAAGATTTAGTAAATTATTTAAAAAATAAGGACTAGTATTATGAAAGGTAATTATGAGCTAAAGATAGCATTTTGCTATCTTTTTATTATATTAAACAACTTTTCGATAAAATTTCAAAAAAAGTATTGACAAGTACAAAAAAGAAGAGTAAATTGTTATGTAATATTTCGAAAGGAGTTGAGCGACATGATAAAAAGAAATATTATTAATATGTTCGATACATGCTGCTCATGCTTATTCGTTATAAGACCAAGGGTGTTACGCGCTTAATTGACGCGTAGCGCCCTTTTTTGTTTGAAGAAAGAGGTGGAAAGAAATGGACGTAGAGAATTTACTTGAAAAAGTAGAGGAGTATAATCCTAAAGATGTAGAGATTGTAAAGGAAGCATATAAGTATGCAAGTGAAGCACATAAGGATCAGATGCGAGAGAGTGGAGAACCTTATATAACTCACCCGACAGCGGTAGCTTACAAGTTAGCAGAACAACACGCTGATACTGATACAATTTGCGCTGGTTTATTACATGATGTTATCGAAGATTCAGACGCTACAAAAGAAGATTTAGCTCATATTTTTAATCCAACAATAGCAAACTTAGTTGATTGCGTTACTAAATTTGCTAGAACACAATTTTCAACAAAACAAGAACAAAATTTAGCAAATTTAAGAAAGATGCTTAGAACACCATCATATGATATTAGAGCAATTAATATCAAATTATGTGATAGAGCACATAATATGGAAACACTAAAGTTTAAAAAGAATAAAGATAAACAAAGAGAAAATGCTACCGAAACAATGAATATTTATGTACCATTAGCATATAACATAGGAGCATATAATATAAAAAATGAATTAGAGGATTTATCATTTAAATATATTAATCCAGAGCAATATTCAATAATTGAGGAAATGAAATTAAAAACTGAAGAAGAAAGCAAATCAATACTACAAGAAATGCTTTTTGAAATTCAAGGAATTTTAAATGATAAAAATATACCTAACTCAATTAAAGTTAGAACTAAAAATATTTATGGTATATATAAAAGACTAAATTCCGGACATAAAATGAATGACATTCACGATTTACTAGCAATGAAAATAATAGTTGATTCAATAGAAGAATGTTACCAAACATTAGGAATAGTACATAGCAAGTATAACCCAGTGAATAACAAATTTAAGGATTATATTTGTAATCCTAAAACTAATCTATATCAATCCATTCATACAACATTATTTGGACCAAATGGAAGACTTGTTCAAACTCAAATAAGAACAGAAGAAATGGATAAAATAGCATCATACGGACTTGCTGCATATTGGGATATTGATAAAGAACATGCAGCAAAACGTATGCAAGAAATAGCTAACAACAAAATACAATTTTTTAAATCACTAAGTGAATTAGACGCAATATGTGATGATAATCAAGAATTTGTTGATCAAGCAAATAAAGAATTGCTCACTACTCAAATATATGTATGTGACAACAAAGGAAACAGAATTGAATTACCGACTGGAGCAACAGTTATTGATTTTGCATATCGTACAGATATTAATTTAGGAGATATCATGGTAGGTGCGGTAGTTAATGATGAATATGTAGCTATAGACACTCCGTTAAAAAACAAAGATAGAGTAAGCATTATTACTAATGAAGGATCATATGGTCCAAGAACGGAATGGCTAGATCAGGTTGTAACTAGTACTGCAAGAAGAAGAATTAGTAATTTTAGTAAAAAAGCAAACTGAGTTTATAGGGATCTCATTATAAAAAAACTAAATATAAGAAAAGGAGGAAGTAAAACATGACAGAAGTTAAAAAAACTAAAGTAGCAAAAAAAGTTGTGCTATTAGCAAACTCATGTTGTACAAGTGGTAGTTGGAAATAATCAACTACCACTCAAAAAAATATTATGATAGTAGAATTAGAAAATGAAACATTTGAAACAAATTTAGAATTAGTACAAATTGAAGTTACAGGATGCTGTAATATGAAATGTAAGCATTGTAGAGCTGCATATCAACCTAAGAAATTTATTACATTAGATCAAGCTGGTAAAATATTTGATTTTATAAATAAGACAAAAGCTGAAAATTTTAAACTTAATTTATCCGGTGGAGAACCATTCATGAATCCAAAATTATACGAAATGATAAAAATGGCTAAGGATAAAGGATTAGATGAAATCGTAATAACATCTAATGCATCTCTTATAACTGATGAATGGCTAGATAAACTTAGTAAATTAGATTTAAAATTTTTATGTATCCAAGTTAGTATAGACAGTACGGATGAAAAATCACATGATGAATTTAGAAACTATGAAGGAGCTTTTAAAAAATGTGATGAAGTATTGGAAAAAATCAAAGAGTATCCAAATATCTATTCGTCAATTAGAATGACAGTGACTAAAGATACTTACAATCAAATTGATGAAATGATAGATTATGCTATTTCTAAAAATTGTAAAATATTAGGAGTTGGATCAGTAATCCCTTTTGGTAATGCTAGTGATGGAAAATTATCTTTTAAAGGCAAAGATAAAAAGAAACTAATGGATTTAATAATAGAAAAAAGACTTAAATATAAGGATAAAATTGATATTGTAACAGAAGATCCACTAAAGTTTTTAAAATTAATGGAGAATAATCAAATTAAATTTGACTTCGATATAACTCAATCATGCATATTTGGTGGTTGCACTGCCGGAATTAGTAGTTTAAACATTAACTCTGATGGAAGTGTTACACCATGT
>JAEEJY010000003.1 GCA_016282155.1 Caryophanales bacterium | reverse complement strand
TCCATCTTTTTCGGTATAACCAGAATTTGCTCCCATAGCTCCTGAAGTTGAATTAATATTAGAAGCCATAGCTTTTCCTTGAGCTTCCCAAGCATCTTGAACATCTTTTAATTTATCACTAAAAGTTAAGATATAAGAAGTTAAGTCCTGTGAATATCTTTTTACTTTCCCGATATAGTCATCAACTGATTTTCTAACCTCTTCACTTTGTAATGCTTTATTACGTGACGCTAAAGTATTAGTATTCATTTTATCAAGTTCACTATGAATACCTTTTACATAAGTTCTTATAGCTTCACGCATAGCAGGTACTTTAGTTGCATTAATACCAACTACATCATAACTACTACGTTCAGTACGGCCTTCTTTATTAGATCTACTAGCTTGTCTATTATCAACAAAACTAGAAACTGCTTTAGAAGTTTCTACGGATGTTGCTTTTACAGCTTCAGTTGCGAAACTACCCATCTAAATCACCTATCCTATAATATTATTATAACAAAAAAAATGCAAAATACTAGTACTTTACATTTTTCACATATTTAGCTAAAGGAATATCCGCTTCACATAAATCAAATTCAAGTATTTCATCTTTACTTACATATTTATACTCGCTATGGGCATTTAACTTAAATTCCCCACTTATATAACTGCATTCATATAATCTTAAATCAATTGTACGTGTTGGATACTCACATATATTATTTGTTAAGAATTTAATTGCTTTAACTTTAACATTAAATTCTTCATATATTTCCCTTTCGATAGCGGTTTTCTCATCTTCATCTTTTTCTACTTTTCCACCGGGAAATTCCCATTTACCGCTATTGCCATCTGCGCTACCAAGTCTTCTTGCAAGTAACACTTTATCATCTTTTACTATTAATGCTGCTACTACCGTTATCATATTACCTCAATCTAGATGTATATTGGATTTCATCATCAAAATTATTGTTAACTTTAAAATCACATTTTTCTATTGTCTTTATACCCATTTCATTATTAACATCAACATTCGCAATTATAAAGTCAATATTACCTTCTGTTTGTAATAACTTCTTTGTATTCATAATAATCTTTTTACCGTAACCATTACCATAATATTTTTCAAGAATACCATAATAGATACTAACTGTATTACCAACTCTTGTTTCTATTAAGTCTGTTATGCCAATATAACCTACTAAATTACCATCAATCTCAACAATAAAATCATTACCATAAAAATGTTTGTCATTTTGCGCAACTGTATAATTTTCTAAATTGCCTAAAAAAGAAGTTGATTTAGATATTCCTTCTAATACTTCCATATGTTTCTTATTATTCTTATTTATAGGTATAAAACGCATATTATCACCATTCTCATTATAACAAAGAAAAAGACTAAAATAAATATTTAGTCTTTAAAATTAACATTGATAGATCCAATACCACCATCAATATGGATTTCGTTTTCGCCTTCACCATAAGTACCTTCATCTTTTTTAGTACCATCGATAGTAATAGAACCTAATCCTTTTTCTACTTCAAAAGAGTAATCTTTACTAGATCCTACTAGATAAATATTAACACTACCAATACCTGCTTCAATATCAGCTTTCTTAACTAGATTAGCTTCAATATTAACTTCT
The DNA here is from genome assembly GCA_016282155.1 of Caryophanales bacterium. Taxonomy (GTDB): domain Bacteria; phylum Bacillota_I; class Bacilli_A; order RF39; family UBA660; genus RGIG4266. The sequence continues at coordinate 7,069 of JAEEJY010000003.1, read as the reverse complement.
CCTACACCTAAATCAAATTTAGAATTCTTAAATGTTGATTTTTTAATATTAACTTGTCCAGCTCCAGCTTCAATCTTAGTCTTATTTAAAATATCAAAATCTTTAATATCTACTTTACCAGCTCCTAGTTCTAATTCTAATTCTTCACTAGTAATACCAGATAAATCTACTTTACCTGCTCCAGCTTCAATATGAACTAAATCAAAGATTTTATCTTCAGGTATAGTTATTTCTAACTTATAATTATTTTTATTAAAATATTTATGTTTCTTTTCTGTAATTCTTAAAGAATTACCATTATTCTTAACAATAATATTTTTATTATTTGTAGTTGCTTTTAATTCATCACCTATTTTAACTACTAAGTTAGTAGCTCCTAAAGAAATAAATAATGATTCACTATTTTCATCTTTAAGATCAAGTTTTTTAGTTTCTGTTACTTTATCATCTTTAGATGGAGTTACAAATCGCATAACTCCTACTATTCCTTGAACGATACTAAGTACGATGCATATTGCAAATGCTATTGCAAGATATCTTATTATTTCATGAGTCTTATTCATTATTTAACGTCAACTCCTCCAAAGATACTTGTAGCATCTAAATAAACAGTTTTCTTTCCTTCTTGGTGATTTTTCTTAACATCAACACCACCAAACATACAACTTGATTTAACTTCTACTTTGATATCATCATCTAAGAAAATTTCGATACCACCAAATGTAGCATTAGCTTTAATAACTGCTCCATCTTCTACTTTAGCATTTCTTAAATCTAATTTAACACCACCAAATGTAGCTGTTACTCTAGCACCATCAAATTTCTTACCATCATAATTGATGTTTTGTCCTGCAAATGTAGCATAGTAAACATTATTATCATTAAATGTTGCATCAACAAATTCTTTTTTAGCAAATAAATTTCCAAATATTAGTTTTAAACCAATAATTACGATAATAGTTGGAACTAATAAATCCCATACTAATTCAAAATGAATAACATTTTGACATGCTAGTAATAAAACTACTCCTATTACTAAACCAATAATATTTCCTGTCTTATCATGATCAGTAAATAATCCTACTACCGATGGAATAATAATGAATAATGTCCACCATCCATCAAAGAAGATATTAACATTTTCAAGTACTCCAACAGCATGTAATCCTAAGATTAAACCTACGATTACTAAAATAATCCCCCATATACTTCTACTTATATTATTTTTCATATTATCACTCCTTTTAAAAATTATACCATATTATTTTTTATTTGCTTCTATAATTATTTGTTTTGTACAGTTTGTACCATTTAATTTATAATCTTCGCTACATTTATATGTAACCTTAGCTTCACTAAGAGTTTTATAACATTTCTTTAATGTTGGATCGAATGTGTAATCCCCACATTCAACATTATCTTCAAATACACCTATACGACATATTCCATCTAAGAATTTATTAGTTTCTACTGCAAGACACTCTTCTTCACTCTTTTCTGGATCTTCACTAACAAGAGTCCATACTCTTTCAATACCAGCTTCTTTTAATTCAATACACTTCTTATTAGATAAAGTTCCTTCTGTACATGAATATACAGGAGTAGCCGCTACTACTTCATTGCGAACACAGTTTTTACCATTTAAACTATATCCTTCTTCACAACTATATTCGTAATCACGCCATTTAGCATATAAAGTAATATCTTCATATCCTATATGACATCCTCTTTTATCAAGTTTTTTTACCGGTTTAATCTTTAATGTTGTTTCTGCTTTAACAGCTTTCTTTAAATCTTTATCATAGTACCAACCATCAAATGCTTTATCAAGTTTAGTTGATGTTGGAAGTTCACTATAAGAATCTGGTGAACAAGCTATACATACACTCATATTCTCTAGTTTATTTCCGCCTTCGGTGTTAAATTTTAATGTGTAACCCCCACCTACAAAAGGTTCACAGTTTTTACCTCTATTAAGGTAAATAAAGTAATGTACAAATCCTATAAGAAGTAATATTCCAACTATAATACTACCTATCATGATATACATCTTTTTATTATTCATAGTATCACCTACTATCATTATAACATAAATAAAAACTTTAATTACAATTTGTAATTAAAGTTTATTTTTTTCTAACTTTGATAAATATAAGAATGGTGTATCACATAATGCAATAACTATTTCAATAACTGTAGTTGTTGTTGCGATTGATATGATAACTGGTATTGAAAATATACCAATAAATGCTAATGTATTAAAGAAATAGTTTTCAATACAGTTACATAATATTGTAGATATATTATTTCTTAACCATAACTTATTAGGATATTTTTCTTTTAATTTGTTGTAAATATGGATATCAAGCATATTACTAATAAAGAACATTAACATACTTGCTGTTGTAGTACGAATACTTACAGCAAATAAAGTTTTCATCGCTTCATTAACAACGTCATCACTACTTGGAATAAATAATAAAGTAAGTTGGGTAATTATAATAAATACTATACCGCTAAAGATACTAATATATACACCTTTTTTAGCATCCTTCTTACTATATTTTTCAGACATGATATCTGTTGCTAAGAAAGTAGATGCAAATAATACATTACCTAAACTCGTTGTAAAACTAAATACATCTATCATCTTACATACAGTTAAATTAGCAAGTATTACCGCAATACTCATCCATACATATAGTCCTTCTTTTTTAAACAATTTTTCAATTAAGACTACAAGACTAAATGTAACAACAATATTAATAAATCCATATAATATATTCATATTATCTCTCCTTCCCTTTTTTATACTAGGCTGTGTAGGTTAACTAGTACAGTTTTATTATACACTAAACTTTTAATTTACTAAATACATCTTTTAAAGGTTTATTTATAACTAGAGTCGCTATATAGTCATATGGGGTTTTATCATTATTAATGATTACTAAATTCTTCCCTCTAAAGTAATTTAATAAACTAGCAGCGGGCATCACTGTAAGTGATGTTCCTGCGACTATTAATAAATTAGCTTTACTTATATAATCAATTGCCTTTTCAAAATCAACAGGCAGATTTTCTCCATATAATACTACATTAGGTCTTATCATCCCACCACAACTACATCTTGGTATTCCTTTTGTTTTAAAGATATAGTCATAAGGATATTCTTTAAAACATTTATCACAGTGATTCTTATAAGTTGTCCCATGTACTTCTAAGACATTCTTAGATCCTGCTTTTTGATGAAGACCATCTATATTTTGTGTTACTACCGCTTTTAACTTACCAGACTCTTCTAACTTAGTTAAATACTTATGTGTAATATTAGGTTCAACATTACGAGTATCCAGTGTTTTACGATAATAATCGTAAAATAATTCCGGTTCATTATATAAACAACTATTACTAAGTAAATATTCCGGTCTTATATCTTTACTAGTATTATAAATACCATCTTTACCACGAAAATCTTTTAATCCACTATCTGTAGATACTCCCGCTCCACCAAAAAATACAATATTATTTGATTCATCTATTAATTTTTGTAATAAATCTATATCCATATCATTACCTCTATTTAAAGTATAACATAATAACTAATAACTATATCTCATAAGTCAAATTAAATGCTAAAAAAGATAAGTTAAAAACTTATCTTTTTATTGTAAATACCAAAATATCACATTAAAATTCAAAAATTCTATAAATCAATATTATATTGTTTTGAAATATTACTTCTATTTATTTTCTCTAATACAGAGCATAATTCAGTCAGAAATTTCATATTCACTATTAAGTTATCACATTCATAAGAATATCGCCAATCAACAAATGAATTCCTAACTTTTTTCAACTCTGCTATAAAGTTATAATTTGGTAGTTTCTTTTCAATGATTTTATTTCCTAATTTACTATATAAATTAAATAAATCATGGCCGTTCACACATTTATTATACTTAATTATGTAAAGGGACTTCAAAAACAATTCACATGCAAGTGCTTTATTCACTATAGAAGCAACGATTGTTGGATATACTTTACCGCTTATCTCTTCTAATGCAATAGTACTTTTAGCAATAGTCATAAATTCACGCCCGCTTATGTATGCGTTAATCGCTTTTTTTTCATTTGCATTTAAAGTATTAAACTCTTTCTTCATTCTTTTCATCTTTCTATTTTTTACTCATAATTTGACTAATTTGTTCTACGTATTTGCTGTTATTAATTTGCAAATCTAATTCCTTAAATAATTCTTTAACATTCTTTTCGATACTATATTCATTATTTTTTATCTCGATAGATAACTGTTTGCAAATTTTTGTACGCTCTTCTACATATTTATTTTTTGTATCATAAAATAAATAACGTTTTAAAGTGGTTGCACTGTCTTTAAGATCTTCTATAAAATAACTTATATTAACCAAATTAACATACGTACAACAATCGGCCATATTTAAATCAAATTTACTATCTTCTTTTTGCGCTTTTTTAGTAAGGAAATCTAAATACATATACTCTATAATTATCATTATATATTTTAAATTATTCAACATATACTTCTTATATTTAAGCTTACTATCTAAAAATGAAGTCAATTCTTTTAAACTACTTGGATGAACTATTTTACATAAATAATCATATATATTATCAAAATCTCCCTCAGTGAAATAACCGGTAAATATACAGTTACAATTCTTTTTTATTAAATTTCGTAACTCTCGAGGGGCCGTATTCAATGTTATCTTTATTTTTTTATCATAAGATGTGGCAATAATATATATTATATTTTCATACACTGCTCTCATTACTGCTGCCGCATTAAATAAATCAAATTCGTCAATCAAAAAATTAATTTTTTTAAAATCACTTTCGATTTTTTTATACACATATCTAGACTTATTATATTTGCTTATTCCTTTAAATTTAAAAGCAGATATTTCATCAATATATATAAGATGGGCACAATCTAGTACCTTCATACACTTTTTATAGTCAACTAATTTTCTTGCATAATTATTATGTTTCATCACATCACCAATTAACTATGATTCATGGATAATAGTAAAGGAATCAACTTCATCATTTGTAATACCAATATCAAGATTCCCAATTTCCATTTCATCAATAATCAAGTTTTCATCAAATCTTTTTTTGATATTATCTTTCATCCACTCAGAATTCCAAATTTTAGATTCTTTATCATATATTTTTTCGCAAATACTTCCTTTTGAATATTTTATATTTTTATCTAATGGTATTGTAATCCTTTGAAGCCATATATCAAGATAAACAGTATTCGGTAACGATTCAAATTTTTTAATTATAAGTTGCACATAATACTCTATTTCAGATTTACTCCTTATTAACTCAAACAATCTACTTAATATAGCAACACAAATTGGATATGACCTAGGATTATTATACATAATATCGACAATAATACTTATTATCTGTCTATAATTCTTTGGTTTTCTTTTCAATGCTTTAATAGTACTATTAAAAAGATTAGTTAACATTACAACCAAACTTCCGCTATTCGGATATTTCTTGCTAAAATTATCGATTAAAAAAAGTTCCTTTTGTAAGCTTAAATTTTTAAAAGTATTATTTTTAATAAACCTTTCAAGTTTATCTTCTTTTACAGATTTAATGACAATTTCAGTCGTAGAGAACGTTTTTGTAGTATTCAACTTGAAATTTAAATCTCCTAAAACTTCAGACACACTTTTTAAAATAAATTCCAAATCACTACTGCTATTTGCAAAAATTCTATAATCATCACGATATCTTAATATCTTATAATCAGTAATATTTTTTAATTTTTCTGTTAGCAATTCATCACAATATCCAAGAACTATTTCAGCCACAAAATCCATTAAAACGCTTCCTTGTGGAATACCATTTGTTTGACCATACCTCATTTGTTCTATATCAATATCTATTAAATTTCCTATATATTTTTCATTATTCTTTATACTTTTTGAAACTTCTTTACCATGAATTGCCCAAACTATAGAATGTGTATATATAGACGGATAACAATTTGTAATATCAGTACAGGCCATAAGCGAAAATTCAAGTGCTGCTGCTATACTATCTTGTTCAAATTCTGACCACCATCTCAAAATATTTTCTTTCTTACTTTCTCCAGTTTTTTTAGAATCACCAGGCATACTACAGCATATAATTTTGCAATTAGAATGCATTTGCTTCAATCGCCTCTTAATTTGCTGCCAATTTTTCTTTTCACAAATATCATTTACCAATTTAACATATAGCAATGGATGAATCATTTCATAAGGTCTCCAAGCATATTTACCGTCTTTATTATGCATAATTATATAATCGACATTATCCATTGAATTTGGCAAGTTCGGTTTTCCCTTAATAACAGCAGTCTTATAATCATTTTTTTCTAATAATTCATCAGATAATTTCAAAATCGGATTAAAATTAAAGTATTTTGGCAAATCAAAATTAAAATAGCTATCCGGCTTCATAAAAAATTTTTTTGCCGATGAAGCACTCATACTTGTAACTAATTTCATAATAACTTCCTCCCATATATACTTAAAAACATCATAATAGCGATATCAAATTATACTATATTATATAATTATTTGTTTCTTTTGTAAATCCGGAGCACACTGTTTCCTTCAATATTTTTTAACACTTTTTACTTATCTAAAATTTTATAAATATGCTCTCTTCAGGGGGTCCGAAAGTTTGTTCGCGTTATACCTGTGATAAAAAATTAAATCCCCTATAATTTAGGGGATTTCAATTTTCTATAATTTACTAAAATTTACAATAGTTTAAAATATCATATAGGTAAAAATATAGGTAAATAATATTTATTATAAATAATTAATTGTATTATTGATTTACCTTTTCTATATTTTGATCTTCAATTAAATTGTGCTCAACAAGAATTGCTCTAATAGTATTATATTCTTTACTAATTCCCTTTAATCCAGGTGATAACACATTAAATATTCGATTTAAATCATCCAAATTTGTTTTTTGGTTAATTATATTTGAAAGTATCTGCTTTTGACTTTTAACT
>JAEEJY010000022.1 GCA_016282155.1 Caryophanales bacterium | reverse complement strand
ATAATAATTGTATTTTTAAAATCAACTGTTCTTCCTTGAGAATCAGTTATACGTCCATCATCTAAGATTTGAAGTAAGATATTGAATACATCAGGATGAGCTTTTTCAATTTCATCAAATAAAACGATACTATAAGGATTACGTCTTACTGCTTCAGTAAGTTGACCTCCTTCATCATATCCAACATATCCTGGAGGAGCTCCAACTAATCTAGATACATTGAAACTTTCCATATATTCTGACATATCTATTCTTACCATATGTCTTTCATCATCAAATAATAAACTAGCTAGAGTTTTAGCAACTTCTGTTTTACCAACTCCGGTAGGTCCTAAGAAAATAAATGAACCTATTGGACGGCGAGGGTCTTTAATACCCGCTCTTGCTCTTATAATAGCGTTACTTACTAATTTAATAGCTTCGTCTTGTCCTTTAACTCTTTTCTTCATTTCATTTTCTAAGTTAAGAAGTTTTTCTCTTTCACTACCTACTAATTTACTTACTGGTATATTAGTCCATTTAGATATAATAGCCGCTACATTTTCTTCATCAATAGTATCACTTAAGATTTCAGATTTATTTTGTAACATTAAGTCATTTAATTCTTTTTCAATACTTGGAATAACTCCATGACGAAGACGTGCTGCTTCATTTAAATCATAATTATTTTCAGCTTGTTCTAACTTAAATTTATTTTTTTCAAGTTCAGCTTTTTTAGAATTAATTAATTCATTAATTCTTTTTTCTTCTTCCCAGTCAGAACGTAATTTCTTTTCTTTTTCCTTTAAATCAGCTAACTTCTTATTTAATTCTTCAATACGTCTTAAAGAAATATCATCTTTTTCTTTCTTTAAAGAAGTATATTCAATTTCTAGACTCATTATCTCACGCGTTAATTTATCTAGTGAAGCAGGTACTGAATCCATTTGAACTTTAATAGTAGCACAAGCTTCATCAATAAGATCAATAGCCTTATCAGGTAAAAATCTATCTGTGATATAACGATCAGATAAAGTAGCTGCTGCTACAATAGCTGAATCCTTAATATTAACACCATGATATACTTCAAAACGATGTTTTAATCCTCTTAAAATAGTTATTGTATCCATTACACTAGGAGCTTCAACTAATACTTTTTGGAATCTTCTTTCTAGAGCTCCATCTTTTTCAATATATTTACGATATTCATTTAATGTTGTGGCACCAATACAGTGGATTTCACCTCTTGCTAACATTGGTTTTAACATATTAGAAGCATCCATAGCTCCATCACCGCCTGCACCTACAATCATATGAATTTCATCAATAAATAAAATGATACGTCCTTCACTATTTTTAATTTCCTTTAAAACATTCTTAAGTCTTTCCTCAAATTCTCCACGATATTTAGCTCCCGCAATTAAAGAACCCATATCTAGTTCCCAAATAGTTTTATCTTTTAAACTATTAGGAATATCACCTTTAACAATACGTGTTGCTAATCCTTCAATAATAGCTGTTTTACCAACACCCGGTTCACCTATTAGAACAGGATTATTTTTTGTTTTTCTTGATAAGATTCTTGTAATACTAGAAATTTCATCATCTCTACCTATTACTGGATCTACTTTGTGATCTTTAACTGCCGCTACAATATCGCGACCATATTTTTCTAAGACATTTTCATTTTTATCTTCAAAATCCATGTAAATCACCTTCCCCAAATATAATTATACTACCATTTTAGCACTTGTCAAGTGAGAGTGCTAAAATATATTTTATCTTGTAAAGCATGAACAAATTCAGAATTAGTAGGCTTAGATTTATCAATATCAATACTATTTCCAAAGATATCCTCCATATAATCAATATTGCCTCTATTACAGCCTATTTCAATCGCATGACGAATTGCTCTTTCAATACTTTTAATGTTCTTGTTATATTTTTGAGATAATACGGGATAAATATCTTTAGATAAAATAAACATTTCTTTATTTAATTCATTTAATATCTTAATAGTATCTTTTATATACTTATACCCTATTATATTAGATGGTATACCTAACTCATGTAGGATACGCGCAATTATATTTTCTAAATCTCTTGTTTTTATTAAATTAGAATTTAAATCAAATATTCTATTTTTTAATTCAAATAAGCAAATAGGTTTTGTAAAATAATAATTTATCCCATATTTAAGCATAATATCATGAATATTAATTGGTTTTGTGCCAGTTATTAAAATAACTTTAGTACTTAAACTATTTTTATCTAAATGATCAAGAATAAATAAACCATCTTTAATAGGCATAACCAAATCTAAAAGAATAATGTCTATTTTTATCTTCTCCCTATTATATAATTCTAATCCATCTAATCCGTTGGTGGCGCTGAAAACGACTTGGATTTCAGGGACATTTTTAAAATATCTTTTTAAAATCCATACTTGCATATCATCATCATCAATTATCATTATATTTATTTTTTGCATACACCACCAAAAAAAGATAGTTATTCACTAACTATCTTTCCTATCATCATTAAATTTTCTGGATTTAAAGAGTCTCCACCTACTAATACACCAGATAAACTTTCTATTTTGTTTATTTCTTCAATATTAGTAGTTTTGACACTACCTCCATATAATACTTTGATGTCATCATAGCCAAAATTTTCTTTGATTACTTTTTTAATGTATAAAGCCATCGCATCTATTTCTTCGGGTGTTGAAACTACAGGGTTAATACTTGTACTAACACTCCAAATAGGTTCATACGCGATAAATATGTTTTCTAAGTTTTGAATATCTTTTAAATCCTCTAGCAACTCTTCTTTTATTTTATTATAAGAGTTATTATTTTCTTTATCTTTAAGAGTATCACCAACACATAAAATTATTTTTAAACCGTTTTTAAGTCCAGCTTTAATTTTGTGATTAATACAAGTATTAGATTCATTATTGTTAAGTCTTCTTTCAGAATGACCTACAATAGCATACTTAATACCTAAGCTTCTTGCTTGCAAAGCGGAAGCTTCGCCTGTATAAGCACCAATATCAAATTCACTTACATTTTGAAGTCCAACCTCGATATTGTGATTTAGAAAATAAGGAATAAAGATATTACTAGGACAAATAATGATATTTGAATTATTCTCAATCTTTAATTTATCTAAATAATTTAAAACATCATTATACAACATATTCATTTTTAAATTAGCGACGACTATTTTTTCCATTAAATACTCCCTTTAATACATTTAAAAATCCATTTTTGATTGTTTTATTTTGTTTTGATGTACCCGCTGCATTAATAGCCATTTCATATACTGCTAAAACTTTCTCCGCAAAATATTTTGATGAATATAATTCAGCATTGATACGGGCTTGTTTACTAAATTGTTTTAATTTAGTTTTATCATCTAAAAGAACACTAGTGCATTTTACATATTCTTTTGTATTTTTAAATAAGAAACCATTTAGGTCATTAACAACTACATTTCTAAAACTTTCATCATCAAGCGCAACAACAGGAAGTGAAGCAGCCATTGCTTCAATTACTGTTAAACCTTGAGTTTCAGTTGAAGAAGCTGTTGCAAAGACATCAGCAATACCATAATATTTAGGAACTTCTGTCCATGGAATCTTGCCAGTAAATATTACATTATCTTCTACTTTATATTTAGTTGCTAATTTTTTAAAGTAATCAGCATCAGGTCCATCACCAACAATAAGCAATTTAGCATTATATGCTTTCTTTAAAGTCTTCATTCCTTCAATTAAAACATCAACACTTTTTTCACGACCTAAACGTCCAACAAATAGGATAACTGGTTCATCACCAATACCATATATCTTTTTTAAATTTTTAAGTTCTTCTTTATCTAATTTTTCTCTATAGAAACGTTCTACTTCAATACCTGTAGGTACAATATGAACATTTCTTGCATATTTATATTTATCTTTAAATAAACGATATGTTTTTTCAGTTGGAACAATTAACTCATTAACTGTTTGATCACAGTAGAAATTGGTTAAATATTCAACTATCTTTTTACTTGCTCCTGTGAAATATCCTTTAGTAATGTAATGAACATAATCTTCATACATTGTATGATATGTATGGACTAAAGGAATATTAAATTGTTTAGCAATTATACGGGCAAATGATCCTACACCAAACTCAGTCTGAGAATGAATTATATCTAAATTCCATTTTCTTATTTTATTAACTGCTTTTAAAGGATAAGCTCCTGTTAAACGATAATCATATATACCAATAGGTACTCCCGGAATTCTTAAGACATGATCATTATCTCTATCTTCATAATCATACTTAAGTTCTTTAGCATTTACGGTTACGATATAAACATCATGACCCATTTTTTTAAGTTCATCTTCAAGCATTTTAACACTTGTAGATACCCCATTTATATATGGAGGATAAGTATCTGTAAAAATTCCTATGCGCATATTATTTATCCATAATTACCTTTATTCCAGGTAATTCTTTCCCTTCTAATAATTCAAGTGAAGCTCCGCCACCTGTTGAGATATGAGTAAAACTATTTTGGTAACCAAAGTTAATAGCAGCTGATGCTGTATCACCACCACCAATAATAGTAGTAGCATCAAGATTAGCTAAAATATTACATAGTTCTTTAGTACCGTTAGCATATTTTTCTTCTTCAAACATACCAACAGGTCCATTCCATACAACCACTTTACTATCTAATAAGATATCTTTAAATACTTTAACACTTGCACTACCAATATCTAAGCCCATCTCATCATCTTTAATATCATTAATAAAGCATATACGATATACTTCATCATTTATTTCTTTAGCACAAACTACATCAATTGGAAGAATGATCTTATCAGGATACTCTTCTAGCATCTCTTTACAAAATTCAATATTATCAGCATCTAATAAAGATTTACCAATTGGAAGTCCAGCTGCCTTTAAGAATGTAAAAGCCATCCCTCCACCAATTAATATATGGTCTGCTTTTAATACTAAGTTTTTGATAACTCCTATCTTATCACTTACTTTTGAACCACCTAAAATAACATTAAATGGTCTTTCAGGATTATCAATAACACTTAAATTAGCTAATTCTTTTTCAATTAAAAAACCGATACCATTAGGTAAAATACTTGCGATACCTACATTTGATGCATGACTACGATGAGATGTACCGAAAGCATCATTAATATAAATATCTCCTAAGCTAGCCCAATATTTACCTAACTCTAAATCATTTTTACTTTCTTTTTCTCCGTCTAAATCTTCATATCTAGTATTTTCAAGTAAAACAACATCCTTAGGATTCATATTATTAATAATATTTTCTACTTCTATACCTCTTGTTTTATTAATAAAAGTTACTTCTTTACCTAAAAGTTCACTTAATCTTCTACTTACTGGTAAAAGTGTATTTTTTACCTTATCTTCTTCTGTTTTAACTCTACCTAAATGTGATAATAATATTACCTTAGCATTATTATTAATAGCATAATTAATAGTTTCAAGAGACTCTTTAATTCTATTATCGTCAGTAATAACACCATCTTTAATAGGCACATTAAAGTCTACTCTTATAATTACTTTTTTATTATTAAGGTCATAATCTCTAATTGTCTTCTTCATTATAATCACCTAATCTAGTATCGATACCGAAAAATATCTAGGGAAATTAAGCGTATTTTCCCAATCTTCCTCAGTATAATTTTCATTTACTTCATAAGTACAGTCTTCACTACTTCCATCAGTTATATCTGTGACATTATAGAAATATACACCATCTTCATTTGTAATGGTAAATATATTACTATTAGCATAACAATTTTTAGTTTTAGGATTAGTAAACTCTAGGTCAATTAAACCATCGTCTTTTAATTCACTTAAAGTTATATTAACTCCTTGCCCTACTTCTGGAAGTAAATTAGGATGCATAGCTCCCCACGTTTTTAAAGCTTCTTTTACTTCTTTTATATGTACTTTATATAACTTTTCTTTTTCTTTATCCATAATAGAAGAAACAGCAGGTACCGCTATTAAAGTAATTAAACCAATTAACGCAATTACCGTTAATAATTCGACTAATGTAAAACCTTTTTTCATATCATCACCTATATTCATTATAACACAAAAAAAGTAGGTTTCCCTACTTAAATTTGCATTAAATATGCGGCTGTTCTAACCATTTGTGAAGTATATCCATTCTCATTGTCATACCAAGCTACTACTTGTACTTGATATAATTCATCAGATAATCTACTTACCATAGTTTGAGTTGCATCAAATAATGAACCGACAGTAGTACCAATAACATCACTAGATACAATCATTTCATCATTATATCCGTAAGATGGCGATACTTGTAATTTCATATATTCATTGATTTTTTCTTTAGTTAAATCTTTTCCTCTTACTACCGCTACTAAAATAGTTGTAGAACCAGTACTTACTGGTACTCTTTGAGCAGAACCAATAAGTCTTCCATTTAATTCTGGAATTACTAAACCTATTGCTTTAGCTGCTCCTGTTGAGTTAGGAACAATGTTAATAGCGCCTGCTCTTGCTCTTCTTAAATCTCCTTTACGATGAGGACCATCAAGAATCATTTGATCACCAGTATAAGCATGAACTGTTGTCATAATACCACTTATAATTGGTGTAAATTTATTTAAAGCATTAGCCATTGGAGCTAGACAGTTAGTTGTACAACTAGCTGCACTAATTATATTATCTTCTTTAGTTAAAGTATTCTCATTAACACCAAATACAATAGTTTTTAAATCATCTCCGGCAGGAGCTGAAATAATAACTTTTTTAGCACCAGCATTTATATGAGCCATTGATTTTTCTTTAGATGTATAGAAACCAGTACATTCAAGTACAACATCAACATCTAATTCTTTCCAAGGACAGTTATTAGCATCAGATTCTTTATAGATTTTAATTTCCTTACCATCTACAATAATTGAATCTTCTGTTGCTTCAATTGTATGTCCTTCATATCTTTTTTGAACTGAATCATATTTTAATAAGTGAGCTAACATTTCAGGACTAGTTAAATCATTAATAGCTACTACTTCGTAACCATCAAGTTCAAACATTTGTCTAAATGCAAGTCTACCTATTCTACCAAAACCATTTATCGCTACTTTTACCATAATATCCTCTTTTCTATTTTTCTTCGAAACCAGAACCACCAATAAATTCTCTTAAAATAGAATCTTTAGGTACTTCATCAGAAGGTATTGGAAGAAAATTTCTTAAAAAATTAATTAATCTTATTGCTTCAGGATATGCAGGATCATCTTCTGCTACAGAGAATAATAATGGTTCTGCATAGGTCTTTAAGACACCTATTTCATATACTAAAGCAGTATTTATAATTGCGTCTACATCATCTTGGAATGGGAAAATATAATTTTCTTCTCCTTGTCTTACATTATCCCACATATTTAAAGTATCACTAGCTAAGTTACCTCTTGTTTTATTATCTCTTATTATTCTTCTTAAACGTCTTGTATCACTAGTATGTACTCTTGAATGATTATCAATATTTATTTGTGTTAATGGTGAAATATAAATTTTAAACTTATTCTTTCTATCTACAGCCATTGTTAATTCATCATTTAAGGCATGTAGTCCTTCAATAACAATTATGTCATTAGCTCCTAATTGTAAAGTTTTTCCTTTATACTCTTTTTTACCTAAAACGAAATTGTATGTTGGTAATTCTATTTTTTCACCATCTAATAATTTAGTTAAATGTTTATTAAATAAATCAATATCAATTGCGTTTATTGATTCAAAATCATAATCACCATTTGATAATTTTGGTGTTTCAACACGATCTTTAAAATAGTCATCTATTGATATACTATGTGTTCTAAAACCATAAGTTTGTAAGTAAATAGCTAACTTCTTAGATGAAGTTGTTTTACCACTTGATGATGGGCCTGCCATTAAAACAAGTTTTACTTTCCCCTTACGTTCATTTACCATTGCACTTACTTGAGCAAGTTGATTTTCAAAATTAGCTTCTGCTAAACGAATAACTTCATTATATTTACCTAAACTAACTAATTCATTTAAATCAGCAGCATTTGATATACCTATCTTTGATCCCCAGTTTGTATAATCTAAGAATTTATCAAATACTTTTGAATGATGTACATAATCTAAAGTACATTCTGGATTAGTTGTATTAGGATATGCTAAAGAAAAACCATTTCCTTTGATATAAGTTAATTTAAAATCATTTATATCTCCTGTAGAACTAGCAAGTTCTGTAAAGAAATAATCATAGATATCATCAAGTCGATATAAATTTACATATGTATTACTTATATATTTAAATACATTTACTTTATCCATTTGTTTTTCTTGTTTAAAATACTTCATTGCTTCTAAACGATCAACAGATAATTTTATAAAAGATAAATCTTCTTGTTCTATTTTATGCATCTCATCTTCAATAGATTTAAGAATAACTTTATCTAAACGATGATTTATAAGTTCACAGTATATTCCTTTATCAATCGAATGTTCTATTTTTACATCTACTTCTTTACCAAATAATCTCTTAATAGCAAGAATCAACATAAATTGTACACTGGATGCATATACTGCATTACCTTCAACACTTGATCTATCAAAGAAATCAATATTACATTTTCTTTCTACTTCTCTACTTAAATTTACGATGTGATTATCTAAATTCGCCACTAAAATTGGATAATTATAATACTTTTGAAAAGTATGTTTTATTTCACTTAAAGGCGTCTTATTAGGGAACTCCTTTGTTATCTTATTATGAAAAGTGACTTTAACCATTCTGTCCATTTATATCCCCTCTATTCTAATAAATATTATACTAAAAATATCATTTTATGTAAATAAAAAAGCACTACTAAGTGCTTCATTATTTATTCAGTATATTTACCTACTACCATCTTACCATCACTTTTATAAACAAGCTT
Organism: Caryophanales bacterium; assembly: GCA_016282155.1. GTDB lineage: Bacteria > Bacillota_I > Bacilli_A > RF39 > UBA660 > RGIG4266. The sequence continues at coordinate 144,172 of JAEEJY010000022.1, read as the reverse complement.
TAAATCACTAATATTATTATCTGAAGTCTCTGGATCACCACCATATATTAAGCGATAATCTACTATTTCACCTTCACGTATAGTTATCGTACTATTAATGTTTGGTCTAGTTCCTTTAACTTTAACTTTAATATTTTTTATTTCATATATTCCGTCAGTAAGTTCATCACCATCTTGAACTCTTTCCATAATATATTTATTAACTTCATTTATATAATTATTAGCAGATTGTAGTAAAGCATTTTCTTCATTCTCTTTAATTATATTTGAAATAACCGGAGTAGTTAAAAATGCAATTATACCTATTATTAAAATAACTGCCATTAATTCGATAAGTGTAAATCCTTTTTTCATATTATCACCCTTCTAACTTTTTACTGTTACATGATCAATTTTGGAACGGTAAAACATAAGACTTGTATCATCAACATGACTAATGTCCCATTGATTATTAACATATATTGTATTTATATTGCTAGTATAAGCAAACATATATTTCATATTAGTTACTTTTGATATGTTAAAGCTACTTAAGTCTAACTCAGTTAATTCAGTACTATCAAACATATGACTCATATCAGTTACATTTTCTGTATTAAATTTACTAACATCTAACGAAGGAACTTTCACATATTCAAACATTCCTGACATTGCAACAACTTTTGATGTATTAAAATGACTAACATCTAAAGACGTTAAGTTTTGGCAAGACCTAAACATATAAGACATATATTTAGCTGAACTAGTATCAAATTTTGAAACATCTAATATTTGTAATTGAGTATTACCATCAAACATATATGACATGTTGGTAACTTTTTGTGTATTAAAATGACTAACATCTATACTCGTGATTTTTTTCATATCAGAAAACATGTTATTCATGTCAGTTACATTTGATGTATCAAAATGGCTAACATCTAAAGATTCTATTACTTTCAAATCATTAAACATACGAGACATATTTGTCACTTTTGATGTATTAAAATGACTAACATCTAAAGATTCCAACTTTTCGCAGTAATCAAACATATATAACATATTAGTTACATTTGATGTATCAAAATGGCTGACATCTATAGCAGTTATTTTTTTGCAATCACAAAACATGTAAGACATATCGGTCACATTAGACGTATTAAAATTCTTCACATCCAATGATACAAGATTTCCGCAACCCAAGAACATTCCTGACATATTAGTTACATTTGTTGTATCAAAATGACTTATATCTAAATCGGTAACGGATAACCCACTAAACATACGAGACATATTTGTGACATTAGACGTATTAAAATGACTAACATCTAAAGCAGATACTTTAGATAAATATGCTAGCATAAATGACATATCAGTTACATTTGATGTATCAAAATGGCTGACATCTAACGACGGTAATGTAAAGCAATTATAAAACATATAACTCATATTAATTGCATTTTTTGTATCAAAATGACTTACATCTAATGAAGATAATAAATTACATTCGTTAAACATATAACTCATGTCAGTTACATTTTTTGTTTTTAGATTTTGAACATTATAAATATATTCTAATTTATAATTATTATGAAAAAGTTTACTCATATCTGTTGTATTAATTGTATTTAAATTGCTAAAATCTACAATTCTAAGTCTATTCATATTTTGAAAAAAGTTAAATTTTGTAGATGTATATATTTTACCCTCACTACCAATATATAATCTGTAATCTTGAGTATCAGGAATAGATTCCATCCAACTCATGATACTACCATCTTCTTTCAAGGATAAATCTTTTTTTAAAGCGCCATCCGGAATATCTATATAATTAACAAATCTAACTTCTGTTATTTTACTTCGATAATAATTACCAACATAACTTCTTACATTACCAAGGCTTGTGTTAACAAGTAAATTCATAGCTAATTTACCAACACATTTATCCTTGTTTGTTACATCTTTAGTTATTGTATATTCAGTATCTGAATATGATTTGTATGCACAAACTTTTAAATCTTTATCATATATTACATACTCTACTTTTCCATCCGGTTGAGCATGAAATATTGCCTCATCCGGTCTTTTTCCTTTAAAATATTTATCTAAATCTCCGAAAGTAGATTGTCCGTCAGAATATATATAGCTTTCTTCTTCTACATTTCCTGACAATAAAGATAAGGCTATCTTATTATCTACTGCTTTTTCTAATCCTTCAACATTTCTTTTAAACGCTCCTATTCGAGCATCACTAATTGCTTTTGTTACGACTGGTGTAACAACTAGGGCTACAATCCCCAAAATAAGTATAACGGCAAGCATTTCTATTAATGTAAAAGCTTTCTTCATCTAGTATCACCTATCATCATTATAACATAAAAAAAGCAAAGTACATACTTTGCTTATAATAAATCATTATATGATTCTGGTTCTAAATTAGATATAACTTCAATATTATTGATACATTCATCAATTAAAGTATCAAAATCATAGTTTGCTTCGCTTTGTAAACATTTTTCTAATTTAGGATTAATTACAGGATGTCTAGGTAGGAAGATAGTACAACAATCTTCATAGGGAAGAATACTTGTTTCATAAGTACCTATCTTTTTAGCTATTTCAATTATTTCTAATTTATCTAAACAACAAACTGGTCTTATAATAGGCATATTTGTTACTTCATTAATAACAGACATACTAGAAATAGTTTGACTTGCTACTTGACCTACACTTTCCCCATTTATTATTATTTCAGCACCTATTTTTTTCGCATACTTAGTTGCGATACGATACATCATACGACGCATAATAGTAATCATGTATTCAGGTTTACAATGCATATATATAGCTTCTTGTATTTTAGTAAATGGTACAACATGAAGTTTTATATTACCTGAATATTCATTAATTATATTAGCTAATTTAATAACTTTATTTTTGGCTTCTACACTTGTATGAGGAGGAGATTCAAAATATAAACAATTTACATTAATTCCTCTTTTTAAAGCAAGGTATCCAGCTACTGGGGAATCAATACCACCACTTAGCATTAATAAACCGTTACCTTGAACACCTACTGGATATCCCCCACTACCTTTTATTTCATTTGTATAAATAAATGTTCCTTCTACTCTTATTTCTACATGAATAGTTAATTCTGGATTATGAACATCTACCTTACAATCAAAGTTTTTTAATACTAAACCACCAATAACATTATTATATTCCATAGATGATATTGGGAAGTTTTTATCAGCTCTTTTTGTTTCTACTTTGAAAGTATTGAATTTAATATCTTTTAGTATTTCTAACACTTTAGCTTGAATACTTGCATCAACACTTTCTACTTTATGACATATTACGATACTATGAATACCAAATATTTTACTTAATTTATTAGCAACTTCTTCTACTTTAGTTTGATCTTTAACTTTAACATACATTCTAACACGATCATAATCTAAAGATATATCATAATTCTTTAATAAGTTTTTGATATTACTTGCTAAAATCTTAATAAAAAACTTTCTATTTTCTTTTTTAGTAGTAAGTTCACCATACTTAATTAATATAGTTTTTTCCATCTTATCACTTCCAAACGTGTGTATTATAACATATTAAAAGAATAATAGCACTATTATTCTTTATTATTTTTTTATACCTTCACTTACGTAATCAGCATAAGCTAAGATATCATCTTTACCTTCTGTTCTAAAAGAACTTAGTAATGCACTTACATCTTCTTTACTAAGCATTTTAGTTAGCATATCTCTACCACCAGCTTGATTAGTAAAATACTCATAATTACCTTCTAAAGCAGTTTTTAAAGCCGCAAGTAATTGTTGTTCACCATGCTTACTTAAAGTACTTTTACTTGCTTCTAAAAGAATATCTTGTTTTAAAGAAGTTAATGTTTCTAACATATAACTATCAACATTAGGACCTACTAATTCTTTTATTTGGTCAACTGTTAATTTTTCCTCTAAAATGCTACGAACATTATTAGTATCAGTAAAGCCTGTATAATCACCTGTCTTGTACAAATAATCAAAGGCACTTCTTGCTTGATCATAACCGTATTTCAAAATAGTTTCTTTAGCTGCATTAGTAATATAGTTTATCGGTGGAATTAATTCTTCTGTTTTATCAAAATCAGGATTTTGATAGATACTTATAACTGAATCTCTTGCCTGAGCCATATAATTAGGATCTAAGAAATTATTATAATACTTTTGAACAGTTTCAAATTTTCCACCACCTAGTTGTTCAATAATTAAACAGCTTGTTAGTAATGATTCAACCATTCTACCTATTTTATCTTTTGAAGTTAATTTGTCATGTTCACGTATTTTCTCAAATCGTTTAACCGATGCCTCATCTTTTAAAACAAATACACTATTATATGTATCTATAATATATTTAAACAAATCGTCATAGTTTACTTTTTTTAAATCATTAAGTTTCTTTTTATCTTCCATATAAGCTGTTAGATAAGAAGCAACTTCGCCACTATAAGTCCAAGTACCGTCAGTTTCTACGCCAAAACCATCATAATTATTCATAAATGGATTAGGTTCTATTAATCCTTTTTTAATATATTTATTACTCTTTAAATAGTCAATAACTTTATTTAAATCTTGTTCCCCCGAAACACGAATAACAATAACGTCATTACGGAACATTGCCCCTATCTTAGATGAATGGCGAATATTATTTTGGGCCATGAAATTAAATATTTGTTTAGCACCTTCTACTATTCTTTTACTATCTAGAGGAACAAATAATTTATAATATGTTGATAATGTATTTGTTGAATTAGTGAATTGACAAAAATATGAATTTTCTTCCGCATCAACGAAAACATTTATATTAGGAGTATCTTTAAAAGACTCAATCCAGTGATCAAACACTGAACTTATATCTAATGATTTTTCAGATTCTTTAATACCTATTCTAGTTAAAAGAGAGTAAACAAAGTCATGTCCGGATTCTACTATTTCATTTTCTTGATATAACTTCGCAAGATATTTTAAAAACTCGTTAATCTTCTTTTTTTCCATTAACTTCCTCAACTACTTCTGTTAAATCTAATGTTTTATCCGATTCTTTTTCTATAGCGTCATTATTTTTATCGATAATTATTTCGATATTCTCGCCATCTATTTTTAATACTCTCTTTTCCATATTTACCTCCAAAAAAATGAAAAGAACTAATTCTTTTCATTTTCATAATAACCTTTTAATTTATCTAGTATTCCAGGTTCAATCTTATTTAAAGAATTAATTGATAATTCTAAAGATTTACGATAATCTCCTTTAAAGAATAACATTTCGGAATAAGCAAGATTCTTATCAATAGTATCATTGCTTGATCTAAATCTATTACCGTAAACGATAGCCATTTCGGCTAAACGAGCATCTTTTAACACTTGTTTAGTACGATTCAATAATTTTAAGCCTAAATCACGAGCAGTATCTACTCTTGTATTTAATACATTTATAGATATCGGAGTTTTTCTTAACTCAACTTCTGCATCGTTAATAGCATTTTCAGCCTCTTTATATTCTACATAATAGTTATCAGGAATAACTGGTAAATTATAATCTCTTATTTTAATTCTTGCAGACTTAATTAAATTCTTTACTTCAGATATTTGTTCTTTAGCACGAGCTTCATCTTCTTTCATGCCTCCAATAGTATCTAAAGTAGTTTCAAGTCTTTCCTCAATTAAAGTTAATCTTGATACTAAAAATTCTAATTCTTTTACTAATTTGGAATACGCAAATGCATTTCCCCCTGTATGATCAAGTAAAGTTTGATAATCACTATTTAATTTAGATAATTCTTCACGTACATGATTTAATAAATCCATATCTTGTTTATTTAAATCATATACATTTTTAATTTCATCTAATTTATCAAAAATTTCTTTAACCATTTTATTAGTACCCGCTAATTTATGGCTAAATGATTTACTTGTATCTTCATATAATTTACGACTTACTTTTTCTTTTTCAAAGTCATTAAATAAGCCATCAAAATATTCAAGTAATACTTTTAATTCAAGAATACTATCTTCCATATTTAGAAGATGCGCTCTTTCCATAATATCACTTATCTTTTTATTAGCTTCTTCAATTGTTTCTTCAACATTTAGGTAATCTAGTGGATATCCATGCATTACCATATCATCATATGTTGCTTGAACCTCTTTAATCTTATTAGGAAGTAATGTACCTCCCATTAATACTATTTGAGGCATTTCATTTAAAACAACTGTCATATGTTTTAACATGTCATCTATTGACGCTACTATTTTATTTAACTCTTGAATTTGGTTATTATCCATAACTCTTTCAAAATCTTCAAATCTTTTCTTAATATTTTCAAATTGAAGACTTACTGATTCAGTTATTTCTCCAAAATCATTTCTTGTATCAAAGAATTTTTGATATAATTCACGATATTCAGTTTTAAGTCTTGTTATATTAGCTCTATTTCTTTCTTCAGAAGTTGTCACTTCTTTTATTTCATCTAATAAGAATTCAGCATTAGTCCTTACTTTATATAATTCCATTTCAAGTTTAGCTATCTTACATAAAGTAGTTTTATAATCCATTTGTTTTAATGTATAATCTGCTTCTAAAAGCATATCTGTTATTTTAGATATTTGAACATCTTTTAAATCATTAAAACGATCTTTCCATTCAGTATATAAAATATTTAATTTTTCATTTTCTAAATATCCTTCAATTTTAGAAAGTTCTGACATAATTGGAGTACTTTCTATCTTATTCTTTTCAACATCTAATTCATGTAGTTTTTTCTTATATTTTCTACCCTTTGCAAGTCTTAATGCATATAACACTACAGTTACACTAAACATTGCTACAAGCATAACAGTTACGCCTATTAATGTAATGTCATCAACACCATTTGTCATATGTATCACCTCGCTATTATTAATATAACATATTTTTTAGTTTTTTTAAATATCTTTAAAATAAATTTATTTTTAAAATTTATGCTTGTCTTTAAAATATACTTAGTATATAATACATAACTAAAGAGGCGTTTATATGGAAATAAGAGATAAAATAAATGAATTTTTAAGTACTGTTCCTGAAGTAAAAAGTGCAATTGGATATGGTTCAGGAGTAAAAAAACAAGATGATGGATTTTCTAAAAAAGCTATTGATATTATTGCTACTGTTGATGATGACTATAGCTGGCATAAAGAAAATTTAAAAAGAAATCCTGATTTATATAGTAAATTTGCTAAAGGAACTGACCTATCATTTTTACACTGGAAAACTGATGTTAATTTCTTAGCAAATATTGTAATTGATGGTCAAGCATTTAAAATAGGAACAATTAATGAAAAGAAACTTTTAGAAAATATTGAATACTGGGATCATTTCTATATTCCAGGAAGACTTCAAAAAAGTATTTTAGAAGTAAAAGCAACTGATAAATTACATAAAGCTATTCGTGCTAATAGAAAAAATGCTTTAACAGCTGCTCTACTTACTAATTATGATCAAAATATGAGTTTTGATGATTTATTATATAATATTTGTAATTTATCTTATAGTACTGATATTCGTATGAAACTTGGTATGGAAAACAAAAATAAAGTACAAAATATTGTTAAAGGTTCTTACGATGAATTAAAAGAAATTTATACTGATGTAAATGAAGATTTATATACAATTAAAAATGGTAAAGTATTATTAAATTTCTATGGACTTCTTGATTCTATTGATGAATACTTTCCAGCATTCGTTGCAAGTAGTCTAGCAGACCGTGATATTTATCCGAAAGATTTAACAGTAAAAGATTTAAAATTAATCAAAAAACTTATATTAAAACGTATTGGAGATACTACAAAAAGTGAATCAGTAGTTCAACCTATTAAAGGGGTATTATTAAACCCAGTTAGTAAGAGTATTGAATATGGATTCCAAAAGAGATTAAAATATAAAGGAAATACCGAAAATAAAGGGTAAAAGTGTTGACTTTTACCCTTATTTTATATATAATTAACATTGCGTATGACTTAGCAGCGCAATCTAGAAAATTATAACGTGTTTATTACCTTTAGGGGTTATTGTGTAACTTATGCTGCGAAGCGAAGATATTAGAATATAACACCCTATAATTTGACTAGATGACTCTAAGAAATACAAAAATATTTTATGGAGGAGGAAAAGATTATGGCAAGATATACTGGTTCTACATACAGACGTGCTCGTCGTGTTGGTTTCTCAATTACAGAAACTGGTAAAGAATTAGCTAAAAAACCATACGGTCCAGGACAACATGGACAAAAAAGAGCTAAAAAATCATCTAACTATGGTACTCAATTAAACGAAAAACAAAAAGTTAGATATATGTACGGCTTAAACGAAAAACAATTCAGAAAAGTATTTGATATGGCTGGTAAGATGAAAGGTGTTCATGGTGAAAACTTCTTAAAATTACTAGAATCTAGATTAGATAACTTAGTATACAGAATTGGTTTCGCTACTACAAGAAATGGTGCTAGACAATTAGTTAACCACGGACATATTACTGTTAATGGTAAAAAAGTTGATATTCCATCATATACTTGTAAAGTTGGAGATGTAATCGCTATTAAACCAGGTAAAGAATTAGCAGTTGTTAAATCTTCACTTGAAGCATTACAAAAAAGAGTTGAATTCGTTACATTTGATGAAGCTAAAATGGCTGGTACTTATGTAAGAATGCCTGAAAGAAATGAATTAAATGCTGATATTCAAGAAGCATTAATCGTTGAATTCTACAATAGAGGTTAATAAAAAGAAGCTTAATGCTTCTTTTTTTGTGTCAAAAAAAGAAATAGTTTTAACTATTTCTAATTATATTTATATAGTCATTTACTTGTTTAGCCCAAGTTCTACTTGCTGCATACTTAGTATTCATAAGTTCAGGAGTATTTAAACCTATATTAAAGTATCCTACTGCTAGGTTATTAATATATGCAACTATTCCTTCATCGATAGTATTAAAACGCATGAATCCCCCACAAGATCCACCATACATTCCCCCGATATTATTACATCTTCTTGCCATTGATGAACAAGCACCATAATAACATCCTGTTTCATGGAATACTATTGCAAGAGCAATATAAGGGTCAATATTAGTAGCTAAACATCTTTCAACAAATAGACTCGCCTTCCCTGTTAAACTACTTTTCATTAATCTATCGAATTTAGCAATTAACTCTTCTTTAGTTAAATTATCATAAACAACTATTCTTGGTTCAGTTACTAGTGCATTTGCAACTATTTCTTTTTTTTCTTCTGTTACAATTACTTTAGATCGAATTACTTTACTAGAACGATCTGCAGCTTTATATGAATTGAATGAAGTACCTATTACTAAGATACTTAACATTACAATTAATATGATTACTTTAACAGTAATCTGATTACTTGTTTTCATACTCATCCTCCAAATTTATGCGAGCATATCTATCATAACATACTTATAAATTTCTTGCAAATTCAAAAAAAGAAGCTTAATGCTTCTTTTTAGTTAATACCAAGATACTATCATTTTGGTTACGAATATTTTTTCTGTCTGGAACAAGAGAAGGTTCAATTTCCTCAACACAGCAAGTAAAGCCTGATTCTTTTAATTCCTCTATCCAACAGTAGAATTCTGGGTTTCTAATATAATATTTTACATAGGAAGCCAATATTTTGCCATCTCCTTGTAAATTTTTAGCTACTTTCTCTAATCGCTCAACAAAATCTACACTCTCATCATCATATGGTAACCAAATATTATCATACTTCTTTGAAGATTCTAAAGTAATATCTTCTTCTTTCACAAATGTTGGAATTACATCTTTAACTTTTTCCTTTGTTTCATCATAAGCTATTGAACTTGATAAATATCTATTAGCTTTAATTAAATTATTCTCATCTAATTGACCAAAATAGTCAAATAAATTATTTTTTATTTCTCGTGGACTAAATTCGTCAAATAACATATAGAAATAGTCATATGCTTCCTCACTAAGAGCTTTTAATACTGGTTTCATTTTATCAAATGATTTTTTATTAAATCTCCTATTATTATCACCTGTTCTTAACTTTTTACATAAAGAATTAATTCTTGGTAAATCTGGTAAACTTAATAATACTTCTAAAGCAATATTACCTGGCAAATCCTTTGTTTTTATAATTGAAGTGATAAATTTATCCCATAAAGTTTCTTCTTCCCAAGCTTTTGCTAAGTCATCTTTTTTATACATTGAAAAAAATTCTAAATATTCGTCACGTGTTAATGTTAATATTCCTGCGTATTTTAAATATTGGTAGTATTTATCTACAGGTCTTGGATATGCAATAGTTACATCTTTACAACCTACAGATATTGCATTAAGCGCACTATCGGCTGTATAACTAGCAGTTAATAACGACTTATCTTTTAAATCAAATGTATCAATATAACCAGCAATATTTTCTGATGAGAAAGGTGCCATTACTCCATATTTTCTGATAGTTTCTATCATTCTTTTTGATGCCATAGTATTCTCCTTTACTTAATTGTTTTTTATTATAGCATAGATATTCACTAATGCAACAAAAAAAGAAGCTTACTGCTTCTTTTTTGTTAATATTAGGACACTATCCTTATCTTCGCCCTCACTATAATATCTGGAAGAAATTGGATAAACTCCTTCAAAAGACTTAAGTTCATATTCATATGCTTCTACCTTTTTATATAGCCTCTTTAAGTTATATACATCAGTCCATCCTCTCTCATATTTACTTGTTGCTTGAGTAGCATATAAATAACACAATAAAACTTTACCATTATCATTAAGAGCATTATAAGCTCTCGCAGCCATTAATGGTACCTTTCTTAAACCTAAGTAATTAGCAATATTAGAAAACCAAATATTATCATATTTTCGATCAGGATCTAAATCCAATATATCACCTTGAATAAATACAGGTTCAATTTTTTCTATTTTCTTTCTTGCTTTTTCATATAATGATTCAGTATGTAAGTAACGATTAAATACCTTTAATGCTTTAGGTCTATCTTCATCAGCAGTAAATAAACCTTCCCTTATCTGCTTATTATCAAATAAATTAAATAATTCATCAAAATAATAATATGCATCACTATTTAAATACTTTAAAGCAGGTTTTAATTTATCAAATATTTCTTTATTAAAAAATTCATGATTTTTTGTGTAATAACGGTCTATTTCTTCAAATCCTGCGAAAAACTTTAAATACTCTTCACGAGTTAAAGTTAATATTCCAGCACATTTTAAGTAATAATAATATTTACTTTCAAATACTTTATCATATAAAGTTACATCTTCACAGCCCATTACTAAAGCATTTATTACTTGATCACCAGAACTACCTACTGTTAATAAAGACTTATCCTTTAAATCAAATAAATCTAAATAACCATCTATATTTTCCGTAGTAAAAGGATACAGATAATGTGTTTTAAATATAATATCGCCACAAGTTTCTTTAGCATATTCTAAAACTTCTTTTACTTCCATACTATCTCCCCTTAGAAATTGTTCCTATTATAGCATAAAAAAAAGAATCTTAGCGATTCTTTTTTCTTTCTTGTTCTGTTAAATATTTCTTTCTTAAACGGAATGCTACAGGAGTAACTTCAACTAATTCATCACTATTAATATAATCTAGTGCTGATTCCAGAGTAAATACTCTAGGACGTTTTAATACTACTGTATGATCTTTACTAGAACTACGAGTGTTAGTTAAATTCTTTCCTTCAACAACATTTACACAAATATCATTATCATGAGAATGTTCACCAACAATCATACCTTCATATACATCTACCCCTGGTTCAATAAACATAACACCACGATCTTCTAGTTTACCTAATGAATAAGCAGTAGATTTACCAGCTTTCATAGAAACTAAAACACCTAATTTTCTTTCTCCTACTGTTGATCCAGCTAGAGGACGATATTCTTTATAAGTATGGTTCATCATACCATAACCTTTTGTTAATGTCATAAAATCAGTTGCAAATCCAAGTAATCCTCTTGATGGAATTGTATAAACAATTCTTGTTTGTCCGTTAGCATTACTCATGTGTTCCATTGTAGCTTCTCTTCTACCTAGAGCTTCAATTACACCACCAACATATTCATCTGGAGCATCAATTTGTAACTCTTCGAATGGTTCACACATTTTACCATCTATTTCTTTACGAATAACTTCAGGTTTAGAAACTTGAAGTTCAAAACCTTCACGACGCATATTTTCAATTAAGATAGATAAGTGAAGTTCTCCACGACCAGAAACTATCCATGTTTCATTAGCTTCACCTTTAGTAACTTTTAATGATACGTCTCTCTCAGTTTCTTTGAATAATCTTTCTTCAATTTTTGATGCAGTTAAGATTTTACCTTCTTTACCAACAAATGGACTAGTATTAGTTCCAAAAGTCATTTGAAGTGTTGGCTCATCAATTCTTAATTTTGGTAGAGCTTCTTCTTTACCAATTTCACAAACTGTTTCACCTACTTCGATATCAGGTAAACCTGCAATAGCAATAATATCTCCAGCTTCTGCTTCAGTTATTTCAATTCTCTTTAAACCGAAGAAACCAAACATTTTTTGAATTCTAAATTGTTTAATTGAACCATCTAGTCTTACACATGAAACCATATCATTTACTTTAACTTTACCTCTTTTAACAAGACCAATACCAATTCTTCCTACGAAATCATTATAGTCAAGTAAGGCTGGTTGAAATTGTAATGATCCTTCAGTAACACGAGGATCTGGAATAGTATCTAAGATTAAATCAAAGATAGGATCCATAGTTTCTTTTTGTGTACTTAAATCAGGGTCTAAACTAGAAGTACCATTAATTGCTGAACAATATACTACAGGGAAATCAAGTTGTTCAATATCAGCACCTAATTCAATAAATAAATCAAGAACTTCATCTACAACTTCTTTAGGTCTTGCAGTTGGTTTATCTATTTTATTTACTACGACGATTGGAGTAACTCCAGCTTCTAAAGCTTTCTTTAATACGAATCTAGTTTGTGGCATTGTACCTTCGTATGCATCTACGACAAGTAATACACCATCAACCATATTCATGATTCTTTCTACTTCTCCACCGAAGTCAGCATGTCCTGGAGTATCTAAGATATTAATACGAGTATCTTTATAATTAATTGCTGTTGTCTTAGCAAGAATTGTAATACCTCTTTCTCTTTCAATATCATTAGAATCCATAGCTCTTTCATCTACTTGTTCATTATCTCTAAATGTTCCTGACATTTGAAGTAATTTATCTACTAATGTAGTTTTACCATGATCGACATGGGCTATTATCGCTATATTCTTTATTTTTTTCATAATCACACTTCCCTCAAACACGCGATATTATAGCACATTTTTTACTACTTTGTAAAGTTTTATACATAATAAATATGATATAATTGTTATGGTGATAATATGCGTAAAAAACTAGTCTTTTTCTTATTAATATTTTTCTTATTCAGTGGAAAAATATTTGCTAGTAATAAGATAACAGTTTCGTTAAATAAATGTGTTGATGGTGATACTGCTTATTTTAATAATGGTGATGAAGTTATTAAAACAAGATTCTTAGCGATCAATACTCCTGAATCTACTACAAAGAAAGAAGCTTATGGTAAAGAAGCAAGTAATTATACTTGTAAAAGACTAAAAGAAGCAAAAAAAATAATTTTAGAATATGATAATAATTCCGATAAATTAGATAAATATGATCGCCATTTAGTATGGGTATTTGTTGATGATAGTCTTTTGCAAGAAGAACTTGTTAGTAAAGGACTTGCGGAAATTAAATACTTATATGGGGATTATAAATATACTGATAAATTAAAAACAAAAGAAGATGAAGCTAAAAAACAAAAACTAAATATATGGAGTGACTACAAAGAAGATAAAACAGATACTTATATAATTATCTTAGGAGTTATAGTTATAATTATATCTTTATGTACTAGGAAAGGTCGCAAGACAATAAGAAAAGAATTAATAAAAGAACTTAAGAAAAAATCTTAAGTTCTTTTTTAATCTTTATAACTTTTTACAATTTTATTGTACTCATCAATACATTCTTTTTTCCACTTTTTATAACTTCTACTAGAAGGTTGATAAGCAAAGAAGTCATAGTGTCCATTACCTTTAGCATTTATACTAATAATAAAATCATAAATATTATCAAATAAATCTTTATAAATACATAATATTCTTATGTGATCATCTTCCGTATCTGTTACTAAATTTAAAATTCTTGCTTGAACACATCTTTCTTCGGTAGCTTGCATATCCATTGTTGTAAACAATTGTTGGTTAGCATCTTCAGCACTCTTTTGAGCACCATGAATTTGATTACCAGTTAATAGATTATAGAATCTTATATTAGTCGCAACTCCATAACCTATATTATGAAGTTCTAATTTAACACTTAAATCTTCATCTTCATCTTGTTCATAATCAATATCTGGATGTTCTCTTAAGTAGTTTCTTCCTACCGGAGTAATATAATAATGATATTTATTAATACTTGGTATATTAGATACTTTCTTTAAAACTACATAAGGTTCATGATTTTCTTTATTACGAGCTTTAATAGTGTTATTTACAGTATACACAGTAGCAAATACAGGTATAACTATTGAAGCTATTGGTAATACTATATTAACTAAAAAATCACTCATACTATCACCTATCTTACTATATTTTTTAATATATAATCAAAAGTTATTTTAATATCTGGGAACACATCATAATGTTCAAGTTCATCTCTTGAAAACCATTTAATAGCGTATGATTCATCTTTATCAAATTTTTCATAGTGTTCTTCTCTAGGTATTCCTACATAAATAAAATCAATATGTAAATCACCTTTATCATTTGTATTCTTTTGAACTCCTAATGGTTTAATGAAATCACTTTCTCTTGGAAAACGTTCTCCTACTAAATCAATTCTTAATCCTGTTTCTTCATATGCTTCACGAAGAGCAGTTTCTTCAGGAGTTTCATTTTCCTCCATATGTCCTCCAGGTTGGACCCATTTATTAAATTTCTTATGTTTTACTAATAATATCTTTTTTGTTTTTGGATCTACTATAAATATAGAAGCACAAAAATGTCTTTTCATGTTAGCCACCTCTACTATAACAATTATAAATAAAAAATAAGATAATAGCAAGGTATTATCTTATTTGTTTACATATTATTTTCTATGAAATAAACGATATAAAGGATTATTATCTTTAGGGAATACAACATCTGTGAATGTTATAAAAAGAAGAACAATTAATAGTAATATTCCGTATAAGATATATCCTAACATTCTATCTCTTAAGAAGCATACAATTGATGCAGCTGAGAATAATAAATCAACTAGATATATTATTAAAACAGTTTTTCTTTGTGAGAAATTTCTAAGTAATTGATGATGGATATGAGATTTATCAGGAGTTGAAATACTTTCTTTCTTTAAAATACGACGTAGTATCGCAAATAAAGTATCTAAGATTGGAATTGCAAGTACTAGAAGTGGTATTACAAGAGATGACATTGTAACATTTTTAAATCCTAATAAAGCAATTACTGAGATAGTAAATCCTAAGAACATACTACCTGAATCTCCCATAAAGATCTTAGCTGGATAGAAATTATGAAGTAAGAAACCTAATGTTGAACCTAACATAATAAATGTAAGTGTTGTATCAAGTCCATGTTTTCCTTGCATTACAGCAATTATACCGATAGTTAAGAAATAAATACTACTAATTCCTCCGGCTAAACCATCTAAACCATCAATTAAATTAATGCAGTTAATACATCCTAAAATAAAGAATATTGTAACAGGTATAGCAAATATACCAAAATTTAAATTAATACCGAAAGCTGTTACATTATGCATTACTAAACCACCATATAAAGTTATTACTAAACTAGCTGCAAGTTGACCAAAAAATTTAGTTTTTGCTCTTAATGGTTTAATATCATCGACTACACCAGTTAATACTACAATGAAACTACCAATTAATATTGAATTCATTAAAGAACTAGTTTCACCAAATAACATATAACATAATAAGAAACCTAAATATATCCCAAGACCACCTAAACGAGGCATAGGTTCTTTATGAATCTTTCTTTTATCTGGAATATCCATAGCTCCTACATGTTCTGCTACTTTTTTAATGTATGGTATTATAAGGGCAACAAATAAAAAACTTACAAGTACCATTACCATTACTTTGTATAATATATCTTCATGCATTTAAATCACCTATATAAATTATAGCACAAATAAAAAAAAAGATATATATTTCTATATATCTTAGGCTAATACCTTATAAAGAATAAATACTCCTAAAGCAATTACAGATATAATAAGTAAACCTATTAAGATACTTAATACAGGATTTTTCTTTTTAGGTTCATCATCACCATAATCTTTTACTTTAATATTCATGCTTGTTGTATTAAAAGTATTATCAATATCTTCTTCTTTATTTTTATCTTCTTCAATCTTACTTGCGCCATTAATTAAATTTTTAATTAATGGATCATCAGTATCAATAGTACCTGTATCTTTTAATTCATTTAACATATCTAAAGATAATTCTGAATCTTTCATTTTCTTTAACTCTAAACTACTAGTTAAAGTATTAAGTAAATTTTTAATTTCTTTAATATCATCTTCCATTGGTATCTTTTCAATCTTTTTCTCTGGATGTTTTAAATATTCAAGATACTCTTCATCTAATTTATGATATTTATCTTCACGAGATGTTCTTTCTTCTTTAGCTTTACTTAAGACATCAATAATATCATAATTTTTTTCTTCTTCATCTTCGAGTAATGCCATATTAGGCATTTCTATTTCAACATCTCTTTTTACTAATCTATTTTTATTATTCTCTTCTTCTTCACGTCGTAGTATTAAATCTCTTATTTTAGTAATATCAATTTCATTACTCTTTGGAGTTTCAATAGTTGCTTCAATATTAGTATAGTTTTCATCATCATCAATACGATTATAATATCTCTTATTACGTGCTGTTCTACTTGCTGAAGTTTCTATATCAGTTTCTTCATATATACGTTCCATACGAGTTTTCATACTACATCACCAATTATATAATACCATAAAATACTTATGTTTTCTATTGCTTGTTGATTTTTTTACATAATTTAACTATAATGTTTACAGGAGGAATATATGAAATTAAAAGTTAACGAAGAAATGTGTATTGGATGCGGAGCATGTCGTGGTATTTGTCCAGAATGCTTTGAATTTAATGAAGAAGGTGTTGCAATGGTAACAGTTGATGAAATACCTGAAGATAAAATTGAAGACGCTACAGATGCTATGGAAGGATGTCCTGTAGGAGCAATTGTAGAAGTTAAAGACGAAGAAAAAGAAGACTAATAAGTCTTCTTTTTTTATCCACGATATTCTTTAATAATACCCATTATTCTATCTACTTCTGCCATTAAAGTCGCATAGTTTTCATTTATATAATTTATGTTATCCTCTTTACCTTTTAATTCATGATCTAAAGATAATTCAGCTAACTTAGTAAATCCTAAATATTTAGAATCACTCTTCATGGCATGAGCTAAAATAGCATAGTCTTTAGTATTATTACTATCTTTATACTCTTTCATTTTTGGAATACGTTCTTCTGTTTCTTTAATGAAACCATCAATTGTTTCATTAAACATTTCCATATCCCCTAATAATTCTAGAGATGCACTTACATTAACACCATTTTGTTCTAGGAATTCCCTACTACCTTTATTAGAAGAATTATTTTCTGTAGGTATTTCTACAGGTTCATTAATTACAATAGGTTCTTCTACCTTTACTTCTTCAGTAGTCTCTTCTACTTTGACTTCCTCAAGTTTAACCTCTTCTACTTTATTTTCTTTAGGTTGATTATTTTTCTCTTCTGCATTAAGAGCTTCTTCTCTTTTTCTTAATTCTTCGTCTGGCATTAAAGCATCTATTTTTTCAATATCTTTATCAGTTATTGTATAGATTGAACTTGGAAGTGGATCAAATATACTACTTGAAGTATCTTCCATATCCATTCCTGATAAAAATCTAGTTAATACTCTTTTTAATTCTTCTTTATCTAGAGGTTTTGCTAAATAATCATCAAAACCATCTTCTAGATATTTTTCTTTCATTCCTGAGATAGCATTTGCTGTTAAAACAACAACTGGAGTTTTAAATCCTTCTAATGTTCTTAATTGTTTCATAGCTTCTGTACCACTCATTTTAGGCATCATATCATCCATTAAGATAAGATCATATTTTTCACCATTTTTAATCTTTTCTAATGTTTCAAAACCACTTTCAACTAAAGTAACAGTTGGATGATATCCTTCTAAGGAACGAGCCTCGATCTTTAAATTTAACTTATTATCATCAACAATAAGTATTTTTTTATTTGTTAAATCAAGATTAATATTACTACTAATATCAGATTTAACTTCTTTCTTAACATAAGATTTAATTACTTGAGGAATATAAATTGTAAATTTAGATCCTTCACCATATTTACTTTGAACTACTATTTTACCGTTCATCATCTCAACTAAACTTTTAGAAATGGCAAGGCCTAATCCAGTACCTTCTAAAGTAGTATTTTTATCTTCTTCAAGTCTCTCAAATTTATTAAATAATTTATTAATTTTTTCAGGTTTAATACCTCTACCTGTATCTTCAACAGATATTACAAGTTTACTTGTATTACCATCATTAACACAGCTAATACTAAAATCAATAAAACCTTTTTCGGTATACTTAACTGCGTTAGTTAAAACATTAGACATTACTTGTCTTACTTTACCAGCATCACCATATAATACTCCCGGAATATCTGGGGCAAAATAAGTATTTAAAGTAATTTGTTTTTCACCAATTCTTGTCTTAATAAGTTTAGCTAGATTTTCTGCTAATTCATGTAAGTCATATTCTTTTTCAACAAGTTCCATCTTACCTGATTCAATCTTACTAATATCAAGAATACCATTTACTATTTCAAGTAAGTTTTGACTTGCGGTAATTATATCTTCTGCATCTTCTTTAGCCTTATCTAAAGAATCTTCATTCTTAATGCATTCACTAAATCCAACAATTGCATTTAAAGGTGTTCTTATTTCATGAGACATACTACTTAAGAAATCTGTTTTTGCTTTATTAGCTTTATCAGCCATTTCTTTAGCAGATTCTACTTGTGAAAGCATCTTAGTATCTGGATTTTCAATTGTAAATAACATTATTAAATTAACATACGCAATTACAGCTGAAATAATTACAATACTTTTATCTATTTGATTTAAAACAAATACTAGAGCAAATAACAATATTAATGTATATAATGGGGCTAATTTCTTAGTAATAGCTTTTCTAAAGTTTACGATTAAGCATACTATCATTGAGAAGAAATATACGCCTGTTGCCCCTACTACAATATTTAAGGCCATACCATCACTATACATATTACGTCCATTATTATGAATATTTACATCAAAGAATAATAACAAAATTATAACTAGAATATCAATAATTGTAGTTAATATAAAGAAGAAATTATAGCTCTTAACTTTATCTTCGTGTGATTCTTTAGACGTAATATAATACACATATAAAAATAGATTGCTAGCAAATAATATATACATTGAATAATCTATCTTATTTAAGAACTTTAATAGGCCTAATCCTGTTGGATTAAATAAACCGAAATATATAATTATAACCATTAAAGCACTATCAATAAGACCGTATATTAAAACTCTTGAGAAAACTGATGTTTCCTTATTTACTACTCTTCCTTTACTAAAGAAAACTATATTACATAGTATTTCAATAAATAAAGCACATACTGGAATATATAAATTATAAAGTCCTAGCATTATCATCACACCCTACCCTATATTTAATTATAACATATTTAGCCTTGTTTTTAATAAAAAAAGTTAAGAAACATTATCCTAGTTTCTTAACTTTATTTTTTTCTGTTATACCTGGAACAAATTCTCCAGCTTCATTTATTGTATATTCATTTTCTTTAGCTTCGCCTGGTAAATATAATAAGTATTTACTTTCACTTTCTGAATCATAAGTAAATCCTAAAGCTTTAAACTTTTTAACATAAGTATGATTCATATATAATTCCTTATCAACATCTGTTAAACTATCTCTTTTTATACCATTATCAGCCCATACTTGTTTACGCATTAAACTCATTTCATCAGTTAAAGCTTTTGATTGAACTGGTAAAGAAGTTTCGATACTTGGAATTATTGGCTTTCCAAATCTTATAATACATTTAGTAATTAATTTACTTTCTGTATCAACTTTATCATTAACTTCGATATATTCAATAATAGTTGGAATGATAGGAACACCAGCAATTAAAGCGATTTTAGTAGCTCCATTTTTAATATTATGCATAGGTAAGATTGGATGTAAATTCCATGTACTTTCACCATAAATTAATCCATCTTTACCATTTAATATTTTACTTGCCATACTAATAGCAGCTTGACTACATTCTTCTTTTCTTCTTCTATCTAATAAAGTAGCATCGGAAATATCAAATATTTTTTGAACAATTGGACTTAAACAGTCAGAACCAACCATTTCGCTACCTTTTCTTCCTAGAAGAGAGAATAATTCATAAGCTGTAAAAGCATCATGTGAATTACTGTGATTTGTAACAAATAAAACATTTGTGTCTTTAGGAACATTTTCTTCTCCCTCAATTTCAATTTTATAATTTCTTATTAAAGGATAAACTTTTTCAATTATTCCTTGACCTATTGCTAATTGTCTATTTTTATATAAAAGGCATTCTTTTCGTAAATTCTCGTAGTATTCCTTCATATTTTCCATAATATCCCCTCTTTAATGCCTGTTATTATAGCATATAAGCATATTTTGTCAAATTAAAAGATAGATTAATAACTATCTATCTTTTCTTTAATTATATCTATTTGATGCTTATAATCATGAGTATTAGTGATATATGATCCAACTACTATAATATCTGCATTTAAGCATTTTAGAACTGTTTGATCATTGATACCACCATCAACCTCAATCTCATAATTATATTTATATGCATTTTTTAGAAGTCTTAATTCATCTATTTTTTCTTGAGCACTGTCAATAAATTTCTGACCACCTTTACCAGGCTCTACACTCATAACAAGAACAATATCAATATCATTTAGATATGGGCCTATACTATCAATACTAGTATTTGGATTAATTGCCATACCAACTTTAATACCTTTATTTCTTATATATTCAATAATACTATCTGGATCTTTAGTTGCTTCATAATGAAAAGTAATATTTCTTGGTTTAAGTAAAGCATAATTATCAACATACTTTTTAATATCTTCAACCATTATATGAATATCTAAAGGTTTCTTTAAATCACTTACTTCTTCGTAATCTTCTTTAAAACCTTGAGTTTTATTCATTACAAATTTACCATCCATTATATCTAAATGAATATAATCAATATCTTGTTTATCCATTAAAGCAATTCTTAATTTACGATCTTCTTTAATAGACAAAATAGATGGAGAAATCTTCATACTAATGCATCCCTTCTATAAACTTTTTATAATTTTCATAACGACTCTTAATAATTTCACCATTTTCAACAGCTTGTTTAATACGACAATTATCATCTTTTAGATGCATACAATCTTTATACTTGCATTCATCTCTTAAAGCTTGAAAATCAACAAAATTATCACGAATATCTTCTTTAGTCATTTCAATAAATTCTAAAGAACTAAATCCTGGAGTATCAGCTACCCAGCCATCACAAGTATTTAATAACTCTGTGTGACGAGTAGTATGTTTTCCTCTTCCTAAAGCAAGAGATATTTCTCCAGTTTTAATATTAAAACTACTATCTAATTTATTAAGTAATGTTGATTTACCTGCCCCCGATTGTCCAGTAAATACTGTTATTTTATCTTTAAGAAGTTCTTTAATACGATCTAAATTAGTATTTAATACTACTTCATATCCTATCTTTTCATAATAATCGACATATTCTTGAATACATTCTTTTTCTTTATCATTTAATAGATCTGTTTTAGTCAAACATATTACTGGTTGAATCATATTAAACTCTGAGATAACTAATAACTTATCAAGTAAATTAGTATCAAAATCAGGATGTTTAACACTAGCAATAATTATTAATTGATCAATATTTGCGATACTAGGTCTAATTAAATAATTTTTTCTTGGATGTATTTTCATAATATAACGATTATCTTTATCAAAAGTAACTATATCTCCTACTAGAGGAGTAACTTTCATATTACGAAATTTTCCTCTAGCTTTGCAGATATATTCTTTATTATCTTCCCCTAAGACTGTATAATCATTACTTATTATTTTAATTATTTTACCATTCATATTAATGTGTTCTTGTAGCTACTGTTGGGGCCTTAGCTACATAAATAGTAAGTGGTGCATTTTTAGTTGCTACTTCACTATCTTTTTCTCTACTTTGCCAATATATTTTACCAGCAGGATAATCATAAGTTGGTACTTCTTTTACTGTTAAAACAACACTATTTTTTTCACACCATTCTTTTATTTGATCAATAGTATATCCTGAAGTAAAATCTGGATATTTAACAATTAATGATGGCTTATATAGAATAATTTCTGTACCTTGTTCTACTTCTTCGCCTTCCTTAATTGATTGATCAACGATTAATGCTTCATCATATGTTTTCCCAGCTTCTTCTTCAACTTTCTTGAATTCACAAGTTGGTTTTAATCCTTTAACTGTTAATGCCCCTTTTACTTCATCACAGTTTTTATCAGTATAATCTTCAATCTTTATCTTTTTTAGTCCGATTGAAACAATTAAAGTTATTTCTGTTTTTTCTTTAACTGTTCTTTTTGCTTTAGGACTTGTACCCATTACAATTCCTTCTTCTACTTCATCACTAGCTCTTTCGTCTAGTTCAATAGCAACATTAAGTCCAGCTTTCTTTAAAGCAGCTTCAGCTTTTTCAATAGTCATACCAGAAACATCAGGAATTTTAACATCTTTTGTTTGAGCAAACATAGGAACAATAAATAAAATTGTACCAATTACTACTAACGCAAGAGCAACTACAATTGATAAGATAACTATTACTTTATTTAATTTTTTATTTTCTTTTTCTTCTTCTCTTTCTTCAATCATATCTAACTCTGTTTTTTCCTTTCTAGTCTTTGGTACTGGTAAATCTACCAAAGTCTTAGTTTCTTCAATATCATCTTCTGGATATTTATAAACAAGTCTTCTTTCATTAGCACGGTCTTCATCAAGTGCACTCTTAATATCAGCATACATTTCTCTTACTGAATCATATCTATTTTTTGGATTCTTAGCGCAAGCTTTTAAGATGATATTTTCAATAGATTGTGGTATTGAATCATCTTCTTTACATACACTAGGAATTGGTTCTTTTAATTGTTTTAATGCTATCTCAACAGCATTTTCACCTTTAAATGGTACTCTTCCTACTAAAAGTTCATACATAAGTATACCTAAAGAATATATATCACTTTTAATAGTAGCTCCTTTACCATTAGCTTGTTCTGGAGGTAAATAATGAACTGATCCCATAACACTATTAGTTTGTGTAAGTTCTGTAGCATTTGATGCAATTGCTATACCAAAATCAGTTATTTTTACTCTACCATCATCTAAGATCATAACATTTTGTGGTTTAATATCACGGTGTATTATGTATGAATCATGAGCACAAGCAATAGCGCTTGTAAGTTGAAGCATAATATCAATTACTTCCGGTAAAGTTAATTTACCTCTTTTTTTGATTAAACTCTTTAAAGTTTTACCATCAACATATTCCATAACGATGAAGTAGTTACCATTATCTTCTCCTACATCATACATTTCCACAATATTAGGATGAGTTAAACTTGAAGCATTCATAGCTTCTCTTTGAAATCTTCTTACGAATTTTTCGTCAGTAGCTAAATCTCCTCTTAATATTTTTACTGCGACATTTCTATCAAGAATTGGGTCATAAGCTAAATATACATTAGCCATACCACCTTCACCGATAGTTCGAATTATTTGATATCTATCATTAATCTTTTGACCATTAATTATCATTGCGCTTTACCACCTTTGTTTAAGTATGCGATTGATATATTATCAGTACCGCCCCTATTATTACTTTTTATAATTAATTTTTCAAGTTTTTCTTCTCCTGTATGGTCTTCCGCTAATACCTTCATTATTTGTTCTTCTGTTAACATATTAGTTAAACCATCACTACATAGAAGAATTCCATCAACTTCATCTGTAATATCAAAAATATCCATTTCTACATCTACTACGGCTCCTAAAGCACGCATTAGAACATTTTTACGTGGATGATTTTTAGCTTCCTCTAAGCTTAATTCACCACTTCTTACAAGTAAATTAACTAATGTGTGATCCATAGTTATTTTATGTAATTTATTATTCTTAATTACAAATCCTGATGAATCACCAATATTACCAAATAGTAAGAAATCTTTAGTTAATACAGCAAGAACAATAGTTGTTCCCATGCCATCACTTTCCGGATGTTCTTTTGTATATTTATATATTTCCATGTTAGCTTCACTAACTACTGTTTGTAAGAATTCAATTGTTTCTTCTTTAGTACCTACTGTATCTTTTTGTGAGAAACGTTTAGTAACAACATTAATAGCGATAGATGAAGCTATTTCACCTCCACGGTGACCACCCATTCCATCAGCTACAGCCATTAATATTTCGTTATTAACATTTTTTACAATAGTTACACTATCTTCATTATGATCCCTTATTTTGCCTGGATCAGTTAAATAACAATACTCCATTATTTTGCCTCCTCATGATTTGCTCTTAGTTGTCCACAGGCAGCACTTACTTTGCTACCAAATTCTCTTCTTATTGTTACATTTATATTATTCTTTTTTAGAATATCATAGAAATTCATTATTCTTTCTTGACTGCTCTTTTTAAAATCGATATGACTTGTTTCATTATATGGAATTAAATTAACATAGCAATTCATTCCTTTTAATAAATTAACAAGTTCTAATGCATTTTCTTTAGTGTCATTAACATGATCTAACATAATATATTCAAAAGTAACTCTTCTGTTAGTTTTACCTATATATTCTTTAATAGCATCCATTAATGTATCTAAAGGATATGCTTTATCAATTGGCATTAATTTACGTCTTAATTCATCATTAGATGCATGTAGACTAATAGCTAAATTTACTTGTTTATCACTTTTTGCAAATTCTTTTATTTTAGGAACAATTCCACTTGTTGAAACTGTTATATGTCTAGCACCTAATTCAATACCTTTACCGCAGTTAACTATATCAATAAATTTCATGACATTATCATAGTTATCAAAAGGTTCACCTATACCCATTAAAACAATATGGGTAATTCTTAAATTAAGTTCTTTTTCAACAGCAAGAATTTGTTCAACCATCTCACTAGTTTTTAAATCTCTTCTTTTTTTAAGTCTTCCTGATTCACAAAAAGCACAACTCATATTACATCCTACTTGGGTAGATATACATAAACTATGTCCATAATCATGATGCATATATACAGCTTCTACTTTTTGATCATCTTCAAGTCTAAATAAGAACTTAGCAACATCAATATCTTCTTGTCTTTCAACGACTTCAATACTACCTAATATAAAATTCTCATTTAAATAATCAATTAACTCTTTTTTAACATTTGTCATTTCGTTAAAACTTTTTATACGTTTTTTATATATCCAATCATATACTTGACTGGCATTAAATTTTTTATACCCTAAATATACAAAAAGATTTTCTAACTCAGACAAAGTATAATCATAAATATTTTTCATACTTTCACCTATAATATATTATATCAAATATTTTAATCTTTTAGTAGATATTTAACTTAAAAAGCAAAAAAGAAGCCTTAGCTTCTTAATTTTGCATCAAGTTTACTTTCTACTTCTGTAATTATCTTATTAAATACAGTCATTACTTCTTCTTCTGTTAATGTACGTGTAGGATCTGCGAATTTTAAATTGAATGCAAGTGACTTCTCATCATCTGCTACATTTTCCCCTACATAAACATCAAATACATCTATATCAGTAAGAAGTCTACCTCCTGATCTTCTAATTTGATCAATCAAAGTAGATGCTGTTACATTTTTCTTAACTACGAAAGCAACATCTTTAGAAATTTCAGGATATTTATTAGCTTCTTTATATTTTAATGGTTTAACTTGTTTTTCATATAGTTTACTCATTGAAAGTTCAACAACATAGATTTCATCTTTCTTATATGATGGATGAACTCTACCAAACATACCAATTGGTTCACGATCTAATAAGATAGTAGCTGACATTCCTGGATGCATTTCTGGTAATTCATTTACGACATAAGAATATCTATTTTTAAATCCTAAATAGTCAAGTAAATTTTCAATTATACCTTTAACTATATAGAAATCTACCTTTATTGAACCTTGCCAATTATTTGAAATATAATTACCTTTTAATAACATACTTACTTTTGTATCTTCTTTATAGTCTTTATCGTAAGTATTAGCTATTTCATATAATAAAATATCATTTACTTTACGAGCTTTATTATATTCATATGTATTAACAAGAGATGGGATAAGACTAGTTCTTACTACTGATTTATCCATACTCATTGGGTTTGGAAGTAAAGCATTTTCTTTATTATCATATCTAAATAATTTAGCCATTTCTGGACTTACTAAAGTATATGTCTTAACTTCATTTAAACCTAAAGCTCTTAATCTCTTAGAAATACTCTTTCTTAACTTAACATTTCCTACATAAACACCGCGTCTAGTTTTAACAGTTGGAAGTGTTGATACTAGATTATGATATCCATATAAACGACCAATTTCTTCAGCCATATCAGCAATATTAGGCTCAATATCAAGTCTTCTATTTGGAATAGTTACATCAAATTTTCCATCATTATATGTATATTCAAAATCAAGTCTTTTTAATTCTGTTTTAACATCTTCATCAGTAATAGTTATACCTAATACTTTATTAATTTGTGTTGCTGTAAATTCTACTTTCTTAGGAGTTTTATCTACTGTATCATGTTTAAGCATACCAGAACATACTTCACCACCAGCATACTCTTCTAATAATGCACAGCATCTATTAATAGCAGCCTCTGTATATTCATAATTTAATCCTTTACCATATCTAATAGATGCTTCACTCTTAAGTTGTAATCTATTAGCTGTATTTCTGATTGCTACAGAATCAAAGATAGCAGCTTCAATAAATATATTTTTTGTATTTTCATCAACTTCAGTATTTTCGCCACCCATAACACCAGCGATACAAGTTGGCTTAACACCATCAGTAATAACTATATCCTTACTAATTAATTCTCTTTCTTTGCCATCTAAAGTAGTGATAACTTCACCATCTTTAGCATCTCTTACTAAAACAGTATTACCTAGTTTATCCGCATCAAAGAAATGTGTTGGTTGGCAGTACTCTAACATAACAAAGTTAGAGATATCTACAACATTATTAATTGGTCGCATACCAGCCGCAGTAATTCTTTTCTTAATCCATTCTGGTGATTCACCAATTTTAACATTTTTAACCATTTTACCTAAGTAATATGGACATTTATCTGTTTCAACAGTTAATTTAACATGATTATTAACATCGTCATTTACTTCAGTATATTTTGCTTCAGGAAGTTTTACTTCTTTACCTAAGATAGTACCAACTTCATAAGCAAATCCTATATGGTAATAAACATCATTATTTCTTCTCTTATGATAATCTAAATCATATAAAGTATCATCTAATCCTAAATAAGCAAGAGGATCTTCACCTACTGGAGCATCACTAGGAAGTTCTTCAATTCCCTTAGCGTATGTTTCTTCTGTTTTTTCTTCTAACCCTAAT
Organism: Caryophanales bacterium; assembly: GCA_016282155.1. Taxonomy (GTDB): domain Bacteria; phylum Bacillota_I; class Bacilli_A; order RF39; family UBA660; genus RGIG4266. The sequence goes on along the minus strand of JAEEJY010000022.1, from coordinate 116,089 downwards.
TCAAATAAAGCACAGATCATACCATTAGATTCTTCACCACGAATTTTACCAGCTTTAATTTCAAAGTTTCCTGGTAATACAGCGCCTGGTAAAGCAACTATTACTTTGATACCTTCTCTAACATTAGAAGCACCACATACTATTTGAGTTACTTCTTTTCCCACATTAACTTTACAAACATGTAAATGGTCGGAATCTGGATGATTAACACATTCTACTACTTCACCAATAACTAAGTTATCAATATGATTAGTAATAACATCTTCAATATTTAAACCAGCTTTTGTTATTTTAACGGCTAATTCTTTTAAATCTTCACCATCTAAATTAACATAGTCTTTAATCCAATTTAAACTTATCATCTAGTTTTCCTCCCTTCTATCAAAGTTCTTAACTTCTCTTAAATCAACGTTATAGAACGCTCTTAAATCATTAACACCATATTTAAGCATCGCAAGTCTTTCTGCTCCAAAACCGAAAGCAAAACCATGCCATTTATTAGCATCATAACCGCACATATTAAGTACATTAGGATGAACCATACCTGCTCCACCTACTGTAATCCAACCTGTTTGTTTACAAATATTACATCCTTTACCCTTACAGTTAAAACATGAAATATCCATTTCAACAGAAGGTTCTGTAAATTGATAATAACTAGGTCTAAATCTAGTAGTTGTATCGTTACCAAATAATTTTTTAGCAGCTGTTTCAAAAGTCCCTTTTAAATCACATAAAGATATATCTTCTGTATCTACAAGTAAACCTTCAATTTGCATGAATTGATGTGAATGAGTTGCATCATCATCATCACGACGATATGTTTTACCTGGACAAATCATACGAATTGGTTCTTTTCCTTCATGAGCAAGCATAACTCTAGCTTGTACTCCTGAAGTTTGACTTCTTAAAAGTATTTCATCATCTTTTAAATAGAATGTATCTTGAGCATCTCTAGCCGCATGTCCCTTTGGAATATTTAAAAGTTCAAAGTTATATCTATCTTCTTCTACTTCTGGACCATCTACAACATCATAACCCATTGACATAAATAATTCTTCTACTTCTTCAATTACTTTTTCAAGTATATTAGGAGAACCCGCTGTTACCTTAGTAGCTGGTAAAGAAATATCAATTGATTCTTTAGCTAATTTTTCATCTAAAATAGCTTTTTCCATAGCCTTTCTTTTTTCTTCAATTAAAGATTCAGCTTTTGTACGAATTTCATTTAATTTCATACCATAAGTTTTCTTTTCTTCGATAGATAATTCTCCCATTTTACTAGATAAAGCACTAATAGAACCCTTTTTACCTAAATATTCTGCTTTTAATTCGTTAAGTTCATTTATATTAGTAACATTAACTATTTTTTCTTCTAAACTTTTTAGTAATTCTTCCATATTTATCCTCCTTAAAATAAAAAAACGACTAATCACCCTATAAGGGCGAAAAGTCGCGGTACCACCTTAATTTACTATCTAACAATAGCCTTGAAACTATAACGCGTTACCGTTGTAAATTTTCTTTTACAAAGCTCCAAGGTGAATTCATGACTATTTCCTATTAACTTCCACCAACCGTTAACTCTCTATAAGTATTTCATCACTACTATGCCTCTTCATTGCTAAAAGTATTATAACATAACATAGATAAAAATCAAGTATTCCCCAAAACAAAACCCACTAAAAGTGGGTTTCTTAACTTAATTTTAACTTATTAAGTAAAGTTCTTACAACTAAAATATAGCACTTTTCTACTTATTAGTCAATTTATTATATCTATTTAATATTCTTTCTTTACCTAATAAATGCATTAATTCATATAAATCTGGAGTCATAGCTTTACTTGTTAAAGCAACTCTTAAAACTGTTGAAACATCAGCGACATTTCCTTTATAGTTTTCTGGATTTAATTTATATGCTTTCATATCACTAGCATATCCTAATTCATCACATAATTCTTTTACTTTACTGAACCATTCTTCTTTAACATCAGTATAGTATTTTTCCATATATGTGTTTAAGATAGTCTTAATTTCTTCTTCATCAGTAATATTTTTGAATTCGTATTCTGTAGGATTAAATAATTCATCATACATGTACCAGAATTCTTTTTTAATATCTGAATAATTAGCGATATCTTTTCTTGGTTTTGGTACTTCTCTTTCAATATTTAATAAATTAATACTATATTCTTTATTATTTAGTAATAAGTTATAGAAATCTTGATCAAATTCTTGATAATACTTAAGAGCTCTTTCATATAAATCAGTAGCTTTTAATCTACTTATATATATTTTAGATATATTATTTAATTTATCCATATCAAATAAAGCTCCAGACTTATTCATTTTACTAAATTCAAATTTAAAGTCTTTGTATGATTTTTCTTGATTTTGATTATACCATTCCTCAAAATTAGAATTTGTAATTGTTGCTAAATAAAGCATTACAGCTTCTTGAGGAATTCCAAGTTCATGATAGAAACTAGCTGCACATTCTGGATCTTTACGTTTTGATAATTTTCTTACAACACCATTTTCATTTTTCATAAGTGGTGAAATATGACAATATTTTGGAGGTTTATACCCAAACATTTCAAATAATTGTACATGAAGTGGTAAACTTGCTAACCACTCATCACCTCTTATAACATGAGTTGTATGCATTAAATGATCATCAACTAAATGTGCAAAATGATATGTTGGAAGACCATCACTTTTCATAATAACGATATCAATATCATTTTCTGGCATTTCAATTTGGCCTCTAATAACATCATTAAACTTAACTTTATTTTCAAAATTTCCTGGTGATTTTAAACGAATAATATATTTTTCACCATTCTTAATTCTTTCAATAGCTTCATCAGGACTAATATTACGACATTTAGCACTGTGTCCGTAATATCCGATACGCATTTTTTTCTTTGTTTGATATTCTCTTAATTCTTCTAGTTCTTCAGGACTACAGAAACATGGATATGCTTTTCCTTCTTCAATTAGTCTCTTGATAAATGCGTGATATATTTCACGTCTATTACTTTGAATATATGGTCCGTAAGCTCCTACTTCTTCAGTTTCACTAGTTGGTCCTTCATCAAAAGTAATATCATATTCTTTTAAACCATCAATAATTTTATTGATTCCGTTATCAATAGTTCTTTTTGTATCTGTATCTTCAATTCTTAGATAAAATTTCCCATTAGTTTGTCTTGCAAATGTACTACTTGTAAATGTTGCTAACAAAGCACCAATATGAATAAATCCCGTAGGACTTGGAGCATATCTTGATACTATCGCTTTTTCATCCAAATCTCTACAGGGATATTTCTTTTCATAGTCTTCTACTGTTAGCGTAACATCTGGGAATATTAAATCTGCTAAGATTTTATATTCATTCATAATTACACCTCTATTTTATAATTTCCATTCCGATATTTTGTTGTCTAACACCATTTATAAATTCACTAGCGCTAGTAAGTTCAGGAGCTGGTTCTCCTAATACCTCTTCGCTATTTATAATATTAGTTGTCATGAATTCTGCATTTTCAGGAGTTATTAACTGTTCAACTATAGTTTTCTGAACTTCTCCGTAGTTACTTTCTCTGCTTAGTAGTTGATCATTTTCAATCTCATAATTACCTTTCTGAATTGCTTTTAATACTTCACTTGCGTCTTTTGATTTAGTCGCAATTGCTCTCTTAATAGGTTCTGGGTCATTATTAAAGAAAGCAGTAACTGCTCCATCTACAGAAATTATAGACCCTAATACTAAATTTGTTATATTAGCAGCTTTTTCTCTATTCATGCTCTTCACTCTCATTTCCAACTAAAAAATTAGTTAAAATTTCGGCAAGGCCGACATTAAGTACTTTTAATTGTCCATCTGTATCAAAACCATAACCATTATCTTTACTAGATATTATAGTTAAGATTGCAAACATCAATTCATGTTTAGCATCAGACTTATTTAGCTTATCTTCATTTAAATATATTGCGTTTTCTTTAGGATTATATAAAACTGCATCCTTAACAATATATTTATTTCCCTTTTTAATCTCTAATCCTTTTATTCTTTCATTAAAGTTAGCTAAACTAACTTCTTTAAAATTTTGATGAAAGATTGTGATTAAAGCTTTAAAATTTTCTTTTAAAGCATCGCTTAATGTTACATTACTGTCTATAGAGCTAAATGTTACATTTAATTCATCCATCAATATCACCACTTAAAGTATATCATATTTTGCAACAAAAAAGAAGAATTTTTGATAAATTCTTCTTTATTTATTAATCTGCTACTGAAGGATTTGTTGCTGGTAAAGCAGGTCCATTATAATCAACATCACTTTCAATATATCTTTCTTTAGTGAATCCAAAGTTAATTGAAATCTTATTTCCTAATGATGCGAAATCATAATTATCAATATCTTGTCCTTCAATATATACATATATTCTTACTTTAGTAATACTATTTGGTGCTAATGTCATAAATGTTGGACGATCATTACCTTCTTTTAATTTCATAGTATCAGTAAAGTATGGGAACTTAACTAATTTAGCTTCTGTTTTATCAACTAATGCTTGATATTCTGCATATGTCTTAGTATTAGCTGTATAAGTATTATATTCAGCTCCATCATATACATCAACATTATCATTAACATTTAATGCTCTACTAATTGCATATGTAGGAGTTGCACCTTCTACTAAATTTGTAGTATTAACAGCTGTACAATGAGTTCCAGAATTGAATGATGCAGGATCACTTACAACAGTTCCTGCTGCTTTTCTTGTACGGCATGAAGTATCATACCAATTAATTGCATTTTGAACGTGAGCAGTATCATTTGGTTCCCAGATTTTTGCTGAATGACATAAACCTGTAACTGCTCCTGCTGTAGTACAAGTCATACCAGTAATAGTACCAACATTTGATGTATCAGCTTTAACACGTCCTACTTGTGTAAATGCAACACGTACAGAATTTTCAATACCAGTTCCAGCTTTTCCACCGTTTTGAGCGATTGTAACTTTTGAATTTGTTGTTAAATAAATAGCTTCTTCTGTTTTAATATCATCTTCAGCATAATATGCATGACCAGAAATATTCTTAACAAATAAGTCAAATGCTACATAACCTTTTTGTTCTGCTGCTGAGTTATCTACTTGACTAGTAAGTAAACGATAACCTCCACTAGTTGCAGTTAAACTACCTTTTTCAAATAAAATCATACGTGATGAAGCTTTGCTCATTTCTCCTATTGTTGACATTGGAATTAATCCATCTTCAGCCCAAGTATTTGTATTTCCTACATAAGCGGCTGTATTTTTAGCATCTAATGAGTAAGACCAATTTTCACCATCCATAGATAAATATAAGCCTTCTGTTGATGCTACTTCAACTTCGAATGCCGATACGTTAACAGTTTTCATACCAATAAACCATGCGTATGCTGACATAACAAGTGAAGATAATGTTAGAACACATACTAAAATAAGAGTTCTAATTCTTCTAATACGTCTATCATTTTTCTTTGCCATATCTTTATTCTCTCCTTTACGTTTTTAGACACTTTCTAGTTTCAATATAATTATACCAACACTTCCTATCTTTATCAATATTAAAAATCAAAAATAATTTTTATATTTAGATAAACCTTTTATTTTCAAAGAAAAAAAGTAGAAATATTTTTTCTACTTTAATGTTTTTAAAAATTCGATAAAAGCTTCCTTTTTTTCACCTCTTAAAGGGCGACAATTTAAGTATGCTTCCCTATTTTTTAATATTTCACAAGCCATACCTTTGCAAGAACCATAGCCACATCCGCCACAGTTTAGTCCTGGAAGCATTTTTTCTATTTCACTAACTCTTTTATCTTCCTTGTTTATAAGTGTATTAACAACTACTAATATAACACTTAATATTAGAGCTGTTCCTGTTAAAATAATAATACTTATCATGTTAATCCTTTCTACATATACTGCATGTATTACAGTTATGCTTACATTTATTAACGCGATATGTTATAAATGTAACAACAATTAAACTAATTAATAATATATAGGCTATCATATAAATCTACTAAATATTAATGACATGATAGCAGCTACTATTAAGGCAATTGGTGTACCTTTAAAACTTTCAGGTACATTACATTGTTCAATTCTTTCACGCATACTTGAAAAAATATAAATAACAAGTGTAAAACCTAAAGAAGCAGATACACTATAAACAAGCATTTCAATAAAATTATATTCACTACTTATATTAAGTAAAGCTATACCTAATACAGCACAGTTAGTTGTGATTAATGGTAAATATAAACCTAAAGCTTTATAAACACTAGGAATATATCTTTTTAAAATTATTTCTAGTAATTGAACCATTGAAGCTATTACTAAGATAAACATAATAGTTTTTAAATATGTTGTATCTGTAGGAACTAAAATATAATAATATATTAAATATGTTAAGATACTTGAGATTGTAACAACAAGCATAACAGATAGTCCCATTGATAAAGCATTCTTTGTTTTTCTACTTGTTCCTATAAAAGGACAAATACCTAAAAATTTATTTAAGACAACATTACTTGTTAGAAGTCCTGTTATAAAAATACTAATTAGACTCATTTTTATTACCTCTCTTTCTTAATTTATTAAATAAAACCATTAAGAAGGCAAGAGTTAAAAATGCTCCTGTACTTGTTGTAAAAATGCTCATTGGGAATATATCATTTACTGGGAAAATATCTTTATAAACCATTCTATATCCTGTAAATGAAGATATGCTATCCATAATAGTAATCGTATTAGATCCTACTATCTCTCTTATGATTGCTATTAAACTAATAGCTAACATATACCCTATTCCTACACCTATTCCATCAAGAACAGCTTTACCTGGTTTAACTTTACTTGCTACCGATAAAGCTCTACCTAAAACAATACAATTAACAACGATTAGTGGCAAATATATACCTAAGGCTTTATATAAACCAAATACATATTCTTTTAAAACTATCTCCAAGATTGTAACGAATGTTCCAACGATAATTATATATGTTGGGATGCGTACATCGTCAGGTACTAGTTTTCTGATTATTGAAACAACTAAATTGCTAAATACTAATACTATTGTTACACATATTCCCATTAAATAAGCATTCTCTAAAGTATTAGTAATCGCAAGAGAAGAACATAATCCTAATAGTAAGACAAATATAGAATTTTCTTTAAATATTCCATTTAAAATAGTTTTCATATATTACCTCCTACTAAATTCATAACAGCATATAATAATAAACTACAAGCTAGAGCAGTAAGGGTAAGTACTAAAACACTTTTTAATATCTTTTTCATTATTTACCCTCCCAATCTTTCAAAACATTCATAACAGCCTTTTTCATTGCTGTTGATGATATAGTTGCGCCTGATACAGTATCACAACTTTCTAAATCTTGTTGCTTATTAATTAATTTTAAATTATATGCTGCATCTTCTACTTTACTAAAGAATGAATCATCTTGTTCAAGTACTTCAATACTTGTAATCTTATTATTTTTAATAATTACTTCAAGTTTAATCTTACTTGAGAAACCTTTCTCAGCTACTACATATGTTGCATCTTTACCATTCTTAGCTACATCTATTATTTCAAAGTTAGGATCAGTATCATCTACTTCTCCTTTATCTTTAGCAATAACAAATGTCATAGAAGCTGCTATTAAAACTAATACAATACTTGGAATAATTAATTTAGATTTTTTAAATCTAGCTTTTGCACCTACTACATCTAAAATAAATACTAGCATATTCATAGTTAAGATACTTGTAAGTACTCCTTCAGGATATGAAGATAAATATCTAAGTACAACAGTTAGGATACCTAACATAACACCATATAATACCTGTCCACTTCTTGTAACCGGACTAGTAACTGGATCTGTTGCCATGAAAACAGCTCCAAATAATAGTCCACCACTTAATACTTGGAATACTGGGTACCATATACCAACATGATTATAGAAGCCAATTCCCATAGTCATTAAGAATACAGTTAATACATATGTTGCTGGGATACGCCATTTAATAGTTTTAGTTATTGTTAAATAGATGAAAGCAATAATACATAAAATACTACTTGTTTCACCTAAAGTACCGGGAGTATTACCAATAAAGAAATTGAATAATCCTCCGTAAGGTCCTACTAATTCTCTATATGTACCGATTCCTTCAACAACACTAGCATGAGCTAAAGGTGTTGAAGATGTTATTGTATCTAACTCATAAGGGTTTAAACATCCTCCATTATTTGCGATAACAGCAGCATATGAAGCTGTTACAAATAAGCTACCAATTAAAGCTGGATTAAAGATATTTTTACCAAAACCACCAAATAACATTTTACCTATAATAGTAGCAAAGAATGCTCCCATTATAACGATAGGTATTGGTGTATTCATTGGTAAGATTAATCCCAAGAATAAACCTGGAATAAACGAATATGATCCAACTATAAAATCTTTAAGTTTTCTTTTCTTTTCAAAAATAATTAAATATAAAGATTCAAATACAAATGTTGAAACTGTTGCTACTAAGATGAATATTAGTGGATACAACATTCTAAATACATCTGTATAATCTTTTAAGAATGGCACTACACCATTTTTATAAAAGGCATAAATAACTATTGGTAATAATGCTATTACAAGACGAAACATCATTGCAGTAGTATTATCTTTATCTTTCATGAATGGTCCCATTATTTACCTCCTTTTAATACTTCTTTAGCTTTATTAACTTGTTCTCTTACATCTATCTTTGATGGGCATACATAAGAACATAATCCACAGGAAATACATTTTTCTGGATGCAATAAAACTAACTTGTCGCGATCTTTAATCGCATCTTTTATAAGTACTGGTGTTAATGATGCAGGACAATATTTAACACATCTTCCACATCTTAAACATCCCACTTCCTTCATTGTTTTTATCTTAGGTAAAACTAAAACACAGTTTAATTCTGGCGTTACTACTAAGTCAGTTTCAACTTTATGACCCATCATAGGTCCTCCAGCTACAACAAACACATTTTTCTTAGTGCCACCTAAATATTCAATTACCTCATCTACTTTAGTACCAACTTTGACTAAAACATTTTGTGGTTCTTTAATACCTTCACCTGTAAAAGTTACAATTCTTTCAATAATAGGTTTATTAAATTTTAAAGCTTGACTAATTCCGTAGATAGTTGAAACGTTATTAACAACAATTCCTTTTTCAAGAGGAAGTTTATCATATTCTACTTTTAATATTTCTTTAATTAAAGTTCTTTCCCAACCCATTGGGTATTTATTAGGAACCTCTACTACTCTAATTTTTAAATATGATTCTTTATACTTTAAAACATGTTTTATCAAATCAACATTATTTTCTTTAATTGCGATAATGGCTTCATTAATATCATTAATTGTTAAAATGTAATCAATTGTTTCTAATACATCTTCACATTTTTCTTTTAGAAGTGTGTAGTCCGCTGTTATATATGGTTCACATTCAACAGCATTAACAAGTAATGTATTAATCTTAGTATCTGTTTTATATTTTAAGTTAGTAGGAAAACCTGCTCCTCCCATACCAACTATGCCACATTCATTAACAATATCGATATATTCTTCTTTAGTTAATTTATCAATATCTTTTCTTACTTTTATATTCTTAGCAGTTTCTTTTTTATCATTTTCAATTACTAAAGCATTTACTTTTATACCAGTTTGGTATGATACTTCTTCTTCACCTATTATTTTTCCACTTACTGAAGAAAAGATAGGTGTTTTAAAAGATGTCTTACGACGTGCTATTACATCACCTTTCTTAACAGTATCTCCAATATTAAAATATACTTCTAAATCAGTATCTCCTCCACTTATTAAAGGAATATATATTTTATCTGGTTCTAAGTATGTATTTAATTGTTTTAATGACATATGTTTATGTTTGGGTATTTTTAATCCTGCCATATCATCACTCCTAATCTCTATATCCATTATACAATAAAAAAAAGAATAATTAAATTATTCTTTTTAATCATCTTAGAATCCAAGAAAATTTTCAAAGGCCAATCTATTAACTGTGATAACAGGTCTTAGCCCTGTTTGTGTATTACTATTTTTTGCTCGTTCTCTATTTATACTTTGATCAGTATTAATTGTTCTTACATGATAATTATTAGATGTAGATACAATACCAATATAATATCCTGCTGATGTCTTAGAAGACCCAGCAAAGTTAAAGATCGAATTATCTTGATTATTACAATTGCTTACACTACAGTTAGCTAAATTATCATTTAACCAACCATAATCAACAGAACTTGCTTGAGTAGTTGTTTTTGATGCAAGATAAATTATATCGTTTGGAATATCATCCATACCAAGAATGCCCTTTAAATCATCTTTGGAAAGTAATCTAGCATTTAAATCCTCATCCCATTCACTTGGTATTTGTGACAAGATTGTTGATGCAGTATTTTTATCTTCGGCACTATTATAGTATGCTCTTTGAACAACATTATGATCAAGAATCATATCTACATACATATCTCCATCATCATTAAACACATACCATTTCATGCATCCATTTTTTTGACCGTTAGGTTTACCTGTTGAACTATAATCTAATAGATCTTCTTGATATTCTTCCTCAGTACAAGATTCATAATATTCTGGGTTAAAATATACTGGTTCACCATTATCATATATATGAATTACATTTTCTACTATAAAAGTAAATTTGTTTTTTCTACCTTGTACATCTAGCGTATAAATAACATAAATACCATTCTTTGGTGGTTCATATTCAATAACTAGTTTAGTTACAGGTTCAACCTCAGTATATGTTATATTATCTTCATCGACATAAGACAAACTATCAGCGATGAAATACTTACCTATTTTTACAGGTGAACTAATAGTTATTACCGTTTTATCTTCCGAAGCATATGTTACTAGTTGAGCAGAGTCACCATTAATTGCACTATATACTTCCTTTTTTAATTTATCTAAAGTAAATCTTCCTGATGATACTAAAGCTAAAATACCAAAAAGTAAGGCAAGAAAAAGAACAAGTATTGTATATAACATACCTGATAATGCCATTCCTCTATTATTTAACTTTTTCATAGTATCACCTAGTATAATTATAGCACACAAAAAAAAGAAATAAAATTATTTCTTTTTTATTTTTCTGCCTCTTTTAAATATTCAAATATATCTTGATAATTTTTAATATAAACAATACTTATATCTTCAGCATCAATTACATCATCTTTATTTTCTTCTGGGATAAAGATTGTATCAATATTATTTCTTTTAGCAGCTACTATTTTTTCTTTAATACCTCCAACAGCAAGAACATCTCCATGTAAAGTTACTTCACCTGTCATTGCGATATTAGAAGGAATTTCTAGATTAGTAAAAGCACTAATAATCGATGTTATGATAGTTACTCCAGCACTAGGTCCATCCTTCTTAATAGCATTTAATGGAATATGAATATGAATATCATTATTAATTAAATCATCATAATTAATATCAAATGATTCATAATTAGCCTTGATATAAGAAAGTGCGATAGACGCTGATTCTTTCATTACATCACCCATCATACCAGTTAAAGTTAATTTACCTGTTCCTTTATAGAAAGTACTTTCAATAGGAAGAACTTCTCCTCCCAAATTAGTATATGCTAAAGCATTAACGCTACCTATACGATTAGCTATTTTTACTAGACCATATTTAGGTTTTCCTAAATATGTTTTAAGTTTCTTACTATCAATCGTAACCTTAGTAGTTTTCTTATTATTTATAAGTTTATCTGTTACTACTTTACGAACTATTTTAGAAATTAATCTTTCTAATTCCCTAACTCCTGATTCCTTAGTATAATTTTCAATTATTTCAGTTATAACTTCATCAGGAATAGTTATTCCTTTAATATTGTGTTCCTTTAAAATTTTAGGAATTAAATAAGTTTTAGCTATTTCTTTTTTCTCTTCAATTAAATATCCGGATAATTCAATTATTTCTAAGCGATCTTTAAGAGCTTCGGGAATATTATCAATATTGTTAGCTGTTAAAATAAACATAACTTTTGATAAATCAAATTCTATATCTAAATAGTTATCCATAAAATGTTCATTTAAAGAGCCATCTAATACTTCAAGTAAAGCACTTGCTGGATCACCTTTTAAATCACTTGTTATCTTATCAACTTCATCAAGTAAGATAACTGGGTTAGCAGTTTTTGCTTTAATAAGTGATGATATTATTTTACCGGGAGCACTACCTAAATAAGTTCTTCTATGTCCTCTTATTTCTCCTTCATCATGAATACCACCTAAAGATATTTTTTCAAATTTTCGATTTAGAGCTTTCGCTACTGAATAAGCTAGAGTTGATTTACCTATACCACTAGGACCTACTAAACATAATATTGGTCCTCTTAAACTATTTGTATTTTTATTAACCGCAATATATTCAATAATTCTTGTTTTTAAATCATCCATATCAAAATGAGTACTATCTAAAATACTTCTTATTTCTTTTAAATCTTCTCTATCAACACTATATTTATTCCATGGTAAAGATAAAACTGTATCAATATATGTTCTTACTTGATTTTGTTCTGGAGACATACTTGATAGTCTTTGATATCTTTTTATTTCTTTTTCAAGTCGTTCTTTCACCTCAGGAGTCGCTTCACAGTTCTTAAGTTCATTATTTAAGTTATTAATGTCACTATCTTCAATATCTCCTAATTCTTCCTCAATAGTACGTATTTTTTCACGAAGAATTAATTCTCTTTCACGGTCAGACATATTTTGAGATACTTTCATATCAAGTTCTTTTTCCACATTATAACTTTCGAATTCCGCATATATATCCTCAAGAAGCATTTCAACTCTTACATCAGGATTTATCTCTTTTAAATAATCACTTTTTCTATTTTCATCAGTAATAATATTACCCGCTACTATATCCGTTAAAACATCTAATTCTTTTTCTTTTTCAATTGAAGCAATTATACTATTACTTATATATGGTATTTCTTCAATATATTTATCTAATTCCTTCTTTAATTTATTAACAAGTATTTGTTCTTCATTTTCTTCTAGTTCTCTAAATCTATCTACTTTAACTATTGATTCAAGAGTATCACCATTACCAAAATCTAAATATTCAATAACACTTGCACGAACAATACCATTTAGAATTAATCTTATTTTCCCGTTAGGTAATACTATTTGATTAGAAATACTAGCGACAACACCAAACTTAGGTAAATTATCAATACTAGGTGCTTCATTAGTAAACTGTGACACAATGAATACTTGATTGTGATGGAAGTTTACTGCCTTACTTATAACGTTCTTACTGTACTCACTATCTATTTCTATTTTTAAGTCATTATTTGGAAGCAATATTACATTTCGAAGTAATATAACAGGTAAGTTTGTTTTCACATAATCGCCTCCTAAATTGCCCTTATTATAGTAAATAAAATTTTAGATGTCCATATAATTATTTTCATTTATATATACCTTTTAGTTATGGGTATATTATTTTTTTATTTTACGTAAATAAAAGAAAAAATCATACTTGCGTATGATTAATTCAATGATATTAAAACTGGTCTATTAAGATTTGTATTATATGGCTCAATTATATTATTACTACGGTTTCCCATCGCATATAATTTACCATTATTTGCTTTAATAAACATAATAGAAGTTGATCCATATAAGTTAGTTACATTATCCATAATTTTAACAAGTTTAGAACCATCCACCTTATATAAAATCCCATTAGGAGTTAAGACATATTTCTTACTATTAAAAGTTAATACTTGTTTTACTTTAATAGATAATTTATTAAGGCTATTACTACTTCCTGAAACAGCATAACCAGTTCCAAAGATATAAGCATCACCATTTTTAGCAATGAATACATCACCAATTATTTTATCAAATTCAACATCTGTATCTATTTTTTGTGGAGATAGAATATTGGCATCTGCTAGCCCATAATATCCAGCTGTATGTTTACCAAAGAAATATATATCGCCATCTTTAGTAAGCGCAAATACTTGATAACTATTTCCAACATAAACATCTTTTATATTATCCATTACATGAATATAACTTGTACTCGCCGTATTAGTACCATTACCTAACTGTCCATAATTATTTGTACCTACAGCATATAATTTACCCGCCTCGGTAATTATATATCCATTATTATTATTTACTCTAATATCTTTTACTTTTTCACTATCAAAGATTAATTGTGGAGTTGAATAATTTGTACTTGTTGAAGCAGAGCTAATAGCATTAGCTTTATTATTACCCCATCCATATAATTTACCATCAGTTGCTATTGCAAATATAGTATAAGTATTTGAAATAAGCTTAGAGTAAGTTTTATTCCAATCAGTTGCTGCTGTTAAAGAAGAAGTATCAATATTTGCGAAATTACTTGCATAAGCAGTCTTAGCTTGAGTTGGTGAATAAGCATCAAAACCACCATATAAATTGCCGGTACTATCAAGAGCATAAATACCCACATAAGCAGCAACTTCATCCCCAAAGATAGAAGATACACCTGTTTTTAATAGCTTAGGTGAAGTAATACTATTTTTATATGTTTTACCCCAGAAATATACGTTTCCTTGATTCAAAGTTGTTATATTATAAGCACCATTTACATAAATATCATCAGCAGTAAAAGTTACTTCATGAGGTTCTGTATATATTTCAATAGATCCTACGCCACTAGCTGCACCTAAACTACCATACGTATATAAATTACCTTTTGTTGATAGGAAAAGTAAATTATCTGATACAGAAATTGATGCTACAGAAGATATATTTTCAGAGAATTTAATTTCATCAGTATTATAATTATTATTATAATTATTTACTCTATATACCCTATTACCTACTACAAAATAAGATAGATTATTACTTACAGTAGCTACTGAAGTTACATTTTGGTATGGAACTTTAGAAGCACTTGTAAGTTTATAAGGATTTTTAATATAAGCACTAGTTTGTAAATCTGCTACCCCTGTATTAAATCCCCAGAAATATACTTCACCATTATTATTTGTCGCATAATATTGGTTTGTACCACCTGTTTGTCTTCTATAAAAAATATCTTTAATATTTAATCCTGTTGTTGCCTTAGTTGGTATAGATGATGGGTCATTACCTAATAAAGAAAGCGAATACCCTGATCTACCTATAGTCCAAATATCGCCATTTTCATCTATAAAATATGCAAATTCAGCATCAGAATATACCTTTTTAAAATCACCTTCTAATAATAAAGTTAATACTCTTATATTCGTATTTGAACCATCGAATTTTTTTCCAGCATAATATATATCCCCATCAGTAGATATCGCATAAATATTTTTTTCAATTATACTAATATCTTTAAATTTAATATTTGTATTTACCTTAGTTGGTTGTGAAGCAAGATATGAAGGAGTAGTTGCTCCATTAAGTAAAGAATAATAATCTCCATCATAGCCCCATATTACTAATTCATCATCTGTAGTAATACCAATAGCTGTTCCTCTTGAAGATAAATCTACTTTTTTAAATTTATACCCGTTATTAATTCTTGTTGGTTTATCAACATACTCATGTTGATTAACGCCTAATACTCCATAATTGTTATAACCCATGCCATATAAATTGCCATCTTCTGTTATAAACATATAGTTTCCGTTAACTCCTCCATTATTTGAAACTATACTTACTACTTTACTATTTATACGCTCTGATGTTTCACAGTTTGTTTGATATTTTTGATATATTACTGTAGTTCCATCATATGAATATGCTCTATCAAAAGCGCAAAATGAACCCGAAACAATTTTGCCATTTCTTATTTCAATAAAAGCATTGTCTAATCTACCACGCATTTTAACATCTGCTAGTTCATTTTTACTATATAAACCATCATCTACTGTAGTCCCTTTTAAAGCCTTAAGAGCGATATTATCCTCAACAGCGCGGATGTAATTATTAACTGATTCTTTACCAGCATCAATTGTAGCATCACCAATAATATTACCTATTGTTGGTATTGCTATTAAAGCAATGATACCTAATATTAAGATAACTGCCATTAATTCAATTAATGTAAAACCCTTTTTCATATTTTCACCTACCATTCTCATTATAACAAAAAAATATGAGTTTCCTCATATTTTTTATTTGAAGTTTACAATGTAGTTTTTCTTTTTACCACGACGTAGGACAATTACTTCTCCTTCGATAGCAAGATCTTTATTAATTATCGTATTTTCATCTGTATATTTATCACCATTTAAAGTAATAGAACCAGCATTTAAAAATTCTCTTGCTTCACGGCGAGATTGCGCTACACCATTATTTACTAATACATCAATTAATGTAGTTCCTTCTTCAACACTAATATTAGGTACATCTTTAAGACCTACTTTAATATCTTTTAAAGATAATTCTTTTACATTACCACTAAATAAAGCTTCTGATATTTTAACAGCTTTTAAGTATTCATCTTTACCATGAAGGAAAGTAATTACTTCTTCTGCTAAACGTTTTTGAGCTATTCTAAGTTCTGGTGCTTTACTATGTTCTTCTTCAATAGCTTCAATTTCTTCTTTAGTTAAGAATGTTAATTTCTTTAAATAATCGATAACACATTTATCATCAGAATTTATTAAGTATTGATATAACTCATAACTTGAAGTTTTATTTATGTCAAGCCATAAAGCATTACCTTCAGTCTTACCAAATTTAACTCCATTAGCATCTAAAACAAGTGGCATAGTCATACCAAATAATTCAACATCCTTCATCTTACGAGCAAGTTCAATACCAGTAGTAATATTTCCCCATTGATCAGAACCAGCTACTTGTAAAGTAACTCCATTAGCTTCATTTAGATGGACAAAGTCTAAACCTTGTAAAATAGTATAAGCAAATTCACAGAATGTAATACCTGTATCAAGTCTTCTACTTATAATATCCTTATCTAACATATAATTAACATTTATATATTTACCATAATCTCTTAAGAAATCAATAGTATTTATATCTTTAATCCAATCATAGTTGTTAACTACTTCAAAACCAAATATTTTTTTAGCTTGGTTAGTTAATCCTTCAACATTGTGCATAACTTCTTCCTTAGTTATCATTTGTCTTTCTTGACTAGGTTTTGGATCACCTATTAAACCTGTTGCTCCACCTACTAAAAGAATTGGTTTATGTCCATATCTAGCAAGTCTCGTTGCAATTAAGAAACTAGAGAAATGTCCAATATGCATTGAATCAGCAGTTGGATCTGTTCCTATATAAAAAGTTACTTTTTCATTATTTAATTTATTTTCAAGTTCAGGACTAGATATATCTTTAACAAGTCCTCTCCATTTTAAATCTTCAAAACAGTTCATAATTACCTCCTAATAATCACTATTTAATCTTTCATAAATTATTTCATGTTTTTTCTTTATAGCGTCTATTATTTCCTTATCCTTAATATCAAGAATATACGCTATTTTATATATTAAGATAAATATTTTATCAATATTATCTTCATTCATTTCTTCCATTAACTTAGTTGAAGCTAAATATGTATTATTAATTAAAGTAAATAAATCTTCATTATTTTCTGTTACTTTATATTTAGCTACACTCATTTTATTTAAATTAGCAAAATACATAAGCATTGTTATTACATCAGCTAACTCTTCTAAAACTAAATCTTTATTTGGTTCTTTTGTACTCCAATATTTAAAGCACTTAGTTTCATTAATAAATTCTCCTAATTCTACTAGTAATTCAACACAATTCTTTTTAAAAGTTAGATTGTCATTACCATAATTATTAAAGAATATCTCATCTAACTCAATATTTCTTTGGTAAACTTCTTCTAACATTTAATCCTCACAACAATGGCATTCATGTTCATGAACACTTTCATCAACAACCATTAAATCTACACCATTACTAGTTCCTATACGAGTTGCTCCGGCATTAATAAATTTTTCAGCATCTTCTACTGTTCTAATTCCTCCGGCAGCTTTTATTTCTAATACATCATTTTTATATTTATTCATTAACTCAACAGCATGTAATGTAGCTCCATGTTTATCAAAACCTGTACTTGTTTTAATAAAGTTAACAAAAGTTTCATTACATATTTCAGTCATCTTAATTATTTCTTCATCTGTTAATAAAGACTCTTCAATAATTACTTTTAATGTTTTACCTGCAATAGCATCTCTAATTTCAGCTATTTCTTTCTTGATATAATCATAATCTTGATTTTTTAAAGCACAGATATTGATAACCATATCTATTTCAGTAGCCCCATTATCAATAGCATCGATAGCTTCATATACTTTTGTATTTGTAGTTGATGCTCCATTAGGGAAACCAATTACAGTACATACTTCAACATTAGTTCCTTTTAAATAATCAGCACATGCTTTTACATAATATGGATATACACATACTGAAGCAAAATGATATTTTACTGCTTCATCACATAATTTTATTATGTCTTCTGCTTTAGCATCTTTCTTTAAATTTGTATGATCAATATAACTATTTAATTCCATTCTAACATCTCCTTTATAAATAAAAAGTTCCTATAATATAAGGACGAATATTCGCGGTACCACCTTATTTCATAGAAACTATGCACTCTTACTTTAACGCAGTTAACGCTTTGATTCAAAATATGTATCTTCATTAAATAACTTGGATAATTTGCATCAACCATTATCTTTCTTATTACCATTATTTAACTATTATTATTTATCATTATCAAATTATATTTTTCTTCTATAAGCACTTTTAGCTTTTTCTAATTCATAAAAATACATTGGATCATGAGTTTCATCATATTTCCTTGTATCATTATCTGACTTCTCTGTTTTAGTTACAGGTCCTACTTTACGAACTTGTTCCTTTTTAACAGTGATTTTTTCTTGTTCCATCATTGGAACAACAAATTGACTTAAAAATGTTATTCTACTTATATTCATAACAATCACCAACTAAGCATAGTCTATCATAACTTATTTTGTTAGTCAATTATTCTTCATTTTCATGAATTTCTTCTAAAATATTTTCAATCTTTTTACCATATTCGATTGATTCATCATATACAAATTCAAGTTCTGGGATATGACGAATATCTACTCTATCCATTAATTCATGTCTAATAAATCCACTAGCTTCTTTTAAAGCTTTCATTGTTTCATTTATCTTTTCTTGATTAAATACTGTTACATATACTTTAGCATAAGATAAATCATTAGTAACTTTACAATCTGTTACAGTTACAAATCTTACATCTGGATTTTTAACTTCATTAGCTAAGATATAACTTATTTCTTTTACTAAGTTACTAGCAATACGATCTATTTTTATACTCATATTATCACTCATTTCTAAATATATTATAACATATTTATATCAATTTTATCTTACTAATTCTTTTTGTTTAGCAACTACTTCTTCCATAGCATCATCAATAGTCTCTAAACAGTTATACATGTTAAGTTTTTTAGAGATAGTACGAAGACTATGACAAGTTCTTGTAATTGAAGAATTATATATGTGTATTTTAGTTTTAATAGGTGCTTCTGGATACATTTTAATTACGTCATCTAAAAAATGTTCAACATAAAAACAAATTAATTTATCAAGGTCAGCGGCAATATCTAAATTATAAACATTATCAGCTGCTGCTATGTATTCACCTATTAGATATTGAGATTTTTCAAACATCTTAGGGTTACAATAATCCTCTGTTAATTTTTCATAAAGCATATTTTTAAGAGTTAATTTTTTACCAATAAATATAGCCTCTATTTGATTACGATATTGACTTAAACAATCAATACAAACATCAATTTGCTTTTCAGCATAATATTCTACTAATTTAATAAGTAGATTTTTTTCATCTAAAGCAAGATCCATCCCTTGAATAGTTTTATAATTATTTACGCATCCATTTAGTATCGATGGCATTACGTTCTTAAATTCTGAAAATTTATATAATCTTTGAAATACATTAGCATTGCCTATCTTTTCTAATATTATATCTTGTTTAGTTTCAAAACGTCTATTAATAACACCTACATACATAAAAATCACCTTGTTCTGTATTATAACACAAAAAAATAGTTCTGATGAACTATTTTTGTTTAAACATATTTACTAGATCTTTAAAATTAAGTTTAGAACCATAATTTAAGATTGCGTTATGATATATCTTAATGCTTATATACGCTATTAAAACAATTGTCGCAATTAAGATACCTATTGAACATATTAATTCAAATGGTGTAGCTAATCCCATCATTATTCTAGATGTTTCACAGAATGGACTTGAGAATGGGAATAAGGCAGCAAACTTATTAAAGCTACTAGTTGGATTCATTAGTGTAAAATATGCAATATAGAATCCTACAATTGCTACTAATGAAACTGGTCCGTTAGCAGATTGTACATCTTCTGGTTTCGATACTGTAGATCCCGTTAAAGCATATAAGAATGCATATACAAAGTATCCTAAAATAAAATATACAACTGTAAGAATACCTAGACCCCAAGTAACAAAACTTAAATCAACTACAGAAGCTAATAATTCTTTACCTAAACAGAAGAAAGCACATAATACCGCAACACCACCTATTAAAATAGATTGACATAAGCCAACAATACCAATTCCTAATGTTTTACCTACAACAATATTTCTTGGTTTTGTTGAAGTAACAAGTGTTTCAATTATCTTACTTGTTTTTTCAAGAGTAATTGAACTTGATACTTGGAATGCCGTATAGTAAATTGCAAAGAATAACGCAATTGAAATAAACATCATTATAAGAACATTACCTTTTGCTTCTTCTCCTACAGAAGTTATCTTTGTTGTAATAATAGGATTAATACTAGCTTTTTCTGTTTCAGTTAAAGATAATTTTCCTATTTGTTCCATCTTATATACTTCTGTTAAATAAGAAATTAAATTAGATGGTAAAGCTGTTGTCATTCCTGAAGCATTAGGAACTATATATTCAAAATCCAAATTATTATCTTTACGTGTAATAATTAAAGCCTCATCAACTTTAGCATCTTCTTTAGTTATTTCTTTCTTTATTTCATCAACACTTTTATCTTCTAAAACAAACTCATATCCTAAAGCTTCTTGCTTAGAACTTGTAAGTGTTGTATATGACTTATCAACATCTTTAATAATTATCTTAGTTAATTCATTATCAGAACTACTAAAAGCTTTTATAATATTAGGAATATTAAATCCTACAACGATCAATAATAAAGTTACGATTGTTGAAATAATAAAGGCTTTCTTTTTAATTAAATCTAAAATAGTAAATTTTGCTATTGTAAATATTTCTCTCATATTACTCACCTACCTTTTCTATAAATATATCATTTAATGTAGGACGTGTTATTTCAAACTTATTTACATTAACGTTTTCTTTAATAATATCTTTTAATAATGCATGAGCTTCAGCATCATCGTTTATTTTAACTACATAAATAGAATCATGACTATTTTCAATAGTTAATTTATGTTTTTTAATAATACTATTAATATTTTTATCTGCCTCAATTAAAATTCTATTGGCAGGATATGAATTTCTTATTTCTTTTAAATTACCTTTTAATACTGTTTTACCTTTATTTAAAATAAGTAAATCTGTACAGAATTCTTCTATTGTATGCATCTCATGAGCAGACATAATTATATACTTTCCATGTTTTACAAGTTCAATTATTACTTCCTTTAGTAATTCAGAATTAACAGGATCAAGTCCTGAGAATGGTTCATCAAGAATTATTAATTCAGGATTATGAATAATAGACGCTAAGAATTGAACTTTTTGTTGGTTACCTTTAGATAATTTATCAGCATTCATTTCTAAATACTCATCTATTTTTAGTTTTGGTGCCCATTTATTTATTTCTTTAAGTGCAGTTTCTTTAGTTAATCCTCTTAACTCAGCGAAATAAACTAATTGGTCTTTTACTTTTATTTTAGGATATAATCCTCTTTCTTCAGGAAGATACCCAAAATTAACAGTTTCTCTTGTTACTTCCTTATCATTCCAAGTTATATTTCCACTGTTTTTATTTAAGATTCCTAAAATCATACGAATAGTTGTAGTCTTACCAGCTCCATTAGTTCCTAGTAAACCAAAAATTCCCGGTTTATTAAGTTCAAAAGAGATATGATTTACAACTTGTTTTGTTCCATAAAATTTACAAACATTTTCTAGTTTTAAACCCATATTTTCACCTTCCTATTTCATTATACAAAAAAACTAGATAATTATCTAGTTTTTTCTACCATTTCATAAGCTTCTATTATGTCGCCCACTTTAATATCTATAAAGTTTTCAACTGTGATACCACATTCTAAACCTTTTTTAACTTCTTTAACAGCGTCTTTACCTCTTTGTAATGAGTTAACATTACTATCAATGATAACAACACCATCTCTAATTACACGAGCTTTAGCATCTCTTTTAATAATACCGTCTAGAACATAAGAACCAGCGATAATACCAACCTTAGAGAATTTAAATAATTGACGAACTTCAGCAGAACCTAATACTTGTTCTTCATATTCAGGATCTAACATACCTTTCATGGCAGCTTCCATTTCTTCAACTACTTTATATATAATATCGTATAATCTTATTTCAACACCTTGTTCTTTAGCATAATCTTTAATTGAATTATTTGGTCTTACATTAAATCCAATTAAGATAGCATTTGAAGCATTAGCAAGAACGATATCACTTTCAGTGATAGCTCCAACTGTACTTCTTATTACTGTTACTTTAACTCCCTCAACATCAAGTTTTTCTAAAGAATTTTTAACAGCTTCAGCAGACCCATTAACATCTGCTTTAATAATTACTTTAATTTCTTTATTTCCTTCTTGAATAGAAGCAAATAAATCGTCTAAGCTCATAGCTTGTTTATGATTCATACTAGCATTCTTATCATTTTCTTTTCTTTGCTCTGCTATTTTCTTAGCTTCTTTTTCTGATTCAAATGCCATAAATCTATCTCCAGAAGATGGAGTTTCATTTAAACCTGTGATTTCAACAGGCATTGATGGTGAAGCTTGAGTAATTTCTTCTCCACGATCATTTTTTAAAGTTCTAACTTTACCTACAGCGTGTCCTACTACTACAGGATCACCTAATCTTAAAGTACCATTTTGAACTAATACTGATACAACAGGTCCTACTGCCTTATCTAATCTTGATTCAATTACAGTACCGATAGCATATCTATTTGGATTTGCTTTATATTCTTGCATTTCAGCTACTAATAAGATATTTTCAAGTAATTCAGGAATACCAGTTCCTTCCTTAGCTGAAATATTAGTAACAATTGTATCTCCGCCCCATGCTTCTGGAGTTAATCCTTGTTCAGTTAATTGAGTAAGTACTCTTTCAACATTAGCATCAGGCTTATCAATTTTATTAATTGCAACTAAGATTGGTACATTAGCTGCTTTAGCATGATCTATTGCTTCAATTGTTTGAGGCATGATTCCATCATCAGCAGCAATAATGATAATTACTATATCAGTGATATTAGCACCTCTTGCACGCATTTCAGTAAATGCGGCATGTCCTGGCGTATCAATAAAAGTAATATAATTACCATTATAATTTACTTGATATGCATTAATAGCTTGAGTAATACCTCCGGCTTCACCGGCTGCTACATGACTATTTTTGATAGTATCAAGTAAAGTAGTTTTACCATGATCTACGTGACCCATAATTGTAACTACAGGTGGACGTTTTACTAAATCTTTTTCATCATCAACTATTTCTAAATTTTCAAAATTAGTTAAATCTTGACTAGCTTCAGTTTTTAATTCCTTACCATAATCCATAGCAAGTAAGCTAGCATTTTCATATGTAATTGAATTATTTAAAGTTGCCATTATTCCTAAAGAGAATAATTTCTTTATTAATTCACTTCCACTTACATTTAAACTGTTAGCAAGTTCAGCTACAGACATACCTTCTTTATATAAAACTACATTCTCGCTTACTGTTGTTGTATTAGCTTGTAATTTTTCTTTGTTTTTGTACATCTCTTTTTTCTTGTTTGCTAATTCTTTTTTGGATATATTATTTGGTTTTGTGTTTTTATTATCTTTTTTCTTTAATTTTTGTTTAGTTACTAATGTATTATCAGTTACTTTTACATTATCAACTACAACATCGTTTAGATTTTCTTCTTCTGTTTCTTCTTCATCCATATTATTAATTGCATTATCAAGTTCTGTGATAGCAAGATCATCTAACATATCATCAGCTTCATATGCATCAATGTTTAATAAACTACATTGTTTTAATATTTCTTCAACAGATTTATTTACATCTAAAGCGTATTCTTCAACACTCATCATAAATAATCCCTCCTTTTATATTATTTTGATAGTACCTCTCTTATCTCTTCATAAAAACTAGCAGGTACTTCAACTTCTAAAGTTCTCTCAATACATTTTGAATTAATTAAACGATCCATAATACTTAAATCTTTTTTAATATATATACCATGACCATTTACTTTACCAGTTTCATCTACAACAAGATTATTCTCTGGAGTTCTTACAATACGAAGTAATTCTTGTTTAGGTAATTTTTCTCTAGTTACTGCGCATGTACGCATTGGTATTTTTCTAGTTTTCATAATTTCACCTACTCAACGATATTAATACCTAATTCACTTGCTTGTTCATAAGTTTTAACATCAATTTTATATTTAGTTAAACGTGATGCTAACTTAACATTAAGTCCTTTTTTACCGATTGCTAAAGATAAATTATCTTTATCAACTACAACTAAAGCATTATGTTCTTTTTCATCAGTGATGAATACTTTAACATTTTTAGCTGGGCTTAAAGCATTACTAATAAATTTACTAGCATCTTTATCGTATGGGACAACATCTACTTTTTCGCCACCTAATTCTTTTAGGATGTTATTAATACGAGTTCCATTTTGTCCAATACATGCTCCTACAGCATCTACGTTAGGATCTTCTGAATATACAGCGATTTTAGTTCTAACACCAGCTTCACGAGCAACACTATAAACTAATACAATTCCTTCATTAATTTCTGGAATTTCAAGTTCAAATAATCTTTTAACAAATCCATAGAATGTTCTTGATAAAAGGATAAGTGGTCCTTTACTATTACTTTCTACCTTAGTTATATATACTTTTATATTTGAACCCATTACTATTTCTTCGCCTGGTATTATTTCAGATTTAGGTAATATTCCTTGAGTTCTACCAAAATCAATATAATAGTTTTTTGAATCTTCCATAGAAACAATTCCTGTTACTAATTCATCTTGTTTATCTGAAAATTCATTAACAATAATATTTCTTTCAGCTTCTCTTATTTTTTGAACAACTACTTGTTTAGCAGTAGCAGCTGCTACTCTACCAAAATCTTTAGGTGTAACTTCAGTTTCAATAGTTTCACCAATTTTAATATCTGGTACTTGTTCTAAGGCATCTTCATAGATAATTTCATAATCAGGATCAGTAAAATCATCATCTGATACTACAGTTAAATATGAATAAATTTTAATATCACCTTTTTTACGATCGATTTCTACACGAACATTTTCTAAACCAGAATGTTTTTTATATGCACTTGCCATAGCAAGTTCCATTGCTTCATATATAGTATCTTCATCAATACCTTTTTCTTTATGTAATACTTCTACAGCATTTAAAAATTCTTTATTATTCATTATTCTCTTCCTTTCTCCTTTGAACTAACATCTAGAATATAAGCATCTTTAATAGGATCTTCTTTATCTAATAATTTACTTACAATATGGAATATTTTTACTGTATCATTTACATCAACGATTCCATCTTTATCAATTACTAGTCTTAAAAAATAAGAATTTCCTTCCTTTTCATAGACAACACTATCTAATCTAAAATTTTCATTATTAATTGCTTCTTCAACAATACCACGAACTTGTTCTTCTATTTTCATAATACCTCCAAATTACATTAAAGAGTGAGGAAACCCTCACTCTCTTCGTAGATACACATATTATAACATAAATTCTAAAAAATAAAACACTTTTTGGATATTTTTGATATAATTGTATTGGTGATAAAATGATTTTTGATGAGAAAGAAAAAAATATGTTTAAAGGCTTTCTTGCCTTCTTTTTATATTTTCTAATGTCATTTTTTAAATATTTACCATTTCAATTAATGAAAATAAATATTAATAACATTCCAGATTATATAAAATATACATATGTTATATTACTTGAACTAGTAGTTATCCTTATAATATACATTATGTTTAGGGATACATTGATAAGTATGTTTAATGATTTTAAAAAATCAAAAAACTATTATTTTAAAAAATATTTCAAATATTGGTTTGTTATTTTAATAAGTACCGGAATATTAAATATTCTTATAAGTTTTGTAAATAATAGTAACATATCTGGGAATGAAACAGTTGTAAGAACAATGCTTACTCTTCATCCTATATATGTATGGGTATCTGGAGTTATCTTAGCTCCTATCTTGGAAGAACTAATATTTAGATTTTCTATCCGTACAGTATTTTCTTATAAATGGATTTTTATAATTGTGTCTGGTTTATTGTTTGGAGGAACACATTTACTTGGGACCGTAACAAGTACAGCTGACTTATTATATCTTCTTCCTTATGCGATACCGGGATGTATATTTGCTTATGTATATTATGATTCGGATAATATATTTACTACAATGGGCTTGCATTTTATTCATAATGGCATTCTTATGTCATTACAAATACTATTTCTTATCTTCGGATTTAATATTGTTTAGAGACTTATGTCTCTTTTTTTATACAAAAAAATAGTAGTTATTCAACTACTATTTCGATTGATGCTGGTTTAGCTATGTCCGTTGGAATATTTGATTTTATTTCATATTCCCCACTTGGAGCTATCTCACTACCTAATACTTCAACATCCGTAATATGTGTGTTATCTTCAGAATAGAATCTTATTTCAAAATTAGGTAATGTGATTGCCTTTTCAGTATAGTTAACTGCTTTAGCAATAAATTCATATGTATTATCTTTTTTCTCTAGTCTTGCATCAATAAAATTAATATTTGCAACTACTTGATCATCGAATTTAATTGCTCCAGCATATGGATCATGATTTGTTTTTAACCATTTAATACCTAATAAGATACCAAATAATAAAACTGCTCCAAGAATTTCAAGTGTAATTACCAACTTCTTATTTATTCTTTTTTCTTTTGGCTTTCTTCTAAATAATCCCATCTAATATCACCTACTATAATTATAATAACACGTTAAAAATTAATAGTCAATAAAGAAAAAGAAGCAATTATTTTGCTTCTTCTGTTACTCTTGTTTCACGCACTACAACAACTTTTATTGTTCCTGGATATTGTAATTGTTCTTCAATACGGTTTTTAATATCACGTGCAACTTTAAAGCTTTGTAAATCATCAACTTCGTCTGGTTTTACAATAACACGTAATTCTCTACCCGCTTGAATAGCAAATGTAGATTGTACACCTGGAATATCATTAGCGATAGCTTCTAGGTCTTGTAATCTCTTAACATAATTTTCTAGTGAATCATTTCTAGCGCCTGGACGAGATGCCGATAAAGCATCAGCGATAGCAACTAAATTTGAAATAACACTAGTTGCTGGTTTATCACCATGATGTGATTCAATAGCATTAATAACTGTACTATTTTCACCATATTTAGTAGCCAATTCACTACCTAAATCAACATGGGAACCTTCTACTTCATGATCAATTGCTTTACCAATGTCATGTAGTAAACCAGCTCTTTTAGCTAAGTTAACATTCTCGCCTAATTCACCAGCCATAATACCAGCTAAATTAGCAACTTCAATTGAATGTTGTAACACATTTTGACCATAACTAGTTCTAAAATGTAATCTTCCAAGTAATTCTACTAATGCAGGATCTACTTTTGTAATTCCTAATTCAAATAAAGCATTGTTTCCCATTTCAAGAATTTTGTTGTGCATTTCTTTAGTTGTTTTATCATATACTTCTTCAATTCTAGCTGGGTGAATACGTCCGTCTTTAACTAAGTTTTCAATAGTTAAACGAGCGATTTCACGACGTAATGGATCAAAACTTGATACTACTAAAGCTTCAGGAGTATCGTCAATAATTAAGTCTACGCCAGTTACCGATTCAATAGTACGAATATTTCTACCTTCACGTCCAATGATACGACCTTTCATCTCATCATTTGGAAGTGCGACAACAGTTACTGTTTGTTCATTAGCAACATCTGATGCATATTTTTGCATAGATTCAACTAATAATGATTTAGACTTCTTATCAACTTCAAGTTCAGCTTCAGCTTCTTTATCTTTGATATATGAAGCAATTTCTAAACTCATCATTTCTTCTACTTTTTTCATTATAAGTTTTTTAGCTTCTTCTTTTGAATATCCAGAAATTTTTTCAAGTAAAGTGACTTGTTCATTTTTAATTTCTTCCACTTTTTCTTGTTCTTTTTGAATTTCTCTTTGTTTATTAATTATATTATTTTCTTTTTCTTCAAGCATTTGCTCACGATTTTGAAGTGTTTGATCACGACGATCCATATTATTTTCGCGAGTAATTAATCTGTCTTCTGAATCTTTTAATTCAGCTTTCTTTTCTTTTATTTCTTTTTCAGTTTCTACTTTTATTTTATGTGCTTCTTCTTTAGCTTCAAGTAAATAATCTCTCTTTACTTTATCTGCTTCTTTACGAGCTTTTTCAAGCATTAAATCAGCACTTTTATTTATTCTAATTCCTCTAATATAATTAACAATAATAGTACCTATTATTCCTACAAAAGTTCCAACTAAAACAAGTAAAATGGAGATAACTACATCATTCATATATTTCCTCCATCTTTTGTTCGGCAACTTTAACCTGCCTAATTATATTGTAATGGTTATTTACTGATAAGTCAAGAAAAAGAAACCCCTCGGTTTCTTTTAAACTCCATTAATATTATTAATAATTGTAACAACTATTAATATACCAAATACTATATATTTATATCTTCCTAAAATAGCTATTTGTTTATCAAGATAGTCTTTTTTATTTGTTATAAAATCTCTTACTATAAATGCTAAAGAAATAACAAAATATATAACTAAAGGTATTCCTAAAATATTATATTTTAAAGAAGCTATAATATCTAATTTATATAAACTTATTATTGCTCTTGTTAGTCCACATCCCGGACACGCAATATGTAGATAATATTTAAATGGACAATGCCAATTAATATCTACAAAAAAGAATAAGAAAAATATTATTAAACAAGTTAATAATATTCCCAAATTTATTAATCTATTTTTAGTCAAGTAAGGCATTACCATTAGCGTCTTCATTAACCGAATGAGTTAGAATTAGAATTCCTTCAATCATTCCCCAAATACCTGTAACTGGGGCAAAAATTCCACAAGATAATATTGTTAATAATAATTGTGCTGTTCCTTTACCATTATATCCTAAATAAAAATTATGAATACCAAGAGATCCTAGTAAAAGTCCAAATAAACCAGCTGCAATACGATATTTACCTGTAGTTACATTACCAGAATTATTTGATGGTCTCTCACTATAATTATTTTTAGCTCCGATTGCCTTTCCACATTTTCCACAGAATTTAGATCCGTCAACTATTTTTTCACCACAATTTGAACAAAATTTTTCCATTTCTATTCCTCCTATACATCTATATTATAACATAAAAATACTCAATTCAATTAGAATTGAGTATCTTATTATTTTTCTTCTTCAGTTGTATCAACTTCATAATGTTTTCTTACTTTATTATATAATTCATCTCTTAATTTAGAATCTTTCTTAAGTAAGTCTTTAACATTTTCTTTTCCTTGACCAATCTTTTCTCCGTTATAAGAATACCAAGCACCACTTTTTTCAATGATTGCAGCATCACTTGCTAAGTCTACTATTTCTCCTTCAACAGATACTCCTTCACCATACATAATATCAACTACGCATGATTTAAATGGAGGGGCCATTTTATTTTTAACAACTTTAATAGATGTTTTATTACCAATTATATCAGTACCTAATTTTATTTGTTCAGCTCTTCTTATTTCTAAACGAACAGAAGCATAGAATTTTAATGCTCTTCCTCCTGGAGTAGTTTCAGGATTACCAAACATAACCCCTACTTTTTCTCTTAATTGGTTAATAAAAATAGCGACTGTATTAGTTTTACTAATAATACCTGATAATTTTCTTAAAGCTTGGCTCATTAATCTTGCTTGTAAACCAACATGCGAATCTCCCATTTCACCTTCGATTTCAGCTTGTGGAACTAAAGCCGCAACTGAATCAATTACAATTACGCTAATTGCTCCTGAACGAACTAGAGCTTCACATATTTCTAAAGCTTGTTCTCCATTGTCAGGTTGTGAAAGTAATAATTCATCTGTATTTACTCCTAGTGCTTTAGCATAAGTTGGATCAAGAGAATGTTCAGCATCAATGAATGCTGCTCTTCCACCTTTCTTTTGAGCTTCTGCTATTGCATGTAAAGCAAATGTTGTTTTACCTGAAGATTCAGGTCCATATATTTCAATAATTCTTCCTTTTGGATATCCTCCTATTCCTAAAGCTATATCCAAACTTAAAGAACCACTTGATATTGTATCTATTTTTTGGTGTCCGTGTTCACCTAATTTCATAACTGAACCTTTACCAAATTGTTTTTCTATATCGGCTAATACCGCTTCTAATGCTTTGTCTTGATCACTAGCTGTCTTTGCCATGTCATTTCCTCCTATCGTTAATTACATTTTACAACCAGAAAAAACACTTGTCAATACTTTTTACGAACATTTGTTCATTTTTTCTTTTATCCCTATTTATATTATACAAGATAGCCAGTTAATTTCCTTTTTATAAACAAAAAAAATAGGATTTCTCCTATTTTTCTTTTAAATATACTTTTCCCATATTGTAATATTGGAAACCTGATATTACAGATAGGATTGTTGCAATTATTATAAAAATACTTGCTACATTAACATTTAATAATTCGAAAGGTAAATTATAGAATAGAGTAAGAGTAACACCAACCATCATACAAGCAGTTTTGTATTTACCTGTTTTAATTGCTCCTACAGCATGTCCTTTATTACCAATAATCATTTTAATTACATCTACAGCTGTATCTCTACCAACGATGATAACTGGAATAACTGGATGAAGCATTCCTTGACCTGCTAAAATTATTAATACTGAGTTTACTAATAATTTATCAGCAATTGCGTCAGTCATTTTTCCAAAATCAGTTACCATTTTGTATTTTCTTGCGATATGTCCATCTAAGAAGTCAGTTAGTGAGGCTACTAAGAATAGAACCCCAGCTATTAAATATTTGATATCTACTACTAATGCTTCATTAACAAATAGTTTATATGTAGATATACCTAATTCATCGAATGGGAATAATAATAGCGCTATTAATAAAAGTGTTAATACTATTCTACTTATAGTTATTTTATTTGCTAAATTCATATAAATCTCCTATTCTATTATGTTTCCTGTTTTTACATTATTATCATTATTGTCTGATAATCCATCATATACAAAGTAACCACATATTGCTAAAATGCTAATTACTAGTATATAGATTATAATTGGTGGAATAATAAACTTTCGATTATCGGAACTTGTATAAGGAGAAGAAATTTTCTTTCCTTTAAGTTTTTCTTTCTTATCAGCATTAGCTGCTTTCTTAATATCTTCTAATGAAAGTTTTGAAGTATAATCAAATAAATATTCATTAAACTCATCTATCATTTCATCATAGTTAAGTCCTAAATATTTAGAATAGTCTCTTATGAAGAATTTTAAAGAGAAAATATCTTTAAAAGCTTTTATATCTCCTGATTCAGCAGCTTCTATTTGGCTAGGTCTAACATTTAAGTCTTCACTTGCTTCTTCAATAGAAACTCCCATAGCTTCACGAGTCTCTTTTAGCTTTTCACCTATTTCTTTCACTTTAACTCCTTTATAGAATAAAAAAATATCTTGTAAGCCATGTTCTGTATCTCAAAGAGATGACAAACATTTATCTATCGATTACTCGATCCCAACCTTCGTTAAAATTCCTCCAGTTAAGCTCCCCTACCAATTTTGGGTTTCTCGCTCGCGGGGTTTACCACGTTCCATTTCCACCGTTTCCAGTTTCTTCGTCACTTTGGCACTTTTATATCTACTTTAACCATATCCGAAGACTTAGGTTATTTCGAAGCCGTTAGCTTGCGCTACCTAAGGTTATTTTTTCCCTTAGCACGAACACTACAGTCATTTCAGACTGTGCGAGCATGGACTTTCCTCTATATTACAAGAATATAGCGTTTGTCTAGATATTATTCTTTTCCGTATATAATTTTTTCTAAATTAGATAGTCTTCTTAACACATCAGCATTATTTGTAAATCCGGTAGAACTACCAGTATCTTTTAATGCTTCAAGTTGCGCTCTTAAACGTCTAATTTCTTGTTTTAATTTTATGTTATCTTCAATAAGAGTCTTTCTTTCTTGCTCTAGTTCTTTTATTATTTTTTTGTATTCTTCATAGTCCTTTATAATAAGATCTAAATATTTATCTACCTCTTGTGGGCGATATCCTTTAGCATCAAATTTAAAGTTCTTTTCAAGAATGTCATTACTAGTAAGCAATATTCTATCTTGATACATACATCCACCTCATATTCCAATCCAATTATATAATATTAGAGTGTCAATGTCAATTGAGGTAATCGTGTCAAAAACGAATATTAGTGGAAATTTTTACCAATATATAGTATAATTAATTAGGTGATGATATGCGATATCCATCAGGAATAAATAAAAATTATACGAAAGAAATTAAGTATGATAATAGAGGTATGAATTTAGAGGGAGATTTAAATTTAACTAATCTTTATTATCTTAATAATAATATCGCTTCAATATATAAAAAACCTACGCCTATTAAACTAGTTAAGGTAGATTATCCAAGTAGAAAGGAAGCTAAAATAACTGAAGCTTATTTTATGACTCCATCTACTACTGACTATAATGGAATCTATAAAGGTAAATATATAGATTTTGAAGCTAAAGAAACAGCGGGAACAAGTTTCCCTTTAGAGAATATTCATAGTCATCAAATAAAACATTTAAATACAATATATGATATGGGTGGTATTGGATTTATTATTGTATATTTTTCAAAATATAATAGTATATATTTATTAACTATTGAAAAGTTTAACGAATTTACTACTAATAATAAAAGAAAATCTATCCCACTAGAATATTTTAAAAAAAATGGATATTTAATTAATTATAAATATAATCCTCGTATAGATTATTTAAAAATAATTGATGATATTTATTTTAAGGAGGAAGTATGAAAAAGAAAATAAGAAAAATTAAAAAGTTTATCTTTAGTCATCAAGTGGAAGCACTTGTTGTACTAATAAGCTTAATTATATGTATTATAGGAAGTATTGCTATTAGTCCTTTAGTAATACCATTTATAATTATCTTTGATTTAGTATTTATATATTGGAATCAAATAAAAGATTTCTTTATAGATCTATATTGTAAGATATTTAAGAAAAAAAGAGAAATAAAAGAAGAAAGTAAGGGTGAAGATATGAAAAAGACAAAAACTAGAGCGAAAAAGAATTCAACTAAAAAACGTCGTGTTTTAAGAATAATTGCGATAGTTATTCTATCTGGTATCATAACAATGTTTATAGGTGCCGCTATATTCTGGGCTTACATCGTTAAACATGCACCTAAATTTAATGCCGAAAATCTTTATAAAAAAGAAGCATCTGTTCTATACGATAAAGACGGAAAAGTATTTGCTAAATTAGGAAGCGAGTTCCGTGAAAAAATTACATATGACGAACTTCCTGAAGTTTTAATTAATGCAATTGTTGCTACCGAGGATTCAAGATTCTTTGAACATAACGGATTTGACTTACCTCGTTTTACTGTAGCTAGTGTTAAACAGGTACTTAAAAAAGTATTAGGCGTTGGTGGTACTGCTGGTGGAGCATCTACCCTAACAATGCAAATATCAAAAAATGCGTTTACTTCTAATGAGGATAAAGGTATTGAAGGTATTGTTCGTAAATTCACCGATATTTATGTAGCGATGAATGAAATTGAAAAGAAATATACTAAGGAAGAAATACTTGAGTTCTATGTTAACTCATATTGCTTAGGTGGAAATATCTATGGTGTTGAGCAAGCTGCTCTTAGTTATTTTGGTAAACATGCAAAAGATTTAAACTTATCTGAAGCTGCTATTATAGCTGGTTTATTCCAAGCTCCAAATTACTATAGTCCTATTTATAATCCAAAAAATAGTGCTTACAGAAGAAGAATAGTATTAAGTTTAATGGTAAGACATGGATATATAACTAAAGAGGAAGCAGATCTTGCTAATGCAATTCCTATTGAAGAATTAACAGTATCTAACTTTAGTTATTCTTCAGGAAATAAATATCAAGGATTTATTGATACAGTTGTATCAGAAGTAAAAAAAGATACTGGTTTAAATCCTTATACAACTCCATTTGAAATTTATACAACTCTAGATACTGCAAAACAAGATGTTATTAATGATGCTATGGCAGGTAAGACATATGCTTGGGAAAACCCTGTAGTTAATGCCGGTATATCTGTTATCGATGTTAAGAATGGTGAAATTGCAGCAATTGGAACTGGACGTGATACTTCAGGTATTGGTCTACTTAACCATGCTACATTTGAAAACCAAACAAAAAGACAAATTGGTTCTACCGCTAAACCATTATTCGATTATGGTCCAGCTATTGAATATAATAACTATTCACCAGCTTATACAATAATTGATGAAAGATATACATATTCTGGTGGACAACCAATCACAAACTTTGATGGTAAATATCAAGTAATAATAAATGCTAGATCAGCTTTAGCTGGTTCAAGAAACGTACCTGCTTTAAAGGTATTCCAATCTGTTAAAAATAGTAATATATTAGAATTTGTTCAAAACTTAGGATTATCTCCTGAAGTATCGGGTGGATCAATTCATGAAGCTCACTCTATTGGTGGTTATAATGGCGAATCCCCTCTTACTGTAAGTGCCGCATATGCAGCATTTGCTAATGGTGGTATGTATAACGAACCACATAGTTATCGTAAATTAATTAACCGTGAAACAGGTGTTGAAAAAGAAAAAGAATATGTTTCAAGAAGAGCTATGAAAGATTCTACAGCATTCATCGTATTTGATATGTTGGTAACAACAGGTCAAGAAGCAATGCGTAGTTATCGTAACATAAATGGATGGAAGTATGGAGCTAAAACTGGTACTTCAAACTTTACAGAAGAAACTAAAAGAGCTAATCATTTAAGTTCAGATGCAGTTAATGATTTCTGGTGTACTGGTGTAAATGATGATTATTCAATCTCTGTATGGTATGGATATGATAAGATTGATAAAACTTATTATTCACACTTTGGTCAAGCACCACACATCATTTTATTAAAAACTGTAGCAAGTAATATTTGGTCACATAGTGCTAATATAGCTAAACCTGATTCAGTAGTAAGTGCTACTGTAGAAGCTTATGTTCCTGGAGAACCTAAACTTCCAAGTAAATATACGCCTAATGATTTCAGATTTACAGATTACTTTGTTAAAGGTTCTGAACCTACAGAGGTATCAACAAGATTTACCCAGCTTGAAAATCCTAAAAATTTAAAAGCTAGATATAATAAATCAGATAAGACAGTTACATTAACTTGGGAAAAGATTCCTACTGAAAAGAACCTTGATAAAGAATGGTTAAAAGATTACTATAAATCAATATATCGTAATCCAGACTTCTTACAAGATACTATTAATAACCAATATTCATATGCTGCTAACGGTTTAGGTGGTATTGTATATGATGTATATGAAAAAGTTGATGGAAAACTAAACTTCTTATTTAGTACTGATAAAGATGAGGTTACTATTTCACTTACTCCTGAAGGAGAAGATGTTACTGGTAAACTTAATAATAGTTCTACAAGAACATATGTAGTTAAAACTTCATGGAAAAAATATAGTACTTGTGATTCATCAGGAACTATGCAAAGTGTTGATATAAAATAAAAGACTTAAGAAAATCTTAAGTCTTTTTTTTATTCATTTAACCAATCATAGTCTTCTTCTAGAATATCAATAGGTTCTTCTTTTTTACGACTAAATTCTTCATGATATTTATTAACATCAGCTTCAGTCTTAATACCCTTTTTATCCCAGTTATTTAATATTTTATCTATATAAGGAATATTATATACCTCATTATAACTTGCTTCTTTTAAAGCTAGAAGAATTGTTTCCTCTTTATACCCCATATCTCTCCAAGCATTAATTATTTGAAAATCTTTAGGAGTTAGAGGTCTTTTAAATACCCTTTCAAATTCATCATATATAGTTGTTTTATTTTCTTCTACTTTTACTTCATCTTTATTATTAATAGATAGATATGCTATCTTACGGAATAAACCATCAATATTAATATATTCAGTTACATCATTACCTTTTTTCTTAACGTCAAGTTTTAATAGGTTTTTTTCATTTAAATCATTAACTAGTTTTAATACTTCTTTAGGTTTCATACTTAATTCCTTACCTATCTTTACCATATCAAATACTAAGCTATTAGAATTTAAAATATATATTAGAAAATATAATTCTTCACAATTAATTCCTAATTCACGTACATTATAAAATAATATACTTGGAACTGTTATACTCTTTTGTTTTAATAAATCAACAACATTTTCTAACATATTATCACCTTCATTAATATTTTACTATATAAGTCTTTAAAAAGAAAGATTTACTTATTAAAGATAAAAATAAATCTATCTCTATTTTGTAAGTCTTTCTCTACTTTAACAATACTATCTTTAAAATACTTGCTTATTATTTCTTTAATACTACTTGCTTGTTTATATCCTATTTCAAAAGCTATTAAGCTTTTTTTATTTAAATATTTATTTGCATTCTTAAGTATTTCTTCATAACAAGCTAAACCTTTATTATCTGCATATAACGCTAGATGTGGTTCATTATTTTTTACGATATCCATAACTTCCGGATCATCATATTCAATATATGGTGGATTACTAATTAATACATCATATTTATCTTTTAAATTATCAAGTAAATTCCCCTTAATAAAATTAACCTTTGTTTTATTATTAAGATTATTTCTTTTAGCTACCTCTAAAGCTTCACTAGATATATCAACAGCATCTACTTCTGTATCTAAAACTTTTTGAAGAGTTATTGCGATACATCCTGAACCAGTTCCTATATCTACTATCTTAACTTTTTTATCGAAATATTCATTAATATAATTAATTGTTTTATCAACTAGTTCTTCTGTTTCAAATCTTGGGATCAAAACATTTTCATTTACTTCAAAAATATTTCCGTAGAAATCTACATTACCAACAATATATTGAACAGGAATTCCTTTTTCTAATTTTTGAATTCCCTCTTCCATTTTATCCTCCGGTAAATATTTTTTTAAATATTCAATATCAGTCAAATTATTCTCCTCTTAATTTACGAACTTGATCTTCTGTGATTAAAGCTTCAATTACCTTATCAAGTTCACCGTCCATTACACGATCTAAAGAATTAATTGTAAATCCTATACGATGATCAGTAACCCTATTTTGAGGATAATTATATGTTCTTATCTTTTCTGAACGATCTCCAGTACCTATTTTACTTCTTCTTTCAGCACCAGTTTTTTCTTCAGCTTGTCTTTGATAATAATCATATAATCTTGTTTGTAATATCTTAATAGCTTTTTCTTTATTCTTTATTTGACTTCTCTCAGTTTGTGAGTAAACAATTATTCCTGTTGGAATATGAGTTAAACGTACAGCTGAGTCAGTAGTATTAACTCCTTGTCCTCCACAACCTGAAGCTCTTGTTATATCAATTCTTACTTCACTCATATCAAGTTCATAATCAAACTCTTCAGCTTCAGGCATAACTAAAACTGTCGCTGTTGAAGTATGAACTCTACCTTGTGATTCAGTTTCAGGAACACGTTGTACACGGTGAGCTCCTGATTCATATTTTAATTTAGAATAAACATTATCGCCTTTAACCATGAATTCAATTTGAGCATATCCACCAGCTTCACCTGCTACTTCATCTAAAACTTCAATTTTCCATCCTTGTTTTTCAGCATATCTAGAATACATACGGAATAAGTCTCCAGCGAAGATATTACCTTCATCTCCTCCGGCAGCTCCTCTTATTTCCATAATAATATTTTTACCATCATTAGGATCTTTTGGAAGTAAGATAATTTCTAATTCTTTATCTAATTCTTCTTTTCTTGTTTCTAAAGAAGCTAACTCTTCTTTAGCAAATTCACCTAATTCTGGATCATGAATAAGTTCTTTTGATTCTTCAATTCCAGATTCGATTTTCTTATATTCTTGATATGCATCATAGGCTTCTTTTAAAGAAGCTTGTTCTTTAGTTAAAGCTAGAGTTGCTTTAATATCAGATATTATTTCTGGTTTCATAAGTTCATTATTAATTTCTTCATAACGAGCTTCAATAGTTTCTAATCTTTCTTTCATAATAATCACTCTTTCGCTCTTAAATTATACTATATATTAGGTTATTTATCAACAAAAAACATGCATATGCATGTTAATTATTCTCATTAAATCTTTGATTACTGTTACGGTCAGCTTTTCTCTTATCACGACAAGCTTTGCATCTTACAGGTTTAGTATTAAAACCTTTTTCTCTATAAAATTCTTGCTCTTTTACAGTAAAGATAAATTTAGTTTCACAGTCCTTACATGTAATCTCAATATCTTTTAATTCATTATCCATATTTATACCTTCTTTACAATTTCATTATAACATACTAACTATTCCTTGTTAAGTTCATAATAGTAATTTAGTTTTTCATCAGAGTAATTAGTTATCTTACCTGTTGGTAAAATAAGCATACGATTAATACCTATCTCTGAAGCAAATGATGGGTTATGGCTTACAACAATAATCGTACCTTCATAATTTTTAAAGTTTTCACCTATTATTTTTTGAGTCTCCGGATCTAAATGATTTGTTGGTTCATCAAGAATTAATAAATTAGCTTTAGTTAGCAATATCTTACATAAAGCAATACGAGCTTTTTCCCCAGGAGATAAAACTCCTACTTTCTTAAATACATCATCACCATAAAATAGAAATCTACCTAGAATAGTTCGAAGTTCACGTTCACTATAATCTTTCGTATCAATATTTTCTAGAATATTTTTGTTTAAATCTAATAATTCTAATTCTTGGGCATAGTACGCAATATCAGTTTTATTACCATACCAAATACTTCCTGTAGTTGGCTTTAGTCGTCCAATAATAAGTTTTAACAAAGTAGATTTACCTACACCATTTTCTCCTACGATTAAAAATCTTTCGCGGTTACTAATCATGAAAGATAAATTATTATATAAATTATCCTTATTCTCATAATGGAAAGTAATATTATTTACTTTCAAAGGAATTTTTGAACCTTCACGATTAGGTTTAATATTTAGTTTTAACTTACTGTATTTCTTATCTCTTGTTTCAAGACTAGCAAGTTTTTGAGCAAGTTTATGTTCTCTATCTTTCCCCATTTTCTTTAAAGCATGATTAGTTTGTGAAGCTTTTCTTGCTTTATCTATAAATTCTTCTAATCTTTTAATTTCTTTTTCTTCTTCAATAATTCTTTTTTCTTTTAATTCTTGTTCATGAGCAAGTTTCTTTTTATATACATCATAATTACCTTCATAAATAGAAATACTATGATTACTTTTATTTATATACATTATCTTATTAACAATACTATTTAAAAATTCAACATCGTGACTAATTATTAAAACCATTCCTCGATAATTTTTTAAATAATTAGTTATATAAGAGCGTGTTGTTACATCAAGATGGTTAGTTGGTTCATCTAGAAGTAGTATTTCCGGATTAGAATATAGTAATCTCGCAAAAGCAACCTTAGATTTTTGACCTCCAGATAAATCACATAATTTCATATCTAACATACTAGCATCTATCTTCATATCATCAATTATCTTTAGCATAATATTTTCTGCTTGATAGTAGTCATAATATTCTAGTTTACTTTGAGTTTTAGATATCTCTTTAAGTAACTTATTTTGCTCATTTAAAGGCGCTACAGCGACTTTATCATAAAGTTTGACTAATTCGCTTTCTAATTTTTTTATCGGTCTACCGGCCATTATATAATCAAATACAGTTATGTCTTTATCATCCAAAATTATTTCTTGAGGTAAATACCCTATTCTTTTATTTAGAACACTTATTTTACCTGAATCTAATTCTTGTTCATGAAGGATAACCTTAAAAAGTGTAGTTTTACCGGCACCATTTACCCCTACTACACCAACTTTATCTAAATCATTAATTTCAAAATTAGCATTCTCATATATCTTTTCTAAAGAAAATGATAGATTTAAATTAGTTCCCTTCATAAGAATCACCTTTGTTATTATAACAAAAAAAGGTGATTAAATCACCTTTTTTAACTCTTCTTCATGAAGCATTAAATATTTTTTAACATTAGGGATAGTTATTACTAATCCAGGATTTAATGTTATGTAATCATTTAATTCTTGAATTTTCCCTACTAATCTAACAATTTCCTTGTCATCAGCAGTATACATTCTTGCGATATTAAAATAAGTCTCGTTTTCTTTAACTGTATATTTTTCAAAATCATCTAAAGAAGCAGCCTCTTCTTTTTTAGTTTCCATAACTTGTTTTTCTTCAAAAGAATAAGTTCTTATATAGCAAGGCGCAATTATATAAGCACCTACTTCTAATTGACCAGTTATACTGTTTGTTTTTTTAATTTCTTCAATTAATTCTTCTTTTGTATAATGATTTAAAGTTTCTGGAAATTCTTTTGTTACTGACTCAACAATCTTATTTAAATTATCTCCTTCTTTAGCTTCATACCATTTATACATCTTTGAAGATTTATATTTCTTATCTTCTTTTTTAGTTTCTGGGAATAATTTAATGACCGCTATTTTTCTTTTACCTATATTAATAAGTGAGTCAATATTAACGAAATTTTTCATAATATCACCTTCTTTATTTTAATATCTTGAAGTACGATTGTAATAATAAGCTCCTACTGGGAAGTTAATAACTTGACGTGGATTAATTAATCTACTGTTATAAGTACTACTAAATAATACATAATCAGTACCAGCAACACCATATAAAATTGATAAGTGTAAGTGCCCGCCTGTTGAACATGTTTCCCAAGCCCATGTAGATGGACCACCACCTGATCTAGCTATTACAGTATCCTTTGTAACTATATCACCAGCTTTAACATTCATGCTTTGTAAATGCATATAAACACTAGTATAGTTTTGACCATTAATACGGTGTTGAAGGAAGATCATATTACCACCACAATAATATCTACTCCATGTAGTTATTACACGTCCTGATGCAACAGGATATACAGCAGTCCCTTCACTAACTGCGATATCTACACCAGTATGTAATTTATAAATACCTTGAGTTGGATGTAAACGATATCCAAATTCACTAGATATATATCCATAAGTAGTTGGACGCCAGAATGTTGTATCTGGTGGAAGTGCATTATTTGCACACACACTTAAGTCTTCATCTAATTTACAATGATAATCATTTTCATACATCTTAATAATTTCTGCTTGTTGTTTTAAAGCATCTTCTTGCCCTACTGCATCTTCAATTAATTTATTAGCTTGATTCTTTAATTTAGCAAGCTCTGTATTTAACTTGACTTGTTGACTTTGAAGCTCTTTATTCTTCTTACCGATAGCCTCAGTATTCTTTTTGTTCTTCTCAATCATTTCATTAAATTCTTTAATTAAATTATCATTATAATCAGATAATTGTTCTGTAATTGCCATACGATAGATAAAGTCGGTAAATGTTTTAGCACCAAAAGCATATTCTAAATATACATTTTCTCCTTCAGACACTTCTAAGAAATTCAAGATTCTCTTAATTTCTTTATCTTTTTCATCCATCTTTTCAGCTAACTCAATATTTTCATTATTAAGTTTAATTATTTCTCTTTCACCATCTTCAATAGTCTTTTTAATAAGGGCAATATTATTACCAATCTTATTAATTTCTGCTTGTGTTAATTGGCGATCTTTTTTATTTTGGTTATACTCATTTAATATTCTTTGATATTCATTTTTAATATCACGTAATGTCTTCGCACTAGTTCTTACTGGAGAAACAAAGAATGAGCAAAATAATAAAGATGTAATTAATAATATATTGCTAGTTTTTCTTATAATATTTTTCATTATTCACGCATCTCCTTTCGAACTTCTTTATATTTTGGAAAATATTTACCTACTGTATTCCAAAATTCTCTTGAATGATTAAAATGAACAAAATGTGATAATTCATGAACAATAACATAATCAATTTTATCAAGTGATTCTCTTATTAATTCACTATTTAATGTAACAGAAGTATCTCTTCTATTACAAACACCCCATCTTGTTGTCATTTTTCGTATCTTTAATTTAGGAAAAGGAATATTTTCTGTAAAAAGATTATAGTTATAATTTAATCTCTCCATAAATATTCTTTTCATTTCATTTTTTAACCATTTATCAAGGTTACTCTTTTTATCAACATAGATTTTATTACCTACAAAATCAATATTATCTATTATTGATAATTCTATTATATCATAAGCTTTACCTAAATAATAAAATGTCTCTTCTTTTTCATGTTCATGACTATTTTTTACAATCATTTTTCTTAAGAATTCATTATTATTATCTAGGAATAATTTAACTTGATGATCGCTTACAAAATATGAAGTACTTACATGAATAGTTAAATCTCTT
Source organism: Caryophanales bacterium (assembly GCA_016282155.1). Lineage (GTDB taxonomy): Bacteria > Bacillota_I > Bacilli_A > RF39 > UBA660 > RGIG4266. The sequence continues at coordinate 72,877 of JAEEJY010000022.1, read as the reverse complement.
TTAACTCTTAGATACATGTGCTTATTATTTTTTCTTTCAATTTCTACGTTGTAATCATTTCCATCTAATCTATATATCATGTTATCTTCCTATTCTTTTAATATTTTACCACAATTTTAAAAGAAAAAAAAGAAGCCAAGGCTTCTTTTACACTAATACTAAGATAATACCTACTAATATTATAATGGCAAGTACTACTAATAAATACTTCCAAATATACTTAACCCATTCTTTATATGAAACACCATTCATACTTAAACCAGCTACTAAGAATAAACTTGTTGGTAAAAGCATCATCATAATACCATAAATACTTTGAACTAAAAGCATCATAATAGCATATACATCAGTTCCATAAGTTATATTAAATACAGTTGTTAATGAGTTAAATAAATAATAATAATAGTTATAGAAGAATGATCCGATAGCAGTACTTCCAATAACTGTGAAGATATTAAATCCATTTACTAAATTTGTAATCTTATTAGTTATGAAAGTTACCATAGTTCCTGAATTAGCTCCTACTAGCACAAGTGTAAAAATCATATTACACATAATTACTAGGATAGCTGGACGTAAGAACTTGCGTGCTCCTCCAATAAATCCTTCAAATATATCTTTGAATTTTAAACTATAAATCCATCCAACTACTAAAGACATAATTGAAAGTAAGGCTACTAATTCATATGAATCCCAGTATCCAAATGGATTTGAAATCCCTAATATATTTTTAATAATTGGATAACTACCACCTACAGTGATAGCCATTAAATCTTCATAGAATTTTTCAAATATATCAATTTTAAATACGTTATTCCAATTAAACATACTTACTAAAGCAAGGATATTAGTAAGTACCATAAAGATAATCATTGGTAACATACTTTTTTTAGAAGTAGTTTCGTTGTCTAGGAATAAAACATCTTCTTCTTTAGCAGCAGCTTTTGTTTTTTTAGCAGGTTTAACAAAAGCACCTTTTCTAGTTAAAACAAAGGCAGCATATAAAGCTGTGATTAAGACAAGTAAGATTGCTCTTGAAATTACACCTTTAGTTACAGCAATACCTAAAGCACTACTAGCAAAACCAGCTACATTGTATCCAAATGTTGAACCTATTTGACCAACTAAGATACCACCAACTGTTAAAGCAATTGCTGATATTTTATTAAATCCTGATTTTTCTAATACAGCGATAAATAATGGTACTGATACTAGAATTGCATAAGGAACTCCAAGCACAGAACTTACAATTGCATAACATGCTACTACAAGAATAGCAAATAATTTTTCTTTCCCTTTTACTCTTGCTACAAAACTATCAACTAATTTTGTATAAACACCAGTTTTAGATAAAACGCCATAGAATCCTCCAATAGCTAAAATCATTAATCCAAATTGGACAAATGTTCCGACTGTTAAAGCAGGATAATATAAAAGACCGAATAATCCAACTGGTGAAGTACTACCATTTGTTACAGTACTATTTGAAACAGTTGCAGTAGGAATAACCCAACTTAAAACTACTAATAGTAAGAAACAAATAACAATACTTGTAATTAAACTATAATCTTTCTTTTTCATATTTTACCTCCTATTTAATTATAACAAATATTTAATAAAATTTCCTCTTTTTTTAGTATTTTCAACTATTTTTCACATATAGTTATGGTATAATCTATGGAGTTGGTGATAGTATGAAAAATAATTTTAAATATAGTGATAATAATAAGAGATATCATACTTTAGATTATTTCTATAAACATAAATTTAATTCTAAAGTATTTAAAGTAAGTTTAAACGCAGGATTCTCTTGTCCAAATAAAGATGGTACTGTAGGAGTTAAAGGTTGTATCTATTGTTCAAATAGTGGTTCCGGAGACTTCGCAGGTAATGTTAAAGATGATTTAGTTACCCAATTTAATAAAATTAAAGAGATAATGAATAGAAAATGGCCTAACAGTAAATATATTGGTTATTTCCAAGCTAATACTAATACTTATGCCCCTTTAGATGAGTTAAAAGAAAAATATGAAATTATTTTAAAACAAGATAATGTAATTGGTCTTAATATCGCAACTAGACCTGATGCTATTACTGAAGAATGTATGGATTACTTAGAAGAATTAAGTAAAAGAACTTACTTAACTGTGGAATTAGGATTACAAACAATCCACGAAAAAACATCTAAGTTAATAAATCGTTGCCATACTTTAGAATGTTTCAAAAATACAGTGGAAAACTTAAGAAAAAGAAATATTAATGTAGTTGTCCACATAATAAATGGTCTTCCTTATGAAACTAAAGAAATGATGCTAGAGACTGTTAAATACATTAATAATTTAGATATTCAAGGTGTTAAAATACATATGCTTCATATTTTAAAAAATACTGAACTTGCGAAAATGTATGAAAAAGAACATTTTCATGTTCTTACAAGAGAAGAATATGTTGATATAGTTATAGATGAACTTGAATTGCTAAGAGAAGAAATAGTTATTAATCGTATTACAGGTGATCCTAAAAAAGAAGACCTAATAGAACCAAATTGGCTTATTAAAAAATTTGGGGTTTTAAATGAAATAGATAAAGAAATGGTAAGAAGAGATTCTTATCAAGGTAAAAAAATAAAAAAGGACTAAGTCCTTTTTTTATTCTGCTAGAGTAACTAATTTAGTACAAATACCTGTCATATCGATATCGATACTTGTTTCATTTATTTGTTTACGAGCACAATAATTACCATCAGATAATTCTAATTCGTATAAATCATTTTTATAATATTTAATATAACCATCTTTAAACTCATTATATTTTTTGCCATCAAGACCTGTTATTTTACCATTTTTGCTAATAATATTTTTCTTGTCTGGAAATTCTATAAGAATATAATCTTCTGTTAAAGTCATTCCTTTAACAAGTTCTAAAGTAGCTACAATAGCTTTACTAAATTTAGTTGTTTTTGATTCACGATTAGCATCAATATATTTAATCGTGTAAATAATAATAAATATAAGTACAGCAACAAGCATAATTAATAATGCTTGTTTTTTTGCTTTAGCCATTTACTTTTACCAGTTCAATAACATCTTTAACTAAGCGATAAGATATTTTAATATTTGAACCACTTTCTACAAATGGTAATAATTCTTTATTAACAGTAATAGCTACCTTATACTTATTATTTTCTGTATCAGTTATGTAATAATAAGTACTACCATCAATAACAACATCTTTAATACTCTTAACAGTTACTTCTTTAGTAACTAAATTATCTTCTTTACCAGCTAGTTCAACATTAGAAAGATAATTATTAGCAGCAGCTACTATTCCCTTAGAAGCATCTGTTACTACTACTTTTTGATAATCACTTACATCAACAAAAGCATACATTTTTACTAGACCTGCTTTATCCTTTAAAGAAATTAAATAAGTTGCGCGACCATTTAAATTAATTAAAAGTGGGAATGTTGAAGTATAATTCATTTGTTGAACTTGTCCTTTAGCTGAAGCCATTGCACTATATTCTTCAGCTCCCGGTACAGCATAAAATTTAGTTTCTTTAGTACGCATATTTGTTAAAATAAATCCTAAATTAGATTCATCAGAAGAAACACTTGTGATACCTGTATATAAATATACATCATCATTCATAACTAAATAGTTATATCCTTCTGTTGTATTAGTTACATTTTTTTGACCAAAGATTGAATTTAAGAAACCTTTAGTATAAGTTCCCCAGTCATCAACTTGTTCAATTATTAAATCAGCACTATAAACATGGTCTACCCATGTAGGAATATCTCCTACTTTATAATACTTAGATTCACCTGTGATTGGATTTAAAATAACGACACCTGTTATTTCTTCACATAATTCAACACCAACATATTTAATAGTTGGAACAATCCAATATGGATTACCTTCATTATCGATTTCAAATGATTTATCACCAAAAATCTTTGTTGGATAAGAGAATCTTAATTTTCTATTTAAATCTTCATTTAAGATTGCAGAATCCATATATTTCATACCTTTATCAAGTTTTACAAGATTACTTGATCCATCTACAGAATTAACTGTTATATAACCTTTAATTCCTTCTTTATGATTAGATAAGTATTTAAAGAAACTTGCATATTCTAAAGGTGTTACACGAACAATACTATCATTATAATTTATTTGTGTATATAAATTAGATACATAAAATTGGCTTACAAGTTCTGGCATTTGTCCCATAACTCTATCACCTAATTTTTGACTTGAATCCTTATCTAGTAAAGGTACTTTACTAAAATCAACTTGGGCTACATCTTTATAGAAGTCCCCTTCTTTATTAACTTCAATACGATGAGCAAATCTTTTTGAATTAAATACTGGTGATAAAAAGAAATTAGTTATAATAATTCCTCCAAAGATAACACCCATTACTCCAAATAAAATGGCTGCTACTTTTATACTACCAATAACTTTACCTTTTTGATCAACCTTGTCGACAATATTAGCAAATGCTCCTACTAATAAAACAACTCCTAAATATACCCAAAACCCTATACTTGTTGGATTTATAGCTGGAAGTGCTAAGTAATATAATATAAAAGCAAATAACGCTACAAACACAACTTTAATAATACTCTTTTTCATATCTATCCTCCTAATATTAATTATATCATATATTCATAATAAAAAAAATCAAGATTTTTAATCTTGATTTCTATATTCTTTACAAGCTTGATCTAGATCAACAACAATTCTATCTACATCATCAAAATTTTTAAGTCTAACTCCGCTAGCGAAGATATGTCCTCCACCACCATAGTTACTTGCTATTTCATTAATAATTGGTCCTCTCGATCTGATTGAACCTCTTATTTGATCTAAACCTAAGTCTTCTGTAAATACTGCCCACGCATATACACCATCAATATAATTAAAGTTACTTACCATATTGCCTGCTGTTGCAGCATCTACATTATATTTTTTAATATCTTTATCAGTTAATTTAATATAAGCAAATCCATTTTCGGTAATTGTCATATTATCAGAAATATAACCTTGGAATCTTATTTCTTTAACTGGTCTTAAATATATTTTTTCATATAAATCAGTAAATTCAATATTTGTTTCTTTGATTAATTTTGAAATTAAATCAAATGTTTTTGGGGTAGTATATTTAAATAAAAATCTATTTGTATCTGTAACAACACCAACAAATAATCTTTCGGCTGCTAGCTTAGTCATTCTAAATGGTGTATGATTAACCATTTCAATAACAAGTTGCGATGCCGATGAGGCAGTATCATCAATTAGTTCAATATCAGCAAATTTTTCAACGAAAGGATGATGATCTATCTTAATAACTTCTTTAAATCTCTTTGGTGTTACACCATCTACTCTTCTAGCGTCTGGTGTATCAAGAACAATTAATAAACTATCTTTATATAAATCATCATTAAATTTATCTAAATCTCCTAAATATCTAAATGTTGAAGCACTAGCACCTACGGCATAGACATTTTTATTTGGAAATTTATTTGTGATTATTTCTTTTAAACCTAATTGACTACCTAAAGCATCTGGATCTGGTCCAATATGACGCGCTATTACAATATTTTTATATTTTTTTATTTTTCTATATATTTTATGAAATTTACTGTTCATTTTAGTTACCCCTAACTATTTATTTATAATATTATATGTATCGATTGCAATCATTAATTCTTCATTAGTTGGTACTACATATACTGGGATTTTTGAATCGTCACTAGAAATTAATCTGAATTCACCACGAAAATCATTCTTAGCTTCATCAATTTTAACACCTAATGATTTAATAGCTTCAAGAATTTCAACTCTTGTTTGTTTAGAGTTTTCACCAACACCTGCAGTTAAGCAGATAACATCAGCACCTTCTAATTCATTATTATACATAGCGATATAATTTGCTATTCTTCTTACATACATTTTTTGAGCTAAAATACATAACTCATCGCCTGCTTTAATACCATCTTCAACATCTCTTGAATCAGACTTACCACAAATTCCTTCTAATCCAGAATGTTTATTTAAAGCTGTCATTACTTCGTCAACAGACATATTTGCTTGTTCAGCAACATAAGGTACAACTGAAGGATCAACATCACCAGGACGAGTTCCCATCATAATACCTGTCATAGGAGAGAATCCCATTGAAGTATCTACTACTTTACCAGCATTGATAGCACAAATACTTGCACCAGAACCAATGTGGCATGAAATTACTTTTAAGTCATCTCTATTTAATTCTCTTGAAATTTCACGATTAATAAATTTATGACTAGTTCCGTGGAATCCATATTTTCTTACACCATATTTTGTATACCATTCGTATGGTACTGGGTATAAGTAATTAACTGCATCCATTGATTGATGGAATGAAGTATCAAATACTGCTACCATTGGTGTATCTTTAAAAGCTTCTTTACTAGCTTCAATACAAGCAAGCATAGCTGGATTATGTAATGGAGCTAATTTTGTAAATTTTTTACAAGCTTCAATAACATCATCAGTTATTAAAGTTGATTCCTTAAATTCTTCACCACCATGAACTAATCTATGTCCTACAGCGTCGATTTCATCTAATGATTTAACAACACCTAAATCAATTAATTCTTTTTTAACACATTCAAGTGCTTCTAAGTGGTTAGTTAAAACTACGTCATGGTGCATTTTTTCACCATTCATTTTTACATCATAGAAAGAACCTTCAATTCCGATTCTTTGGAAATATCCATTTACTAATTCTTTATTTTCTGGAATTTCCATAACAGAGAACTTCATTGAAGAAGAACCTGCATTAATTGTTAATATTTTCATATTTTATCTCTCCTAGTCTCTATTTTTCATTGTTGGGAATAAGATTACGTCTCTTATACTTTCTTGTTCTGTAAATAACATACATAATCTATCTATTCCATATCCGATACCACCTGCTGGAGGCATACCGTATTCTAAGGCTTCAATGAAGTCCATATCTATATCATTTGCTTCATCATTACCTAAATCTCTTTCTTTTAATTGTTCTTCAAATCTTTCAAGTTGATCGATAGGATCATTTAATTCTGTATAGGCATTTGCGAATTCTTTACCACCGATAAATAATTCAAATCTATCTACAAAACGAGGATCTTCTGGATTCTTCTTTGTAAGTGGTGAGATTTCAACTGGATGTCCATATAAGAATGTTGGTTGAATTAATGTTTCTTCAACATATGTTTCAAAGAATAAATTAATTATATGACCGATAGTTTTTTCATGATCTTGAACTTCAATATGATGTTCACTTGCTAAACGAAGTGCTTCATCTAAATCAGTTACCTTCTTGAAATCAATACCAGTTTTTTCTTTGATAGCATCAGTCATAGAAATTCTTTTCCATGGACCTGTTAAATCGATTTCATTACCACACCAATTAAATACCATCTTATGTGCTACATCAGTAGCTATTTTTTGGTACATTCTTTCAGTTAAATCCATCATACCTTCTAAATCTGAATAAGCTAAATAAGCTTCCATTAAAGTAAATTCAGGATTATGTTTAGGATCCATACCTTCATTTCTAAATACTCTACCGATTTCATAAACGGCTTCCATACCACCAACTAATAATCTCTTTAGTGGTAATTCAAGAGCAATACGAAGATACATATCTAAATCTTGTGTATTATGATGAGTTACGAATGGACGAGCACTAGCACCTGTTAAAAGTGTAGTTAAAACTGGAGTTTCTACTTCTGTAAATCCTTCAGCATCCATAAAGTTTTGAATACATCTAATAATTTTAGGTCTTGTGAACGCTATTTTCTTAGATTCCTCATTCATAATTAAATCTACATAACGTCTTCTATATCTTTCTTCAATATCAGTAAGTCCGTGGAATTTTTCAGGAAGTGGTCTTAAAGCTTTTACTAAATGTGTATATTCATAACATTTAATAGTAACTTCACCTGTACCAGTTTTCATTACTTTTCCTTTAACACCAATAATATCTCCTAAGTCAGCAGTCTTAAATAAATTGTAAGTTTCTTCACCTACATCATTTATTGAAATATAGATTTGGATTTTATCAGTTTTATCTTGAATAGAAATAAATGATGCTTTACCCATCTTACGGATAAACATAATTCTACCAGCTACTGTTACGATATCTTCTCTATTTTCAAATTCCTCATGAGTTATATCTTTAAATTTTTCTTTGATATCAGCTGCATAACTATCACGAGCAAATTTATGACCGAATGGATCAATATTAAGTGCTCTAATATTATCTAATTTTCCTCGTCTTACTAATTCTTGTTCTGAAAATTCTCTTTCCATATTTTCACCTCTATATTTTTACTACTTTTGTTCCGGCTATAAAGTCATGAACTCCGCGTTTATCACTTCTATATAATATCATAAAAATGCTTATAATTACTAGTAAAAGTTCAATTATTGATAAAATTATTGTTAATATAAAGTAATTATAATCTTTTACTATAAAAATAGCAGCTAATGTTATCAATAAATAGCCCAAAGAATTAAAAATTAGACTTCTAATAATCAAAATATTCATATTAGGCTTATTACCTTCTTTATCAACTATCTTGAGTTTCATAACCTTTTTACCGAGAGTTGATCCATTATTAAGAAATGGAATAAATACAAAAAATATAATTACAAGAATAACATTCATAACATTATAAAATATTTGCTCTCGGTCTACTAAATATTCAATATTACCGGCTTCATGTATATATTTTGAATATTCTAAATCACCATTTAAATAATTATCTGTTATAGTATTAAATTCCTTATTTAATTTAACAACATTATTATTAGTTGGAAATACAAGTGATAACATCTCTAAAGCTATCGCAAGGATTAATACATCTAATAAAAATGCTTCTACTCTACGAAAAAATAATTCCATTTTATTCCTCCTCAAATAATTTCTTAGTATTAGCAATATATAATTCTTTTACTTTGAATCTTTCATTACTAGTATCATGAGCATATATATCACATTGTTGAATAACAAATCTCTTATATTCTAATTCTTTATCTTTAATAATATTATCTTTTGTTATACGGTAATCATGATTACCTACAAGATAACATATTTTTTCGATATAACTATCTTCATATCCTAGTCTTTTTAATACTCTATTAGTTATTTCTTTTGACACTTTAGGATGCCCAGTAAAATGTCTTACTCCATCTACTTCAGTAAATGAATGAGGTTTACCTATATCGTGAAATAATAAAGTTAAACGTACATCTAAATCTTTAGGAGCTAAAGTTAAAGCATATAAAGTATGGTTCCATACATCAAATTTATGAGCAGGATTTTTATGCTCGCAACCTATCATATCTTTAATCTCCGGTACTAGTTTAAGTAATTCATCTAAATTATCATGAATTGATTCAAGAACATTGTCTGCCATTAATATATTATTTAGAGGCATTATATTCCTCCATATATTCATCAAGTAAATCTAATATTTCTTTAATACTCTTACTCTTACATATATTGTTTCTTAAACTACTACTATTAGGAACTCCTTTTAAATACCATGTAGCATGACTTCTTATTTCAAGTAAAGCTACCTTCTCAACTTTAGTTTTAACAAGTAAGTCTAGATGATGTTTAATCATATCTATTCTTTCTTTTACTGTTATTTCTTTTGGAATAGTACCATCTTCTAAATATTCAATGCATTCTTTAATAAGCCAAGGATTACCAAGAACACCTCTACCAATCATAACAGCATCACATCCTGTTTCTTCAAGCATTCTCTTAGCGTCATAACAAGATCTTACATCCCCATTACCAATAACAGGAATAGAAACATTTTCTTTAACTTGTTTAATGATATTCCAATCTGCTTTACCAGAATATCCTTGCGCTCTTGTTCTTGGATGTACAGTTATAGCACTAGCTCCAGCTTTTTCAATTACTTTAGCTATTTCAACAGCATTAATACTATCACTATCCCAACCGCTCCTTATTTTAACAGTTACTGGAATAGGAACAGCTTCTACAACTGCTTTTACTATTTCCCCTACTTTCTTAGGATTCTTAAGCAAGGCTGAACCTGCTTGAGCTCTTAACGCAACTTTAGGAACAGGACATCCCATATTAATGTCTATAATATCTGGATGCATATTATCATATATATATTTAGCGCTTGTTACAAAGCTATCAACATCACTACCAAATATTTGTTGAGCGATTGGTCTTTCAAAATCAGTCATATAAAGCATTTCAATAGTTTTATTATTTCCATAAGTTATAGCTTTATCTGATACCATTTCAGCATAAATAAGCCCACAACCCATTTCTTTTATAATAGTACGATATGCACTATTAGAAATACCAGCCATCGGCGCTAAAACTATATTATTTTTAAGATTTATATTTCCAATTTTAAACATAAAACCACCTATATAATTATACCATTTTATTCATTTATTTAAAAGAAAAAAGGTATTATGAATACCTTTTAAGCTACACTACCGCTATTACCGCTACCGCTTTCACTGCCACTACTGCTAAAAGCAGATCTCATAGAGTTAATCATCCCATATGCTATATTTTCACTCCATGCACTTACTACAGCTGGTGCACCAATTTCACCATTTTCTGTCATTACATAAACAAAATATTCTGGAAAAGGAAAACTAACGGAACCATTCGGAGTATCTTGCGCCATTGTTATGACACTTTCGGTAAAATTATTACCATCTAAACTTTTCCATACAGGTTGCTTTAATTGTTCCACACGATCACCTGAACCAAATAAAGCAGACGATATAGGATAATCATCACTTGTATATTGAATCGGAGATTTACCTAAATTCTTAGGGAATATGCATGACCTAAAATTAGATACAGGAGTTACGCAGTAGTAACTCCCATCACCCGCGCCACTTACACTTACATTTATTTTCGGTCTAATATTTGGCATTGGTCCAGTTTCAGATTCAGGATAGTCTTCAAGTTTAGCTGATAAAGTTGCTTCAATAGATATATTAGTTTTTGGTTCTACATCAGCCGATAATTTTATAACTGGTTTGTATTCAAAAACTTCTGGCATGCCCATAACATAGAATTTTTGACCGAAAAAGGAATAAAATTGTCCATATTCGTCTCCAGAACCTATTACATTACCGCGACCCATTAAAATAAATTCTATAGCATCTCCGTCGTCCACCCCAAGTCCTATTTTATCGGCCGCTAACCATCCAAATTCGCTTGGTAAATTTATTACACTACTTTGAATAGTTTCTAAAGATATTGGAGCATTAGAATTTGAATCTTCAGATGAAGAAAAAAACGGCGTATCAAATCTTGTAATTGATTTACCAACAAAACCTTCAAGTTCTGACTTAGTCAATAGTCTTACATCTGTATTCCATACACTTTTTAAATATTTAAGTTCAATATTCATGGCAAATTTATATATTTTACTAATACCGCTGACAGTTGGTTCTTCATCTTCCCCAAACATGTTTTGATATTCTTCACGAGCGTCCGCACTATAAACTTTTTCTGCAAATAGTGTATCCGCTAGCATTGCATCATAAGTCTTACTATTATCATCATAATTAAATATATACCAACGTAAGCAACTATTTAAGCTATGGCCGTTATAGGTATATCTATCTTCTGGGGTAGAATCTTCAGGACTACCAAACATTGCGCTCATATCAAAACTATAATTATAATCTACATCAGTTGGAGAACATGTTTCTTTAGTAACTGGATTATAATATAGTAATGTACCATCTACATAATCGCCTGCATTTAAAGTACAATCTCCTTTTTTGATCTTTAAATTACCTAAAGTTCCACTACCACAATATTCACCATCAGTTATATTTACTATTCTTATTTTGCCATCTCTTATCTCAATTGTTCCCTGCTTAAAACTATTATGTTCCATAGCAAGTCTTTCATCGTTATAAGTAAAGACAGTATTACTAGTTAAGGCCTCTGAAGCCATATACATTTGGGCAGCCTTAATTGCCTCATTTAAAGAAGCTTCAAAAGTTTTTCGTTTATTTCTTTCTATTGTACTATTTACAAAAGGAAACGCTATTAAAGCTACTATTCCTAATATAATAATTACCGTTAAAAGTTCTATAAGAGTAAATCCTTTTTTCATATTCTCACCTACTATCATTATAACATAAAAAAAGTAGTTGCAAAACTACTTTTCTTGATACTTATTTTTAATGTATTTAACTATTTCATCATATTCATTTTCTAGACGATTATATATTATTTCTTTTTCTAAATCATGGAGAATATCTTTAATTATTCGCGATGGTTTTATATTTAAAACCTTGCATATTTCATCACCATTGATTTTAATATCTTTGATATTTTTTATAGGTAAACTCATATATTTACGTGTAATTACTTTTTTATCCATATGATTTATTTCCGCTGCCATCGAAGCTATATATAAGTCACTTTTATATAATATATAATTATCAAAAGAATAATTTTTTCTAAAAACATTAATATTCTTAATTAATTCTTTTTCACTATTAGTAAATTCGTATTTATCTAAAACATCTAATTGAGCCCAGATACCTATTGAATTAGATGTTACTACAACCTCTTTCAAATTATTTAATTCAAGAGGTATATCTAAACCTAATTCTAGTATTAAACTAATACCATAACTAGCATTCATACTACTAAATATTTTATCTAATTCTTCTTTTTTGCGATGATAAGATAGTTTCTTTAGTAAATTAGCATTCTTTTTAATACTTTTCTTTAATTCTTCATCTAAAGAAAAATTAAGAATTGTCGCAAAACGAATTGCACGTAAAATACGTAAAGCATCTTCGGATATTTTAGTTCTAGCTGGTCCTACTGTACGTATTATTTTATTATCCAAATCCTCTTTAGCATTTAAGAGATCTATCATATTTCCACTTGAATCAATGCATAATGTATTAATTAAGAAATCTCTTCGACCTAAATCTTCATATAAACTATCAATATATTTTATTTTAACAGGTAATCTATTATTTTCATATTTGATATCCTTACGGAATGTAGTGATTTCAAAATGAATCTTATTATATATAACTGTTACTGAGCCATATTGTTCTTTAGGAAGCATACTATCTTTAAAGATAGCTTTTAAATCCTTAGGAGTTGCGTTAGTACATATATCGACATCAGCACTATTTCTTTTTAAATATAAATCTCTAGGGAAACCTCCAACGATATATGCTTTAAACCCGGCTTTTTCAATTAAACTAAGTATTTTTAAAGAACTATTATACATATGTCCCTCCTACAATAAAAAAAGGCTATAAAGCCTTCTTTTAATTAATTTAAAGCGTCTTTTAATTTAGATCCAGCTTTAACAGTTACTGCTACACGAGCAGGAATTTTAACTGCTTCACCAGTACGTGGATTACGTCCAGTTTTAGCAGCTTTCTTTTTAGCTGTGAAAGTAGCGAAACCAGTTAAAGTAACTTTACCTTCTTTTTTTAATCCTTCTGTAACTCCTCCAACGAAAGCTTCTACAGCTCTTGCTGCTTCTGCTTTACTCATGTTAGCTTCTTCAGCAATATAGTTTACTAAATCAGTTTTTGACATTTAAATTACCTCCATTTGTTGTCATTTTATGTAAGCACCACATCTACCTTGCTTACACTTAAAGAATAACATTTTTTAAGTGGTATTGCAATAGTTTTTTGTATTTTTTTGTTGAAAAATAAGGTTTTTTTGCTATTTTTACCCCTTGACAAAGGGCTTATTTTTTGCTTAAAACAAAAAAGTACATAAAAATGTACTTTTTTAGTATTCACAGTTACCTGGAGTTCTTGGATATGGTAATACATCTCTTATGTTTTCAATACCTGTTAGATACATAATAAGTCTTTCAAATCCCATACCAAATCCTGAATGATAACATCCTCCAAATCTTCTTAAATTCATATACCAATCTACAGTATCAACATCAACATTCATTTCTTTAGCACGAGCCATTAATTTATCATAATCATCTTCTCTTTGCGAACCACCGATTAATTCTCCAGCACCTGGAACTTCAAGATCAACAGCCGCTACTGTTTTATGATCAGGATTTTCTTTCATGTACCATGCTTTAATATCCTTAGGCCAGTTTGTGATAAATACTGGACTATTATAATATTCAGTAATGTATTTTTCATGTTCTTTAGCAATGTCATCGTCATAATCAGGATTAAATTCAAAGTTAACTCCACTATTCTTAAGTAATGTTATTGCATCATGATGAGTAATTCTTACAAAGTTTGAATCTAATAATTTTGTTAATTTTTCTTTTAATGTACTATCAACAAATTTATTTAAGAATTCAATTTCATCACTACATTTATCTAAAACATATTTAACAATATATTTAAGCATTTCTTCTTCAATATCCATTACATGGTCTAAATCACAGAAAGCTATTTCTGGTTCAATCATCCAGAATTCATTTGCGTGTGTTTTAGTATTTGAATTTTCAGTTCTAAATGTTGGACCGAAAGTATATATTTTCTTAAATGCTAAGGCAAATGTTTCACCTTGTAATTGACCACTACCTGTAATATAAGTTGGTTTATTGAATAAATCTTCTCTCCAGTCAACTTGTCCATCTACTTTTTTAATATCATTCATATCTAAAGTAGTTATTTTAAACATTTGATCTGGGTCTTCACATGCTGCTGTTGTTAAAAGTGGTGTATGTACATAAACATAATTATTATTTTGGAAATATTCATGAATTGCCATAGCAGCAACACTTCTTATTTTAAATACAGCTTGGAATAAATTTGTACGAGGACGAATATAAGCTTGTTCTCTTAAGAACTCGCGTGTTGGACGTCCTTTAGCTTGAAGAGGATAATCTTCATCACAATCCCCTTCTAATTTTATATTAGAAATAGATAATTCATAATCTTGTCCAGCACCTTCAGACTTAATAATACGTCCTGTTGCTGTAATAGCTGCTCCAATAGGATATTTAGCTATTTCTTCAAAGTTTGCTAGTTTATTTGTATAAACTAATTGTAAATGATTGAATGAAGTACCATCACTAAAATCTATAAAACCGAATTCTTTTTGCTTACGGTGATTTCTTATCCAACCCGATATAGTTACTTCTTCATCGATATACTTTTCAATATCTTTTAGTAAATCTTTTAAATCCATATTATTACCTCTTATCTATTTCTTCCTTAATTATTTTAGCAGTTAAACTAGGGTTAGCTTGTCCTCTAGTTTGTTTCATTACTTGACCTACAAAGAAGTCAAATACATTTCTACCTTTACGGTATTCTTCAATTAATTCTAGGTGTTCTTCAATTATTTTAATAATCATTGGTCTTAATGTATCTTCATCACCAATTTGTTTCATTCCTAATTCTTCTACTACTTTTTCTGGAGTTTTATCTTCTTCCATTATCTTATTAAATACTTCTTTAGCTTGTTTACTAGATATTTTACCTTCCTCAATCATATTGATTAAATCATATAATTTTTTAGGAGTTAAATATACTTCTTCAATAGTTTTATCATTATTATTTAAATATCCTAAAACCATTGTAGTCATCCAGTTAGAAGCAAGTTTAGGATTTGCACCTAATTCTACTACTTCATTAAAGAAGTCAGATATACTCTTTTCATTTACTAAGATAGTAGCATCATAATTATTCATACCATACTCTGTCATATATTTTTCTTTACGTTCTGTAGCAAATACTGGTATTTCACTTCTTATTTTCTCTATCCATGCTGGATCTAGTTTAAATTTAGGAATATTTGGTTCTACAAAATACTTATAATCAATAGCGTCTACTTTACTACGCATATAAACAGTAGTCATTGTAGTTTCATCCCAACGACGAGTTTGTTGTTCTAAAGAATCATAAGTACCATTCTCTTTCATTTCGATTTGACGACTAATTTCATAATTAATAGCGTCTCTTACACCACCGAAAGAGTTAACATTCTTAATTTCGACTTTAGTACCCCAGTTAGCTGGATCTTTACTATCTAAATCTTCATCCATTATTGAAACATTAACATCACATCTAATTTGTCCTTTTCTTGAATCAGCATCACTAATATTAGCATAACGATATATACTACGCATTGTTTCAAGGAAAGCTACTGCTTCATCAGCAGATGTAAAATCTGGTTCTGTTACTAATTCTAGAAGTGGGACACCTGCTCTATTGTAATCAATAGTTGAGTATCTTGAATAGTGATCAGTACTTGCAGCATCTTCTTCTAAGTGAATATTATTTATACGAACTTCACGGTATTCACCATTAAATTCAAATCTTAATTTTCCATAAATGCCAATTGGAGCTGGTTTAGTTTCTTGTGTAATTTGATATCCCTTTGGTAAGTCTGGATAATAATAATTTTTTCTTTCAAAATATACATATTCTGGTTGCTTACATCCTAAAGCAATACTTGCTAAAAGAGCTTTCTTAACAGCTTCTTTATTTACTACAGGAAGGATTCCTGGGAAAGCCATATCAACTGGTGATACATTACTATTTGGAATATCACTAAATGAATTAGCCGCACTTGAGAATACTTTAGTTTTTGTTTTACTAATTTCACAGTGCATTTCAAGTCCAATTAAAGCTTTATAACCCATATTATCTTACCTCCCTTGCAATTTGATTTTTATAATTCATATTGCTTTCAAGAGCGTATGCAATATTTAATACATTTTTATCATCATAACAGTTACCTGTTAAGTTAACACCTACTGGTAAACTATCGACAAATCCATTAGGAATTGTGATTGATGGGAAACCACCAAAGTTACCAATTTGTAAATGTTCTTCAAGAATAGTTGCATTCTCATCTAAAACATCTTTAGAACCATCTAAGTATTTAGCTGGTCCACTACCTACTGGTAATATGACAGCATCATATTCTTTAAATAATTCTTTCCATTTATCAACGATTAAACGTCTTACTCTTTGAGCATTATAGAAATATCTATCTTTATTAGCTGCTTGTAAAACGTATGATCCAATTACAAATCTTCTTTTGATTAATGGAGAAAATCCTTTTGTACGATAATTTTTCATCATATCTATATAGTTATCACCTTCACCACGAGGTCCGAAAGTAATACCTGTTAAGTTTGACATATTAGATGTAGCTTCAGCATCAGATATAACTACATAAACACTAGGTACAGCATCTAATAAAACTTTATCTACTGATACTTCATCTACAGTCATTCCTAAACTTCTACATAACTCAATTGTTCTATTAAAGTTAGCTAAATGTTCTTTTAATTCATCAGAAGCATTTGGATAATTTTCAATATCACAAATTTCTTTAACATAACATAATTTTTTACCTTGGATATTACCATCTAAATCAGCTAGAGTAATATTACTTGAATCCCAAGAAGTCATATCTTTAGGATCAATACCCTTCATGTTGTCAACAACAATAGCAGCATCCTTAACATTACGTGTTAAAACACCTAAATGGTCTAAACTACTAGCGAAAGGAAATACACCATAACGTGATATCATTCCATATGTTGGTTTATATCCAACTATTCCACAATATGCAGCTGGTTTTCTTATTGAATCACCAGTATCTGTTCCTGTTGCATAAGGATAAACTCCGGCAGCTACAGCACATGCAGATCCTGAAGAAGATCCAGCACACATTCTTTCTCTATCCCATGGATTACGAACTACACCAGTATGTCCTGTTGTACCTGTTCCACCCATTCCAAATTCATCCATTACAGTCTTATTAACCATAACAGCATGCGCTTGTTTTAAATTACTTATGCTTGTAGCATCAAAGAAAGGAATATAATCTTTTAATGTGTTTGATGAACCTGTTGATAAAATACCTTTTGTTGAATAATTATCTTTTATTCCACAAGGAATACCTGATAAAGGATTTTCTGTTACTTCTTCAACTTTTACATCATCAATAATTGTTACAAAAGCATTACATTTTTCTTGTAATTCATGTGATTTAGCTAAAGATTCTTTAATTAATTCTTCGCTTGTAACTTCCTTATTAACTAAAGCCTCATGTATTTCTTCAATACTTTTACTCATGTATTCCATATTATTCCACCACCTTAGGTACTTTAACTTCTCTATTTAAAGTAGAATCACAGTTAGCAAGTAAATCATCAATATCTACTGATTCTTCAACAACATCTTCTCTTAATTCATAAACAAAATCATCAAGAGCATGAGTCATTGGTTCTACTTCTTCAATATTTGGTATAGCATTAATTAAATCAATATTCTTATCAATCACATCAAATTCACTTAATACTAAATTAATCTCATCTTCTGTTAAACCAATTAATAGTTTATCAGCATAGTCTACAACCATTTCTTTAGTAAACTTTCCCATAATATTCCTCCTTTATATATAAAAAATCAGTAATCATCCACAAAGGGACGAATTACTGATCCGCGGTACCACCCAAATTACTACATAATCTATATAGTCTCTCTTTGATAACGGTTTTACCGATTAAACTTACTTATATTCAGTATAATAGCTCCTAAGTGTTCTTCATAATAATCTTAAATGTTAGCTTCCACCGTATCTAACTCGCTGTAAATAGTATTTATTACTACTCTCTTATTCAAAGCTTTTTATAAAAAAAAATGGCGCCTCTTGTAGGACTCGAACCTACGACCTAACGGTTAACAGCCGTGCGCTCTACCGACTGAGCTAAAGAGGCATTTAATGGCGCTCCCTGTAGGACTCGAACCTACGACCTAACGGTTAACAGCCGTGCGCTCTACCGACTGAGCTAAGGGAGCAAATCACTTGTACGTGTTTAATTATAAGATAAAATGCTATTAAAGTCAATAGTTTTTAAAAATAAAA
Organism: Caryophanales bacterium; assembly: GCA_016282155.1. Classification (GTDB taxonomy): domain Bacteria; phylum Bacillota_I; class Bacilli_A; order RF39; family UBA660; genus RGIG4266. The sequence goes on along the minus strand of JAEEJY010000022.1, from coordinate 53,952 downwards.
AAGGAGAACTTATTTGCTCTCCTTTGGAAGTACTCCTTCAACTACTGTTGCTACATTTTTAAATTCAAAATTGTCTTTTAAAATAGATGTCATATCATTTAATTTAACAGTTGTTAAAGATGTTAATAAACCATCTATAATATCTTCTTTTGGTTCTTCAACAAATTTTAAATCAGCTACAGTTAATAAAGTATCACTTACTTTGTTAAAAATTACATATACACTATAAGAATAGTATTTTCCTTTAAAAATATGGAATTCTTTACCATTAACAGTTTTTTCATAATCACTTGTAAATAGATATTTAGCGCCTCCGAAAGAACTAGTTAACTTAGCTGCGCTATCTTTATCCATTTTGTAATTAACATTACTTAAGAAATTGATTGAAGCAGCCCACTTATTAGTCTCATCAAATAATAATAAATAATCACTATTTGAAGAATCTACATTCCAATTACTTGGTATATCTATACGATATTTAGAATATACAGCGCTTGATAATACTTTGCTTGCTTCAACAGGCTTTTCTTCTTTAGCAGGCGCTTGTTTTTTAATAACTACTAAGTATACGTTAGCTACTAAAGATAGTACTAGGAAGAATACTAATAGAATGATAGCAATTGGTGAAGATTTATCTTCATCTTTTTCTATTTTTTCTTCTTCTACTTTTTCATCTTTAATTTCTTCTTTTAATTCATTATCAATATTTACAGGTTCATCAACTATAACTGGTTCATTATCACTATTTTCTTTTTCTATTACTTCTTTTACTTCCTCTACAGGAATACGTGAAGTAGCTGGTTCATCAAAAGCATCAGTTACAATTGTAACTCCCCCATCATATTCATAATTTTCATCGATGTTGACAACTTCATCTTTAGGATCTTCTAATGAGATATCATCAAGTCCTAACATGAAGTCTATAACTTCAGCATCATTATCAAAATCTATTACTTCATGGTTATTATAACCAAACTCTTTTTCTAAACTTTCAAAATCTATAACTTCAACTGGAGGTTCTACAGCTTTTCTTTCTGAAAAGTCATCGATTGCTCCACAAAATCTGCATACATGTTCACCAGGTAATATAGGTGTTCCACATTTATTACAATCCATAATAATTGTCCTCTCTATAATGTTATTCCCCTAATTACAATTATACTTACTTTACATACAGTGTCAACACTTTACATTTACATATTTGTAAACATATGTAAATTAATTTTATGGATTTGGATTTAGGAATGGGTTATTTGAAGATATACTACCACAACTTCCTTCATCACTAATCATACAATCAACACATTTAGTTACATTACCAGCTTCACTTGAATCAGCAGCTAGTCCAGCCGTCCACTTAATTAATGCTATTACTAAGAAAAATAATACACCAGTTAATATTCTTGATATAAATTTTTTTCTAGCTTTAGTTATTGCGTCTCCATCATGAGCCATAACTGCTTTTAAGATATCGATACTACCCATAATAATTAAGACGAGTGGTAGTACAATTTGAAGAATTAATACTACAATTCTTGATATAGTAGCAAGAGGTGCTGGAATACTATATGATCCACATTGTAAATATTCATTATCTCCGTTTGCAGCAAACATTATCATTGCATTACTGAAAAATGCCACTAATGTAAATACTATATATTTAATATTCTTATTTTTTACCATAATATCACAACCTTACAAGGATATTATAACATATTTAAAATAAAAAATAAAAGACATAAATGTCTTTTATTTTGCTTCATACCAGTTATTTCCATATTCCATTTCAACCTTTAATGGAACATTTAACTTACATACATTTTCCATTGTATCTTTTAGTATTTCTTTTACTTTAGCAAGTTCATTATTCTTTGTATCAATAATAAGTTCATCGTGTACTTGAATAATTAACTTACTTTCTAGTTTTTCTTCTTTAAAGCGTCTAGCTACATCAATCATGGCTTTCTTTATAATATCCGCACTAGTTCCTTGAATTGGTGTATTTAAAGCCATTCTTTCTCCTTGTTGACGGATCATATAATTAGCATTACTTAATTCATTAATTACTCTTGTACGACCAAACAATGTCTTAACTGTTCTTGTAGCATAGGCTTCTTTAATTACATTATCCATATAATCTTTAATTCCTGGATAACTATTAAAGTAATTATCAATAAATTCTTTAGCATCTTTAACAGATATACCAGTATTCTCGGATAAACCATAAGGACTTATACCATAAATAATTCCAAAGTTAACTGCTTTAGCAATTCTTCTTTGAGTTTTAGTAACATTATCAATATCTATATTAAAGATATCACTAGCTGTCTTAGCATGAATATCTATTCCCTTTTTAAAGGCATCGATTAAAGTATCAATATTTGCCATATGTGCTAGAATACGTAATTCTATTTGTGAGTAATCACTACTCAAAATAACTGAATCACTACTTGGAATAAATGCTTTTCTTATTAAACGTCCATATTCATAACGAATAGGAATATTTTGTAGATTTGGTTCAATACTTGATAATCTACCAGTTCTTGCGACTGTCTGAGTATAAATAGTATGAATCTTTCCATCTTTATGAATATAATCTTTCATACCTTCAATATATGTACTATATAATTTAGCAAGCATACGATATTCAAGGATTAAATTAATTATTGGATGCTTATCTTTTAATTTTTCTAAGACTTCAGCTGATGTTGAGTATCCTGTTTTTGTTTTCTTACCGTGAGGTAAATTTAGTCTTTCAAATAATACCTCACCTAATACTTTAGGACTACTTATATTAAATTCCATACCAGCCATATTATAAATATCTTTACTTACTAATTCTAATTTGATGTTAATTTCTTTACCCATTTCATCAAGAACATTTTTATCGACATTAACACCAGCATATTCCATATCCCCTAGAACATAACTAAGAGGAAGTTCTATTTCATCAAGAATCTTATTTAAACCCATTTCATATAACTTGTTAGTAAATAATTCTTTACTTTCGTAGATAAACTTAGCTTTCATAATGGCATTATAGGCAACTACATCTATATTTGGTACCCCTTCTTTATAAGTTGTTTCATAAAAAGGAATATCATAGTCAAAAGAATTAGCTAAATATGAAATATCATCTTTAACATTATAATCAAGTAAGTATGCCGCTAACATAGTATCAAACGATACATTTCCAATATCAATACCTAAATATTTTAAAGCAACATACATCTTTTTAGCGTCATAGGTATACTTTTCTACATTTTTAAATAAATCTTTATTTTCTTTTAATAGATCAATTGGAATATAAAAGCTATCATCTTCATTAAATACACCAATACCTAATACTTCTCCTGTATGATAGTTAGAACCATACATTTCTAAATATAAGGCTGATGGTTTATTTAATTTTATATCCTTTATATTATCAATTACTTTAATATCAATTGGTTTAGATACTTTTTTAGTTTCTTCTTTTTTTAAGAATGAGAAGAATTCTAAATCTTCATAAATTTTATTTAATTTACTATGATCTGGACCTAAGTATTTTATATCTTCAATTGTTATATCTACAGGTACTTCCTTATATATAGTAGCTATTTCATATGACATATAAGCATTTTCTTTATCATTAACTAATTTATCATGCGTAGCTCCTTTAATATTATCAATATTTTCATAAATACCATCTAAAGTTTTATACTCTTGAAGTAGCTTTAAAGCTCCTTTTTCACCTATTCCTTTTACACCCGGAATATTATCAGAAGGATCTCCCATTAACGCTTTTAAATCAACTACTCTTTTAGGTTCAATACCATAATCTTCAAAGAAAGTTTTTTCATTATATCTTATATAATCTTTTTGTTTTAATAATTTAATATCAACATCATTAGATATAAGTTGAAGTAAATCTTTATCACTACTAATTATTGTTCCAACAAATCTTTCTTCATCATCACAATACTTAGCAAATGTACCTATAATATCATCAGCTTCATAATTATCAATTTCATAGTACTTAATACCCATACATGTTAATAATTCTTTTGCTTTAGGAAATTGAACTTTTAATTCGTCAGGAGTTTCGATTCTTCCTCCTTTATATTCTTTATATTTTTCATGTCTAAAAGTTTTGCCTTTATCAAAAGCTACAATCATGTATGTTGGTTTTTCTTCTAAGATTATTTTATTAATCATATTAGTAAAACCAAAAAGTGCATTAGTTGGAAAACCTTTACTATTTTTCATGAAGTTACCATTATACGCAGTAGCATAATAACTTCTAAATAATAAGTTATTTCCATCTACTAAGATAATTTTATCCATATTATCACCCTATTAATATTATAACATAATAAAAGAAACTCTAAAAAGAGTTTCTTTATATTACATATCAAATAATGATAATTGGTTAGATTCAGGTAAGTTGTCTAAAGCTCCTAATAAACGAAGTTTCTCAAGAGCAGTCTTATTTACCTTACCTCTTGACATTAGATCTTCTTGAGACATAAATGGTGATTCATTACGTGCTTTAATAATTTGTTCAGCTACGTTATCACCTAGACCATCAAGAGCTCTAAAAGGTATAATTAAACCTTTCTTATCATCAGTGATAACAAATTTCTTACCATCTGATTTTTCAATATCAATGTTTTTGAAATAGAATCCTCTTAAGCACATTTCAAGACATAAGCATAAAGTTTCTCTTGTATCTATTTCCTTGTTAGTAGGATTTGGCATAGCATCTATTTCATCAATACGACTACGAATAGCGGCAGCACCACCAATCATCGCACTTATATCAAATTGATCACGACGAATTGATAAATATGCACAGTAATATAAGATTGGATGATGTACTTTAAACCAAGCTATTCTAAAGGCACTTGTTACATATGCAGTAGCATGCGCTTTAGGGAACATGTATTTAATCTTACGACATGATTCAATATACCATTCTGGGATATTGTGTTCACGCATATAAGTTGCATGTTCTTTCCAAGCTTCTGGATCTTTACTTGGTTTTCCTTTACGAACAAATTCCATTATCTTGAAGGCTTTACCTGCTGGTAAACCCCATTGCATTAAGTTAACCATGATATCATCACGACATCCGATTACATTTTTAAATGGAACTTGAATATTACCATTTTTATCTGGTGTACATAAATCACGAGCATTACCTAACCATACATCAGTACCGTGGGATAAACCTGATATTTTAATTAGTTCGGCAAATGTTGTTGGTTTAGTTTCTTCAAGCATTCCAAGAAGGAATGATGTACCAAATTCAGGAACTCCTAATGTTCCGGTTGGGCAATATTTAACACCATCTTTATTTAAACCACGAAGGTCATTTCTATTTACTCCTAATACTTCTGGACCAGTAAAAATCTTCATGGTATCTAAGTCACCTAAATCAATTGTAGTTACATCAATACCCGATAAATCTTGTAGCATACGTAAAACTGTTGGATCATCATGTCCTAGTATATCTAGTTTTAATAAGTCTGCTTCAATTTTATGATAATCGAAGTGTGTCGTACGCCATGCACTTGACGGATCATCAGCTGGATATTGGAATGGTGTGAAATCCCATACATCTTTATATCCTGGAACTACAACAATACCACCTGGATGTTGTCCGGTTGTTCTTTTAACACCTGTACAACCAACAGCTAAACGTTCTACTTCGCAAGTACGGACATCACTCTTAATAACACCTTTCTTCTTTAAGTCATCCTTCGAAGGTATCTTAAGGTTTAAACTGTCCGTAATTGATTTTAAACGTCCATATAAAACTTCTTCAAAATAACCTTGAACATATCCAAAAGCTGTTTTATCAGCAACAGTACCGATAGTACCAGCACGATAAACATTATCTGTACCAAATAATACTTTTGTATATTCATGAGCAGATGCTTGATTATCTCCTGAGAAGTTAAGGTCAATATCTGGAACCTTTTCTCCAGCAAAACCTAGGAATGTCGCAAATGGCATATCATTACCTTGATGTACCATTAATGTTTTACATTCAGGACATTCTTTATTTGGTAAATCAAAACCACTTGGATAGTTCTCAGAATATGGAACTCCATTTTCATCTACAAATTCATTATGATGACATTTTGGACAGTAATAATGAGCTGGAAGTCCATTACACTCTGTAATACCCATCATACTAGCAACAAACGAAGATCCTACTGAACCTCTCGATCCTACCAGATATCCGTCATCATTAGAATGTTTAACTAGTTTTTGAGCAATTAGATAGATAACGTCAAAGCCTCCACCGATAATACCAGTTAATTGTAACTTAGCTTTTTCTAAAGCTTTATCATTATCTAAATCTGGTTCTTCTCTTAAAACTTCTTCCTTCTTTAATTCAACAATAGCGTTATAACCACCCATTATTTTTTCGTGAAGATAACTAGAGAACTTTTCTTCTTTTTCTTCTTCACTCATATCAGGATATTCATTATCCATTTTATCTTTAACTAATTTAGTTATTTTATCGCCATAGAATTCTTCAGCAATACGTACCTCAATATTACGAGGTAGTGGATCACCATACATACTATGAGCTTTTTCAAATACTAAGTCACGACAAGTTTCTTGGGAATTTTCAATAATTGGTGAATATGGTTTTTCTGGATATACAATTACTTCTATCTCTTCTATTGCATCAATTATTTTATTTGGATTAACTACAACTATTTCATTAATTAATTCTTCATCTTCTAAGAAAGCAAATTCATCTTTCATTTCTTTTGTTGTTCTAAAGAATTGGTTTGGAATATGAGTCATTTCAGGTAATTCTTTATCAAATTCACTTAATAACTTATATTCATTATTATTACTATCAAAACTAATTACCTTAGCTGTTTCAAGTTTTGATAAAGCTGCATGTATTTTAGCTAATTTATCTTCAGCCTTAATAGAAGAATCTTTTTCTAACATAAATAACTCATTAAGATTATTTTCTGTTAGTGGTACTTTCTTAATTACCGCTAAAGCATAAATATATTTTAAAACTGTTATATCAAAGTCTTCTAAATTACCTACAACATTAGCTTTCTTTATTAAACTATCGACTATATTAGTAGATAGATTAAATTTACCTGTACCAAGATATCTTGCTAATTGATGTCTTCCTTTACCTGGAACATTTTGATTAACAATTATTTCACGATAAATAAGATCATCTTTATTTAAGTTATGTACATCTCCTGTTGCAACTATTAATTTATTTATCTTTTTAGCACAATTAATTATCTTAATTAAACATTTCTTTAAATGTTCAATATTATTAATATCATGTCTCTTTAATAAATGAATATAATTGTTTATTGGTTGAACTTCGATATAATCATAGAACTTCATAGCTTCCATTAAATCCTCTTCACTACGAGTTTCGGCGATATAGAAAATTTCACCATTTAAACAAGCAGAACCTACTAAGATTCCGTCACGATATTCATTAATCAATTTTCTTGGTATTTTAGCATTTCTATCAAGGAAATTAGTATTGGCAAAACTTACTAATTTAAAGATATTCTTTAAACCAGTTTTATTCTTCGCTATTAAAGTAACATGTTTTAAATTGTCATATATATTGGCAATATTCTCTGTCTTAGTTTTACCTGGAATATTTTCATACATTTGTAAATTATCATCATCACATAATGGGAATTTCCATACATAATCTTTATTGTTATATTTACTAAATGGATATTTTGTATCATCAGGTAATTCTTCATTCTCTAAAACAGGACGAATATAATTCTTGTATGTACAAAGATCCCCGATATTTTCACGATACTTAGGATTATTATCAAAAGCAAGTTCTTCAAGTAAAGCTAAATTATTAAAGTCTTCAATCTTTTTAATACCTTCTACTTGATTTAGCATCTTACTAAAGATATACGCTGTATTTTCTGAATCGACATCAGCTCCGTGGTGTTTACCTACATATACATTAATAGTAATTGTAAATTCTTCTAAACCACTATAATACTTAATATTAAAAGTATTTAAAGCTGGATGCAATTTATATTCATTTTCATATGTATCTTCAGCATTTTCAATAACAACACTAATTTTATTTGCCTTACTTGGCTTATAAATAGTATCAATATAATATTCATTAGTTTTAGATTTATAAGTAGTTTCTGTTGCGATATCTTTTTTAGAAACTTCTTTAGTTCTAGTTTTTAAGATATCTACCCCATCTACTTTAATACTCTTAATAGTAGGATCATTTATGATAGTTTGACTATCTTCATTTTCTACTTCTTCATCTTCTTCACCGGTATCTATTCCATAATTTTTACCTAATGCTTTTAATGAATGTTTCTTTAAATCTCTATTAATTACCCTTGATAACATAAGAGTATCAATAATAGGATTTTCTAGTTTACCTAAATCATATTTATAATATGCCATATCAAGCATATTTTTATCGAAGCGAGCATTATGCGCTACTAAAGGATAAGTACCTATCCATTCTTTAAACTTCTTAATTGCTTCTTCTTCATTTAGTGAATCTTTTACATCATCATCAGATATACCTGTTAGACGTGTGATTGATTCATCAATATGGCATCCTGGATTAATTAATTCATCAAAACGATCAATTACTTCCCCATTACATACTTTAACGCCACCTATTTCAATAATTGAATCCCCTAGACCTGGATTAAACCCTGTTGTTTCGGTATCGAATACAACATAGGTATTACCTTTAACTTTTTCTTTATTAGGATTAAAGCATACATTTAAGAAACTTTCACATAATTCAAGTTCAACACCATAGCCGGCTTTAAAAGGTTTATAGTTTTTCTTTTCTTCCTTCAATTCCTCAATTATCTTTTCTAGTTCCTTAATTCCTTCTTCATTACCAGTTTTTTTAATTTCTTCTATTGATTCTTCATTTTCTTTGATTTTTTTATCTATTTCTTTTTTCTTATCTTTATTATACTTAGTTACAACATCAAATACGTGTGGGAATGCTTGAACACCATCATGATCGGTGATTGCAACACCAGCATGTCCCCATTTAATTGCTTGATTAACTAAAGCAACTTCATCAATTACACCGTCCATTTGACTCATCATCGTATGAGCATGTAATTCTACTCTTTTTTCTTTTTCTTCGTCTTTTCTTTCAATAACTGGACTATCTATTTGTTCGTAACTTCTTAATTGAAATACATAATCATGAGCGTAATTATCAAGTCTTACTTGTCCTTTAAAGTAATACCAATTACCCTTCTTTAATTCTTTTGAATATCTTATTAGGTCATCTTCATCTTTCGCAAAACACTTTGCTAAAATAGAAGAAGTATTATCACTTATCTTAAGAGTTACTAAATAGAATTCTCCTCCATCTTTTTTCTTTAATGTATCAAAAGATGCATCGAAAATATAAGCTTCTAGTTCAACACTATTTTCATCTTGATTAATTGAACTAATTGAAACAATACCATCTCTTTTATAGTTAACTTTTTTCTTAGTTGGATATTTAGGTTTTGCTTCTTCTACTTTTTCTTCTTTAACTGGTGGAATATAAGTCTCCGCTATTTTTTCTTTTTCTTCTTTTATTTCTTCTGATACTTTATTATTATCTTTATTTATATTTAATTTAAATTTAATATCAAATCCTGCTTCATATAATTTTTCAGTTAATTCCTTATTAACTTTATCAAAAATCATTTTTTCAGCTTTATTATTAACATCGATAGCAAGCACTCCATCAACTACATTCGTAGGTATACTCGAAAACATTTTTAGTGATGGTGTTGTTTTAATATAACTACTTAAAAAATATTCATAATATTCATTAAAATATACATAATCAACATTTTTAATAGATAAAATAAGTTTTACTTTATAATCGCGATACTTCTCTCTTGTTTCAATTACTGGATATGCTTTTTTAAGGACATCTCCAAAATATAAGTATTCTTCAAGAGGAAGCGGTCTATTTAAGATAATTAGGAATTTAGTTGTTTCTTCTTTAGTTGAGATAACAATTTTACCTAGTTCACTATCTTTAAATAGAATATACTTATCTTTATCATAATTAATTTTATTTAAAAGTAATTCTAATTTATCTTGCATGCTATCACCTTCTATATATTGTACCAAAATAATCTTTATTTTTAAATAGGAAAAAAGAAAAAGTAGAGATATTCTCTACTTAAACATCCAACCATTTGGAAGACGTCTTTCACCTGTCTCACTATAACCGCATGGTTTATTGACTAACTTGTTTTCAACAACTAATGTAGTTGATGCCCCACCATCCATATTAACAGCATTATAAGCGCCATATCTTTCTAGAAGAGTAATGATATCACCCATTTCAAGGCCGCCTCGTCCATTCCAATTATACTTATTAGTACCATTACCATCGACAACTAGGAATAAAACAATTCCGTCTCTTCTTTGGGCTAAGATAGTACGAGGATTAATTCCCCAACCACCATTACCATATACTTTAGCAGATACACCATTTACAATTAAGAATGGTCCAAATTCAATAGCATCTTTTATACCGTTAGCAATAGCGTTATTTGCAGTAGTATAAGATAAAACCAATATGCCATCTTTATTAAAACCAGCTAATTCTCTAGTTCCATAACCACTACCATACAATAGTTTTCCATCTTTAATAACTACACCCGCAGGTATACCGCCATTGCCTGTTCCTGCTACTCCAGAACTATCAGCATCAATAAATCCTCCAGCATTAATTGCAACTTTAGCTTTATGATCACTAGCCATTGCTGTTAAATACTGTCCCGATTGTCCTACATATGTTGAAAGCATTAATTCAACTCTTGTTGGATCATACATTGCTACTAAAAAGCAATTATATCCCTTATGCTGAAACTTAATTAACTTATAGTCTTCATCTTTCTCATGCTCTAGTAATTCTTTTTCATAATGAGAAGCAAAACTTATATCTTCATCACTACCAATTACTATCTTAGAAGCATCGGTTCCAAAACTAAAATTAGATATTTTATTTTTACTTAATACATTATTAATAGTTTTTTCACTATAGAAAGTTCGGGCTATCCATTTATGTGACATTGTTGTCATAGCTGTCGTTATAACAAAATTCTTAACATAAGGAACTGCATATACTAATATAAAACAGATAATTGCAAGCATATCTAATACTCCAAGTAAGATAACATACTTTTTATTTGACTTTTTCTCAGACATTATTTTTTCAGTTTTTATTTTCATCTTACTTCACCATATATGGATCAGTTTTTAATCCTGTTCCACTTTCTATTACAATGTCTGGTTTTAAGTATATTACTGGTCTTACTTTATTAGTATCACTTACACTACCTACATAAGCTTTATTCTTATCTAATTCATAGATAGTATTATCAATATCACTTGCTCTTGTCATCATATAATAGTTATCCACAGTATTAATAAATAAATCACCAATATTCATTAATCCAACATATAAATTAACTTTACTACTATTTATACTAGTATAATTATAGTTTGTTTTCTTACTATAGATTCCATTATAGAAATCATGTTTAATAATTAGTTCTTTATTATCTAAAGAATTATAAAAATCTTCGTTTAAATATTTACCAATACCATTATTTAAGTTAATACTATTACTACTTCCGTAAGATGTTTCATAATCTTTATTATCAACTTTAATAACTCCATCCATAGCAACTTTAACATATTCATCAGTTTTTTCAATTATTTGCCAGTTATAATTACTGTAAGTTATATAACTACCAATATATTTATCTTTAAGCATATTACTAGTAATTGTATCTAGGTTATATGGTTTTTCCTTAGAACCATCACCACTCATTACTTTAGTATCCCCTTTTACAGTAATTAAAGCTCTTATACCATAAGGATAATATACTTCTCCTGAAGAAACTACACTATTTAGTTTACCTTTATTATATACATACCAAGCATTATTCTTTGTATCTATATTACTTAACCAGAAATATGAATTATTATTTAAATAACTATATTCCGCTCCAGCATCAATATAATCAGATGCGGATAAGATACCAATATTTTTTTCAGCTTTTTCTGTACAATTAATATCTTCACTAAATACCTTATTTATACAAATATTACTAGGTACAATTATATCTTTGTTACTTAAATTATTATAATAATTTTCTAACCACTTACTAACATAGGAATTATTATAGTTAGTATTAATACCATATACTAAGATAGTATCATTACTATCTCTTACCATTCTGACATTTTTATTATCAGTTCCAACTACACGCCAAAGTAATCCTGAATATAAAACATAATTATTTATATTCTTTCCTTTAAAGATGTAGTCTTTATCTTTCTTATATAAACCATCACCTATCTCAGTTATATTCTTTTCAAGAGTAACTAGTTTATATAAATTATCATCTTTTTTAATAGATGGGTGCTCCAATTTATAGTATTTTATAAATCTTGCTGCATAAATTATTAAGCATGATACAAGAAATATAATACTTACTATTATAAAAATAGTCTTTATCTTATTTTTCATTTATTAAAGAAACGCCATTCATCTCAGATGGTTTTTCAAGTCCCATTAATTCAAGTAATGTTGGAGCAACATCACATAAACTACCATTATTTAAAGTAATTCCCTCTTTAGTTACAATACAAGGAACTGGATTAGTAGTATGTGTAGTACATGGGGTATGATCTTCATACCACATCATATCACAGTTACCATGATCCGCTATAATCATAAGAATTCCCCCAAGACTATTAATCTTGTTATATATTTTACCTATGCATTCATCCATAGCTTCAACTGCTTTAACAGCAGCTTCATAATTACCTGTATGACCTACCATATCACCGTTAGCTAAATTCATAACTGTAACATCATAATTTTCTACTTCTTTTAAGAAGGCATCAGTTACTTCATAAACACTCATCTCAGGTTTTAAATCGTATGTAGCTACTTTAGGTGAAGGAATAATAATCTTTTTCATGTCATCATATTCTATTTCTTTTCCACCATCAAAGAAGAATGTAACATGAGGATATTTTTCTGTTTCCGCTATACGTAATTGACTTATATGATGATTATGGAAATAATCAACTAATATATTATCTAAATCTAAATCATCAAAAGCATGAGGTGCTAAAACTGTTTGAACTACAGGAAACATCGTCAAGACATGTAAGTTATTAAAATCTTTTAAAATAAGATTTTTTTCTTTTGCTTGTTCTCTATAAACATCTGGATTTGTAAGACAAGTAAACATCTCTCTTAAACGATCTTTTCTAAAATTAAATGTTATTACACCATCATTATCATTAATCTTACCTTCTCTAATAAGACAAGGTAGTAAAAATTCATCAGTAATATCTTCCTTATAATTACTGTTTATCATTTCATCAATATTAATAAATACAGGGGCATTTCCATAAACAATAGTGTCGTAACTTTTCTTTAATCTATCAAAGTTATTATCTCTATCCATGGCATAGTATCTTCCTGATATCGATGCAATCTCCCCTATACCTGTTTCACTAATCTTATTTTCTAATTGCTTTATGTATTTTAAAGAACTCTTAATATCAGAATCTCTTCCATCAGTAAATAAATGATACCTAACATTAGTAATATTATTCTTTTTACACATATCAATAAGAGCAAATAAATGGTTAATATGTGAATGAATTCCACCATCAGAAAGTAACCCTAAAATATGTAATGTTGAATTATTATTTCGAACATGACTAATTAATTTTAATATTTCTTCGTTTTCAAAGAAACTACCATCGCGAATAGCTTCATTGATTCTTTCGATTGGTTGAGTTGCTACTCTACCTGCTCCAATATTCATGTGTCCTACTTCACTAGTACCCATTTGTCCCTTAGGAAGGCCAACGTACTCTTCTGAAGCATTTAATATTGAATGCGGATATTTATCCATCAACATATCAAAATTAGGCTTATGAGCATTTTTAAAAGCATTTCCATCACTAGATTCTCTAATTCCACAACCATCAAGAATACATAATACTAATTTCTTCATCCTATCACTCCTATTATATAATTATACAATAAAAAGAGCGTGAAATCTATATTTTCACGCTACTTCTTTATTAGTTGTCGAACATCAATATTAGGATCATTATATAATGTTAAACATTTTTCTCTTATTCCAATTTCAAAATCATTGCTTCTTACTAATTCGCCATCGATACAAGCTGTTAGAATACTTGGTGATGAAATACGTATATTTTTTATTTTAGAAATATTAACATATTTATCCGTAGTATGTGTTTGCTTAATAACTTCAGTAAGTAGTTTAACTAATTTCAATGTGTTTAATTCGTCTACAACTGTTAAATCTAAGAATCCATCATCTATTTTAGCATCAGGGCTTATTCTAAAACCTCCACCGTAATATTGACCATTCATTACAGTAATCATTGTTTTACGAAAAGATGCTAAGTCAATTTCTAATTCTTTACTCTTATAATTTAAAATTGTATAAATAATACTTAAATTATATATCATATTTCGCGGAATATATTTCTTTTTAAATTTTTCCGCATTTATTCCTATATCAGCATCGATACCTATTGAAAAAGAATTTATAAAATATTCATCATTAGCATAACCAACATCAATAATCTTTTCCACAGTATTATCATTTGATTTATAAAAGTCATTACCCGAACCTGAAGGGACTACACATAGTTTAGCATTCTTACCTACTAAACCATTTACTATTTCATGTAATGTACCATCCCCACCAATACTATAAACAGTATCTTTATCCGTAACATTATTTTTTACGTAGATTGTAGCATCACCCTTACATTTTGTTGGATAGATAACTACCTTTTCATTTGGGTATATATCTTTTATTTTGTTTGCTACCTCTAAACCTTTACCATTTCCAGCTTTAGGGTTAACTATAAGTATCTTAGCCATTATATCACCAACTTAAGTATAACATAATACAAAAAAAATAACCACCTAAGTGGTTATTCATCAGCAAAAAAGTCATCGAAGAATTGATCATCTGTTACATAATTATTATCAATTATGATATTATCTTCATCTTCTTCTTCTTCTTTTTCTTCTACTTCTACTTTTTGAGGAATAATTACTTCTTCTTTAACCTTTATTTCTGGTTGTTTTGGTTTATTTACTTCAGGTATCTTTACTTCTTCAAGAATTGGTTCTTCAATTATCTTGACTGGTTCAGTTTCCACAATTTGGTCAAATAATTGTGGTTCTTCAATTATTTCCTCTTTTTCTTCAACTACTTCTTCCTTCTTCTTTTCCTTCTTTGGAGGAAGAGGTTCTTCCTTAACAGGAACGATAAAATCAAAGAAAGTAGAATTATTATTTGAATCTTCAGCTTTTACTGGTTCAATTGTTGCTACCTTTTCTACTATTGGTTCTACTACTGGAGTAGCTTCTACTACTGGAGTTTCAATCACTGGTTCTATAGTAGGTACAGGTTCCGCAGTTGGTAAAACTATATCAACTGGTTTAGCAACATTATCAATCTTAATATCTTCAATTACAGGTTCCTTAGCAGCTTTCACTGGTTCAACTGGAGTTGCAACTGGAATAACTGGCTTAGTTTCAGTTTCTTTCTTAGCTTCCTTCTCCTTCTTTTGAGCTTCTTTTTCAGCTTGTTCTTCAGCTTCTAATTCTGCAATCTTAGCATCAATACGTCTAACCATTTCATCAACATCAAATCCACCATTACCTGGTTTATTATTTGATGATTGGAAAGGATTAAATGGCATACCTCCACCATTATTACTACTACTTGCATTATTACTACTATTTCCACCTGTTATATTATTAAACATTGAAGCAAATTTTGCTTCTTTTTTAGCATCAACGAATTTCTTAATATCAAATACGTTAACAGGAATTTTTTCTCTAACTGGGTATGAGGCTAAACCGTAGTTTTTACCCCAACTATTATCTTTTACCATCTGCCAGTTAGGAGTTAATTTTGTCTTAAATGGCATCATACGAATACGAAGCGCAATTAATGTCCACTTAGGTAATCTTTGCAAATCAGATACTGTAACAAGTGGTCTTGAATCTGTTTTATCCTTATCTTTAGATTTAACTTCACCACACATTTTAGAAATTTCTTCAAGTGCTTGAAGTTCACTACTAATTAAATAAAGGATATTACCACAGTTACCTTTAATTGTTTCACCATTTTCTTTACCATATACTTCATATAATTGGGCAAAGTTTTGAATAACAAATGTAAATCTAATAGCACGGCTACGTGCTGCAGTAACCATCGTAGTTACGTCTTTTAAAGGTGGCATATTAGCAAATTCATCAAGAATGAAATTTGTTTTGTATGGTAATTTACCACCATTTTCTTGAGCAACCCTAATTAATGTTTCATAACATTGCTTTAAGAAAATTGTAACTAATGAATGATATGTTTTCTTTTCATCTTGAATAACAATGAATACTGCTGTTTTCTTTCTTCCGATATCTTCCATCGCGAAGTCACTATGTGATAACATCTCAGATAAATTTTCTCTTGATGAGAATAATTTTATCTTTTGCTTAAATACTGAAAGGATACTACTCTTTGTTTCGTTAGGAGCCATAATAGTACTTGCAACATTGATGTATGCAGGACTTGCTTGATCCTTATAACTAAAGTATTCTTTCATATATGTTGTGTTACCACCAACTTTATCCTCGCCGGCAGTAGTCATTAAGTTAATACTATTTAAATTTATTTCTTCTGCTTTAGCATCTTCAAATAATCCTAAAGAAAGACCAGTAAAGTAGTCGGCAGAAGTTTTTTCCCAGAATGGGTCTTGATTCTTAGCATTTTCATCGTAAAGAATATTAGCAGCTAAGTCTTCAAGTAATTCACAGGCTTTATCTGAATCACCTGCTTTATATAATCCATAAGGTAATGTAAATGGATTCCAACAATTACCATTTTGTGGATTACGGAAATTTAAAAGAACAATATTATATCCCTTTTCTTTTAACTCTAAAGCATTCTTTTCATAAATTTCACCTTTTGGATCGGTGATAATCATTGATTCGCCTTTTTTAGCTAATATTTTAACCATTGGTTGAATTAACATTTCTGTTTTACCAGATCC
Organism: Caryophanales bacterium; assembly: GCA_016282155.1. GTDB lineage: Bacteria > Bacillota_I > Bacilli_A > RF39 > UBA660 > RGIG4266. Next base: position 36,786 of record JAEEJY010000022.1, on the reverse strand, counting down.
AGTAGAACCTATAATAAGGTTATGATATTCACCAGCATCAACCCAAATCTTTTTACCATCATTTAAGATAGGAATACCGGCATATTCACTACTTGGAGCTAAAGCATCAACGCAATTTAATTCTTTTTTCATTTCTTTGTCTGTTGCCCATCTTGAATATCCTTTTTCACTCTTAGCTTCAGCAGAGAAACCAATACCTTTTTCTCTATCAAAGAAATAAGAAGAAACACTCATGATTATTGCCGCTAATGCAAAAATAAAAATTGCAAAAGTTGGTAGAATGAATTCTGGTGTAAACGCAGGTAATGGGTTTAGACCATAGAATGTACCATATTTAGAAAACTCTGATAAATTCAATACTGCAATAGCTGACATATAAAATAACGCTATACAGAATAAAATAAATATCATCCAATCCTTAGGATCGGCTCTAAATTTTAGCTTCACAGTATCCCTCCTTAAAATTTATTTGCTTTTTCACTTCTTCTACTAAAATATCTTACTATAATTGCAGCAACTAATACTACTGCTAGTACACCTAAGATACCGGGAATTATCCCTTTATAATTATAATACCACACATGTTCCTTTTTACTAACAACAAATGTAATATTTTTTTCAGCATAATTATCCTTTGTAATATTCCACTTGTATGTTCCAAGGAAATTTGAATCAGCATTATTTTCTTTTACTATATTATATGTTTTAAAACTGACTTCAAGATTATCAATATCCATATAACTATAAGTCATACAGTTAAAGCCTTTACTTGTCCCTATATAGTAATAATCGTCATCTTCTTCAACACTTATCGTATTAAAACAATGACTATAAGCATAATTGTTTTTTAAGATAGCTAATGTCTCATTTTTAATTTCCATAAATGCACTACTATCTTTAATTTTTAATTTATAACTCTTAGCTGGTTTAATAGAATATAAAACATTTTCATAAGACCCTTTATAATTTTTATCATAAGGAATTACAATAGTTTCATCTACCTTACCATTATTTATACGAAGATTATATTTAACACTACAACCAGATACAAGGAAGATAATTGCAACTAAAAATATATACTTAATTTTCTTCATATTATCCTCCTAATCTAGTAAATAAATATATCCTAAGAATGTATATCTGTTGCTACCAAGATTCTTCATCTGACTTATTGATAAAGTTCTTGATTGCCATCCGATACATGAGCAAGTTCCTGGGCAAGATTTACCACCATTATTTTTAACCCATCCATCAGTTACTGTTACTTTATCACCATTAACTTCTTCAACAATCGCAACGTGTCCATATCTTGGATGAGAAGAATCACAGTTATGACCATTATAATAACTTGTACATCCAGCGGTTGTCCAATCATAAGCAACTATTGAACCTTGTTTTGGTTTTGTATAGTCACTACTACTTCCAAATACTTGTTTTAATTGAGCACTTGCCCATTGATTTCCATTTCCATGGAAACTTTGAAGAGCACTAATTAATTGGCTTCTTAAAGCAGTATCTGTAACTGATGTACCTATTATTTCCATAGCTCTACTCTTTGCATACCAAGCACATTGGCCAACATTACTATCACTATTATATGGTGCTTTAAAGTAAGTATCATTACATGTTGGAGCAGCTACTCTTATTGGCATTTCACCATGTTCACCAGCTACAAGTCCCTCAGAGAAACACTCTAAAGTACCTTGACTTATACCACCAGTTTCAATATCAATTAACGAAATATTATCAGTATAATATTTAGCTAAAATACTCTTATAATCCATACCGTTAGCTGCATCTTCGCCAGATTGGTTTTGACCCATACAACTTCCGGCTGCACCAGCACTTATACATTGACTTAATTCGGCACGATATTGACCTCTAAATGCTGTTGCTGTTGTATTATATAAAAATTCTCTTTTTATACTTTGATACCAACTTTTCATTTGAGCAATTGATTCGCTTGACTGAGCTGGTTTTGAACTACGACATCCTGTATAGACATCACAGAATGTTTGTTGATAAGTGTTATTTATCATACTAACATAATATTTACCATTTTCGTATTTTAAACTTACATTACCATTTCTTGTAAATACATATGATTGAATAGCAACCATATTAGCCTTTACTTTTTCAGCAGGTGCTGAACTAGTCGCAGATATTTCATTATATGCTACACCCATAACATAATCTTCAAAAGACATTTCTGTTGGTGCTGCAGCACATCCTGAAATACTTGATCCACAGCTACTTGGGTACAATTTAACATACAAATTATTTATTTCATTAATGCCGAACGGCAAGGCCACCTTAGTATCATCACCCTGTGTATCAGAATATACATAGTGACATTCTCCTTCGCCATCTGTACCATCATCTTCCATTAAATAGCCATATAATTTCCTTTGTTCATACATTTCTATAACTATTCTATTTACATCATCCTCGGTATACTTACCATCCGAGAAGAATGTACCTGGAACATATACTTCTTTTAAGTATTTTATAAACTTTTCGTCATCTTTAACTAAAGTAATTGTAGGAGCTGGAAAAATAGCAAATAAACTTTTACTTTCATTTGATTGACCTGCGCAATCTCCCGTACAACCACTATTAATTTGATTATTCATTTCTTCATCTGTACCAAAATTTTTTATTATTTCAATAAATTCTAGTACTTCATAAGCCATATTACGAGCATAGTATTCATAATATCCATCCATTCCAGGATATTCCGCTTTTAATTTTTCATAATTAGCTACTGCTTTTACTTTACTTAATAAATTGAATGGATTTAAGGCATCAAATGTTACTGTTACCGTTCCGCCTAAGAAGAATGAAAGAAATTCTCCCCATTTTACAGCAGCTTCAGTAAGTGTATAAGTACCCATTGAAACTTTTACATCAAAGAGATGACCTAAAAGTCGACGATGTCCTAAACCTAGCACCGGTTTAATTGAACCTAGCTTATCATTAGCAACGTAATAGAATGTTTTTAATCTCGTTGCTTCTAGAAATTCAGGGAATAGTGCTTCACTATCTTGTTCATTACCTACACTAGTATCAGTTTCACCTTCATCTTCATCATAAATCCCAGGATCTAATACGTGATTATAATGAATAATAGCGGCTATTAAAGCCTTATCTATTCCATCTGCAGAGTGTCTTCTTGCTTCTTTATCTTCTTTAACCATTGTTTTGAAAAACTCTTCTTCTTCTGTATTCCATCCATCTCCAGTTAAAAAATTTTCTAATTTTTCTGAAAACTCATATACATTAGTTAAAGCGTTATCTACTTTTTCCTTAACTACACGTAGTCCCATAATAACTGTACATACAATTATAGCAGCTGCAAACAAGCCCAATATATATGGTGCCATTGCAGAAAGAAGATGTAGAATTATCTCTCTTTTATGTTTTTTAAAATATTCAATACCTTTTTCGATAGCAGCTTGTCCTAAGTCACTATCAATAACTTTTTCCGAAACTTTTTCGGCAACGGGTTGAGGTACTCCACGAGATGCAAGTAATCCTGTTGCTAATTTTTTAGCAGCTTCACTTGCCCCCGATTTGGCCATATTTTCCATTTTTTTCTCAGGATTTGAGCCTCCGCCCTCACCATTATCCTTACCGTCTTCTTTGCCATCTTTGCCGCCTTGGCCTGACATTCCTGCCTTTGCAGCACTCTTAGCGGCATTTAAAGCCGGATTTCCATTTTTCCCTTTGTGGGATTGAATAGTATTTTTTAATTTATCGGCATCACTATTCTTTCCTCCCATTTTAGGAGGATTAGGCCTATTTATTGGTGATTTACCTATACTAGGTGCATTTCCTTCTTCAGGCGGAAAAGACTCCTCTTCGGGAGCCATTTCTTCAATTTCATTATCGTCATCATCGAACATGCTATCACCACAATTCATTTAGAATTTTTTAATTATTATAGGCCTCCGCCACTTCCGAATGAATCTAATTCTTCTTCAGTAGCTACTACATTTATACGCATACGACGAGATCCACATACAAATAATGCTTCACCTTGTGTATAACCTTTAATACTTTCAATTTCATTGTCATTTAAATCAATTAATCTACTTAAATCAGCTACTGCTTGTTTCTTTAATCCCATTACTAAATAGTAAGAGGCATTATCAAATATAGCTTTACCTTGTACTATTACTGCAGGATCACAGAAGTCTGTTGGTTGTTGAGTAATAAATATTGTACCTGTATTATACTTTCTTGCACGACGTTGAACTTGTGCTAAGAAATCAGCTCCAAGTGTATTACCACTTAATAAGATGTGAGCTTCATCAACCATTAATATTGTATTTTGGGATCTATCAAGAGCTAATCCCCAAGCATATTTAAGTACGTTGAAGAATAAAGCATTTCTAATATTTTTATCAGAATTCATTAATTCTTTTGTATTAAATACAATGAAATCACTTCTTGGAGAAATTGTTGTATGACCATCAAAATAATATCTTAATTCTTGAATTATTGGTCTTAATTTAATCTCTAATTTCTCTAATATATCACGTTCGTGAGTTTTTTCTGGCATAGATAAAATCTTTCCACGAACTGTTGCATAAACATCCTTAAATGTTGGATAATCATTTGATGTAAATTTAGTAAAATCAGAATCAAAATTAATATTAAATCTACGATATGTTTCTTGTAAAATTTCACTAAATACATTTACTACATCTTCTTCTGCTGAAGGGTCATAATATTTAAAGAAGGCTTTTACAGTTTGAATAGTTCTTGTTAAAACTGTATATCCCATTCCTTGTTTAATATCTTCTTCATCAGCATCTAAGATAACTTCAAGTGGGTTAACCATACCGAAATCTCCACCTTTACCAAGGTCAATATAGTCACCACCATATTTTTTACACATATCCCCAAGTTCACCTTCAGGGTCTATAGCAATTATCTTGTTACCATTTCTTATATTAGTTCTTAGTAACATCTTAGCAGCTGTTGATTTACCACTACCAGATGTACCTAAAATAATCATATTAGCATTATTTCTATTATGCTCTTTTCTTTCTTGATATAAGAATTGATTAAATAGAATAACACCTCCAGAGAAATCAACACCAAGTAGGCATGATAGTCCTGGATCTTTTATACTATCAAAGATAAATGGATACATTGCAGCAATTGTTGGTGATGGGATTGGTGTACCAATTCTGTCTTCAACATCTTGCTTTGGATATATAGGAAGCATAGATTTTAAAACTTTTTCTTGTTCAAATCTTAATGGAATGGCTTGCATCTCCATTGCTTCTAAATAGTTTTTAATTTGGAATTTTTTAGTATTTAATTCATCTTCACTATCCGCAGTAATCATTATATGCATTTGGAAATCATATATTTTTGATTGATTAGCGGCCAATTCTTGGATGAATGATTCAAGAGACTCATAATCCAAACGAATTCTCTCTTGTAATGTTTTATCGTTTTCATGTTGGTATCTTTCTTTTAAATCAGCTATTTCTTTATTAAGCATTTTAGTAATTACACTAAATGGTAATGGTAAATGTTTAATAACAATTTTAATACCTGACATACTTGTTAACGAAGATAAAAATCCTGGATAAATCATTTTTGGATATGAAATAACAGTTAATATTGTTGAATACTTATCACTAATTACAAATGATGCTGGTTTCCATTCAAGTCCTTTTGGAGCAATTTGATTTCTTACATCCATACTACATCACCGTACCGAACGTACTAGTTCGTCCTCCATTTAAGAAATTATCAAGTACCATACGTAAATCATCATTAGTTACTTGATGAGTAGCTAACCCAGCATTTGCAAACGCATTAATTAAATTTCTTAAACGTTTTCCTATTACTTCATCATTTTTTTCTTTAAATAATAAGAAGTATTCAGTATCAACAACATTATTATTCATAAACATATTAGCTTTATTTATATCCTCTAAAATCATCTTTTTAATAACTGTATCTTGTACAGCATTATAGTGTAATTGAAGTTGTGATAAGTATAAATTTATATCAACAGGTCTATCAGCTACAATAATCCAAAATTCATAATCTATTAAATTATAAACATCTCTTAGATTTGTAATTATAGCAGCTTGCGAACTAGGATCAAGAATAAAGATATTTCTTGGCATTATCTTTAGTCCAGTTACCTTTTGACCATTGTCTAGCATAATTACACCATTAGTTATACTCTTTACAGGAATATCATCTACTGTATATTTACTTTTTGTCTTCGCCATGATTAAAGCACCAACCTTTCCATATATACTTTTGTCTACTTGTATAAAATCTATATCCTTCCATAATTACCGTAATAATATTATGGTAATTAGGAACAGGAAACACTAGGAAAGCTCCTATTACTCCTGGAGTTATAGCAAGTAGCCCCCATCCAAGTTCATCTATTGGTAAAATCATAAGTAATAGGAAGGACACGATAAGTGATCCTCCTATTAGATATAGATCGAAATGATTAAATACACCAAATATTAACATAGATTTCTTGGAATTTGCAGGGATTAAATATCCACCCATCTATATCACACCTTTCCTTTTTATTAACTATTTTTTATCTATACAGCTCTTCCACTGTAGTCATCGTCATTATCTCTTTGAGCATCAAACATAGCTTCCATATCATCATATTGATCTCTTTGAGGCGATGGTTGCATTGCTGGTGCAGCATATTGCGTTGTATAGTCAGCATTACCTTGATTTTGATTATTTGGTCTACTTTCTTTTTCCTCATAAACGCCATATTTGCCATCTCTATATTTAGCCTCTTTATCAGCGGCATTATATTGATTATATGCAATTTGCGCTGATGAATCAGCAGCTAATCTTGTATTAAAATCACCTTCAGCTGCGCTATAAGCAGATGCAGCTTTTACAGAATCGATACGTGCCTTATCGACAGCTTTTGCTCCAGTAAATTCTACGCCATCTTTGTCTCTATATTTTACTGCTTTTCCCGAATTAAAGTCATTTAAGATTTTTTGATAATTACTTTCAGAGAAATCTCTTTGGGCTTTACTCTTTTGCATATTAGCGTATGCTTGTTTTACAGGAGCATGCCCTCTTCCGAAGATAGCCTCTGCTTGTCCAGCATAATCTTTATCATCTTTTTGTTTAAATGCAGCCAAAGTATTTCTTCCCTTTGCCAAATTTCTATCTAGTGTCATATTTTTTACTTTATTATCTATTCTATCTTGATAAGCTTTGTCAGCTCCAGGTATGGCTTTTCTCATGTCAGCCATGAATCCTTTATTATTTTTTTTAGATTCCATCCAACCTTTTCTAAATCCTTGCCCGTTTAATGCAGAACCAACACCAGACATTGCTCGTCTTGATGCATTTCCAAGGAATGGAGTTTTTCCAACCATGTCTGCAGCACCTAGCATACGTTTTGAAAGGCTTAATCCGTCGCCGCTCATCTTTATACCAGTTATTTGTTCAATTAATTTTGGTAAATCTTTAGCAAATAATAATACACCAAAAATTATAAATACAAATACGAATGGATTATGAACATCGTCACCTGTTACAACATTAAACATTCCATCTCCAACAAGAGAAATAATAAATATTGCGAAGAATAATGCTGCTAATCTTATAAATAAATTTAAGTATGTGGAAACACATTCTTTAACCCATTTATTAAATACATCGTCACCTTTTTTAGGATCAATTTTTGCAATTAATGGGATTGGAGCAATTAATTGTAAAAATCCTAACTTAACACTACGAACAGCAATATCAATACAGAAGATTAATAATAAGTAACATAAGAATCCTCCAGCTATTGTTGTTACTAAGTATGAATAAGTAAAGACAAATACATCTTCCCCATCAACACTCATTGTCGCATTATAGATATCCATATTATAAAGTTTACCCATTTGCTTTTTATCATATGCTTCAATAAATTGATCTTTGGCCCCACCTAAAGCATCACCAAGTTGTCCGCAGTCTCCTATAATTTGACCGTTTTCAACAGGATTTGTTTCACAAGTTTCCCCAATATCACTTAGTGTTCCATCAGGATGGAAAAATGCCGTGAACGTTGAAAAAGCCATCATGTTTCCGGCCGTCTTAACTGCATCTTCACCTTCATTACCACTATATTTAAGTCCTAAAATTAAGTTACCTAATACATTGTCTTTTAGAACAATTCTTTGAAGGCTAAAAGCCATTTCAAATACATAAGGAACCAAAACTATACCTAGCAATATTACAATTATATTCTTAAGTAATTTCCCAGCTCCTAATTTTGCATCTTTAACTGCATCAGGATTCATTATATATTGAATTATCGAAATTGATACTTTAAAAATCATGATTAATCCAAGGAAAAAATATAAACGATTGGCAAAAGTACGCATTGCTTCCGTTCTAAATATACCTGTTTCTGAAATCATAACAAAAAGTTCGTATAATAGACTTGCTAGGTTATACACAGCCCAGTCTAATGTGATAAATAACATTCTAAGTACTTTTAAAAACCACATATATATCTCTCCTCTAATTTTGTATATAGTCCAACAATATTATAGCATAAAAAAAAGTAATAATAAACAATATTATTACTTATTTATCTAGATATTTTTGACTATTTGCAAGATGTCATTGATGCACAACTTAAAATGTCATCAATACATGTTGAAATGCTTTGTCCTGAACTACTATCAGCAAGTAAACTTACTAATAATTTAACAATAACTACTACGAAGAATACAATTGCAGCAGCAATTAATCTCTTAATAAAAGTAGATTGTCCTTTTTTAATTTCATCTTCTTTTTGCGCAATTACAGCCTTTCCTAAATCAAGCATACCCCAGATAATTAATAAAACTGGTACAACTACTTGAATAATTCTAACTACCATTGCAATAATATAAGCTAATTTAGCTGGGATACCAGGATTTCCTAAATAAGCTACACAAGCATCTACTAAAGTATTAAACATATTAATCCTCTCCTTACTAAGATAATTATACTTTATCTATATTTTTTTGTCAATTAATATTCACTATAAGTTTGTCTTGAAAAACCAAGACTCACTAATAATTTATTAACTGCATTTTGCTCTTTATCACGATCATTGATTGGAGGCATATTGAAATAAACTTTTACGTGCGCTTCCTTTTCAAAATCACTTACATCATTTTCTGATAGCATGCTCTTTGATAATACGACTTTCTTATCTCCTAAATCTTGGAAAATACGTGGATTTGTAAGCATTAATTTATTTAATTTAATTATGGATGGTTCCACTAAATATAAAACTGTATCGCATAATGCTTCAACATCCTTATTATTATTTAAATCAATAATAACAACTTCGTTTTTATTCTTAGCTATTTCAAGTCCAATTGAACTAGAAGTAACTGTAAATAAATTTTGTCCTCTAAAGAAGGAAAAATCTCTCTTATCAACTTCATAAGCTGCTACAGAATAATTCTTTTCTAACTCCTGTTTCATTAGATATACTAAAGTTGTAGAACCGGAGTGTTGTGTTACACCTTTTACACCTATGATTCTAGGACCTGTACTCACATATTCTGTTTGTACGCCCGTATTAATTTGTGGTTGCTCAATTACTGGTTCTAAATGTTGTATATGAGCAACATCTCTATAAGAATTAGGATTATTATAGAGATACATAATTCCCTCGACATTTTTAGTAAAATTATATATTCCCATTGATATTAATTTTGATAAAAACTCTGGAGAATTACATTCTGGAGAATCATCAAGTAATAATATAACTTTACTCATATCTAATGAAATAGATAATTTTTGAATATTTTTAATATCGGAATAACCTTTTATTGCTGTTATATCAAGAATCATTCTTTGGAAAAAGAAATTCTTGAAAGTTGAGACGATTTCGTCAGCATCATATTCGCCATTTAATGATTTTATAATATCCAAATCCAATGTTTCTAACATAGATTGATATTTATTTGATACTATTACATTCATTTTCTCACCTCTTAGAAGTCATAAAAGACTTGTGTTTCTCCATAGATTGGTATTTCCAATCTAAACATTGGTAAAATATCCGATACTAATGGTAAATCTACTGTTAAAAAAGTAGCTACCGAATAATATACACCTTTTGCTGTATTATATTGATATACACAAAACTTATATTTATTAATTTTATTGATGGCTTTATTTCCTTGCTTGTCTTCAGATATTCCAGGAGCATTACCTCCCCTTCCTCTAGGGCAAGAAACATCAGTACGATTAGCAGTTTGATAACCCATTTCTCTAAGGGTCTCTTCAATTTCGTCTCTTACTGCGCCATCATTATATTCCTCATGTTTTTCAATAATTTCAACAACTCTGTTTTTAATTTTATATGTTTTTGAATAGATAAGTGATGTAAGCACAACTACTATACAAAAACTTATTATTACAATAACAATTGTCATAACCATCGAATTTGATATAGCCTCTTTCATTTTTAACCTCTATTCGTTGAAACTGATCCAAATCTATATATTCTATTTGACTTAGTATATATAGGAATCCTTAAAAAAATATTAACAAATGGTAGATCAATCGACATGTATGTTACTACACCATAGTAATAGAAAGAAGTAGAGCCATTTTTACCATCATTAGCGTTGTAATATACACAATATCTATATTTAGAAGTTGTTGTATCTTGCATAACACCTGATCTATTAGGACAAGTTGCCCCACTACGAGAGATATTATATCCAATTTCTCCCATTGATTGCTCTATTTCGTCTCTTGAATACTGGTTGTAACCTTCGTATTTCTCTATTATTGCTAATATATTTTTATTTACTTTAAATGATTTATAATAAGCGATGGTACCCATAACAAATGCAAAAACAACAACTAAAAATATAAAAATTATATTAAATAAATATGTACTTGAAATTGCACTTTTCATATACTCATCCCTTTATATATTCTCTTTATTAATTACATGTTTTAGCTGATTCGTTCCAGAATGTAGCTGCTGCTATTTCAGCACCTCTTGAACCATTCGCAGTAACTGCAAAACATTTATTTTGTTCCCAAATACCTCCGTAGTTTTGACAACAAGCTTTTTTAGCTGATGATGTCATCATTGAACTAATTAATGGTGTAGCAACTGCAGCGATAACACCAATTAATAATATTGCGATAACTGTTAAGTTTGCTTCTCCTGCTGCTTCCTTCATATTATCACCACCTTTATTTTATTTTTTCTAGTTTAATTATAGCACAATATTTTTCAAAAACAAATAACTTTACACTATATACCCATCATTGAGTACATTGAAAGTAACATGAATAACATTATACCTCCACCTGTACAGAATAACATAAGCATAGTTTTATTTTCCATCTTTTCAAGACGTTCTTTATATCTTTGCTCACGTGATTTATTTTGTAAAGCCGAAACGGTTCTTGAAAACATCATTAATTGTTCTTGTTTATTCTCTTGTGATCCTAAACTTAAACGATATAATAAACGCATCATACGCATTGAATCTCTTACTGGATATTCTTTAGCAAAATCCATATAAGGATTTACTGTTGAATCACCGGCATCAATCTTAGCAATCAAGTTTCGAAGTCCTGCTTGGAATATTGAAGGAGCCGTTTCAACTGATTTTGCTAAAGCAACCGGAACAGTATAGTGTTGAATTAAGATTTCCAAACTCTTTAAGTAGTATGGAAGCATTAAGTTAATTTTATGTAAGTGTGAAGTATAATATCCTTTTAATTGGAAATATTTTGACTTAAACATAAAGAAACTTGCTGCGACAATTAATAAAATATAAACGAAGTTAAGTTTGCCTATAAACATTATAAATAATGCAACTAAAGTTACTAAACCATCTCTAATACGCATTGTATATAACTTATAAGCGTCATCATCTGTTATATCTCCACCATATCTTACATTTAAATAGAATTTATAATCATCTTCCATCATAAATTTAAAATATGGAGTTGCATCAACTATAAATTTTTTGGTATCAATTACTCTATTATATTGGAAGATAAATACTAATATTACACCTATAGCAACAAATAACATTATTCAGCCCCCACATCTTCATTATAATATTTCTCACCACTTAATAAGAAATATGTATTAATAGCAACGATACCATGTAGCATGGCTTGAACCCACCATTCATTTAACATAGAGATGTATTTATCTGTTCCAAGAAGGAATTGTACTAACATTACCATTAAATAAAGTATTAAACCAAATTGTAAGAACTTTTTATGGAAGTTTGCTCTATCAAGTCTATCACGATATACGTTTTCAACAAGCATATCGATATCTTGACTCATGTTTTCTAGTGAACTTCCAGCGTCCTTAGAACCTTCATTATTAATTTGAAGGAATAATTGATGCATATTTTTAACGATATAAAAATCATATTTTTCATTCATATAAGCGATTGATTCTTCAATAGTACCATTATCATAAGCCAAATCAATCATATGTTTAACATCTGCTTTAACTGGATCTTCAAGTACTCCTGATTCATAAACACCTTCAATTGATTTAACAAATGATTGTGTTGTGCCAAATTCCATTATAGTGTTAGTTGTATATACTTGAATTTGTTCAAATATAAATTCACTATATAATCTCTTACATCTTAAGTATGTAAGATATGGAATTGTTGATACTGCTAATATTGCATAAATAACTGATATTACTAAACTATAGAAATATAAGTACGAAACAATAGCAGCACCCGAAGCAAATGTTATTATTTGAATCGTATATTGTCTAGGAGTGTATTCTTGACCTAAGTCTTTTACCTTTTGTCTAACTACTTTAAACGAGAAAGGCATGACTTTATCATATACTGCTACCATTTTGTCACTAACATATTTATAAACATGTTCACCGTTTTGTTTACGATAAACAACGATAAATCCAAATATGAATAATACTATCATAAACAAAGTAGCTGTCATATAATACCTCCTTTTTATAATTCTAACGTTTCAATAGCCGGAGCAGTTTGTACCGGCGCAGGATTTGCAACTGGTGCAGGAGTCACTACACTAGCTGCTGGAGTTACAACAGATTGAACTGGAGCTTGAGTAACTGGTGATACAGGTTGTACTGGCACCTCTTTCCCCGGCTCTACAAGTGTTTCTGTTGTAGGTTCCGTTTTTTCTGCTGCTGGAGTTTCTTCCGCAGTTTCTTTTCCAATATTTGCTGTCTTTTCAGCAAATTCATTTATATCCATTGGAGCATCACTTGCATCCTTAATTTCATTAGGATCTAGAGAAACTCCTTGAGCATCTAAATACTCAATTAAATATTTACTAGGTTTATTTCTTACTACCTTACCTGATGTACTCTTCTTATATATAGTATTATATTTTGCCTCATTATCTTCAGTTACATAGAATTCTGTAACTTCAGCTATTTCACGGACAAACTTATGAGTTTCTTTATCCTGGAAACCTCTTATATATACACCGATTTGAATATATCTATATATAGATTTTAAGAATTGTTCAATATCTTGATTTGTTTCAAGTAAGCTGTACATACGGTTAGGTATACTTGATGCCTTATCAGCATGAATTGTTGATAAGATATAGTGTCCTGATGATATAGAGTTACGAACCGCAAGAACGGCTTCAGCAGAACGAACTTCGGAAAGTAATATCCATTTAGGGTTCTGTCTCATACAAGTAACAAGTACATCGGAATAAGATGCAATGTTATTTGTTTTCATAGAAACTATATCACGATTAGGATAAATTTTATCTAAGTGAAGTTCTAGAGTATCCTCGATTGTTATTAATTTTTCATTTTCTTTAGTTTGAGCCGCTAAATACTTAACAAACTCAGTTTTACCTGAACCAGTTTCTCCACAGACAATAATATTACAATGCCCATGAACACACTTTATTAAAAACTCAAGGATATCTAAATCAACGTATTTTTCTTTAATTAATTTGTCTTTTTCTAGACGTATTTTTGCTGGTGTTTTACGGATAACACAAGCAATACCATTTTTCGCAATTGAGTCATGTACAAAGTTAAGACGTAACTCAGCACTTTCGGCATCTAGAAAAGGATGGGCCATATTGAAAGTACTACCCATAACATTGGCACATTGGAAAGCAAGTTTTTCCATAAATGCATTATTAACTTCTGGATCATCTACTCGATATATACCTTTTGATAATGTTTTTAGCCAAACTTGACCACCATTACTATAAGAAATATCGGTAATATCATCATCATCTAAATATTTCTTTACAGGTCCAAAGTCGAGTTGGGTAAACATATTATCATCCATAAAATCACCCCTTCTTGTTATATTCTTTTATTGTTTTGTTGTAGTTGTAGCAGTATTAGTTTTAGTATTTGTGTTTGTATCAGTTGTTGTTTTATTATCTTTATCTTTTTCAACTACAGTAGTATCTTTGCTAGTATCTCCTTCTTGACCTTCAAGAATGATAGATTTAGCATTGATAAAGTCTTTTAAGTATTCAGTACTTACTTTTATTTCTCCCGCTTCAGTAGAAACACTCTTTCCACGAGGTACAGGGAATAACTCGATAGAATTTGTAGTTATGTACTTAGCTTTTCTTAGTAAGATATGAATATCGTCTGGTACACCAAATACTAAATAACTTGGATCTTTGATATTACTTGTATCAGAGAATACATCATTACCTGATGAATCTCTTACTGCTAAAACATTAACATCTTCAATTAATTTACCAACGATTACTTTATTTCCATCATCAACAGCTTTCATATAAATATCAACTACTGATTTTGGATATATTGAATTACCATAAGTAGTTTCAGTATTTACATTAAATAAATATGGTATTTCATCTTCTTCTAAATCATCAAAAATTGTATCTCTAAATTCATTACTGTCTACAACTGCTTCAAAGTAGAACATACTACCTGCAGGTACAACAGTATTTACATTAGTATATAACCCGATAACTGCATTTGCTGAACGATATACGTTTGTAGTAACCGCAATTGAAGATACTTCAATTGTTGTAATGTATTCAGCTTTAATTTGCGTTCTTGGAGGAATAGTTTGTGCAGCAACAGGCACTGTTACAGGGTTAACAGCTGTTTTGATTTGATTACTATATCCCCAGTACAATAAAGCTAATATTATTACTACTCCAAGTATTGTTACAGTATTTTTATTTTTGAAAAAAGTTTTTACTTTTTCAATTATTTTATCCATATTCATATTATAACACTCCTTTTTATCTAATATTACCTAATATGGTGTTTCTAGAATTGCATCTAGTCTATTACTAATTGTGAAATTAACTCTTTCTGTTTCCTTATTAGTAAATAGAGAAACAGATTGGTTGGTAGAAACTTTTATACTTACTTTTGGTGGGTACTCATTAACATCATATATCTGAATTCGATATGTTCTCGATAACGAAGCACTTTCTGAGAATCTACGAAGAAAATTTTCAACAAACTTTTCACGGTTTATTTTAATTTCCCCTGTATTCCTGTAAGTATAATAGTCAAAAGCATCATACATAGCAGCTTCTGTAGTTTCTTTTAATACTGCCATATTATGTTCATCAGTATTTGTAATTGACTGAATTGCAAACATAAATGTTATTACAATTACGCCAAAGACAATTACATATGCTGCCCAGAACGACTCTTTCATTTTCTACCTCCTTACCACGCTTGTGTATTTCCACAATTACCAGTAGATTGACCGGCAATTCCACAACCTGTTACTTTAATATCATTATATCCTGCTACATTACCGCGAATTAAACTACTTAAAGTTCTCTTTCCTGTAGCAGCATTTACTTGATAGAAGTTTTCATAACTATCATAGCCACTTATTCCTTCATCACTCTTCGAATAAATAGTTACTACTTTACTATTCATTTCTTTATTATATTTTCTAAATAATTTCATCATTCCTGGTGTTAAAGTAATTTCATACATTGGTGTTAAATTGTATACTGAGTAATTAGCAACACCTCTATTATTTAGAATATAAGTATTTATTGTATTTGTATTATTCCAGTTCGCTCCCGGACCTCTTCCTCCACTATCATTAGAAGTTTTTCGTGCGCCTATTCCTGGGAAAGCAGCTTCCTTAGAATACATTGAAATTGTTCTATATATAACTACGAACGGAGAACATATATTAGTCCATGAATTAGAACCACATACATTTGTATAAGCTCCACATTTTGACTTTTTAATTGAAATAATATCTTCACAGTTAACATCAAAATGGCATTTATATATTCCGTCTCCTGAATAAAAGTTTACTCCGAAAGGTGTTGGTGTATTTCCGTTTAGGAAATATCTGTCAAACTTATTACCTGGACCATAAGTATATGTATTAATACTATATTCATAACTTCCAGGCATTGTTGAATAATGAATTGGCAAGTTAGTGAATCCAATGTCATCATATAATGTAGATGGAATAGAATGAGATGCTAGTCCATCTTCTCTACTAGTATATCTAAATAAACTACCTGCTAATTTATATGTAAATTCTGAGTGAGATTTAGTTTCCCACCATACAGAGTAAGGTAATTTTGCTCTATTATGGTATGACCATGAACCAATCTTATATACCGCAGGACTAGCTGTATTTTCGCTACAATTAGTAGCACATCCGCCATAAGTGTTATTTGAATCTCTACTTACACCTACAGAGCAATCTCCACCATCATAACAAGTTACATTAGCAAAATCTTTTTGTTGTAATCCCGAAACAGATCCAGTACCAGTTATTGCACTACCACTTGAATAATATGTAGCCCCTAAATCAGGACTAGGGCTTGAAGGATCTGATTTAAGACTAAAACTATTGCCATATACAGGTTCTTTATACCCGAAATCTAATGTTGGTTGGAATTCCCTAAATTTCATCGTGTCATTTCCAGTTGTTGGATAACTTGTACATAGTTCATACTGAGCAAGTAAATTTTCTCTTGCAATAAGCGCATTTCTATAAGTAGTATCAGCGCTTATATATGCATTTTTATAACCATTTATAAAAGCTTGTAGACTTCCGTCACATGAAGAAATTCCTTTACTATAATTTTGATCAGTTATAGCTGTACATCTATTTCCATTATGATCAGTATGTCCAGATACAACCCAGAAATTACAAGACCATCTTGGAGTATTTGACCTATACGAACCATACGAAGCACTTTGATGATCACTTGCACATGGATGGTTACCACTTGTAGTATATTTTGTTCCATCACATCTTCCGTTACAATTTTCATATCCTGGAGCACTACATGAACCACAATTTTCTAATACCGCACCTTTTTTACCGGCTTTTGCAGCATTTCTCTGTTGACATGCTGCTACTCCAGATTGGCAATTGTCATATGCTGACTTTTTAGCAGCATTACTATTTTGACAATCAGTATATTCGCTTACACTGTAACTACTTGGTTTTCCAGGGCCACAACCGCCACGTTCTAAATTTCTATATTTATCAGCAGCCATATAATTAACCATTGCTTGTTCACGTGCTCTCCAAGCATTTCTAATATTTTGGTTAGCCGTATTTAGTAACGTTACAAATAAATTATGATCAATTTGGCCAGCTTTATTTTCCGCATTTTTTGAAGTTACTCTACAAAATCTATCGCCACGATATTGAATTGGAGAAACATTAACCGCGTTAGCGTGAGGATCATTTATAGTCATAACTCTACCTTGATTTATCGAAATCGAAGTTGGATAGTTCCAATATATTTCATCACGGCAGTAAACACTACAGAATTGATTTACTTTAGGACTACTTGCATAATGTGTTCTTATAGGAGCACCTTGCTCGTCAGATTTAAAGATACATTTCCAATTTGTCATATCTTTAATAAATCCACCATTTGATGCATCACATGATGATGGAATATTGTAATCTATGTGATAGTCACATGTTGGGGATGTACAACAAAGACCTTCGGCATTGCTTGCCCAAGTAAACAATCCCATACCTAGACCGTATGTATCTTTACCTATCATGTCGAATGTAGGAGCCCCTACATTATCAGCAGCTTTACTATACGATTTTACCCTTTTATATTCTGCTTCACAAGCCGCTATGCTTGTCGATTTAGGTGCTGGATTCATAATTCCAACATCTGCTCTCTCTAAATAAATTAAATATGGGTACTCAGCACGACGACAAGGGTTAGAATAACCACCAAATCTTTGGTGAAGCTTCTTTATTGTTCCAGATACCGCTGAACCCTTACACTTACCTGATATTACAGGTTCAACCATTATTCTAAAGCCTTTGCTCCCGCCAGTTAGAGATGTACACTCACTTAAATCAGTCATTCCCATACTAAGGCACTGATTCTTAATCCAATCTTGAACAGAACCACCATGATATCCCGAACTAGATGAAGATGCTAGTAAGGAAGCAAGTTCACCAGCTCCAGAATTTAAATCATTCATCTGAAAAGTACTTTTTATAGCACCAATATTATAACCTTTACCTTGAATCATTCCAGCAATACTTCCGACACGTGATATCGCTATCCCTCTTCCTTCAGGATCTGATCCAGTACTAAAACCTGTGCCGCTTCCATAAAATCCAGCAGCATACTGTCTTACTATTACGCCACCATCAATATAAAGAAGTCTAACATATAAGCCACTCGGATTATTTCCACAAAATCCAGCAAAATTAGATTCACATTGACCGGCATTTGTTGAATTAGATGCGGGAGCTCCAGTTAGGTTAGAATCACCTTCTGCCTTCGCTATACTAGTACAAAATAACAATGATACAAATGTTAATAAAATTAATCCTAATTTCTTTTTCATTTTATCACCTATCTGATTTCTTTCCATTCTTTCTTTTTAAATACTTTTACTCTTAGTATTATTATCAAACTTATTAATACTGGTGGTAAGAATATATAAAATCTATATTTATTTAAAAAACTCATTATTTTTATAAATAATTGTTGCCATTTATCTTCCTCTACTATAACAGGGTCTTCATCTTCCTCTGCAGTTTCATAAGATTTTATAAGCTTTTCAAATTCCTCATATGTGTAATCAGCTTTTACCCAACGATTACAAATTTTATATTCTTTATCAGTACATAACTCATCTTTGTAATATTTATTATACGGTGGAAGAATTACAAATACCGTTAATAATTCATCATCACAGCCATAATCATTCCCATATATCACAAACTTTAATGTTTGATTAGGTTTTAAACCACCAATCGTTAATTTATTAGAAGTTACATTATATCTTCTTTTACTATTTTCTTCATAAATATAAATTCTCTTATCTAAATTATTTAATTCAACAGTAAAAGTAACAGTCCCATATCCATCACTATCAAAAGTTTCTACATAATCATAATTAGTAGTAATATTGGTAGCTATCTTTTGAAGAATTGTTTTATTTTCTTCTTCGCAAATGAAATATGTTCTTGCCTTTAAAATAGATGGTAAAAATATAGTTAAAATAATTAACCCAGTTAGTATTCTTTTCATTTCTACCCTCCATATCATATTATACCATATACGTCTACTTTTTTAAATGTTTTTTATTAATCTTTTAACGTATATCTAAATTCATTTTCACGTAATTTTATAATGAAATAAGCACGGTCACTTTTTAGTACTTCTCTTTTTATTTCAAGATAATATACATTATCCTCCTCTAACTTAGCAGGTCTTACTCTTGTAAAACTGTTAATTGTGTACTTAACATTATCTTTATAGTAAACAAGTTTACCAAAATATTTTATTAAATTATTCAAGTTATTTATTCTTGTATTATTAATTGTTTTATCCATTTTGATGCTACCTTCAATTTTCATTAAAGCTTTATCATAGTTAGTATCTAATTTGGGTTTGATATAGAAAACCGAATCAATGCAATCTTTTCTAGTCATACAGTATTTATAATTTACTTTAAAATCATTAGCAAGAGTAATAGCATTAATGCTCATTGTTGATTGACCTAATGTCTTTTCTTTTAAACTTATCTCTTCACCCAATGTTACATCAAGTAAACTTGATTCACCATCTAAGTAAATAGGTGATAGAGCAACTTTAATGTAATTAGGTGTTATTTTATTAGGTGATATATTAAAGTCATTTATATATTTAAAATACATAGTCTCTTTTATCGAACTAGCTGGTATTTTATATACTAATAAATACCTAGTTTCTTCTACAGCTAATTCTTGATGGCGATATGTCTCACCCAAATCAAGTAATTTGTTAGCATAATCACTTATTGGGTAATATTTAGTTTTACCAATATGTAATTCTGTACGAGCAAAATTAATACTTTTTGTTGTAGGAGCAGTTACACTTATATCCATAACCATTAATTTTTCATCTTCATCTACAACAACATTCCCTTTTGAATCCTTACTAGTAACATACGTATTATAAATATTATATGTTCCCCCACTAGTTAAGAAATATTCGTTTTGATTATAATGTTGCATATAAATACTATAATTTATGTAAACGATAAATAAAATTATAAAAGTTAGAATTAATCCACCTAACTTAATAAAAAATTCATTTTCTTTATAAAAATATCTTAAATATCTTAAATTCTTTTTATATCCTCGTCTTAGAATTGAAGTATCAACATTAATGTCAACTTCAAATTCTTCATTATCCTCTTCATTTATTTCTAAATCTAGCAAATCTTTACCAAAATCAAATTTTTTAAGATCTAGACCGGCCGCTCTAATAAACATAATAACAATACTTACCATCTCGGATAAAAGGATAATAAACGAGAGGTCTTTACCCAGATTTACTTCTTGGGCGCTCATCATATTAGTTTCCATATATAAAATTGCCGAATACAAATAATTATAAATAATAATAGTTGCAATAGAAATTATTATGTTGATAAAGTAAAATAATACTTGTTTCTTCTTTCTTATCAAAATAACTAGAGCAACTATCAAAATTAATATTATTAAAAATGGAAGACCAAACATATAAATATTAAATAGTTCATCTGTTGAATTAAGGGGAGCTTTCTTTTCACCAGTATTAATAAAGGCTGTATAGAAGGTATATATTTTATAACTCTTGTATACAAGATAACCCATTAAAACCGTTAATATAGCATGAATCAATTTAAAATGTTTAATCAAAAATGCATATGGTTTACGTAGTATCATAATATCGCCCCTTATTATACTAATATTATATAATATTTTTAGAAAAAATAAAAGAAAAAAGGACTTAGTCCTTTTTATTTTTTATTACGATAAATGATCCTATACAAATTATTAATACACCACTACATAATAAGTATATATAGAATGGTATAGTTATCCATACATTAAATAATGCAAGAGCAATATTTAATACAATAAACATGGTTCCAAGTTTAAATAAAGCGTCAGACTTATCAACTAAACCATAGATTATTAAACCTAAACTTAATAGTCCTGTAAATACCGCTGAAGGAACTGTACCAACTAATAAATTTGGTAGTAGTACTAAAGCAGATACAACGAATACTGCTTGATGAATTCTTTTCTTTTCTAATTTGGCGTGTACTAATAAAACACAGCCAATTAAGTATGTAGAAACAAGCGGTAATCTATAAGCAAATTCTACATTTGCAACTGTTAATAACGCTACAAATGGAGCAACTATTAATACTAAAGCACTTAGTTTCATATCTTTTTCTTTAGCTGTCATATATATTCCTAAATATACAATTATAAAGAACATTGCAATGAATACTTTATCAATAGGAACAACGACATTTAATAGGAATAACAACTCAACAAACATTCCGGAAGCGATAAACATACCTACAGAACATTTATCTTTTCTTTTTCTTGATATTAAGAAATATTCTACCATTGTTACAAATATTAGCATTGCAGTAATTGCATTAGTAATATTTGTAATATCTGAGAATACTGCTATTATACCTGCTGGAATAATAAACATTTCAGCGATTAATTCTTTTAGATTTCTTAAATATTTATTTTTTTCTTTAACTGATAAAATGAAACTTGTAATTGATAAAGCATATAGCACTAATCCTGCTGTTAGTGTATAGAAATTTTCATTAACTAAGTTTAAGAATGACATTACAAGCATTATAGCTGTAAATGGTTTTAAGAAATTATAACACTTATCTGAACGTGAATTTACTGAATTTACAGCAAATAGTTCGATTGATGACATAAAGAATAAGTACGCATTATCATTACATATATATGTGAAAGTTAAGCATGTGCCTAATACAATAGCGGCTAATTCATAGGCATGGTTCTTCTTACCTAAATTATCTTCAATTAGGTTATATACACAGTAAATTGTAATATAAGATAATATTTTTAAGATATCAACAACAGCAAATGTTTGAACATTTGCAAATTGTGCAGCAAATGGTAAAACTAGTAAATATGTTGCTACTGTTGCAACTATACTTACAATACCCTTTGTCTTAGTTGCTGTTATAAACGAATCAACAATGGCAAGCACACATGTTAAAGCACCAACTAAGCTTGTTGTTTCAAAGAATACACCGAATGCTGCTAAATACGCAAGTATTGGCATTACTTCAAATACTTTAACAAAATATCTGTCATCAATTTTCATAAACTTAACTAAGAATACTATTAAAGCGATTATAAATAGCGATGTTTCAGTACTAAATATGTACGCTCCCATTTCAAACATGAATAGAAATAATGTAATAGCACCTGCTACATATACATTCTTTGATTTAAATCTTTTGTTATAGTAATACGTATAAATTGTTGATGATAGGAATATTAAAGAATAATATAGTCCTGTCTCTAAACTTACACACTCATTAAATTCAAACAACGATAAAACAAAAATTATAAAACTAATAACCGAATAAATTTTTGTTGTTTGATCTAATTTTAAATATTTTCTTGATAAATAGGAAAGTAAAGCAAAAACTCCTGATATAGTAAGTAAAATAATTACTTTAAAAGGATTGGTTAATCCGTTGTTCCCACTAATTAAAAATAATCCAGATATAATGATCATTAGTGAGCCCAATTTAAATAGCAAATCTAATTTATCTATTTGTTTCTTCATCTTTGTTTCAATTTGAGTACCGCACTCTTTGCAGTACTTATCTCCTTCCTTTATAGTTTCTCCGCATTTTTTACATGTTTTTAAAGAAAACCCCTTTTTCTCTTTCATGCTATTCATCTACTATCACCTACTATAATTATATGTTAAATATTTTCAATTGTAAAGAACAAAAAAAGGAAATGTTATTCTTCCATTTCCTCTTCATCAACTATTGTTAGATCATCTAGATCATTGTCATCATCAACATCTAATTCTTCATCATCTATAGGTTCTTCTACATCAACTTCATCAGTATCTTCTTCTTCGATTTCATCTTCTTCAAGTTCTTCCTCATAGTCAATGTCATCATCATCTTTATCATCAATACTGATTTTAATAGAATGATTATCTCTTAAATCCCAATCTGCAGAATCAAGTAATATAAATCTCTTATCTGTTGTTAAAGATGCATAGAAATTACCTATATTATTTGTATATTCATCTTCTGAATACTCAAGTAAACTACAAATCTTCTTAAATAGTGCTGGAGTATTCATTGGTTTTTTATTTTCTTTTAATAATAATGCAGCTATGTCACAATGCGAAAGTAATTCAAGTTCTGCTTTTGTCATTTCATTTAATTTCATAGTTACCTCCTAATAATTGCCAGTTCTAATTTTATCATGTTTTTTCTTACTGTCAATACTTTTTTATTACATTGCTGTAGGTATTTCAATACCTAGTAAATATAACATCTTACTAATTATTGTATTTGCAAGATTTATTACTTGAATAAAGTCAGACTTATTAGTCTTATCTTTCATACCTGTTATATGGTTATTTTGGTAGAAAATATTGCATTCTACACATAGATTATAAACATATTCAGCGATATAATGTGGCATACGAGTTTCATAAGCTTGCTCTAAAGCGCTTGACATATCAAGCATAGCAAGTCTCAAATTTCTATCGATTTCATTATATATTTTATCGGTTAATTCTCCCATGACATCTTCATCATTTACAATCTTATTAAGTCTTAGATATGTATATAAAATGTATGGCCCTGTTTTACCAGAAACATCTGAGAATTTGTTTAAATCAAAGATATAATCCTTCTCACGACAGTTCATTAAGTCGGCAAACTTAAGTATCGCATTTACAATCTTGTTTACGTCAACTACGTCCATATCTTTATTTGATTCTTTTTTATCAATAAAGATTTGTCTTGCATTTTCAAATAAGTTTTCTAGTTTTGGATTATCCCCATTTCTTGTCTTATATGGTTTACCATCAGTACCATTAACTGTTCCATAAGCTAAATGCTCAAGAGAATTTTTAGGCATAATTCCTGCTTTATCAGCAGCTCTAAATACTTGTTCAAAATGTAAAGATTGTCTATTATCTACGACATATAAAATATGATCCGGATTAAAGTCTTTCTTTCTTTGAAGAATTGTTGCTAAGTCAGTAGATGCATATAAATATGCACCATTACTCTTTTTAAATAATAATGGTGGTAATTCCTTTTTATCATCTTCACTAGAAACATCTACTACTAATGCTCCTTCACTAGAAGTAAGTAAATTTTTATCTTTAAAGATTCCAGCTAATTCATCTAAATAGTTATATGAATCACTTTCACCATACCAATAATCAAAGTGAGCTCCCAAGAAATCATAGTTTTTCTTTATATCTTCTTTAGATACTTCAAGAATTTTCTTCCATAATACACGGTATTCTGGATCACCATCTTGAAGTTTTTTAGTAATAGTAGCACAAGCCTCTTTAATTACTTCATCTTCTTTTATTATTTTACTCATCTCTGGATATATTTTATCTAAATAAGCAATATCAATATCCTCTATTTTCTTTTGATCTCTTATAATACCAAATATTACTTCTCCTATTTGTAATCCATAATCTCCTAAATGAACATCACTTATTACATTATGTCCCATAAATTCAAGAGTTCTTCGAACACTTTCACCTACTAGAATAGTACGCATATGTCCTACGTGTAGAGGTTTTGCTACGTTAGCTCCGCCAAAGTCCATTACAAATGTTTCTTTTTCTGGTTTATTTATATTACAAGTGATATCTTTTTGCATAGCACGTAAATTATCGTTAATAAATTTATCTGATACAGTTATATTTATAAATCCTGGTTTTACAAATTCAACTGTTTTAAAGTACATATCAAAATCTTCAATCTTATTAATTTCAGCTACTACCTCTTCACCTATCTCAATAGGATTCTTATGATATAACTTTGTTAATTTAAATATATCATCACATTGATAGTCACATAAATCAGGTCTATTAGATTTGATAACTCTAATACTTGTATCATATCCCAAACTTTTAAATACTTGTTCTAATACTTTTTCTATTTTACCTATCACTATAATTCCTCCATCTCTATTTTATAACTAAATAATTCTTTACTATTATCTTCTATTTGCATTTCATACTCTATCTCTATCTTATTATCTTGAATAATTAATTTTGAAGTAAAAACTTTTAGATTAAAAAAACCTAATGTTTTAATATTATATTTACCTTCAGTTAGAGTATTTTCTTTAAAATGCATATCAATATCATATTCATCTGATCTTCGTTTTAAAGAAATATTATCTTTGTCAAGCCTAATTACTACTACTACATCATTATCGATATATTTAATAGTATTATTGCTTTTTATACCTGTTACATCACTATTAAAAAACTTATCGTCTTTTTTATTATGTAATAAAGCATTTACTTTAATTTTAGACATATTTATCACGCCTTTATAACTGATTGTAATTATAGCATAAAATACCTTAAATTACATTAATTATTTAAATTATATGTAAAGTTTTCCCTTTTTTTAGTTATATCTTCTTTTTTTTGGTAAAATTATGGTAGGTGATAGTATGAATTTTATCGAAAATCTTAAAACAAGAGCTAAAAACAATATCAAAACAATAGTCCTTCCGGAAACTGAGGATAAAAGAGTTCTAGAAGCCGCTAGTATAATTGAAAAAGAAGGATTTGCTAATATAATTCTCATCGGTGATGAAGAAAAAATGAATAAGGATTATGATTTATCTAATATCATGATAATTAATCCTAAAACATTTAAGGATACGAATCTTCTTGTTGATGAATTATATAACTTACGTAAAGAAAAAGGTTTAACTTATGAAGAAGCTAGAAATCTAATATTAAATAACTATCTATATTTTGGTTGTATGCTAGTTAAACTTGGCTATGCTGATGGACAAGTAAGTGGTGCTAGTCATAGTTCTGCTGATACTTTAAGACCAGCCCTTCAAATAATTAAAACTGACAAAAAATATAGTACAGCTTCTGCATTCTTCTTGATGGATGTACCTGATTTTGGAACTTATATTTATTCCGACTGCGGTATGATTCAAAACCCTACAAGTGAAGAATTAAGTGAAATAGCCAAAGAAGCTAATGATACATATAAACTGCTAATTGGCGATGAACCTAAATTAGCATTCTTATCTCATTCTACATTAGGATCATCTAAATGTAGTGATGTTGATAAAGTTGTTAATGCTCTAAAAATAACAAAAGAAAAATATCCAGATATTGTATGTGATGGAGAATTTCAATTTGATACAGCCGTTATAAAAGAAGTTGCTAAGATTAAAGCTCCTAATTCCGAAGTGGCTGGTAAGGCAAATGTCCTTATCTTTCCAGATTTAGACGCAGGTAATATCGCCTACAAAATAACTGAAAGAATGGGACATGCTAAAGCATATGGACCTATTACACAAGGACTTAATAAACCAGTAAATGATTTATCAAGAGGATGCTCTGCTTTAGATATCGTTGGAGCCGTTGCTATTACTTGTATCCAAGCACAAAAAGAAGTCTAAAAATTAGACTTCTTTATTTTTTCTATTAATTCATTAATTGTATCTGCTACTAATGGATGATTATTAACAACAGCCACCACTTTACTTCTTCCAATACCACACATGTTATTGCAACCTACTGTGTATTTTATATCGGAAAAATTTCTATTTAAAGCATCCATTACTTCTTTATATTTAAATCCTTTACATTTATCACAAATTCTAACTTCCATATAATCATTCCTTCAGAAAGATTATACCATATTATTGAATTTTTAAGTATTCTTTGTTATAATTGATGTGGTGATAATATGGAATTAGTAATGGACACTATCGTAGTAGTTATATTTGTTTGTATATTCCTTATATGGTTTATTAGTACTTTCAATAGATTTCATGAATTTAATATTAAAATTAATGAAGCTGAAGTTAATATTGATGCTACTTTAAGAAAAAGATTTGATTTATTAAATAAATCAATTGGTATTATTAAAGCTAAAACTAAAAAAGAAAATGTTTTAGACAACATTACTAATTTAAGATCAAAAAAATTAAGTAATTTTGAGTTAGATAGAGAAATCTATAACGCAATTAATGAAATAACTGCTTTAAAAGAAGAATTCAAAGACTTAAAAAAAGTTGAAGACTTCATGAAAGTAGAACTTGGAATTAACGAAACCGAAGCAGAAATCGTAGCTGGAAGAAAATACTATAATGCTGTTATCACTGATTATAATAAAATGGTTAAATCATTTCCATCAAATATAATAGCTCTTATATGTAGATTTAAAAGTAAGCCTTATTTTGATGGTAAATCATTAGAACATAAAACTGATTTTAGAATATAAAAAAGAACAATTACTTGTTCTTTTTCTTTTTGATTCTTAAAGTTAAGATAAGAATAATTAATATTAGTAATACACCGCTTATTATATAGTAAGATTTATAAGTATCATTTACTATAACAACAGATTCATTCTTATCTTTTTCATTTATTTTAATTACATATTCCCCACTCTTTGAATAGTAATAATTTTCCCTTGCATATTTAGCAATATAATCTGGATCTTTTAACTTTGCAATTTCATCTTTTAAATTATCTTCTTTTTCTTTTAAATCAACTAATTTATTTTCAAGGTTTTGTTTTTCTTGACGAAGATTATAAATATTATATAAATTTGTTCCTATAGTAACTAAACATACTACTAGGACAATAGATAGGACTGGCCCAAAAATAGTTAAACGTCTTTTTACACTACGACTTATTTTTTTTTGCTTCATTTTTATCCTCCTATCCTATTTTATTATACCATTTATTAGTATGCTAAACAATCTACTTTACAACAAAAAAAGAACTCAAACGAGTTCTTATTCTTCATTCTTATAAGCCTCTAGAATTGTATCTTCAAAGATTTTTCTAGTCTCAGGATTAATTGGATGAACTATATCACGATATCCACCTGTCGCAGTTTTACGACTTGGCATAGCGATAAATAAACCGTTGTCTCCCTCGATTATACGAATATCATGAATAGCAAAGCAGTCATCTAATAAAACAGATGCGATACCTTTCATTCTTGAATCGTCTTTTTCAACTTTGCGAACATTAACCGATGTAATTACCAATTCAAATCTCTCCCTTCGATTATTTTATACCTTTATTGTATAACATAAGATTTGAAAAAGCAACATTTATTTATTTACGATCTTTTTTTCACCATTAACTAAACGATAGTTAGGACATTCTTCTTTTTGGAACATAATTTTATCATCATAATCCATTTTTAAAGCACACATGCCATTTCGGCTTAACATAACAGAGTAATTCTTTTCTAGAAATATTACTCCATGACCTTTAACTTCATAATTTTTATTATTAATTTTAAAACCATTATCGATAACTATTTCTTTAGTCATCACAGGAAGTTCTGTCTTCTTTATAATTTCGACTATCTTACTTACATCATTAATAAGAGCTAGTCGAGGACGCATAACTATTTCATTGATAATTATAGGGGTAATTATTAATATAACTATTACCCCTATAATAATTTTATCTTTATTTTTCATTATACTTTTAAGTGTTTACGAACAGCTAAGTAACTTCCAAACATACCTACAATCATACCTATAACAAGTAAAATACCTGAAGCTATGTAGATAAAAGGTGTTGGTTTTATTAATTCAATAAATGAGGCAAGTAATTTACCATCAAAGTTATTATATAAAGCTGTATATCCATAAGTTGTTACTATTATTGGAATTATCGAACCTATAATTCCTAAGAATAAACCTTCAAAGATAAATGGAATTTTAATGTTAATATTTGATGCTCCAACAAGACGCATTATTTCAATTTCGGTTTTTCTTGAGAAAATAGTAATCTTGATAGTATTAGTAATTAAGAAAGCAGTTACAACAATTAAGGCAATTACCATACCAATACTTATTTTCTTTACTATGTCAAATATAGAAACTAGTTTTTCAACCATTCCTTCACCATATTTTACAGTACTTACATGTTCAATTTCTTTTATCTTATTTGCGATTGAAGATATCTCTTCAATATTTTTAACTTTAACTTGGTATGTTGGTTGAAGAGGATTTTCTTCTTCTGAATAATTAGAAATTATACTTTTAAATACTTCTGATGATTCCATCATTTCATTAGCAATATCTGTTTTTGATTGATATGTATAACTATCAATACCATCTATTCTTTTAATGCTTTCAAGGACATCATCTTTTTCTTCAGCAGTTATTTTTGTATCCATAAATACAACGATTGTTACATCTTTTTCAATGTTATCAGCAAAATTATTTACATTTTGTGATAGTACTATTGCGATTGCTACAACTATTAAAGTTATAGTTATACAGGCTAAGGAAGCAAACGATAATGAGAAGTTTCTGATTACTCCTTTAAATGAGTCTCTAACACTTCGACCAAATATTCTAAGCGCTTTCATTAGATGTTACTCCTTTACTTCTAAAATTAACTCCCTTAAATGTACCTACTGGATGATCTTTTAAAATTCTTCCTGTATCAAGTTCAATAGTACGTTTTTTCATTTCTTCAACAATCGTAATATCATGAGTAACCATAACAATAGTTGTACCCATTTTATTAATTTCATCTAAAACCTTCATTACTTCACGACTCATTTCAGGGTCAAGATTTCCTGTCGGTTCATCACATATTAATAATTTTGGTGAGTTGATAATCGCTCTTGCGATCGCAACTCTTTGTTGTTCACCACCAGATAATTCTGATGGATAAGATTTAGCCTTACCTTTTAAGCCTACTAATTCGAGTGCTTTAATTGTCTTATCAAATATTTCGCTTTGTGGAAGACCAAATATTTCTAAGGCAAAAGCAACATTTTCGTAAGCAGTTAATTTAGGAAGTAATTTATAATCTTGGAAAACAACACCAATCTTTCTTCTTAATTTAAATACTTTTCTATTTTTTAATTTAGAGACTTCAATGCCTCCTACATTAATAGAACCTTCAGTTGGTTTCTCTTCACGATAAAGCATCTTTATAAGTGTTGATTTACCACACCCTGTTGGGCCTATTACAAAGACAAATTCGCCTTTTTCTATGTTTAATGATAAATCGTATAAAGCAGTAGTTCCTGTCTTATATACTTTTTTAACATTTTTCATTCTTATTAAATCCATATAAATCCCCTTTCTATCTTAATGATCCTCCATATACCTCATATGCATCAGTTACTAGGAAGAATGCATTCTTATCTATTTCTTGAATACCTTCTTTTAATAAGAAGTATTCCCTTGTAGGAAGAGTACACATAATCATCTTTTCAGCATTATTAGTATATCCTCCTCTTGAATTAATAACAGTTATACCTTTTTCTAGGTTTTCCATAATAAATTTTTTAACTTCTTCATCTTTCTCCGTTATGATATAGAAAGTTTTAGAGTTAGAAATACCTAATATAACTTTATCAGCAATTATACTTACAATTACTATATTAACTACAGAATATAGGAATTTTTGCCATCCAAATAAGAATAATGAACAAACAATAATAATTCCATCAGTAAAGAACATAGCGTTACCAATAGACATTTTAAAATATTTAGAAACTATTTCATTTAGAATGTCTGTTCCACCAGTATTGTAACCTGATTTAAAGATAAGTCCTAAACCTAAACCAGTAACAGCAGCCCCACAAATAGCTATTAAGAAATGCTCAGTTTGGCCAAAATCAACGTAAGGAACGATTGGTTCAGTTAATTTTACAAACACTGGATATAAAAGTGTTCCAACTACTGACTTAGCAGTTTTCTTAGGTCCTAGAGCTACTAAGCTAAGAATTAACAAGATTAATGATGATACTAGAATAGTCATAGATACATCAAATTCAAATATTTTTTTAAAGATTACACCTATACCACTGACACCATAAACTATATCATTTGGTAACATAAATACATTAAAGCCTAAAGCCGTAATGAATACACCAACAATGAAAATTAAAGTTCTTTTGACAATGTCGTGTGAATAAATATCAGTAATTATATCTTTATTTTCTTTTTTCTTAAATAACATATTACTTACCTCCTAAAGTTAAATAACCATTAATAAACAAATCTAAATCTCCATCCAATACTTTATCAACACTAGGAGTTTCTATATTTGTACGATGATCTTTAACTAATGTATATGGACACATAATATAACTTCTTATTTGTTGCCCAAAATTAATATCAGCATTTTCACCCTTAATATCCTTCATTTCTTTTTCTCTTTTTTCAACTTCTAATTCATATAACTTACTTTTCAAAACTTCCATACATCTTTCTTTGTTTTGAATTTGACTTCTTTCATTTTGACAAGTAACTACTATTTTTGTAGGTAAATGAGTAATTCTTACAGCCGAATCTGTAGTATTAACTCCCTGTCCCCCACTACCGGTAGAACGATATACATCTACTCTTATATCTTTTTCATCAATAACAATATCAATATCACCTTGATCAAATAAAGGTGTGATATTAATCGAAGCAAAAGATGTATGACGGCGACTATTAGAATCAAATGGAGATATTCTAACTAATCTATGAACTCCTTTTTCGCCTTTTAGGTATCCGTAAGCATACATTCCATGTATCAAAACGGAAATACTTTTAATACCTGCTTCTTCACCTTTTTCTTCATCAATAACTTCATATTTATAACCTTTTTTATCAAAGTATCTGAAATACATACGGGCTAACATACTTGCCCAATCACAAGATTCTGTTCCTCCAGCTCCTGGATGTATTTCTAGAATTGCATCCTCTTTATCATATTTGTTATTTAGCAATATTCTTACTTTTAAGTCATAAATATCAGTGTAAAGTGTGTTTACACTACTATTTATATCATTATATATATCTTCATCGTAATTATCACTTATAAGATGCAATAATTCAATATTAGAATCAATATTATCTTTAAGTTTATTAAGTTTTTCGATCTTAGATTTAAGATCATTTAATTCACCTATGATGTTTTCACTTTTTCTTTTATCATCCCAAAAATTAGGCTCTAACATCATATTAGATAATTCATTAATTCTTTCTGTAGTTTTTTCTGGGTCAAAGCGACCTCCTTAACTCTTCAATATCTTGTGCATACTTATTATATACATTTAATAATTCATTTATTTCCATAAGCATCACCTTACCCTATATACCATTATACCATTTTTTTACTTATATATAAACAAAAAAGAATGGAAAATCCATTCTATTTAGTATAATCACAACTTGAACATTTAACTGTTCCTTTTTTTTCTACAAGCATATTTCCACATTTAGGACATTTTTCACCTGTTGGAATATCCCAATATGCAGTTTGGCATTTTGGATAATTGTTACATCCATAGAAAACTTTTCCTCTTTTTGAACGTTTTTCAACAATCATACCTTCGCAACAATTAGGACACTTGCAATATTCCTTTATTTCCTTTTTATCTTGTTTAATATATTTACACTTTGGATAATTAGAACAAGCAACAAATTCACCATATTTACCTTTTCTTATTACTAAAGGGCTTCCACATTCAGGACAATCTTCTCCTACTTTTTCAGCCTCTTTTTTAGGTAATTTATCAAAAGCTTCCTTAACAGTTGGCTCAAATTCCTTGTAAAAATCATCTATTACTTTATACCATACAGCATGTCCTTCAGCTATCTCATCAAGATTTGTTTCCATATCAGCTGTATACTTAACATTAATTAAATTAGAAAAACCTTCCTGTAAACGATCAGTTACTTCAATACCAATTTCAGTTGGTACGAATTTCTTTTCCACAACATTAACATATCCACGATCTTTAATATTTGTCATTGTTTGTGCATATGTACTAGGTCTACCTATTCCTAACTCTTCCATTTCTTTAATTAACTTAGCTTCAGTATATCTTGCTGGTGGTTTAGTAAAATGTTGTTCTTTTGTTATGTCATTTGCAACTATGACACTTGAGTTATAATTATCAAAATCCGGTAAAATTTTATCTTTCGTATCTTCATAGTCACTATATACTTTTAAGTATCCATCAAAAGTAATTATTTGTCCTGTTGCTTTAAATTGATAATTATTGTTATCTAAAATAACAGTTGTATTTAATGTTTCAGCATCTTTCATTAAAGAAGCTAAAGCACGGTAATATACCATATCATATAACTTATATTCGTCATTAGATAAATATTGTTTTATAGATTCTGGTGTACGATTAATATCTGTAGGTCTAATACCTTCATGAGCATCTTGAACATTATCATTTTTCTTAGTTTTCTTAACATATCCAACATACTCTTCACCATATTTATTTTTAATAAATCCCATCGCACTTTTAATAAACTCATCACTAATACGAGTTGAATCAGTACGCATGTATGTTATAAGACCGACAGTTTCTGTTCCTACATCAATACCTTCATATAATTTTTGGGCAACAGACATAGTCTTCTTCGCATTAAAATTAAGCTTATTTGAAGCATCTTGTTGCATAGTACTTGTTGTATAAACAGGTTTAGATTTCTTTTGTTTTTCTTTTTTATCTACACTTTCAATTTTAAAAGCTTTAGATAATTTTTCCATTATTTCATTTGCTTCTGTTTCTGTAGTTACTTTAATATCTTTATGATTATAATTAAATAAATCTGCTTCAAAATCATTAAATATACCTGTTATACTCCAGTATTCTTCTGGATTAAAAGCATTAATTTCTCTTTCACGATCAACAACTAACTTAAGAGCAACACTTTGTACTCTACCAGCACTAGTTCCGTTAGTTTTTGATTGAATTAATTTACTTAACCTAAAACCAATAATACGGTCAAGAATTCTTCTTGTTTCTTGACTGTTAACTAAATTTGTATCAATTTTACGCGCGTGTTTAAAACTTTCAGTTACAGCTGATTTAGTTATTTCATTAAACACAACTCTGTTATATTTATCATCATTTAATCCTAAAACATCATATAAGTGCCACGAAATAGCTTCTCCTTCACGGTCAGGGTCGGTAGCAAGATAAACATTATCAGCTTTCTTAACTTCCTTCTTTAAATCATCAACTACTTTTTTCTTGCCTTTTATTATTTCATAATCTGGTTTATAGTTATTTTCAATATCTACACCAAAACCAAATTTACCTTTTGTTGATAAATCTCTAATATGTCCTACTGAAGCCATAACCTTATAATCAGGTCCTAAATATGTACTTATTGGTCCTGTTTTATGAGGCGACTCAACGATTACAAGATTCTTTGCCATATGCCACTTCCTTTTGCTAATAAATATTTATACACTATATTTTATAGGTTGTCAACAATATCCCTATATATTATATACTGTAAAAAACGTTAAATTCCTTTTATTTATATTTATTTTATTATTTTTTTGATATAATAATAATAGAGGATGATTATTATGGAAGTAAAAGAAATATCAAAAGAAGAATTTACTAATTTTACTACTGAATATACATATTCTTCAGTACTTCAAACTTATGAATATGCTGAAGTTATGGAAAATCAGGGTTATAAACCATTATTAATGGGAATATTCGATAATGATACTATTGTTGGAGCTTCCCTAATATTAATCAAAAAAATTAAGGGATATCAATATGCCTATGCACCTAGAGGATTCTTAATGGATTATTCCGATAAGGATTACTTATTTAGTGTTACTAAGGAAATTAAAAAGTTTTTATCTAAAAGAGATATCATGGCTGTTAAGATAGCTCCACCTCTTATCAAAGATATATTAAATAAGGATGGTCAAGTGATTGGCATAAATCCAAATTTTGATACTTGTATGGAAAGTCTAAAAATAACAGGATATCATCATTTTGGATTTAATAGTGCTTTCGAAGCATATAAACCTCGTTTTGAAGCACTAATCGATTTAACAGCTAGTTATAATGATTTATTTAAAAACATAAAAAAAGAATACAAAACTAAGATTAGAAGTGCTGAAAAAAATGGTATTAGAATATATCGTGCTAATTCTAATGAAATAGATTATATTTACGAACAAACAAAAAGCAAATATCCAAGAGATCTTAAATATTTTCAAGATTCATATAAATTCTTTGGTGAAGATAATAAAATGGAATACTTCTATGCTAAATTAGATACATCTATCTATTTATCAGTCGTTAAAGGTGAATATGAAAACGCTGAAAATCAAGCTAATTTTTTAAATGCTCAAATACTTAAAAATCCAAAAGATAATAATAAACTATTATCTAAAAAAATGGAAGCTGATAAAAAATTATCATTAGCAAAAGAAAAACTAGTAGAGGCAAATCGTATTGCTTCAGAATATCCAAAAGGACTAGTGCTAGCTTCTATGTTGATAGCTAAAAATAGAACCGAAGTATATCTATACATGGATGGCTATGATGTTAAATATAAAAGTTTTAATGCTAAACATATTTTAATGTGGAAAATTATTGAAAAATATGCAAGTCTAGGATATAAGAGATTAAATCTTGGTGGAGTAACAGATATTCGTATTGAAAATGATAAATATAAAGGTTTAAATGAATTTAAAACTAATTTTAACGCATCAATAGTTGAATATGCTGGCGATTTTGAATTAATCATAAATCAAGCTAAATACTTCTTATATCGCCAATTAGGAGGAAAAAAATAGAAACAAATTACTTTGTTTCTTTTTTTGTTACTTTTTTACTTTCTTCTTTATTTAAAGCTGTAGATAAAGCTGCTAATAATAATATTATTACATAAGCGACAAATAATACTAATCCAGCTAATCCTACAAATCTATAAAAGTTTTTAAAATTATTATATACTCCAGCAAGTAATATTAATAGTGGAAGTGCTACTCCTAGAATATTAACTATTACAGCTAATCCAAATATACCTTTTACTACTTTTTCTCTATTTCCAACTTTATTTTTAAATAAACTATTAAAAAACATATCCATCCTCCTGTAGACATTATACCATAAAAAAGAGTATTCATTGAATACTCTTTTTAAAATACTAAATTAAATTATTTAATGATTTCAGAAATGTTTCCTGAACCAACTGTTCTACCACCTTCACGAATTGAGAACTTAGTTCCTTGTTCGATTGCGATTGGAGCAATTAATTCAACTGTCATTTCAACGTTATCACCAGGCATTACCATTTCAACACCAGCAGGTAACTCGATTACACCAGTTACGTCTGTAGTTCTGAAATAGAATTGTGGACGATAATTTGTGAAGAATGGAGTATGACGTCCACCTTCTTCTTTGCT
>JAEEJY010000021.1 GCA_016282155.1 Caryophanales bacterium | reverse complement strand
GGAATTATTAATCTACCTTTATCATCTATTGTATGATGATATTCTCCCATGAACATAGGCATCCCCCACTTTTCACCACTTTTTACCACTTGACAATTCTATAATACAATAAAACCACTCTAGTAGTAAAGTGGTTTTTATATATTTTTTAAATTTGTAAAGTTAGGTTGTAAAGATATGTAAATAAAAAAAGAAGGCATTGCCTTCCTTTAATTATTCACATGTATATCCTTGTGCTACTAAATTATTTTTAACAGTATCAAGTTTTGCTTGATATTCAGCATTTGCACTAATAGTAGTTGTACCATCTTGTATTGGCTTAAAGATTTCTAAATCAAATGTGTTTTCAATAACTACCTCAGTATCGCTATAACTACAAGCTGATTCAAATCCATCTTTATCAATAAACTTTAATCCCTTTTCATCGCATTGAGTTTTTAATGAATTATAGCTATCATTTATTGCTTCAAATGTATAAGTAGTTTTTATGCTACTTTTAATTACTTGATTTTTAGAATTATAATTAAATGTTTCTTCAATTACTTTTGTATATTCTGTTGTTGCTTGTGATGTGGATTTACACGTAAGTGTTTTTAATTTCTCTTGAACAACTGGCTTATTCTTTTCTTCTTCAGCTTTCTTTTGTTCATCTTCTATTTCTTTAGCTCGTCTTTCAATATCTGACATCCCTACTTCTTTTTTCAAACTATCTAAGTATTCATTTATATATGGCATTCCCATTACGAAAGCAAAAACAAATATAAAAAATACTAATACTAATGTCCTTTTCCATTTAGGTCCATCCTCTAAAGATTTCTTTTCTACAACAACATTTTCAACAGGTTGTTCTTCTACTACTTTAGTTTCTGTTTTAAGTGTAACCGGATCAGTAACTAGCATTGTTTTTTGGCTAGCTAAATTTGGTTCTTCATCAATAATAGATGTTACTTCTTTAGTTTCTTTTGGTTCTTCTTGTTTTACTATTTCTTCATGTTGTTGATTATATTGTTCAACTACATTTAATGGAACATTTATATCACGAATTTCTAATGTTTTTTTATTATTATCTTCTTTCATATACATTCCCCTTTATTATATATAAACTATTATATCAAAAAAAAAGCACTATTTAAAGTACTTTTTTATTGTTTTTTTGCATCTGCTTTCTTTCTTAATTCAGTTTCAAGTATTTTCTTTCTTAATCTAATATTATTAGGAGTTACTTCTACAAGTTCATCACTATTAATATAATCAAGTGCATACTCAAGATTTATTGGTCTTGGTCTTTTTAATACTACTGTTTTATCAGCTGAAGCTGCACGAGTATTAGTTAAGTTCTTTCCTTTAACAACATTAACAGCTAAGTCATTATCTCTATTACATTCACCAACTATCATACCTTCATATACTTCAGTACCTGGTTCAATAAACATAATACCACGATCTTCTAATTGACCTAAAGCATAAGCTGATGATTTACCTTGTTCAGTAGATACTAATACACCAAGTTTTCTTTCACCAATATTTACTGATTCAAGTGGTCTATATTCTTTAAATGTATGGTTTATAATTCCATATCCTTTAGTCATAGTCATAAAATCTGTAGTAAATCCAATAAGTCCACGAGATGGAATAACATAGTTAAGTCTTACTTGGTTTTCAAAGTTAGTCATATTTTCCATAATACCACCACGAATACCTAACTGTTCTATTACTGTACCCATAGCATCTTCTGGAACTTCGATTTGTAAGTCTTCAAATGGTTCCATCTTCATACCATTTTCTTCTTTGATGATTACTTGTGGTTTAGATACTTGAAGTTCAAATCCTTCTCTTCTCATATTTTCTATTAAGATTGATAAGTGCAATTCACCACGACCTGATACTAAGAAACTTTCACCATCTAATTGTTCTACTCTTAAAGATACATCTCTTTGTAGTTCTTTATTTAATCTATCTTCTATTTGTCTTGCAGTTAAGAATTTACCATCTTTACCAACAAATGGACTAGTATTTGTACCAAATGTCATTTGAAGTGTTGGTTCATCGATGTGTAGTTTTGGTAAAGGTAAATTTTGTCCTTGATTACATAATGTTTCACCAACTGAAATATCAGCAAGTCCTGCAACAGCTACTATATCTCCTGCTTCAGCTTCCTCTATTTCAAGTCTTTTCATTCCTAGGTAACCAAATAGTTTTTGAATACGGAAATCTTTTTTAGTTCCATCAAGTCTTATACAAGATACCATTTGTCCTACTTTAATCTTACCATTATGTACACGACCAATACCTATTCTTCCAACAAATTCATTATAATCTAATAATGCTGGTTGAAATTGTAATTCCCCATTAGGATCTCCAGCTGGAGCTGGTATTTCATCTATAATTAAATCTAATAATTCAGTAAATCCTGGTTTTTGAGTATTTATATCAGGATCTAAACTACTTGTTCCATTAATTGCACTAGCATAAACAACTTTAAAATCTAATTGATCATCATCTGCACCAAGTTCAATAAATAAATCTAATACTTCATCAACAACTTGAGTAACTCTTGCACTAGGTTTATCAACTTTATTGAT
>JAEEJY010000020.1 GCA_016282155.1 Caryophanales bacterium | reverse complement strand
TAGGGGCTTCTTCATTATTAGGGTTTTCATCTTTAGGTTTACTAGATAAAAAAGTAACTTTTTCTGCAATTACTTCTACATCATAACGTTTCTTTTCATCGACTTCATAGATATTTGACTGAACTCTTCCTTTAATACCAACTAGGTCACCAGTTTTACAATATTCACTTACGTTAGTTGCTACGCCATCCCATAGAGTACAAGGTAAGAAATCAGTATCATATTCACCGTCTTGATTTTTAAAACTTCTTGGTACAGCAAGTAAAACACTTGCCACTTTTTTACCATTATCAGTTTCTTTAATCTCAGGTCCTTTAGCTATTCTTCCTACTAAAACTATCTGATTAAGCATATCATTTCTCCTTTCCGAGAAGTACTATACTTAATTCTAAAATTAACTTCAAATAGCAAATTATAGGGATTTGTTAGATATTTTCATATATTGAAATAGTTTTTGTATTAGATAAAGAAAATAACTGTGTTATTAGCTAACACAGTTATATAAGTTTTGTTATTTACAAATTAAATTAAATTTTTTTATTTTTAATTCAGGCTTAACAGTATAAATAACTGAAGATTTATTAGCATCACATTTAGCAATTTTACTTATATCTAACTCTTTATCCTTCTTTAACATACCTAAAGTTATTTCTACCTCATCAATATTCTTAATACCTGACATATGCTTTTCATAATACTCTTTTGTTGCATCCTTAAAAATTTGATCTTTAGTTTGTTTTTCACTATTTAATAATACAAAAATAACAACTCCAATTATTAAAATAGTCAAAACAATGCTTCCAATTATTATTAATTTCTTTTTCATAGCTTTTCACCTTCTAAAAATAATTTTTAAGTAGAGCATTTAATTCTACAGCGTATTCCATAGGAAGTTCTTCACGGAACTTATCGATAAATCCCATTATAATAAGTTCTTTAGCTCTTTCTTCAGAAACGCCTCTACTCATAATGTAGAATAATTTTTCTTTACTAATCTTTGAAACTGTAGCTTCGTGGTTAAGTAAAGATGTGCTATTATCCACTTTGTTTTTTGGAATAGTGTCACTTTTAGACTTATCATCTACAATTATTGTATCACATTTTACATAAGAATGGGAATTAACTGCTTTTGGAGTTATATGAACTGTTCCACGATAATTGGCAGTACCACCATTTGCAGCTATACTTTTACTAATAATACTACTTTCTGTATATGGTGCTAAATGAATCATTCTTGCTCCTGTATCTTGGAATTGTCCTTTACTTGCTACAGCTATAGAAATGGTATTTCCTTTAGCGTGAGGTCCTACTAATATACAACTTGGATATTTCATATTAGCTTTACTTCCAATATTTCCATCTATCCATTCCATAAGACCATTTTCTTCTACAATGGCTCTTTTAGTTACTAAGTTATAAACATCACTACTCCAGTTTTGAATAGTTGTATAACGACATTTTGCATTCTTTTTAACATATATTTCAACAACGGCTGCATGTAATGAATCACTTGAATATGTAGGAGCAGTACATCCTTCCATATAATGTAGTTCTGATCCTTCATCAACAATGATAATTGTTCTTTCAAATTGTCCCATATTTTTACTATTTATTCTAAAATAGCTTTGCAGTGGACGATCTAGTTTAGTATTTTTAGGTACATAAATAAATGTTCCACCACTCCATACAGCACCATTTAAAGCTGTATATTTATTTTCATTATATTTAACTAAATTATTAAAATATTCTTTAAATAATTTTGGATACTTTTTTAATGCTGTATCTGTATCACAGAAAATTACATTCTTTTCTTCTAGTTCTTTAATCATATTATGGTATACAGCTTCTGATTCATATTGAGCATGTATTCCATCCAAATATTTTCTTTCAGCATCTGGTAAACCAATTTTATCAAATGTATTTTTTATATCAGTATCAACATCATTCCAATTATGGGCTATCTTATCGGTTACCTTTTTGTAATAATTAATTATATTAAAATCTATCTTAAGTTCTGGTCCAAAAATAGGATTAGAAAGTTCTTTAAATTTATCTAAAGCTTTTAATCTAAAATCAAGCATCCATTTTGGTTCTTTCTTAATTTTAGATATTTCTATTATCTTATTTTGATCTAATTTATCTTTTGTTAAGCCCATAAATATCACCACATAATATTATACAAAAAAAGATAGAAAATTTCTATCTTTTTAAAGTTTTTTCAAAAGGTTTTAGTTTAGTATTTGCCTTTGCAGCATTTATAAACATTTTAAAAGTTGGTACTACTTCATTATATCCCATTACATAGAAAGTATCTGTACAATAATCATTAACATCACCAGTTAAACGATTTTTTTCGTCTCTTTCTATTATTTCGTATCTCATATAATTATCAATATCAATCATACGATTTCCTACTTTAATGGCATGAATTGTTTTAAATTCATTATCGTAAATAAAATGAGCTGAATAACCATCTTTATCTATACTTTTGAATTTTCCTAAACGTGCTTCGTATATTTTCATAAATCCCCCTTAGATAATAACTTCTTTACTCCCCACCATGGAAGTAATGCACACTTTTTTCTATTAGCTTGTTTTGATATATCATCATATACTAAAGCAAGCTCTAATATTTCACTATCATAATCTTTTTCATCAATCATATTTTCAAATGACTCAATTATTTTTTCTACTTCTTTAATATCTTTGCCAATTAATGTTTCTAACATTATTGAAGCAGAACTTGTACATATTGCACATGCCTCACCATCAAAATGAGCATCTACAATTTTACCATCTTCTATTTTTAATTGAACAGTAATATTATCAATACATGATTCACTGTCCATATTTATTTCATGATAACTTTTGTCATCGACTAGTCCTTTATTTTTAGGATTCTGATAATTTTCTAAGATTATTTCTCTTTTTAAATCTTTATCCATATTATCCCCTCTATCGCCATATATATTAGCACAAAACGTTGATTTAAGCAAATTATAAAAAATGCAAAAAAAGTGTTGACATATATTCTATTTATAGTATAATTAAAAGTGCCTACCAAATGCGGGTGTAGTTCAATGGTAGAACTCCAGCCTTCCAAGCTGATAACGTGGGTCCGATTCCCATCACCCGCTCCATATGAGCATAACTAGTCTAACGACTAGTTTTTTTATGCTCATCTGGGCGTGTGCTGGTGAATCCACGTTATCAGTTATTATTATCAGGCTGGAGTTCAAAAAAAGAAATAGTACTAACTATTTCTTTTTTGTTAATTAATATTATTACCATCAACTTCCCGCATTAGGCACTTATTAAGTCATACATAGATTTGTCAGTTATCTCTATGATGTCATCGAATAAGCTAAACCATTTTATTTGGCATATAAATCTTTTTGATTCATATTTCTCATTATAGTTAAGATTTTTATCCATTGTTTGATACACCAGCGGGCCAAAATGAATAGAATCTACATTTGAATTCTTTTTATCAAGTACCACTTTATATATGGATTCTCTTTTTATCCATATGAAGTCATTTGGTATTCCATATAATATAGCATCAATTGGATATTTAGGATTTCTTCCATAGACTATAAATCTGTCTACTGCTTTCTTTAATAAATCGTCAGTATTGAAAAAATAATTTATCTTATCCATTTCATCCTTATGGCTCTTTTTATATTCTTCACAAGAAATACGAGTTTCTCCTGTACCATTTGTTGTTCCATCAGCATAATGATATTTTAAAAATTCTATAACTTGTTCTTTAGGTAAACCATTTTCAATTAAAAAATGAGTAAACTCACTAATTGGCTCAGAATGAACAGAATTCTTGCTTCCTTTTTTGATACTTATTCTTTTTGTTATGTCACCTATTTTTATTAGAATGTCATATTTCTGTTTCATATCATTCTTCCAACACATAACTAAATCATATTCATCAATGTCACCATATAAGTCTTTTAAAAATAATTGTAAACTATATCTTATATTTTTAAATTTCTTGTATCTTAGTTCTTGAACAAATAGATCTTCATTTAATTCACCGGTTATGTTTTCTGCTTCCATTATTCACCTCCTTCATATATAACATACTGGATTTTTTCTCGATTTCCTTTTTATTTGCGAAACTTATAAATTTGTACAAAAAAAGAAGCAATTATTGCTTCTTTTTTAATCTTTCATATACTTTATTTTTGTTACTATACCTATTATAAACATTAT
Source organism: Caryophanales bacterium (assembly GCA_016282155.1). GTDB lineage: Bacteria > Bacillota_I > Bacilli_A > RF39 > UBA660 > RGIG4266. Next base: position 62,036 of record JAEEJY010000020.1, on the reverse strand, counting down.
AACAAGTAATGGGATATAGAATGATAATGTACGAGTTAAGATCATTCCTGAGATACTTAATGATCCAAAAATAACATTATACATATGTGTAGATACATATTCACTCGCTCCTACTCCTCCAGGAAGAATTAAACCTTCAATTGATATTTGAACAAATATTTGAAGAAGTAATATTTCTAAATATGTATATTCTTTAAATCCAAAACTACGATATAGCATATATAATATTGAGAACATTAATGTTCTTTGAATAAATGTTAAGATAACTGAGATTACTATTTCTTTAACATGAGAATTAATAAACTTAGCTTCATTAACATACTTACTTAATAATTCATCTAATCTATTAGAATCATAATCTTTCTTTAAAATTAATTTTTTTAATTTATAGAAGATAGTCGCTGCTTGTTTGATAATTTTCTTATGATACATTAGCATGTAGCATCCTAAAATTACTAAAGCATCAATTAATATTCCTAAATAGAAGAATATTTGAATTAATAAGCGACTTTCAAATATGTAATCTGGGCGGAATATTAATATTAATACTCCTCCTACTATTAAATATAATTTAAATATAATAGTATTTAATATTAATACGATTAAAGATTTACGCATTGGTATTTTATCTTTACTCATATAATACATTTGAACAGGTTGACCTCCAGTAGACGAAGGTGTGATGGCACTAAAGAAGAATTCAATTACTGAATAAAATGTACATTTTTTTAAAGTTGTTTCAACATCTAAAGCATGTAAGATATACTTCATGTAGATACCTTGAAAAATAAAATATAAACATACTAGTAATAAACATCCAACTAAATAAATTGGTTTAACAAGAAGCATATTACTATAAATTGTATTTATATCATAATTTGAAAATATTACATATAGTGTTAAAGCTATTAGTAATATAAAAAATATACATGATAATACCATTTTCTTCTTTTTCATGCTATCCCTCTATTCCAAACTGTTTCCCATTTTTACAATTGTTTCTATATCATTTAAACTATTTTCAATTATTTTTTTATTTACTTTTACATTATTCTTAAATAAATAAATTATAGTTGATCCCCCAAATTCAAAGTGACCTTTTTCGTCACCTCTTTTAAATTTAGTTACATCTTCATTAACTATCTTACCTATTATCATAGCCCCTACTTCGATGATTGCTACTTCTCCATACTCTTTAGTTTTTACATTCGTAACAACACGTGTATTTTCGCTAAAAACTTTATATTTTTTTAGAGCTATAGGTTGTACAGTATGTAGAACCCCTCTAATAGTTTTAGAATCAACTACTTCACCGGTAAACGGATAAATATAGTGATGATAATCATCTACTGCTAAACGATATATAAAAGCATATCCTCCTTTAAACTTAGAAGCATCGCCTTTAATTAATTCTTCGACAGTATAGATAGAATTTTTTATTTCCATTTTTAAGTTATCATCTATTCTATATACTGATAATTTAGCATCACAAGGACTTATAAGTCCTTTTTCTAATTTACGTTTATCTTTTTTAATACGACGCATAAAGAAATCATTAAAAGATTTATAACTTGTTTCTTCATACTCAGTCATATCAATATTATTCTTTTTAATAAAACTATTTATCTTACCCTTCGATAAGAATGAATTTTCATATAAACGAGCGATATTCGCTACTGTCTTAGTAGTTAAAATTTTTAGAATAACTCGACCTATCAAATTATGATAAAGGAAAGATAACATAACATTATCTTTCTCTTCATACATTTCTTTAGTTTTTAAATTATAGAACTTCATTATTCTTCCACCATCTTTTGATAGTCACTACCAAGAATTTTCTTATTATAAAATTCTGAATTCTTTTCAAGTTCTTTATTCATTTCATCTAAGCCATATTCTTCCGCTAGAGTTTTCTTATCACTAAATAAGTTTACACCTAAACCTAATCTATCATCAGCAAATTTAACACCAATACTTGCTAGCATTGTTGGATACATATCAAATGCAGTTACTTTTCTATTCTTTGTATTAGTTGTTTTAACAACAGAATTAATAATTGCATTATATCTATTTCTTAAATTACGATCATAATTTTTGAAGTAATCTGCTTGCATAGATAAATGGTCACCAAAGATAACAATAGTTGTATCTTTGTAGAAATCTTGTTTTTTAACCCAAGATATAAATTCACCAATTAATTTTGATGTAGTCGCATATACGTTTTCATATTGTGTATCAAACATATTTACAGAATAATTACCGATATAACCATTTCTTTGATGTGTATCGATAGTTACGATAGTTTCATTAAATGGTTTACCTTCTTTACTTACTTTTGTAAGTCTATCTTTAGCAATTTTAAATAATAAATTATCATTAAATCCCCAAGGATTATAATCATCTTTAGTATATTTATAACCAAATTCTTCTAATGAATCTTTATCAATAATTGTATACTTACCATGTTTTGTGAAGTATTCTTTTAAGCCACCAAAACTAGTAGTAGCCGCACTGATAAGTTCAGTATAGTATCCTTGGTCTTTTAATATATCCCCTAAAGCATAAGCTCCATTCATAAAATTATCTGAATGATAATCATTTCCGTTAATAGGAACTTTAAATGGTAGACCTGTCGTATTAGCAACTAAAGATGCTGTTGTCCATGTAGATCCATACGCATCAAGTATTCCACCCATCTTATCATTTGATGAGAAGAAAATAGTATCTTTTTGTTCAAGAATGTTATATAGCTCAGGCATTACTTCATAACTCCAAGCTCCACCTTGTTCTTTTGTAAAGAATGTTGTTTCAAGTGATTCTACCGCAAGAATAATTAAATTTCTCTTTTTCTCTGGGAAAATAGTATTACGTTCTTTAGAAACTACATAGTTATTTTCAATGAAATCGGATTTTGTCATACGATTTTCAATATAACCAAATACTCTGACATTATATAAAGATACAGTTACAAGAACTCCTGTTAATAAAACTGTAAAAATAATACGATGTCTATTTATAAATCCAAAAGGATAGATTTGTCTTACACGGAAGCTTTCTCTTCCTCTTTTTACTATTTTTTCTTTACTTACTTTTTCTAATTTTTTCTTTGGAATTGGTTTGTTACTTACAAGTCCTATTTCTCTTGTAATAAGTAAATTATAGAAGAAACCTATTACCAAAATAGATAATAACACTATAGGTAACCAACATTTTTTAAGAGCATCAGTTATATAAGAACTATCTGCATCTTTTACTCCATTACGTAAATAGAAAATAAATTCATCTAATGTTTCATGAGCAAAATCTATTTTAATATAAATTGATACAACTAAAGCTGTTATTAAAGCTATTATGAATAATATATGTAATACACGAAAAAATATCTTAAAAAATTTCTTCATTTTCATAAATGCCTCCTAGAATATTAATAATAATCCTACTAAAATAGCAGCTAAAACTGGAATAATCTTATACCAAACACCTGTTAATTTAGGAATTTTAATATTAACAACCATTAAGAATGCTACTAAGAACGTAGTTCCTAAATATATTAAATTAAATACACAAGGAGATACTACTGTATGTAATAATCCTAGTAATGGATAAATAATTGCTGTTGATGTTACTGGTAAACCTTTATATGTTTTAACAGCCTTATCTAAGTCAGCTTTAATATTAAAGTATCCTAAACGCGATACACCACATAGTACTAATAATACATATGCTAAAACATCCCACCAAGCTAACATTCCTAATGACATCATAAATACTACAGGAACAGCTAAGAAACAGAATGTATCAGCTAGTGAATCTAATTGAATACCAAATTCTTTTTCCTCTTCAGTTCTTTTACAGGCTCTTGCAAATTTTCCATCAAACATATCACATACTCCTGCTACTACTAAACAAGCAAGAGAAAATCTTACATATTCAATATCAGAAAATGCCATCTTTGTAAATGCAAAATACATTGCAAGGACACCAAACATTACTCCTAAATAAGTTATTAAACATGATTTATTAAATTTAGCAAAAAACATATTCTTCCTCCTCAACTAAAATTTAAAACTCACATATTCATTTTACCACAAATTTTCACAAAATAATCACAAATATAAAAAATGTACCCTAGTACATTTTCTATTTACATTTTTTTAGATATTATTTTATAAACTTTATCTTTTAAATCCCTAGCTTCTTCAAATTCTTCTTCAAATAGTCTTGGTATTTCTTTACCCGTAATAGGTTCTACTACCGGAACATCTTTATGTACTTCTTTTAAAACATTTAAAATTCTATTATAGCGAATACTTTCCGCATACCTATACTCGTCAATATCTTTTCTTAAGAACTTAATCCTATCTCTATAAAATTTCAAAAGATTAATATCATCTTTATTTAAGATATTTTTAACTTTATCTAATTCTTCTACTATTGTTATAGGTAGGCTTACTCCTTCGAGAAAATCTTTTATATTTATTGATTCTTTAACTCTTACTTCATGAGGCATTCCTTCTATTTCAAAATTACCTCTTTTAAGAATACTAGGATCTAGTACTAAAGATACATAGTATAAGACAAATGAATCAAACGAACTTTCTTCCATACGACAATCAGGAATATAATAAGGATTATTCTTATGTAAAGAAAGACAAACTTCATTATCCTTTTGAGTTCCTACACGTTTAAATAAACCTGTATACTTATCTTCTAAATCATGACGATTATAAATCATATTACTACTTAGAATATACCTTAAAATATCTTCTTGGTTAAATATTCTAAAGCAAACATCTCGACATGAATGAAATAGTTTTTCTTCAATATTTCTCATACTATCACTTCTTTGCATATATTATATATATTAATAAATATTTGTCAAATAAAAAACTAGTTCTTATTAACTAGTTTTTCTAAATCATTTTTAAAATCCTCTGTATTCTTAAAGACAATCCCATCAATATGCGCTTTTTTAGCCCCCTCAATATTCTTAGGATTATCATCAATAAATACACATTCTAAAGCAGTTTTATTTATTTTATCTAAAGCATATGTATAAATATCAACATTAGGTTTAATTAAACAAATGTCACTAGATACGATTATTTCATCAAAATAATCATCCACATTCATTCTATTTAAGACACTTTTTTCTAAAAAGCCTCTTGAAGCATTAGATAAAAGAACTATATGGTATTTCTTTTTTAGTCTTTTTATCTCTTCTAGTAAATCTTCACGTAGATGCGCAAGGCTTTCCCATTCATGTCTAATTTCTTCACTAGGAACACCTGTTAGTAAAGAAAGATTATCATATACTTCTAAATCTGTATATTCACCAATATCACCTTTAGATACAATTTCACTTGTTATTATCTTAAATTGATCTTCAGAGAAATACTTTCTTCCCCATACTTCCGCTACACTTGTTGAGATTACGCCGTAGCAGTCAAATATTAATGTAGTCTTCATAAAATCACCTATTTAATTATAACATATTTAACTATAATATGTTATAATAATATTATACTAGAGGGAGTTGTAAAAAATGAAAACATTAGATAAAAAAACATTATATGATATAGATAAATGGTTTCGTGCAAGTAACTATTTAGCAGCATGTCAATTATACTTGCTTGATAATCCATTATTAAAAGAAGAATTAACTTTAGATCAAATTAAAAAGAAATTAGTTGGTCACTGGGGTACTGTTCCAGGACAAAACTTTATATATACACATTTAAATAGAGTTATTAATAAATATAATCTTAATATGATATATGTTTCCGGTCCCGGACATGGAGGAAACGCAATGGTAGCTCAAACTTATATGGAAGGTAGTTATACTAAAATATATCCTGAGATTACCGAAGACACCGAAGGTTTAAAAAAATTATTTAAACAATTCTCCTTCCCTGGTGGTATTTCTAGTCACGTAGCTCCAGAAACTCCAGGTTCTATTAATGAAGGTGGCGAATTAGGATATAGCTTAGCTCATGCTTTTGGAGCAGTCTTAGATAACAAAGATTTAATCGTTGCTTGTACTGTTGGAGATGGAGAAGCAGAAACTGGTCCTCTAGCAACTAGTTGGCATTCTAATAAATTTATTAATCCTAAAACTGATGGAGCAGTCTTACCTATCCTTCATTTAAATGGATATAAAATAGCGAACCCTACTATTTTAGCGCGTATGAGTACTAATGAACTTATTAGTTTATTTAATGGATATGGGTATGAACCTATTATTGTTGAAGGATCTGATACTTTAACAATGCATGAAAAAATGGCTAGTGCCTTAGATAAATGTATTGAAAAAATTAAGAGTATTCAAAGATTAGCTCGTACTAATAAAACATTTAGACCTATATGGCCTATGATTATCTTAAAAACACCTAAAGGATGGACTGGTCCTAAATTTGTAGATGGTAAAATGATTGAAAATTCTTTTAGAGCTCATCAAATACCATTACAAGTAGATAAAGATCATCCAGAAAATTTAGTATTACTTAAAAAATGGTTGAAGAGTTATAAGCCTGAAGAATTATTTGATGAAAACGGCCATTTAACTCATGAACTTGATTATTTAAAGCCTAAACATCCAATGGGATTAAATCCTCACGCTAACGGAGGTTTATTATTAAAAGAGTTAGATGTACCTAACTATAAAGACTATGGTATTAAAGTAGATCGTGGTGTTACAACAAGTCAAGATATGATGGTATTAGGCGAATTTGTTCGTGATATTATTAAAAAGAACCCTACTAATTTCCGTGTATTTGGACCTGACGAAGCACTATCTAATAGACTTAATTATGCTTTTGAAGCAACTAATAGACAATGGGAAGGAAAAATATTAAATACTGATGAATATTTAAATCCTAGTGGACGTATCATTGATTCAATGTTATCGGAACATTTATGTGAAGGATGGCTTGAAGGATATCTATTAACAGGAAGACATGGATTCTTCCACTGCTATGAAGCATTTATTCGTATTATCGATTCAATGGCTAGTCAACATGCTAAATGGTTAAAAGTTACTAGTGAACTTCCATGGCGTAAAGAAATAGCAAGTTTAAACTATGTATTATCCAGTCATGTATGGCAACAAGATCATAATGGATTTACCCATCAAGATCCTGGATTCTTAAATCATCTTGTTACTAAAAAAGCAGATATAACAAGAATATATCTTCCTTTTGATACAAATACTTTATTATCTTGTTTTAATCACTGTATTAAAAGTAAGAATTATATTAATGTAATTGTAGCTTCGAAACATCCATCTAAACAATGGCTAAGTATTGAAGAAGCAGATCATCATTGTACGAAAGGTATTGGTGTATTTAACTTTGCATCTAATGATGATGGTAATCCAGATATTATTTTAGCTTGTGCCGGAGATACTCCTACTTTAGAAGTACTTGCGGCTACTAGTATTTTACGTAACAATATTGAAGGTATTAAAATACGTGTTGTTAATGTAGTTGACTTAATGAAATTAGAACCAGACACTATTCATCCTCACGGACTTACTGATGATGAATTTAATGAATTATTTACTGTATCAAAACCAGTTATCTTTGCTTTCCACGGATATCCAAGTTTAATAAGACAATTAACTTATGAACGTATTAATAAGAATATTCATATTCATGGATATCAAGAAGAAGGTACAATAACTACCCCATTTGATATGCGTGTTCAAAACAAGATTGATAGATATCATTTAGTAATTGATGCTTTAGAGAATTTACCACAATTTAAAGAAAGAGAAAGCTTAACTAAATGGTGTTACGAGAAAATTGAAGAACATAATCGCTATATTCGTGAAAATGGTGTTGATATGCCGGATGTAATTAATTTTGATTTTATAAAAGAAATAAAAAAGACTAATAATAATTAGTCTTTTTTTGTAGCTTCAATAAATGCTTTAAAGATAAGTTTCGCATCTTCATCATAAGTAAGCATACCTTCAGGATGCCACTGCAATCCTAAAACAAATTTCTTTGTTTTATCTTCAATACTTTCTATATAGTTATTAGTAGTTCCTGTTATGTACTTAGAGTCAATAGTTGTTATGCAACTTCGATGAAGACTATTAACTCTTATCTTATCTTTCTTTAAGATTGCATATAACTTAGAATCTTCCCTAATATTAACCTCATGTACATAATCAAGTTCTGGTTTTAGATGTTCTTCATTTAAAACACTTATATCAGGAAGAGATTTATTTGTAAAAATTGATGCAAGTAACTGCATACCTGCACATATTCCTAATATAGGAATATCTTTTTCTAAAGCATATTTAGTGATTTCATAATCAAATTGATACCATTTACTTCCCCCCGGAATAATAATACCATCACACTTATCAACCATACTTCTTAAGTCATTAATATTTTCTTCGGTTAGTCTTGGTAATTTAGAAGGAATATCCATTTCATAATCCATTCCATCAGTAGGAAGTAAAAGTACAGGAATTGCCCCATTATTTGCAACTGCTCTTACTATCTTTTGATTAACAAAAAACTTATTTGTATCACTAAAAGCTCCTGATCTTGCAATTATTCCGATTACTGGTTTCATATTTCCTCCATCATTAATTCTTCGATTTCTTCTTCTTTAATTTCATTCATCTTCCTAAAACGCGATATCATTCTTTTTTCTAACCAGGCATTTTCTAAAGATGAATATTCTTCTTTTAAACCATTCTTATGAACATAATTTAGTAGTCCTAGATAATCACTATTAAAAACTAACTTATCCATATTACTACCTATTTCTTGACTTAATTTTAAAACAAATTTTATATTATCTTGATAATTAATATTAGGAAACATAAATAAATTATGTTTTAAAGCAAACATTCTTGCATATAATTCTACTAATCCTTCTTCTAAATATTCCCCAATAACACCCTTACATTTATATTCTTTACCATTATAAATTATTTTATATTCTTGAGAAGATGATTTAACTGTGATTAAATAATGAAATAATTCATGAATAACAAGACCCTTACATACATCAAAACAAGATAAATTCTTAGTTTTAATTAGAGTTTTTAAATCATTAACATTAAATAATTCATAAGGAAGATTCTTAAATTTTTCTTCTACTAGATCAATATCAACCATCTTTAAATCATTATCAATATAATTCTTAACAAAATTATCATAGAAGATAGTTGGTGATAAAGAAAGAACATTATTCTCTATCCTTGCGGGAGCTTTAGTATATTTACCTCCCTTATCAATAATAATATTATTGTTAAAATCATAATTTTCAATAAATTCTATTTTACTTGTTGGTAGATAATTACGATAATCTTCTAAAATAAGAGTGAATAATTCTTGAACATAGTTTTTAATATCATTTTTAAAATCTAATATTTCATTATCCATATCATCACCTACCATTATAATTATACAAAAAAATATAGCTTAACGCTATATTATTTTGTAAATAAAGTCTTTAAGAAACTTTTTTTCTCTTCTGGTTCAATACTCATAGAAGCATATTTTTTAGCATCATACATTCTATTAGCTAAATCAATATTTTGATATCTACTATTTACATCGTTAAGGAATGTTTTCATTCTCTTTTCTCCTAATTCAACATTAGCTCCAGCTGAATAGTATAATCCTTTTCTTACAGCATCAATAATATGATTTCTTAAGATCAAATCTAACATATGTTTATCTAAGAAAGCCCTTAAATTACTTAAATCCATCTTATCAGCAAATTCATTATAGAATTCTTCAACACTCATAAAATCTAAACCATAATTTTTTAAAGTCTTATAGCTTACACTACCGTTAATATTTACATAAATACTTCCGTTTTTTGATTTTATTTCAGTTTCATTTATTCTACTACCATAAACATGTTCTTTATATGGACATTCCATAACAAATTGTTCAATTGTTTTATAACGATATTCTAGTTGTTCATAAGTCATTATATCTCCAATATCTGGGATATTCTTATAACGCATATCTAATTCATTTCTCTTACGATCTGGCATTTTAATTTTATACCAAGCGATTAACTTATCAACTAGTTCTTGCATTTCTTCAATATTTGTTGTTTCTGAGTAATGAGCGATAAGGAAATTTTCAAATCCCTTACGATTACTTAATATATATTCTTTTTTATCATTATAATAAAAATTTTCGATATCTTTCATTTTCATAATAACACCTCCAAAGGTATATATATTATAGCATATTCTTTATAATTTGAAAAATTCAAAAAAGAACAGATTTTACTCTGTTCTTAATGCTATTACAGGATCTTTTTTACTTGCCATACGTGCTGGTATTAAACCTGCGATTACTGTTAAAACTATACTTATTAATATAAGAATAATAGCTCCATTAATTGGTAAGATACTAATATTACTTATATTAAGTTTAGCTTTAATAATTAAATTAATTGGTAAATTTAAAAGCAAAGTAACCATAATACCAAATATACCGGAAGCAAATCCTTCAATTAAAGTTTCAGCATTAAATACTCTTGATATATCTTTCTTACTAGCTCCTATTGCACGTAAGATACCAATCTCTTTAGTTCTTTCAATTACTGATATATAAGTAATGATTGCAATCATAATACTAGATACAACTAAACTAATTGAAACAAAAGCTATTAAAACACTACTTATAACATTAACAATACTTGATACACTTTTCATCATAATACCAACAATATCCGTATAAGTAATTTGTTCCTCATCATTTAAGCCTTTATTATATTTTTGAATAATATTTGCTATTTCTTCTTTACTATCAAAATCTTTTGGATAAATACTAATACTATCTGGATTATCTAAATCCGCTATTCCTAAAGTTTTTAAATTGTCTTTATAAGTTGCTTTTAAACTATTCATTAAACTAGCTAATTCATTAGGACTTAAACTACTAAAATAAGCTATTTCACTAGGAGTTAATTTAGTATAATCTATTTCATTTTTACTAAATTCCATACCTGTAAAAATATTAATATCTGGATTACTTAATTGTTCTTTGGCAATAGTAGTTTCATTTATTTTATTTATCATATGTTCGGTTAAAGAATGTAAGTATCCTACAGTACCATTACCACTTGTACTACCAGCTACTGATTCTTCACCCGGTTTAATAATACCTACTATTTTAATATCTTCACTATTATTAATAACACTCTTTAAATAATCTTCATTGTTTGAATAATCAACCCAAATATTACCTTCTTTTTTGTATAAATCTGTAGGTAAAACTAACTTATATGTTAAACCTATAATATCATCATAAGTATAACTTGTTTCTTCAAAATCAATTTTTTCACCATTAACCATACGATTAAATTTATCTTCTAATTCTTTTTGATCTAAGATACCTAAACTATATAGTGTATAGTCAGCCATTTCATTATTTTCATTTACCATAACAACTATTTCGTTATATTTAGTAGGCCATTTACCACTTACTAATTTATATTTTTGTTTTAGTAATTCTTCATTATCAATAAGTTCTGAGAATACATCATAATTAGACATATATCCTGAATAAGCACTAGATACATTACTAGTACCCATTCCTACAGCATCAAAGACAGTAGTTGGATTTACTCTAACAACATCGTTTCCTGGCTTATATAAATTTAAAGTTACATCATAACCATATTTAATATCTGTTGTATAGTCTTTTATATTTGTTTTATTACTTTCAATATATTCCTTAAATTTTTGTAAATCATTAGTTTTAACTTCACGAGTCATTGTACTTAAGACATCACCCATTACATTTACCGAATGAATCTTATTATCTTTATAAGTTCTTTTTTCATTCTTACTAATAATTGTACTTATTAAAGTTGACATATCTAATGATTGTTTTTGAATTTGAAGTGGATAATTAGCAAGAGTTTCTTTTTCCGTACGATTAATATACTCTTGAATACCATTTGATAAACTCATAATAAGCGCAATACCTATAATACCTATTGAACCCGCAAAAGCAGTTAAAATAGTACGACCCTTCTTCGTAAGTAAATTATTTAAAGAAAGACCTAGAGCTGTTTTAAAACTCATACTAGTTTTTTTAGTTTTATAGTTATTTTGTTCATCTTCTTCATTATATGGATTAGAGTCATCAATTACTTTACCATCTAGTACTTTAACTATTCTTGTTGAATAGATATTAGCTAAATCAGGATTATGCGTTACCATAATAACTAATTTGTCTTTCGCTATATCTTTTAGTAAATCCATTATTTGTTTACTTGTTTCAGTATCTAGAGCACCTGTTGGTTCATCAGCAAGTAAGATATCAGGATCATTTATTAACGCACGAGCAATCGCAACTCTTTGCATCTGTCCACCCGATAACTCATTAGGTTTTTTATTTATATGATCAATTAATCCTACACTTTCTAAAACTTCAATTGCTTTAGCATGTCTTACTTTTTTGCTAGTACCCGCTAAAGTTAAAGCAAGTTCAACATTTTGTAAAACTGTTTGATGCATAATAAGATTATAATTTTGGAATACAAATCCAATACGATGATTACGATAACTATCCCAATCTTTATCCTTATAATCTTTGGTTGAAACACCATTAATTATTAAATCACCACTTGTATAGTTATCAAGACCACCAATAATATTTAATAATGTTGTTTTACCAGATCCTGATGGACCTAAGATTGAAACAAACTCATTTTCACGAAAACTTACACTGATGTTATTTAAAGCTTTTTGTTTAAAACCTGTTGTTTCATAAATTTTAGTAATGTTTTTTATTTGTAACATACTATTCTCCTTTCAATAGTGATAAGGAAACTTTCTCTTTTTCAATATTAATGTCAATTACATAGCAGTCAACGATATCTCCTACACTTAATACTTCACTAGGATGTTTAATATATTTGTCTGTTATTTTAGATATATGAACTAAACCATCATTATGAAGACCAATATCTATAAATGCTCCAAAATCTACAACATTTCTTACAGTTCCTTGAAGCATCATTCCAAGTTTTAAATCTTCAATATGTAAAACATCACTCTTAAGTAATGGTTTAGGCATATCATCACGAGGATCTCTATTAGGACTCTTTAAACTCTTAACAATATCTTCTAAAGTATAAATATCTGTATTTAATTCTTTAGCATATTTATTAATATCAAGTTTATCTAAAACTTCAATAATTTTAGGAGTACCTATATCCTTAATACTTAAATTTAGTTTATCAAGTAGATTTAAAGTTATATCATAACTTTCGGGATGAATACCGGTAGCATCTAAAATACTATCTCCATCCACTACTCTTAGGAATCCAATAGCTTGTTCATATACTTTGTCACTTAATAATTTTTTAATTTCTTTACGACTATTAAATCTACCATATTTATTACGATATTCAATAATCTTTTCAATATTTTTCTTTGTAATACCAGAAACATATTTAAGTAGTGATGATGATGCGGTATTAATATTAACACCAACACTATTAACTGCTTTTGATACAACAAAGTCTAAACTTTCTTTTAATTCCTTTTCAGGAACATCATGTTGATATAAACCAACTCCTATTCCTTCCGGTGGAATCTTAACAAGTTCCGCTAAAGGATCTTGAAGTCTTCTTCCAATACTTACGGCACTTCTTTCATTAGGTGTTAGATTTGGAAATTCTTCTTGAGCTACTTTTTCTGTACTATAGATAGAAGCTCCCGCCTCGCTAACAATTATATATTCTACCTTACGGTCAATTTCTTTAATTAAATTAGCTATCAAGCTTTCTGATTCTCTTGAAGCTGTACCATTACCTATCGCAATAATATCAACTTGATAATCATTTATTAATTTTTTTAAAGTAGTTTTAGATGCTTCTAAAGCACTATTACTACTTGCAAAAGGATGAATAACACAGCTAGTTAAATATTTACCTGTTTTATCAATAACAGCTAATTTACAACCATTTGTGTATCCTGGATCAAAAGCTAAAACTATCTTTTCTTTCATAGGTGGTGTTAGTAATAAACTTTCTAAGTTAGAAGCAAAATTACTAATTGCCGCTACATTAGCCTTATCTGTTAAATCACTTCTTATTTCTCTTTCGATAGATGGAAAAATAAGACGTTTATAACTATCCTTAATACTATCTTTTACAATATCAACAACAAAGCTTTTATCATTTTTAATAATCTTTGATTCTAAATAATTAAATATTTCTTCATTATTAATATTAATATTTACTGTAAGTACTTTTTCATCTTCCGCACGATTAATTGCTAAGATACGATGAGGTTTTATATAACTAACTTTTTCATTATAGTTATAATACATCTCATATACTTTCTTAGTATCAGGATTATCTTTCTTAACTTTAGTCTCCAAGACACCATTCTTATAAATATAATTTCTTATCCATTTACGGAAATATGCATTATCTGAGATATATTCCGCAATAATGTAACCAGCCCCAGTGATAGCATCTTCCTTAGTTTTAACATTCTCATTAATAAACTTACTTGCTAAACTATTAAGATCACCATTAACTGGGAAAGACATAATCATTTTAGCTAAAGGTTCTAAACCATTTTTAATAGCTTCAGTTGCTTTAGTCTTTTTCTTTTCCTTATAAGGTCTATATAAATCTTCTACTTCAACTAATTTAGTAGAAGACATAATTTTTTCTTTTAACTCATCAGTCATTAAACCTTTTTCATCAATTAATCTAATAACATCTTCTTTTCTTTTTAGTAAATTTACTTGATATAAATATACTTCATTAACACTACGTATTTTATCTTCATCCATAGCCCCTGTTGCTTCTTTACGATAACGAGCTATAAAAGGAATAGTTGCTCCTTCTTCAAGCATTTTTAATACGGCTTCAACGTGTTTTTCACTTACTTCTAATTCTTTACTAATCTGTTTAATTATATCTGTATTCATATTATCACTCCATTATATATTATATCAAAAAAGGTGTCTATTTCCTATAACTAGACACCTTATTCTTTACGATTAATTTTTTTATTAGCTAGGCTTGCCTTAGTAACAGTATTTCTTCCCATTTTTTGATTGATCTCATCAATAACTTTATCTATACTAGACTCTTTATCTTTCTTTGTTAAATCTTCAAATAAACTAGTTTGATAGATATTTTCCTCATGTAAATCATCTAATCTTAAGCCTATTAAGCGAATACTTTCTCCATTATAAAACTCTTTTAAAATACTTTTAGAATGTTCATATATTTCACTAGTTATATTAGTAGCGTTAACTAGTTTTCTTTGATGAGAATATCTTCTAAAGAAATTATCTTTTAAAGATACACATATTACTTGAGCATATTTATTTTCTTTACGAAGTCTTTTTCCTACCATTTCTGAAAGAAGAAATAATTCTTTAAAAAGAACATTAATATCTGTCGTATCTTCTTCTAAAGTAAATTCATGGCCAATACCTTTTACCTCATCAGGAATAGATTTTACTTCACTATTATCAATACCATTTGCGATATCAATTAAATGCTTGGCTTGATTCTTAAAATATCTTGTTAGTTTAGTTAAGTCATAATTAGCTAAATCTTCTATTGTATGGATACCAATTGCTTCTAACTTAGGAAGTGTACTTCTTCCTACCCCAAATAAATCTCCTACTTTAAGAGGCCACATTTTCTCTTTAACTTCATTATCATATAAAGTATGAACTCGGTTTGGTTTCGTAAAATCCGATGCCATCTTAGCACACAGTTTATTATTCGCTATTCCAATATTAACAGTAAATCCTAAAGTGTTTTGAATTTCATCTTTTATTTTATAAGCGAATTCTAGTTCATTACCATATAATTTTTTAACTTTACCATAATCTAAGTAACACTCATCAATAGAGGCCACTTCTATATCTGGCGTATATTTCGCTAGTAAATTAAATAAACTATATGACATTTCTTGATAAAGTCTAAAATTTGGTGGATAGACAGTTAAATTTTTATATTTACGTTTAGCATTATAAATGGTTTCTCCTGTTACAATATCTACTTTTTTAGCGAGAGGACTTTTCGCAAGAACTATCCCGTTTCTTGTTTTTTCGTCTCCTCCAACAACAGCATACGTATTTCTTATATCGATTTTTGATCCTTGTTTTAATAAATCGACTGCTGTCCAGGAAACAAACGCATTATTAACATCTATATGAAATATAATTCTTTCCATACTACCACCATCTTAATTATACACGAACACTTGTTCTGAGTAAATAAAAAGAGGATTATTTATCCTCTATTTCTAAATGATCTAATGTTCCATTGACAATAAACATATTGTTTTCCATACTTAATACTAAAGTATTTTCATTGACACATACTTGTCCACTAAGAGATTTATCTTTAATATCCATATCAAGATCAGATATAGTAGCGCACTTACCCTCTTTCTTACCATTCTCAATAAAATAAGTTTCCGCTGCCTTTAATGTTTCTTTAGCTGTAGTTGTAATAGTTTTACGTGCACTTCTTCTTGTTATATTATTTGCTACCGGTACTGTAATTAAAACTAAAATACCAAGTACTATAATAGTTGCTAGTAATTCAATTAATGTAAATCCCTTTTTCATATCATCACCTAAAATAATTATAGCAAATTATCTTCAAAAAATAAATAAATTAATGTATAATTAATATTGGTGGTTTTATGAAAAAGAAGATATTAATAATTGAATTAGTTATCTTATTTATTATCATAGGATGTGTATTTTTTATATTAAGTAGAAAAAGTAATAAAGAACTAGATATGCATAGTTTTATTAAAATAACAGAAAAAAATGGTTTTAAAATCCAAGATGTTAAAGAACAATTTAGTGAAGAAATAGTTAAGGAAGCTAATGTTGCTTACAATAATAATTATCAAATAGAATTTCTTGTCTTTAATGATGTTAATAGTGCTAAAAACTCATTTGGTTTTAATAAACAATCATTTGAATTAGATGAGTCAGAAGTTATTGATAATGAAGACATCTCTAAAGATAAATATTCTATCTATTATAAATTAACTAAAAATAAATACATGTATGTAAAAAGAGTAGATAATAAATTACTATATTTTAATGTTGATGGAAGCTATAAAGAAGATCTAGAAAGTATTTTGAAGAAACTTAATTTTTAACATGCCTATTGATACTGAATTACAATTAAGATATATCTATAATGTCGAAATAAAAAAGTTAGATGCTATCTCTAAAGAATTACTTAAATTTAATTTTAGTAATCAATTATTATCTTATATCAAAGAAATAATTGATGAATTAGATGAAGAGATGTATCAAGCAACAAGAAAAAACACATTAAAATTAGAAAAAGAATTTATTAAAAATAATATTAATTTAGAAATTGTAATCTATGCTTTAAATAAATTAATTAAGAAAAGAAAACTTATTAAAGACTTTAGTAAAGAAACAATCTTAAAAAAGAAAACAGATTTAGATAATAAACTTAATAAACGTTTTTCCAAAAAAGAATTACTTAATTTAATTGATCGCTTAGATTTAATTTCTTTAGTACTATTTATTAACTACACAACAAGTATTTTACAAAATAAAAAGAATTAACATTCGTTAATTCTTTTTATTTAAATTTAATTGTGCTAATAATAGATATTACTTTATCTAAAGTAAAGTATTCATTATCTGTACTATTAAAGAAATCAAAATAATAATACTTATCATTATTCTTAATATTTACTTGGAAAATAGTATTAGTTTTATTAATAATAATAAATCCTTCTAAATCTCCTTTTAAGTATCTTATTTCCCCTTCTTCTATTTTCTTATTAGCATATGTATTCATTAAATTATGTAATTTAACATCATTTGTATTCGAGAAGATAGATACTTTATCTTTATAATGTTTTTGTAAATATTTAATTACTTCAAAGTTATTATATACATTTACTTTCTCAAGTAATTTTACATTAGTTTCTTTATCATTAATACTAGATTTAATAATATCATCATAATAGTTATAGCCACTACCTACTTTATAACCTGCTAAAACAGTTTGCGTATCATCCTTATATAAATAATAAGAATTATTTAATTTAGTAGATTGGCTTTCACCATAAGTAAATCCTTCTAATTCCTCATATTCCATATCTAAATATGTTTTAGGATTACTAGCATTCTTTGATTCAATCTTTATTTCATCTTTAATATTAAATAAAGTCTTGTAACCATTTCCTTCGTCTGGACTATTAAGTAATAATAAAGCTATCTTATAACCAAATAATTGAATTAAAATAAAAGCTGCTACTATTACAATCGTGTTTAAAACAAATTTATTTTCTTTCATATTACCACCCTAAGTTAATTATATCATAAAAATAACTTATAATTACCATAACTAACATAAATATGATATAATTTTTATGGTGATACTATGAATAGATTTATGAAGATTGCTATTGAAGAAGCTAGGGATGGAATAAAAAAAGGACATGGTGGTCCTTTTGGAACAGTTATTGTAAAAAACGGAGAAATTGTAGGAATTGGTCATAACAAAGTTCTTCTTAAAAATGATCCTACCTGCCATGGAGAAGTATCCGCTATTAGAGACGCTTGTAAAAATTTAAATACTTATGATTTAACAGGTTGTGAACTTTATACAACAGGAGAACCTTGTCATATGTGTTTATGCGCATGTATGTGGGCAAATATTGATAAAGTTTATTATGGATGTACTGTTAAAGACAATGAAATAATTGGTTTTAGAGATGAAAAATTTAATAAGATTTTTGGAGGTCGTGAAAAACTTGGAAATTTCCTAGAATGCATTGACCGTGATGAATGTCTAGAATTATTTGATGAATATAATAAAATGAATAAAACTATTTATTAAAAGAACACATTGTTCTTTTTTTGATATAATATTGGTGGTGGTAATATGAAAAAAATATTAATATATGGTGATTCAAATACTTGGGGAGATAATTTAATTACTAAGAAAAGACTTGCTGACGAATATTTATGGGCTAATAAATTAAATAATCTTTTAGGTAGTGACTATAAAGTTTTACAAGAAGGATTACCTGGTAGACAAGCTGGTAATAAAGATGAAATAGAACCATATAAAAATGGCAAAGATTCTTTTGAAGCCATCTTTAAAAGTAATGCTCCTATTGATACATTAATAATCGCTTTAGGAACAAATGACTTAAATAAAAAGTTTTTAAATTCTGCCGAAGATATTATTAATAACTTATTATGGTATGAAGATAAAGTTAAAGAGATATATGAATATCTTCCAGATAAATATTTTAATAATAAATTCCCTAATATTTATTATTTACTTCCGGTAAATTTTAATGTGGAAAGATCATTTCCTCAAGAATCTGAAGACAAACGTCAAGAGTTAATTACTTACTTTAAAAATAATAAAAGTAACCAAAGTATTATTGTAGATAATGTTACTCTTGTAGATGGTTTACATATGGATATTGAAGGTCATGATAAAGTATCAAAAGCAGTATATGAGTTTATAAAAAAGAATAGTTAATAACTATTCTTTTTTTATTCATTAAATTTCTTTACTTTATTTTTTTCTTTAGCAAAATGAACGAATCTATTCTTCCTACTATTCTTGGATAAGATTTGTAAGAATTCATATTTTTCTTTACTATTACATCTATTTAAATATCCTTCAATATCAGCATAATCTAATCTTTCACTATCATCTAAATTAAATTTATAATCTTCTGGATTACCTTCATAACTAGAGCTATTTTCTACTCCCCTTATCCATTTATGAGTAGAAGCTCCATTCCAGAAAGCATCTTCCTTAATTAGCTTAGCAGGATTACCAGCATAAATAGTATTATTTGGAATAGATGAACCTGCTACTACACTAGAAGCACCAATGATACTTCCAGAATCTATTTTTGTTCCTTTTAAGATTGTTGAATCTTGCCCTATCCAAACATGATCACCTATATAAATACTTTTAGCATGATTAATTCTTTCTAAAGTATTTACATCATATATTGGATGATGATCAGTAGTCATTATGCTAACACCTTTAGAAAACATAGAATCTCTTCCAATTACTAAATTAGTTTCTTCAGATACAATTATATCTAAAGGTTCATTAAAGTAATTATCTTTATCAATATAAATAGTTGAATTATTAAATACAGTCGCAAGTAGACGATATTTATGACTACTACTACGAAGGAAAACAATTGAATTACTAGCGCCAAATTCAAGCACACTATCACTAAGAGTTACTGAATCTTCGCAGTATAAAATATTATTTTCTCCATAAAATATAATTTTTGAATTATTCATTTTAGGTAAACTACCTAAAACTAAATTATCTTTTATATTTAGTAATTCATTTTCGTTGTTTGCTACTTGCATACTTTCACCTTATTTCCATACTTGATTTAATAATTCATTATATATTTCGTGATTTCTCATTGCTTCTTCTATTTTCTTTTCATTACTTCCACTACGTGGTGGATGATCTATATGATATACACAAGATGATAAGACAGGGATTACAAAGCATCCATCCGCTACTAACTTAGAAGCAAAATATGCGTCTTCCATACCCCAACCTTTAAACTTATTAGAGAAAGGTTGATTTGATTTAATTAATGATCTATTAAGCGCAATATTATGTCCTGTGACAACAGTTGCAATATTATATATTCCGATTTGCGAACCATATCCTAGTTCCTTAAAATAATTTGTGTCATCTAGAATTGATATTTCTTCATCAATATAAACTTTATCGCAGCCAATATGATAATCTTTTCCTTTAGTAATTACTCTACTATCATCAAAATCAAAACATTCTTGAACACCAGACAATAATACTTTCTTATCAAGTAATTCCGAATCTCTTGTGATATTTTTACGCATACATATAAATAATGCATTAGGTATTAATTGTAATCTTACACTAATATCATATATGTAATTACGACTTATTAAAATATCTGAATCTAAGAATAATATATGTTCATATTTAGCTACCGCAAAACCTACATTTCTTGCATTAGATAATCCCATATTTTGACCTAATGATATTATTTGTAATTCATAGTCTAATAAATCTCTAACACTATTTACTTCCTCTATTACATTATTCTTTGATCCGTCATCAATTATAATTACTTGGATTTTCTTTTTCTCTTCTTTCGAAATATTTTGACCTTGAATAGCAAGTAATGTATATGTAACATCCTGATTATATACAGGAATAATAATACTTATATTAGCTATTTTATATTTCTTTTTATAATTAGGATTTGTGGATAATAAATCATGTCCTGATATATCCTTATAGTATTTCTCCAAATATGAATAATCATTACCAACATTAGAAACTCTTACTTTTAAAGAGGAACTTAAAGACCTAATATCAAGTCCTGTTTTATGAGCATAATCTTTAATCTTTGAATTTAAGTTACCTGCGCCATCAAATAATCTTTCAGGTTTTGGTTTTTTAATCATCGGATGATCAGATATTCGATCGTAATGTGGAATATTAAATCCTTCTTCTATCTCTTCACATAAACCTATATCATCCATTGAAATAATAGTTCCGTGATATGTATTAAACATGACTGAGCAATTTTTAAAATTTAAAATTGCGATATCACTAATACAATACCCTTTTTCATTATCAAACATCTTAAAAAAATATTTTAAATTTTTATTATGAATATATATTTTACGAAGACGGTCATCCTTACGATAAGTTACTTCATTATTTAATATTTCAATACGTGAATTATCATAATTAGAGAATATATCTAATCTTCTTTGAATCTTAGGAAGACCTTCTTTCTCTATTAAATATTTCATTATTTGTTTAAATTCTTTATTTTTATTTAATATAAAATATTTCATTTATATCACCTCTTTAAAAATCAAAATCTATATCGTCTACTAAAATAGAAATCTCCTTATCATAGAATGATATTTTATTATCTGTATTACTATAAATCTTATACTCTCTTGAATTATTCCAGTGACGTCCATCCCTAGCATATTCACTATATTTATCTAAATCTCCAGGTAAAAATTTATAGTGAAGTAAATAAGCAGATAATTTTGCTTTTTCATTTAAACTAAATGGATAATAAAAATGATCATTAGCAAAATATTCTTTACCTGTATACTTCATTAAAGGCATCTTTTGAAGACTTGGATTAATCTTAAATACTCTTGATCTAGGTCCTCCAAATAATCTAGTACCATAAATACATTTACTAGTTTTATATGTACCTTTATCAACATATTTAAAATCTTCAATATTACCTTCATATAGATTTTTATTTGTATAAACATCTAACATTAATGCTTTTAAACTAGTTAGCTTATTCTTTTTAATATATTCTTCTAGTTTAATATTTTTATAATCTTTATAAATAAATAATTCGTCTGAATCAACTGTTAAATATATTTTATCTACACCATAGTGTTCAAAGATTTGTTGCTTCCAACCACACATGTTGTAGCAATTATATTTTTCATTAATTTCCCAGAAAGATATATTAACTTTATCTTGATAACTTTCTAGTATTTCTTTTGAATTATCTTTACTATTATTATTTACAAGAACAAAATTCTTAATACCAATACTTATATAATGATCCATCCAGTATTTAGCAAAATTACTAAAGTCACTATAAAAACATACTAGAATAAGATCACCTTTAAATTTAGAATCAGTTATTTGTTTTAAATTAGAAGTTTTTAATCCTTCAATCTCTTTATCAAATATCTCTTTACTAAATTCCATATTATTAAATTCTTTTTTTGCTAGTGTAAGCAAGTTCTTTTTTAATAAAGGATTTACTTCTAAAGAGTTAACTAACTCTACTCTTCTATTTACTTCTTCTTTTTTAATTTTATTTAATTTTCTTATATGAGCATATAATGGTTTAAAATCAACATCATTAAATATTTCCATTTTACCAGTTTGAATATGGGCTGTTTTTATTTTTAAAATCCTTTTCATATAAGAAGTGATTGAACCGTGTGATACTATCACGACAGTATTATCTTTTAAATTACTATCATGAACATCTTTTAAGAAAGAAGTTAATCTTCCTTCAATATCAAAATTATTTTCACCATAGTCACCTAATCTAACGAAGTAATCCCCACCTATTTGCTTAATACGGGTATTATCAAGATCTTCGTTATTTTTTTGATGAGTATATTTACCATGATATATTTCACGAATACGGTTTTCAATTATAACTTCTGTATGCGGAAATAATTCACTTACAAAACGCGCTGTTTCAATCGTTCTTGGAAGTGGTGATACATATATCTTATCAACAGTATTAGGTAAACCTTTTACTGATTCTTTTACTGTATTAATACCATCTTCCGTTAAAGTTGACCAATATATTTCTTTATCTGATATTAGTTCTTTAACATTATCTGTTGCTTCTCCATGTCTTAAAAATACTAAATTCATTTTATACTCCTTAATATATCTTTACATTTTTCTATCCAATTATATTTTTCTAAAACATAATCTCTATTTAATTTTTCTATCTTTTCACGATCAGCATTAATCGCAGCTTCGATTCCTTTAACTACAGATTCTATTTCTGGTTCTACTAAGAAACCTCTTCCTAAAGCTAATAGTTCTTTATTTATGTCAGTATTAGTCGCAACTACTGTAAGTCCACTACTCATTGCTTCTAAAATAGTTCCTTGTAAACCCTCTCCATATTTAGAAGGTGTTACAAAAATATCTGCTTTTTTGTAATATTCTTCAGGACTTGCGACAACACCTGTAAATATGACTTCATCTGATTTAGCTTTTAGATTATCTAACTCAGGACCATCACCTACAATAGTAAGTTCTAAATCATATTTATCTTTCAATCTATTATAAGCATCAATTATCATATCAACATTCTTACGTTCAATAATTCTTCCTACATATAATAATTTAATCTTCTTAGATTTATTAATGCCCGGAATAAATCTATCACAGTTAACTCCTGTTGAAACTATCTTTATACCATTCTTCGCATATTTCTTCCAAGATTCTTTTACTTGCTCTGAAATTGCTAAAATACTATCATATGGATACAAGAAACTTCCTTGGAAATCATTTTGTTCTCTTGGAATACCACATAAATATAAAACATTATTTTTTACATTCTTTCGAGGTATAAATACAGCATCCAAATTATAGTAAGAAAATACTATATCGTACACATCTTTATGAGTATTTAAATAATCATAAAACACTTGATTATAATAAATAGATTCTACATTCCAACGACGTCTATCTTCTCCCGGTGTAATATCATATATTTCTTTTATTTCCTCTGATTGTTTTAATTCAATAATATTGATTTTATCTTTATATTTTTTCTTAAAATCTTTAAATTGTTTTGAATAAGTTAAACCAATGCTTTTAGGACTAATTGTAAAAAATGATACTTCAAGTCCCAGTTTTAAAAAGTTTGCTGCATGATCAAAAGATATCATCTCAGCTCCCCCAACAAAGTATGAAGATCTTGGCTGATTAATTAATATTTTCATTTTACACCTCTAATACTTTTATATTCTTTTATTAACTTTTTAGCATTATCTAAATCATTTATTTCTACTTTATAGTCTTGGCAGTAACTCATCCATCTTGTATGATACTTTTCGATTTCTTCAAGAGGAATTAATCCATTCGCATATCTTATTAATTGTTCAATCATGTAGATTGCACCACGATGCGCTATCGCAATAGACTGATAGTCTTTTTCCATATCTGATATTATACTTAATAAACCATCAGCAATTTTAAGTGACCAATCAATATGATTAGCTCCTGGAGTTAGAATAATACTACGATCTTTATTTTGACCAAAATTATGTCTATAATCACCATTCATACGGCAATCTTCGAAGTCATCCCAACAACTTTGAAGAAATAATACTCTTTCTTCATGAGTTAATTTTGAAAAATCAAATTTACCTTGATATAACTCTGTTAATCCCGGTTCATTAACACACTCACAGTTAAAACCTTTCTTTAATAAATAATCGCAAAGTATCTCCGCTGTTTCTAAAGCCCTCTTTTTAACAGAATGACGTATAATAACATTCTTATCTTCAATTTCTTCGGCTACTTTAATTGCCGCAGTCTTCGCTATTTCTATTCCTTTTTCTGTTAAACTTGTGTCATTTTTTCCATCAATATAACTATGATCATCATAACTATGACGCATTACTATAAAATCTTTTTTCATGATGATTCCTCCTCAAGTAGAATATAAAAAAAAGAAAACCGCGCTAAAAAGCGCAGTTTCCCCTGTTAGTAAAATCGTCTGAATTTAAGTGAATATTTTGCATAATATCACCACCAATATTAATATAATATCTCATTATAATATTATAAGTCAAGACATAAATCACTTATTTCCAAATTATAAAAATAGCTCAATAAAAAATGCTCGTTTTGACATTTTTTTTAAATATGATATAGTATAAACTGCTTAAGGGGGGCTATTATGTATATTAGTAATAATATAAATAATAAAAGAATAAATAAAGTATACTTAGAAAATATAAGATCGTTTATCGAGAGAATGAAATATGTATTACCAGAAGAATGTTTAAAAAATATGTATGCCAATATTGAAAATGTTTCAATTAAACAGGCATCTAAACACGCCAGTTATTCTTACTACAGCTGTATTGATAATAAAATACGTGTTATAAATGAAAGTAATTCTTTATGGCATGAATTACTACATCTTTCATCCGGAAGATACGATAAAACAACACTTACAGAATGCAATGGATACAGAATTACAAAATACTCAAAATTTCATCTTGGCGTAGACTTAGATATTGGTATGGGTTTAAACGAAGGATATACACAACTATTAACTGAAAGATACTTTAGTGATAGAAAAATTTTACCAGATTACACATTAGAAAAATACGTAGCTGAAACACTTGAAAACGTAGTTGGAAGAGAAAAAATGGAAAAACTATATTTTAATGCAGATCTACTTGGTCTTATAAGAGAATTACAAAAATATATAAGTAATAGAGAAGTAATTAATTTTCTTAACACACTAGACTATATGTCTAATGTGCTTGCATATATTAACCAATATAAAAAAGAAAATAAAGCTGCATTAAGAGAAAATATAATAGCTGGATGTCGAAATATTAATCATTTTTTAATGAAGATCGAATATACAAAAAATCATAGTTTTAGTTCATCTCCTATTGTAAAAATGACAATATGTGGTGAAATCTATGATATAGAATCAAAAGAAGAAATAAACGAATACAATAAAAAATTAATGATGAAAAGTGCGTAAATTTATTTAGATAGGATTATATCCTATCTTTTTTTTACAAAAAAAAGAATGGTCAATCACCATTCTTTTTATTCAGAATATTTTACGTATTTTAAAGCATAAGTAGATAGTTCATTATCACAAGTAATTTCGCTATTATCTAGTTTGCATTCTGCAATTAGTAAATCACTGTCATCTTTAAAAGTTATTATATTGTTATTAATGCTATAAGTTCCATTTTTAGTTTTTTTATTTTCTAAAGTTATTGTATATGCTCCTTTACCGTCACATTCAAGAATATAATCTTCTTTTCCGCCAGTAGTATCTCCGTCTTTGTTAATTTGATATATTTTTTGATTTTCAGTCTTGGCAATCCACTTTCCTTCTAGAATATCTTTGTTATTAGAACATCCTGTGATTCCTAATAATGTGATTCCAACTACTAAAACAATTAATTTTCTTTTCATAGTATTCTCCTTATTTATATCTTCATTATATCACATTATATTCATCACCAATTGCCAGAATAACAATATGTGGCGAAATTTATATCAATTTATTGTAAATAAATAATTTTTGATTTATAATAGTTAATTACTTAGGGAGGTTTTGAGAATGGGAAAAACGACAGTTAATAATTCTTTACAATTAGAAGAATTATTAGAAAAAAAATATGGTGAAAGATTTGAAGCTGATTTTCTTTCTTCTTTAATGGGTGGTGTGTCTGGTTCTTTTGATTCTAAAAGATTTCATATAACTTTTAAAGCCGGAGAATATTTACTAATTTCTACATCAGCTGATGGGAAAGCAATTCTAGATGAATTATTACCAACTTTAACCGAAGTTATGGGTAACGAAAATCCTATTTGTGCTTATGATTTACAAAATTCAGGAAATGAAGAAAAGGATGCTAAACCTACATTAGAATGGGATATAGTTGCACCACAAGATAGAATTAAAGAAATAGTTAATGGTAGAGCTTTTTCTGATGGATCAAAAATTCTTAACTTAAAATTATATAACGGAAAAAATGTTTCTGATTATTTAGAAAGTGAACAAGAAAAAGAAGATAGAATTAAGAATGCAAGAATTTATGGTATAGATCCAGGATGTATTTCTGATGTAGAAGCAATCAATAATTTAAGTGAAGTTGATTTATACTTTGCAATTGATGCTTTGGGTGGTCATATTTGGAGATGTAAACATGATATGGCACATGGAAGAATACCTAAAATTGACTTAACTGAAGAGCAATATGCTTTAGAATATATGGTATATCAAACAACAAAATTCGGTGTAGAAATACCTGAACCTGAAATTGATAAACATATTACTAGAACACCATCTTACAATGCATGGTTTAAATTCTATTCTAATCATTTTAAAGATGTTCTTACTGATGAACAATGGGATGCATTCCAACAAGCGCAAGAAGAAGGACAAGATACATCAGCATTTATGCCTAGTGGACATTGGACAGATTTATTAGAAGAACCTATGCAAAAAAGTTTAAAATAATTATTTTTACTTAAAAGGACGACTCATAAATAATAGTCGTCCTTTTGTTTAATAAATAATAAAAACGTCGATTAAATCGACGTTTATTTCAAATGGAGCAAGTGAGGAGAATCGAACTCCCATCTCAGCCTTGGCAAGGCCGCATACGAACCATTGTACTACACCTGCGTTTGGAGGGCCTAGTCGGATTTGAACCAACGATCAGGGAGTTGCAGTCCCACGCCTTAGCCACTTGGCTATAGACCCATTTACTTGCGCAATTTGATTATACCAAAATATAATCTATTACGCAAGATTTTTTTATTTATTTTTTAATGTCGATTCGTTTGTTTTCTTAAATAAGTCATATACAATTATCTTATCAGCGATTGAGACTACCTTTTCAGCTTTAGCAGTATATTTTTCAATATAATCAACACTTACAGGATTACTATCAATTGCAAATCCCTCACCCTTTTGAGCATTGTAATACATCTTATTTGTTACCCAGTTTCCACTCGGGAAAATAACAACATTCTCATCAACACTAAAGATATCATGTCCTAAAGCATATGGATTATAGAAACCAAGCATATTACCTAATGTTGGTTGAACATCATACATACCCATTACTTCAGTTACTTCTTTATTAATACGATTATTTTTAGTCCATAATATAAATGGTACTTTTCTATTGATTTCATAATAATAGTAATCAACTAATTTATAATCTGGATCAGTTTCATCCTTAATACTATCTGTTACTGGATCATAATTATATAAACGATTATATTCACTCTTCTTTATCTTAGCATCATGATCACCATAAATACCAATAACAGTATTTTCAAGTAAACCTGCTTTATCTAAAGCGTCCATGAATTCACCTAATGCTTGGTCAGCATAGTTAGCCGATTTAATATAATCACCCATTGTAGTTCCTTCTAAGTAAGGAGCTATTTTATTTTCCCCAGTTACTGGATCTTTATAAGGCATAGTAACATCAAAAGTACTATGATCTTTTATATCAGTCCATGGAGTATGGTTAGTAAGCATTATAGCTGTTCCATAATATTTTTGATTTTTAGCACTAATATTTTTTAAGATATCAACTGATTGTTTAAAGAATGATTTATCTGATAAACCAATACCAATTGTATCATCTATACTATATGCATCAGTATAACAATAGAATTTATCATATCCTAAACTTGGATACATTGTACTTCTATTCCACATAGTACAATTATTACCATGCATACTGAATGTATAATATCCTTTTTGTTTTAATAATTTTTGAGTTGTATAAGGATAAGTTCTATCCCAATAACTAACGAATACTGTACCACTTGATGCTGGTAAAAGACTTGTTAAGGAAGTAAATTCACTATCACTACTAGTACCAACAGATTCTTGAGCATAGAAATTACTAAAGTATAAACCTTGATGTGCTATTTTATTTAAGTTAGGAGTTACTTCTACCCCATTAATCTTATAATCAATTAGCCATCCTTGAATACTTTCCGCATGAATCATTAAGACATTCTTATCTTTATAAATATTTGTATATTTATTAGTTTCTTGTTTATTAGTATTCTCATTATAATATTCTCTAAAATCTTTATAAGCACTATCTAAACCAAATAATGGACTTATTTGTGGTTTTAAAGACGCTACTAAATCATTAAATTGATAAATATAAATACCAAATTGCATTACAACATATTCTCTATTCCATTGTTTCTTAAGTCTACTTAAATCAGTACCTGTTAACATTGAAATAAAGATTGCTAAAATAGCAAGTCCAACAATACCTGTATGGGCTGCTGTTTTTTTACCTACATCTATTCCTGTTACAAATTCATAATATTTTTTTCTTTTTAAATGATTATGAACAACAATAAATACGATAAATGGAAGTAGATATAATAAATCTTTTATTTCAAATATTTTAGTTATTGCATTAGCAACTTTTGTTGCTTGTCCTACTGAGGCAAGTAACGAAAATGACGCAAATGAAACATAATTATGGTAATAAACACCATTAATTAAACATATTGCCGTAAATATTATAGTCCATATTAGATAATAAGTTATACGTTTCTTAGGCTTAATAAAATAAGCTAAAGAACCAATTAATATTAATACAGCAGCATCGGCTAAAAATGGTTTTATATTCCAAAATGATTCAGTTGTAAAATATCTAAGCAAAGTTGAATTAAATAAACATACTGCTACATATGTAAGGAACATAATATTTGTTCTTACATATGTTGCTACTGCAGTTTTTACTTTACTAAATGTTTTTGTTAATTTACTTTTAAATGAGTTCATTTTATCACCTCACACAAGTTAAGATTATACCACTTTACGCCGTTTCTTTCAAATTGGCATTAGCAGGCATAGGTCCTACTGAAGGGCTTGGTTGTGGTACACTTACAAACCATATCTTACTTACATCACAAGATTCACTACTTGGAGCAGGATCTGGCATTGCAAATCTTACAACAACAGGAACTTTAAATGCACTACCGAAAGCAACACAAGTACCTGGTTGTAATATCTTTAATCTTTTTACAATATCATTTGTAACGTTAGGAACTATCTTTCTTATATATTCAACATCTAATGGATGAAGCATTTTAAAGATTAAGAAGTTACTACACTGTGATAATGTAGTTTCAGATAATTCAGAAGGTCTTTGACTTATAAGACCTAACATGACACCATATTTACGTCCTTCCTTTGTAATACGTTCAAAGATATTGTAACCTAATAAATCAACATCATTATCATTTTGTACATATCTATGTGCTTCTTCAAGAACTATATTAATTGGAAGTGTTCCACGATGATCTAAGTTCTTTGAATAATCATATAATAATTTTGAATAAATTTTAACTAAACTTTTAGCAAATCTATCATCAACAAAGTTTATATTAAAGTTAATGATTTGGGCTTTACGACCGTTAGTTGCGACTAATAATCGTTTAATAAATTCAGTTGAACTAACATACTCTTGTACATCAAAGTATTTAGCATAATCACCACTTACTAATGTATGAAGTCTAACTTTTAAAACGTTTGCTAAATCATACATTTTATCACTATTTAAGACACCTTCACTAATTAAAGCAAAATCAAAAGCAGCAGCTAAATCTTGAAGTGAATACATAAATGATCCATCAGGTAAATTAAGTTCTGTAGTTTCAGATAAGAATGATTCAAAGAAATTAATTATCATTTCCATATCTCTTATTTTTCCTGAAGCATCTATAAATAAACATTGTTTTAATGGTCTAGTATATCCAGGTTGGTATATAGGAGTATCTAGATTTAATTCTTTAGTATGGAACTCAGCTAAAACAGAAGTTATTTGGTCTCTTATTTGACTAGCAGGTTTACCACTTGTCAAAATATCAAGAATAGCTCTTGCGATAACATCGTTCTTTGCCTTTAAGACTGTTTCTTCTTCTCTACCAAAGATAGTTACAAGTTTTAATGCTTTTTCAATAATAGGAATTTGATTAGCATATTCTGCACCTAATAATAAAGCATAATCATCTACGGATAAAAGCCATGGAGGTAATTTAATTATCTCTGTATCTGGGAAAGTTAAATTAGTTGTATAACTCTTAAAATTAATATTAGGGTTCTTTTCATTTAACTTACTAAAAGCTTGATGATATTCACCGTAAGCATCAAAGATAAAGATACTAGCGCGGTATGCGATAGCTTCTTGTTTTTCAAATAAGTTTTGGAATAATCTTGAAACACTACAAGATTTACCACTACCAGTTGAACCAAATATTGCAAAATGATTACTAAAGAAATCATTAATACTTACTCCAACTTTAACACCTTCATATAAGGCACTATCACCTAAATATAAATGCTCATTTACTTTATAATTATCAACACCAATAATTAGTGGGATTTTTTCTTTACTAATTAGTTTAACGCTAGCTCCAAAACTTGGATTATTGATAACACCATAGATAAATTTACCTTCTTTTGATAATTCACCTAATAAGCTAATTGACGCTACGCCATTTACAATATTAGTAATTTCACCTATACATTGTCTTTCTTTATCTTCCATAATAACATGCATAGATATAAGATTAGCATAATTATTTAAATCTATATTTAATTTTAATAGTATCTCACTATCATTAATTCCAACTATATTCCCTAACATAACTATTCTCCTATTCTATATAATATTATATCAATATTTTAGATAAAAAAAAAGTATTAAATAATTTTATTTAATACTTAAATTAATGATTTTCTTGTATAAACTTGTACCCCTTTAATAACACTTACTTTTACTAGTTCATTTTTAGTAAACTTAATAAATCCAAGTCCTGGGATAACAAGATCTTCCCCTTTTCTTACTTCAATCTTCTTTTCTTCTAAATCCTTTATTTCTTTATCTTTATAATATCTATCTAATTTTAAAGCATTAGAAATAAAGATTGTTATGTTGTTATTAGAAAGATTAATCTTAAATAAATCTTCAATACATATACATTGTTTTGATTTAACTTGATATGTAATTGGTTTTATTGTTTTCTTTGGATTAATTTTCTTTAAAGTATTTATATCAACATAATACTCAATTGAAGATTCATTAAGAAGACCGGGAGTATCGATAAATGTTATATCTTTAAAAGCAATTTCAATACTATCTAAAGTAGTATTAGGAAGCATACTAGTTACTATACTAGGTAGCATATCAGAATAATTCTTAATAATTTTATTTACTAAAGTAGATTTACCGGCATTAGTATATCCTACAATATAGACTTTATTAGTTTTACGATATCTGTCTATTTTTTCCATTAATAAATCAAAATTATAATTATTAACACTACTTACAATAACACTATCTATATAATTAATATTATAATTTTTAACATACTCTAAAAGTCTTTCTTCATATAAAACTTTTGGTAATATATCTCTTTTTGTTAAAACAACTAAAATATCATTATTAATATTCTCTTTTATTAAATCTAAAGAACTAGGTAAATTAAATATATCCATAACAAGAATAACTAAGTCTTTACGATCAATATTTTTTAAAATATTAATAAAAGCATTATTATCTTTAACAATACTTTTATAGTCTCCGTAATTTTTAATACGGAAACATCTTTCACACATTACACTATCTTCTTTAGTTATATAACCTTCTTTAGTACTATCCGTACTTTGAAGTATCGCACCACAACCAACACACTTTTTAGCCATAATATTTACCTTTATAGAATAAATCAGCTTTACTCAACTTCTTTATTACTTTTCTTTCTCTTAAACGGTTAAATTTAGTAAATATTAATTCTTTCTTACTCATTGGATTAGTAAGAATAGTTGTGATACCTACTGTATTTCCTCCTACTACATCAGTCATTATTTGGTCACCAATAATAACAACTTCTGATTGATTATATGAATATTTATTTAATACTTCATACATTTTCTTAGTACTTGGTTTACGACAATGATAGTAGCATTCTACTTCTAATATTTCTTTAAATTTACGTAAACGACGTTTACCACTATTAGAAAATATAATTACATTAAAACCTAAAGTTTTTAATTTTTTAAATAATTCAATAACCTTCTTCGAAGGAACTTTTTCATTATATGGAACTAACGTATTATCTAAATCAAATAAAATACATTTAATACCATTATTTTTAAGTTTATTATAATCTATTGCATAAATATTCTTTTTATACATATCTGGTACATAAAGTTCCATATTTCCACCTCGCTTTATAATTTTATCATATTTTTCTTTATTTTAAAAGGATTTTACCTTATTATCAAGAGTTTCATCAACAAATAATTCTATTTCTTGAGCGATCACTTCAATTGGTTTAATAGACTCTCTAGTTATAACACTAGTACCTTCTTTAACACCTTCAAATACTTTGAAATCATACTTATTCGCTACTTCAATAAATGCTCTTTCAGCATTTCTTAAATGATTTTCATCAGCCTCATTTTGATCAGCAGCTTCTGAAGTTCTACCTTCTTTTAAGATTGTAGCTGCTTCAAATGGCATATGAAGAAAAATACGAATATCTGGTACTGGTAAATTACATAAACCAAATTCTAATTCAGCTAGTAATTCATACTTTTTAAATCTTTCTTCTCTATCACTAATCTTTCCACCCTGATGAGCCATATTAGAATATGAATATCTATCTAAAATAACGTCATAACCATCTTCTAAATCTTTTAGAATCTTAGGCATATTATATACTCTATCTGCTAGATAATATAAACTAGATACTAAAGGATCTACATTAGGAGCTTTCTCTGGAAAGTATCCTTCACAAATAGCTGGTTTTCCTAAAAATGGTCCCCCTACTATTTTACCCGTAGGTGTATCATACATTGGAAAAGAGTATCTTTTTACTTTTCTTCCTTTTGCTTCTAAGTATTTTACTAAAGCTTTTGTTTGTGTTTCTTTACCGGAACAATCTGTTCCTTCAATAACTATTATTTTTCCGCGCATATGTCCTCCTATTATTCAATAATATTATTATTTTCATCGAATTTAACATCTAAAAATTTACGACTTGCTAATAAATCACACATATGAACCATCTTTTCAAACTTATTCTTTGGTAGAGGTAAGACAACATCACTATATGGATTTGTATTATATTCCCCCATATGAGCTGCTACTATACTACTTAACATTTCAACTTCCTCATCTTTTAATGTTGTTTTATCTTTATTTTCTTTAATAAAATTAGCTATTAAAAGAGGATGATCAAATCTTGTATATTTTTCTTTAACTACCCCTTCTTTTAATCCATCATGAAGAAGTAAACTAAAGATTATTAAATCTTTTTCATCAGCAGTAAATACATCACCTATTACTTTACTATTTACTAATTCATTAGCTATTTTAACAGCGACTTTAGTATGTCTTACTAAGCCACCATCACCTAAAGCAAAGCTAGGATGATATTTACCTGTTGAAGAAGCAGGTATTTCATAAAAATAATCAGGTAGTAAATCTAAATATATACGTACACTCTCTTTATAACGAGGATTTCTTATATATTCTATTTCTTTATCAAATACTGTACTTTTCATAATTAACACCTAAAAAATCAATTAATATTTCATTAGCGATATATAAATAATCATCACTAATTCTTACTTTGTTATCAATATTAACTAATTTACCTTCCTCTAGCAGTTTTTTTACAATATCTATATCAAGCATATTAATATGATATTTATTATAGAATGTATCAATACTAATACCATCAATTTTTCTAAATCCTAAGATGAATTCATTTTCCACTGTTGTATTAAAATCTAATTCTTCTTGTTCTTTTAAATAATCACCTTTTATATATGCATCAATATTTCTTGTATTATCATATCTTATATTATTAATATAACCACTCGCTCCTAAGCCAAAACCATAATAATTAGCGTTATTCCAATACGTTAGATTATGTTTTGATTCAAAGCCAGTTTTAGCAAAATTACTTGTTTCATAATGTTTATAATTATCTAGATTCTTAATTATTAAATCATACATTTCACGGTCTAAATCTTCATCAATATTCTTAATATGCTTATTATATAAAACT
This sequence comes from Caryophanales bacterium, assembly GCA_016282155.1. GTDB lineage: Bacteria > Bacillota_I > Bacilli_A > RF39 > UBA660 > RGIG4266. Next base: position 26,570 of record JAEEJY010000020.1, on the reverse strand, counting down.
GTATGAGGTTCAATAATAAGAGAATATGTTGAAATATGAGGAATATCTAAACTTTTAAATAAATTAATATCTTCTAATAATTCCTCTTTTGTTTGACCGGGAATACCATATATTAAATCGATATTAATATTATCTATTCCCTTTTTTTTAAGAAGTTTAATCTTATTAAATACTTCTTCTTTTGTATGATTACGATTTAAAAATTTAAGATATTTTTCATTAAATGTTTGAATACCAATACTAACTCGATTAATACCATACTTATTAAATAAATTTATTTGGTTTTCCGTTAATAGTTCAATATTACATTCAATTGTATATTCATAATTATCTTGTAAGTTAATTATCTTAAGAATCTTAAATAATCTTTCTAATTCAACATCACTTAAACTATTTGGTGTACCTCCACCAATATATAATGTTTTTATTTTTTCGTTTTGATAATTAGTATTTATTTCTTTTTCTAAAGCAGCTAAATAATTATTAGCAAATTCTTTATTATAGAACATTTTAGAAAAATCACAGTATGAACAAATACTCTTACAAAAAGGAATATGGATATAAACAGCTTCCATTTATACTCCTTTTTTTCTTATCATTACTTCAACTAGTTTATCAGCTTTTTCTTTAGTAAAACCTTCTTTAACATTCGCTACTTCATATAAAAATTCTCTTATTGAATTAAAATGATAATATTTCATTAAATCTTTATACATAATACGACATGTTAATTTATCATTACTAACAGAAAATTTAAAATTAGTATTCTTAATAGGTTTATATAAAGGAAGTAAGAATTCATCATAAAATGTTTTCATCTTTCTTTGGGCTTTTGTAAGTTCTACTCTGCTTGTTATTTGGGAACCACCAAAGTCTTTAATATATAAATCTTCCCACTTAATCTGTTCCATCATTATCACCTAATATAATTATACCTTAAATATAAACAAATAAAAAGATAAAAGAATACTTTTATCTTACATTTATTTGATTATATGGAGCATTTTTCTTATGTTCTCTAAACATATTATCTAGTTCTATTTTAATATTTTCATCGTCAATATTTTTAATTGTCTCATATAAAGTTGAACTTGGTATTTTAAAATACTCACTTGCTTCTTCAAAAGTATAATCTCTATCAAGCATCACTTTCGCTATTTCTAAAGCTGCTTCCTTAGAAATAGTTTTAGGTCTTTTACTGATTTTTCCACCAGCACTAACACTCATAGCAGAAATTTCAGCTTGGATAGCTTTTACTTTATTATATAAATCTACATTCATAGTTGGTAAATAAACATTTACAATCTTTTTTATAGAAGAAGGAGACATATTAAAAGCATCCGCTGTTTTACTTATTGTTGCTTTATTATCAATAATATAATTAGCAACAGCTTCTCTTTTTTCATTAATATCCATCTTAATCCTCCTCATTCATTGAAAGAACTGATAAGAATGCTTCTTGAGGTATTTCTACACTACCTACAGTTTTCATTCTCTTCTTTCCTTCTTTTTGTTTTTCAAGTAATTTTCTTTTTCTAGAAACATCGCCACCATAACATTTAGCAAGAACATCTTTTCTTACAGCTTTGATTGTTTCACGCGCAATTACTTTTGATCCAATAGAAGCTTGAACTGGTACTTCAAATTGTTGTCTTGGAATTAACTTTCTTAAGTTTTCAACAATCGCTTTTCCACGATGATAAGCAAAATCTTTATGCACAATTGTACTTAAGGCATCAACTGCTTCCCCATTTAATAAAATATCCATTTTTACTAAATCACTTTTCTTATAACCTATTACTTCGTAATCAAAAGAAGCATATCCTTTAGTTGAACTTTTTAATTTATCAAAGAAATCATATACAATTTCCGATAATGGTATTTCATAATGAATATTTACTCTTGTCTCGTCTAAATATTCCATTGATACATAATTACCTCTTTTATTTTGACATAGTTCCATAATAGGACCGATATAAGTACTAGGCACAAAAATATTTGTACGAATATATGGTTCTTCAATATACGCTATTCTTTGACGGTCTGGTAATTTAGCTGGACTATCTACTACTTCCATAGTGTTATCTGTTAAATAAACATTATAAACAACGGAAGGACTTGTAGCGATAATATCAATACCAAATTCTCTTTCGATACGTTCTTCAATTATTTCCATATGAAGAAGACCTAAGAATCCACATCTAAAGCCAAAACCTAAAGCCTGACTTGTTTCTGGTGTAAACTCTAAAGCAGCATCATTAAGTTTTAATTTTTCTAAAGCTTCTCGAAGTTCTGGGAACTTACTAGATTCTAGAGGATATAATCCACAGAATACCATCGGTTTCATAGGTTTATATCCTGGTAATGGTTTATCAGTTGGATTATTAAAGTTAGTGATTGTGTCACCTACTTTAACATCTTCAATATTTTTAATATTGGCGATTATTACACCAACTTCACCCGTAGTTAATTCTTTTTTTAGTACTTCATGAGGATTATGAATAGCAAGATCAACACAATCATAATGGGCACCGGTTGCCATCATCATGAATTCATCCCCTACTTTAATTTTTCCATTTACAATACGTACTAAAGCTACTATTCCACGATATGGGTCATAATAACTATCGAAGATTAATGCTTCTAGTTTTTTATTAGGATCTCCTGTTGGAGCTGGTACTCTATCAATAATAGCTTCTACTAATTCTTTAATACCGATACCATTTTTTGCACTAGTTAAAATAACTTCCTCACGGTCAAAACCAATACTTTCAAGTTCATTTAAAACTTTTTCAATATCGGCATTAGGTAAATCTATTTTATTAATTACTGGAATTATTGTTAAATTATGATCAAGAGCTAAATATAAATTAGCTAAAGTTTGAGCTTCTATTCCTTGAGCAGCATCTACTACTAAAATAGCTCCCTCGCAAGCAGCTAAACTTCTTGATACTTCATAAGTAAAATCGACATGTCCGGGAGTATCAATTAAGTGTAATGTATAATCTTCACCTTTATAATTATAGTGAAGTTGTACTGTATTTAACTTAATTGTAATACCTCTTTCTCTTTCAAGATCCATATTATCTAGTAACTGATCTTGTTTTTCTCTTTCTGTTATAGCGTTAGTTACTTCTAGTATACGATCTGCGATTGTACTTTTTCCATGATCAATATGTGCAATTATCGAAAAATTTCTGATATTAGATTGTTTCATACAAATCACCTTAACATATTATATCAAAAAAAATAAAGAAACTATATAGTTTCTTTATTATTTACTTATACTTTTTGCTACTTCAATAACTGGTCTAATACCTGTTGAACCTTCAATAGCACTAGTTAATGTAACACGACCATCTTTATATACACGGTATGCTTTATCACCATCTGTATCACTTAACCAGTAACCATTTATATCTTTACCTGTATTATTTAAACATCCGTAATCTTTACAGTTTAAAGCAGTATTATCATATAGCCATCCATACTTACAATTAGATGTATCTCCTTTATAACAGCTCTTAAGAGGTTTAGCTAATTTACTATCAAAGAAAATATCTTCTTTCTTAACAGTCTTTCCTAAAAGAGTTTTAAGATCATCTAAATTAAGTAATCTCGCTTCTACTACATAATCTTTAGTTAAATCTTTTAGTAAAGATTCAGCTACTTCATATTTAGCTGTATCTTTAATATTATGATCTAAGATAAGAGTACTAGTTAAAGCATCATCTTTATCATTAAATACATACCATTTTAGACAGCCATCACTATCTTTACTACAAGTTTTATTAGTAACTGGATTATAGTAGATAACTTCACCATTATCTTTTAAACTAGTAAAAGTATCCGAACTACTTTCCATCTTAACTTCTTTTTTAATAAAATTAGTAATTAATTCATGAGTATAGAAATAAGTTACATTACATTCTGTATCTGTTTCAAAAATAGCATTTTTAACACTATATACATCACTAACAGTATCACTCTTACCATTTTTAATTATGTATCTTTTATATTCTTTATTACAGCTTTTCTTTATATCCGCAACTATCTTTTTAATATCTTCTTTAACATTTTCTTCATCTTTTTTAGCATTCATATTAAAGACAATTATTACTCCTAAAAAGATAAGTGCACATATAATTAATATAATTCCTACTACTAAACCCACTTTATTTTTCTTTTTCATATTATCACCTATTTAATTATAACATATTACTGAAAATAAATATTATTTTGTTTTTCAAAATCTAGTTCTGTTTCTTCACCATGTCCTGGATATAAAGTAACACCACTATAATTTTTAATAAACTTAATACTTTCTTCCATTAATTTAGGATCTCCTCCTAAATCAGTACGACCTATACTTCCTCGAAAAATAAAATCCCCTACAAACATAGCTTTATCTTCTTCAAAATAGAACGTTACAGAATCCATAGTATGTCCTAAAGTTTTTAACATTTTAAACTTAAATTTACCAATACTAACTTCATCATGAAAATTATTAAAATCATATAAAGGAACATCATAATAATTTAGTGTTTCTTCTAGAGCTCCAATATGATCAAAGTGATGATGCGTAAGTAAAACACCAAGTAATTTTTTATTACCTATATGGTGTCTTATAATATCAAAATCACTAGCTGGATCAACGATTAATAATTCATTATCTATTTCAAGAAAATAAGTATTTGTTTCTAATTCACCTAATACAAGTGTATTTATTTGCATTATTTTAAACCTACATTACGCATACTAGCCATACGCATACGCATATCTATTTGAGGATCAACATGAGGTTGAGGTTGTTGTACTTGAGGAGTTGATTGATTAACCATTCCTGGATTTGGTTGCATATTATTTACAGGTGTTTGAGGTTTTTCTATTCTTGGAGCATGAGCATTCATTTGTTGCATATTATTTCTAATTTCATCAGTACTAAATACCCCACCATCTGGATTATTTAATTCAACTCTTTTATTTTCGGGTTCAACTATTTTGGCTGTTGAATTACCCATCATAAAAGTATTTTTACTAAAATTATTATTCATTATTTCCCTCCAATATCTTTTTTACAGGACCGTAAGTTTTACGATATCCTTCGACTATTCCATATTTTTGTATTGCTTCTAGATGCGCTTTTGTAGGATATCCTTTATGTTTTTTAAAACCATACATTGGATATTTTTCATCTACTTCAAGCATCATTCTATCACGTGTTACTTTCGCTATTACACTAGCAGCAGCGATTGTTATACTTTTAGCGTCCCCTTTTATAATTGGTAAACTTGGTATATCAATATCTACTGGCATAGCATCAGTTAATAAATAATCTACTTTAATATTCTTTCTTACTTCTTCTAAGGCAAGTAGCATTGCTTTTCTTGAAGCATTGTAAATATTAATTTCATCTATTTCTTTAGCATCAACGATTCCAATCCCATAACTAATCGCGTGCTCTTTTATATAGTCTATATACTTTTCACGTTTCTTCTCTGTTAACTGTTTAGAATCAGTTAAGCCTTCTAATTTAAAATCTTTAGGTAAGACACAACAAGCCGCTACGACAGGACCATATAGTGGACCGCGACCTGCTTCATCACAACCGGCTATAAACTCATAGCCTTCCTTATGAAGTCTATCTTCATATTCATATAAATTGTAATTAGTTTTCATATTTTTTTAAAATACTCCTTGCGGATACTAAACCTGTTGCGGCAGCAGTAACAATGTTACCTGCTTTACCAGCACCATCACCAACAAAATAAATATTTTCGTTAGCAAGTTTAAATTCTTTATCTGTTTCAATTTCATTACTAAAGAATTTTATTTCTGGTCCATATAATAATGTTTCATCATTATTAACTCCCGGAATAATTTTATCTAGTTTAGCAAGTCCTTCTAAGATGTTTGTAATTATACGATGTGGTAAAACTAAAGCTAAATCTCCTGCTACGCAATCTTTTAAAGTTGGTTCTACAAAACCTTTATCAATACGATGCCACTCACTTCTTCTACCTTGTCTTAAATCTTTTAAAGTTTGTACAATAGGTTTACCAGATCCTAAGACACTTGCGATATGAGCAATTGATTCACCGTAATCTCTAGTATTAGTTGTTGGATGTGTTAAATTAACTTTTGAAATAAAAGCAAAATTTGAATTATTACTCTTAATATCTTTCAAAGCATGTCCATTAACGCAGATATATCCTTCATAGTTTTCTTTAGCTACAAAACCACCTGGATTTGTACAGAAAGTTCTTATCTCATCAGAGTATGTATCTGTCTTAATAAAGATAGTTGGATCATATATTACGTTAGTAATATCTTCAAGAATTTCTTTACGACATTCAACACGAACCCCTATTTCAATACTTTGGCTATTATATGGGATATTAAATTCTTCGGCGATTTGTTGAACCCATTTAGCACCAGTTCTTCCTGGAGCGGCGATTATATATTTAGCACTAATTTTATTTTCTTTAGATCCTTTTTTATAGATAACATCATAGTTATTTTTATTTTTAGTAATATCTAAAACATCACAGTTAGGATACATAGTTACTCCTAAACTAACTAAGTAATTAGTCATATCTTGAATATATGTAGGTAAGTGATCACTACCTAAATGTTTTTGCTTAATAATTAATAATTCTGCGCCTGTCTTAGCAATATCTTTTTTTATTTCTAAAGCTTCATCCATATTAGTTGGATATACTTTAGCATCCATTTTAAATTCATTAAAGATTGCTTCAGTATCATCAATTAACTTATAAGCTTCTGTCTTAGACATATACTTAAATAAATCTGATTTACCTAATTTAGGTATAAAATTTAATTTACCATCCGAAAATGTTCCTGCACCACCAAAGCCTGATAGTATAGCACAAGGCTTACAGTTTTTACATTCACATCCTGTCTTTGACATTGGACAAACTCTTTTATCCGCTAGTGAGCCTCTTTCAATAATAGCTACATCAATACCCTTATTATTCTTTTTAAGTTCGTAAGCTGCAAATAATCCGGCTGGACCTGCACCTATTATAACTACATCATGCATAATTACCCTCCTAGTTTCCCATATATATTATAACAAAAAAAGGATAGTTATTCTATCCTTTTACTTAATTATATTTTGTTTTGCTTTTTCTTCAGGTTTACGATATTTTTCTAATTTATCTTTAATCATATCAAACACTTCTTGATATAGATTATTTTCAATTTGAACATTGGCAACATGAGCTAATAATTCTAAATCTTGTCTAGCATTAAATTGATTAGTCATAACACTATCAGCATTTATCGCATCACGTTTAGTTAACTTTGATAAAAGACCAAATAAAGTAAATAATGGGTATACCTTATTAACATCTACATCTTCTATAATTCTATTAAGTTCTTCTTCATTATCAGAGTGATATACACTTAATAGTTTTTCTATTTCACTATAATCAAGTTTACGTAATGCAGACTTAATAAATTCAACATCACTAAAGATTGAACGATAATCAGTATGATCAAAATTACGGTAAATATTGAAACGACATTTTTCCTCATATTTAATTTGGGTATTAAATTCTTCATTATATAAATCGATTAAATTCTTTAATTGACTATTAATATCTTTACTACTTGAATAACTATATTCATCATTAGTACCACTTAAATATGAACTTAATAATTTACAATTACTATATTCATCTTTATTTTTAAAGATATCAATTGTAAAGTATAAACCTAGTCTTTGATAGAAATCCATTGGATCTCTTCTAATAATATCATTCATACTAAAAGGTTTATTTTCTTTTACATTATTATAATCTTCTAAAGCATATTTTAAATCATACCAACTTGCAAAATTAAATCCACGACAGTACTTATTTTTATTTGTATAGTTAATAGGCATAGTAACTACTTCTTCAACTAATTCTTTTGTTATTATAGAATTATTTTCTCTTAATTTACCATCTAAGAAGTATTCTCTTGCTTCTTCTCTAGCTGAAAATTTTACTTGAATCCATTTTGGTTCATTAGGGCGATAATCAAGTCGACATGATATTCCTCTATCTTTATATTCTTCCATCATTGTTGTTATTCTTTCGCCTGCTATTTTAGTTTTAACAAAACAAGCTAAATCATAACCTACACCTCTTGGTGAACAGTAATCCCCATATTCAGGTTTAACATCTTTTTCAACATATTTATGGCTTGGAATTCCTTTACGAGGATGAGCACTTAGTTCTGGATACTCATAAATAGTTTTTCCGTTTGCATCAACTTTGCCTGTTCCAAAACCTATGTTTGATTTTGTTAATCCATCCGCTAAAATAACAAAATCTTTTTCACATTCAATACATACAACAGGAAGTGTTCCACATCCATAACTTCCTTTAGTTAAAGCTATTTCACATCCACAGTAAGGACAACCATACATTTCTTTTTCTCTACTACTTATTGCAATCACGATATTCCTCTTTTCTTAATTGTTTATTATAACAAAAAAAGGATAGCATGACTATCCTTTTACTACAATATTAACAAGTTTTTTAGGTACTACTATTTCTTTAACAATTTCATGTCCTTCAATAAAGTTTTTAACATTATCAATTTCTTTAGCAAGAGTTTTCATTTCTTCATCTGTTGTACTTGTTCCTACTTCAATCTTACCTCTTACTTTTCCATTTACTTGAACAATCATAGTATATGTATCTTCAACCATTTTACTTTCATCATATGTAGGCCATGCTTCATATGTTAAAGTAGTATCTTTCTTAAATACTTCATGCCATAATTCTTCTGTAATATGTGGACATAATGGATTTAAGATTTTAATAAATCCTTCAGCATGTTCTTTAGAAATATTACCTTCTTTATAAACTGCATTAACAAAAATCATCATTTGTGAAATACCTGTATTAATATTAAGTGATTCATAATCTTCAGTTACTTTCTTAACTGTTTGATTATATATTTTATCTAAATTATCTGAATCAGTAATAGTAATTGTTCCTTCAGTATACATACGCCAAATACGATCTAGGAATTTCTTAGAACCAACAACAGCTTCATTATTCCATGGTTTATCAGCTTCTAGAGGTCCCATAAACATTTCATATAGACGAAGTGTATCTGCGCCATATTCCTTAATAATATCTACTGGATTAACTACAAATTCTGGGAAACGTTTACCCATTTTAATACCATTAGATCCTAGGATCATTCCTTGGTGAACTAATTTTTTAAATGGTTCAGCAACTGGAGATAATCCTTTATCATATAAGTAATTATTCCACATTCTTGAATATAATAAGTGTCCTACTGCATGTTCTGGTCCACCTACATATAAATCAACTGGCATCCAGTGTTTTAATAATTCTTGATCAGCAAAAGCTTTATCATTATGTGGATCAATATATCTTAAGAAATACCAACTTGATCCAGCACTACCTGGCATTGTTGAAGTTTCTCTTTTACCATTAACACCATCAATATTAACATTAACCCAATCAGTTGCGTTTTCTAGAGGTGCTTTACCATTCTTTCCTTTATAGTCTTCAAGTTCTGGAAGTACTAATGGAAGTTCACTATCACTTAAAACTATATCTCTACCATCTTCTAAATGAATAATTGGAATTGGTTCTCCCCAATATCTTTGTCTTGCAAAAATCCATTCTCTCAAACGATAATTAGTTTTTTCTTTCGCAACACCCATCTTAACAAGTTTTTCAGTAATTGCTTTTTTAGCTTCCTCTACTGTTAAACCCGTAAATTCTTCACTATTAATTAATCTGCATCCTTTACCTAAATAATCTTGTTTTTCAAAAGCATGTTCAGATACATCAGCACCATCAATTACTTGAATCATATCTATTTTATGTTCAGTTGCATATTCAAAGTCTCTCTCGTCATGACTTGGAACTGCCATAACAGCACCAGTTCCATAAGAAGCAAGTACGAAGTCTCCTAAGAATACTTCTACTTCACGACCGTTAACTGGATTAATAGCTTTAATTCCTTCTAGTCTTAAACCTGATTTACCTTTATTAAGTTCAGTTCTATCCATATCAGACATCTTCGCAACTTCAGCACGATATTTAACTACTTCATCCCAGTTTTTAATACGATCTTTAAGTTCATCAACAACTTTATTTTCTGGAGCTAAAACCATAAATGTAATACCATAAATAGTTTCAATACAAGTTGTATAGATAGAGAATTTACCTCCATCTTTAATTTCAAATTCTACTTCTACTCCGGTAGATTTACCAATCCAATTTCTTTGGATTTCCTTAGTTGATTCTGGCCAGTCTAAATCATTTAAACCATCAAGAAGTTTCTCAGCAAAAGCTGGGATATCAATAACCCATTGTTTCATATTTTTACGGATTACTGGGAATCCTCCACGTTCACTCTTACCATCAATAACTTCATCATTAGCTAAAACTGTACCTAATTCTTCACACCAGTTTACTGGCATATCAATACATTTAGCATAACCATCTTCATATAATTTTTTAAAAATCCATTGTGTCCATTTATAGTAACTTGGATCACTAGTTGAGAATTCTCTATCCCAATCATATGAAAAACCACACATTTTTAATTGATTTCTAAATGTTTCAATATTCTTCTCTGTAAATCCTGCTGGATGGTTTCCTGTATTAATAGCATATTGTTCAGCAGGTAAACCAAACGAATCAAATCCCATTGGATGTAATACGTTAAATCCTTGCATACGTTTCATTCTTGATACTACATCAGTAGCTGTATATCCTTCAGGATGTCCTGCATGTAGTCCTACACCTGATGGATATGGAAACATATCAAGAGCGTAAAACTTAGGTTTACTAAAATCACTTGTATCAGTTTTAAAAATATTATTATCAAACCAAAAATCTTGCCATTTCTTTTCTATTTCTCTAAAATTATATTCCATTATTTTGCCTCTTTTCTCTTAAGTATTTTTCCTATTAACATATATTCAATTAACATTAAAATTACAAATATAAATAACGCACTTACTAGTCTTATTATAAAATTATGCATTAATCCCATTACAATTATATAAGTTATTCCTATTACAATACCATTACCTAAACCAAAGATATTCGCTACAAACTTAGGACTTAGTTTATCCATATTAAGGTCATATCTTTTCTTAACAATATTTACTTCTCTAGACTTTTTAATATATTTATTTAAATGTCTTTTTGATATTACAACAAATAATAAATAACTTAAATAAATAATAAAACAAATAATTATTCCTACATAAACTTCTTTCATAAATCCTCCAAAAAAAAAGCATTATATGTAAGGACGAATTATCGCGGTACCACCTTACTTCATAATACTTATGCTCTTGAAACTATAACGCGTTACCGGATACCAACTCCAAAACAAGTTCATAAATATAACTAGAATATTTTCACCAACCATATTCTCTCTACATAGTATCTATTTACTACTACTTTTCTTCTTCGTCTTTCACAATATAGTTAGATTATATACCAAAAAACCAAAAAATACAAGAAAAAAAGACTTAGTTTCCTAAATCTTCTAATCTTAATCTCTACCATTATTTTCGCGATTTACTTTTACAACATTAGCTTGATTATTAATAAATACATAACGATAATCATTATATAAAAGAGATGCTTGAGTTACACTTGCATCCGCAATAGTAACAGTTCCACTATCTGGAGTAGTTCCTTTTACTTTAACTCCAAGAACATTTAATTCCGCTACTGTGTATTCCCCATCTTCAATACCAGTATCTTTCATTCTACTTGTTACAACTTGTTGTTCTACTGCTTTAATATAATTCTCAGCACTTCTACTTACAGCCCCAGTACGAGACTCTTCAATAATATTATTAACAACAGGTATAGCAATTAAAGCTATAATTCCTAATATTAATATTACCGCAAGTAATTCAATTAATGTAAAACCTTTTTTCATATATCCTCCTATACTTGATCAATATAATTTAATAAGTTTTTAAATAAACGTATATACTTAGAATCAAGTTTCTTCTTACGAAGTTTAGTTAACGCTATCTTACGTTTATTAATTGGTAAATCACTAAATAAGATACTATCAATATCTTCTTTCAATTCAGTTTCAATTTCTAGATCTGTTAAGATATTTTCAATATCTTCATTAATAACTCTAACAGCATCTATTTCAATATCTTTACCCTTACAGTTAATAGTTAACTGACCGATTGTATTAACCTCTTTAACTTCAACTATAAAGTCTGTTCCATCTAAGTAAGCTTCATGAGGTACTGGTGTATTATTAAAGTACGCTACTACATCATCTGCTTTCTTAGTATTTTTAAATCTAATTTTATAATTACGTTTTTCAGGAACAATTCCACTTTTACCTTCAATCGCTCTAAAGATAACTGTATAATTATTTGGTAAATAATTATAATCAATAGTTGAAAGTAAATAGTAACCTTTCTTATATAAACTACTTACCCCATCATCTTCATATAATCGATATGTATTTGATCTTCCAGGATAAATATCTACTTCCAAATCTTTAGGTGGATTTGTATCATTAATATTCATTAAACGATCTATATTTGTTAATGGAATAATAGCTCCCGCTCTTGCAAAAACTGGGTAATCTTCATCCCTAAAGAAAGATATATAGCTTCTTCCTCCCGGGAATTTCTTTCCAGTAGTTGTATCATACCATGTTCCTTCCGGAATATAGAATTTATGAATAACACGGTTCATTACCGGATCTTTCTTATGAATGATTGGAGCAACAAACATTTCGCCACCAAAATAATATTCATTACGGAAAGCATCATCATCATACATCTCAGGGAAGTTATAATATAAAGGTCTTATAATAGGCATTCCCTCTTCCGTATATTTATAAGCTTCGGAATATAAATATGGGATTAATTTATGTCTTAAGCGCATATATTTAGTTACTATTGAATTAGTATTAATATTCCATTTCCAAGGCTCTCTTTTATAATACTTACCTTGATCTGCCCCTAGTTTCATAATACTAGAGAATACACCTAATTCTACAAAACGAATAAATAATTCAGGATCTTCAGTTCCTTTATAATAACCACCAATATCATGGCACCAATAAGATACTCCATTATTTGCCGCTTCACTATTAAATATTGGGATTTCTTTTAATGTGTCCCAAGATACAATTGTTTTACCTGAGTATAAAGCTGTATATCTATGTGGGGCGATATTCGAATTATACGCTAACATCATTGGACGATGTTGATAATTTCTTTTCATATCATTAAATTGATAATGTCTTAAAGCAAACATTTCTTCTTTTTTCTTTAAATCTTCACTATCTACTTTATAGAAATCAATACCAAAGTTATCTAGATTATGAATAATTAATTTTAAATATACATCAATGAATTTTGAAGATAAAATGTTAAATGGAATAATTCCTTTATCATTAACTTCTAAGTATTTTTTCATTTCTTCAAAATTATTTTCAATAGGATATATACCTTCACTAGGATCAAGAGTTAATCCTACTCTAATACCTTTAGAATGTAAGTAATTAACCATTACTCCCGGATTAGCAAATAATTCTTCATTAAAAGTGAAACCTGTTTGTAAATGTTTCTTACCTTCATCTACTCTTTTATGCCAATCTTTATCTAGAAGTAATACTGAAAGTGGTATTTCATTACTTGTAAATTTTGTAATTAAATCTTTTAACTGTAAATCATTATAGTATTCATTTTTATTCCACCAGTTACCTAAAGCAAATCTAGGTATTAAACTTGGATTACCTGTTAGTTTAAAGTAATCTTGTAAAGCTTTATCAAAGTCTTTAATATAAACGAATACATATAAATCTGTTTCTTTAATAGTACGATCTACTAATTCTCCCGATTCTTCAAATAACTTAGTATAAGAATCATTTATACTAGCAAATCCTTCAATAGAATATAGACCTTTAACTTTATCTTTTTCACCTAATGTCTTATAAGGAGCTCCATAGTTTCTAACTTCTGGATGCATATAATGCCAAGATCTTTCAGTACCATTAACTTCAATTCTTAAATTCTTTCCACGGTCTATTGTTGGACCAGCGAAAGGTTTATTCTTTGTATAATATAAAGTAAAATAAGATGTCTTAATTTCAATGTATTTTCCATCTTCTTTTACCATAAACTTAGGAGAAGGAAAATTACGATTTAAAACTAATTGACTAGGACGATCTTCAAATATACCTTGTTCACTGTATTCAAGACGAACTAAACGTTCAGTAAGTACTGTTATACGATACTTACTACCTTGATATACACATTCAGGATTAGCTAAAATAGCTTCTTTATCTATTTTAAAGTGATCACCTAAATTATACATAATACCCCTCCTCTTAGATTTCTTTTATATTTCTTCTATTTTCATAAAGTTAGTATGTCTAACTTCTTTAAATGGATAACCTCCGGTAATAATAATTTTATCTCCTTGGTTAATATCAATTACATCTTTAACCATTTTTTTAGATACATCTATTATTTTTTCTAATGTTTTAAGTTCATCTATTAATACTGGATATACACCAAAATTTAATGCCAAGCTTCTTACGGTATTTACATCAGGGCTTACCGCAATAATAGGACATCTTGGTCTAAAACGACTTATTTTTCTTGCTGTATAACCAGACATAGTTGGTGCAAATATTGCTTTACAATCTAATAAGTTAGAATTGTAAGCAACACTATGGGCTAGAACTCCCGTTGTATCTTTTGATTCTGTACGCATAGCTCTATCCATCATATTAAAGTAATCAACATCTAGTTCTGCTGTTGCAATTATCTTATCCATAGTTGCTACTGTTTCTGTTGGATATTTACCAATTGTAGTTTCCGCAGCTAACATAACAGCGTCAGCTCCATCTAATACAGCATTAGCTACATCTGATACTTCCGCTCTTGTAGGAGTTAATTCTTCACCCATACTAGCCATTAATTCTGTAGCTACAATACTTACTTTACCAGCAAGATGAGCTTTAGTAATAATTGCTTTTTGCATACCAGGAACTCTTTCCATTGGAAGTTCACTTCCTAAGTCACCTCTTGCAATCATTACGCCATCAGCTACTTTAATTATTTCATCTATATCTTCAAATGCTCTTTCGTTTTCAATTTTAGCGATTATTCCGATATGATTATTACCCATATCAATTAATAAATCATTTATTTCAAGAACATCATCATGCGTACCAACAAATGATAAAGCTAGGAAATCAACATTTAACTTATTTGCTAAATCAATACTCTTACGATCTTCCGCTGTTAAGAATGGTAATTCTAATCTAGTCTCTGGAAAATTAAGACAAGTATCATCAGTTACAACTCCACCAATTAATACTTCACATAATAGATATGGGATACCATCTTCTTTACCTTTATCTTCTACGCGAAGTTCAATATGTCCTTGATTTATTTTTATAATAGCATCATAACTTATTTCTTCGATTAATGATGGGTATGTTACAGAAAATTTAGTAGAATCCCCAACAATTTTTTCCATATAAATTCTTATCTTAGTACCCGTTACTAATTCTGCTTCGCCACCTAAGAATTTACCAGTACGAACCATTGATCCCTTTGTATCTAACATAATGGCAACATTCGTACCAATTTCTTCATTTATTGCATTAATCTTATTTACTATTTCGACACAATTTTTTTCATTAGTATGCTCTAAATTAATACGAAGAACATCAGCCCCGGCATTAATCATTTCTTTAATAGTTTCTTTATCACTACTATTAACACCTACTGTTGCAATTATCTTTGTTTTGTTCATACTATCACCTATTATAATTATAGCATAAAAATATAAAAAAAGAAGACAAATTAGTCTTCTTTTTCAAGTTCCACTTTGTTTTCTTCTAATCTTAATTTAATTGTTTTTTCTAACTCTTCTTGTTCTTTTTCTCTTATTTCTTGTTCAACTTTCATCTCATAAATATAATTTTCACTATTTACCGCAATTCCAATAACAAGAGTAAATGATAATATATAAATCCATGTCATTAAAACAACGATATTAGCAAGGCTACTATAGAACACGTTATAGTTAGCAAAATTATTTACGTATAATGAATATACCCATGTAGCTACATACCAAGATAAAGTTATAAATAAAGCTCCTCTTGTCATTCTACGACTTGGAATATCAGCGTCAGGTGCAAACTTAAGAATTATTTTAACAAGAATATAAATAACAAGTAAACTGACAAGTGTTTTTACAACACTTAAGATATAATAAACAAATACTGGTAATTTAATCTTTAATAAATCAATAAATAAAGTAAATAAGGTATTACCAAATCCTAGTACTAAAATCAAGAACAAGAATAATAGTACTAAGATAACTAACATCATTAAAGCTTTTATTCTTCTTTTTAACCAATCGGCATTATCTATTTTAAACATTGTATTAGATGCGATAATAATTGAATGTGTACCATTACTCGCTAAATAGAAACCGAAGATAATTGAATATATTGATATACTTCCAGGAGAGCTTAATACCGGAACAATAACATTTGTTATTGTACTAGGTAAACTTATCGAAAGCGTACTTATAAAGTTAGTTAATGATATAGAAAATCTTGATGCGATTAAACCAACTAAAGTAAGCATTGGGATAAAGGAAAGTACAACGAAGAATGATATTTCTCCCGGTAATATAGCCATCTCTGGACGAGCTATAATCTTAAATACTCTCTTTGTATATCTTTTAAAACGTTCGAATAACTTTTTCATTAATTAGTTTCTTCTTTATTTTGACGCATATCAAGAGTTGCCTCATTAACTGCATCATCAATAGTCTTAATACCATCAGTTATCATACTGTATCCAATAGCAGCACCAAAACCGTGTGATATTTCTTTTAATTCTTTCATTAATTTCTTAGTATAAGCTACTACTTGTTTTTCATCATAACCAACTAGATATAATAAGAATTCATTACCATTAGTTCTTATAATATCACTATTTGGTATTTGAAGAGTTATAAGTTTTCCCGCAGCTTCTTTAATGACGTTATCTCCTTCTTGATGTCCATAATTATCATTTATGTAAGCAATATTATTTAAATCAATAATAATTATTGATTGTGGATAAACTTCTGATTCATCCCATTTTTCAATATTATCATTTAAATAATTACGATTTTTTAGAGATGTTAACATATCGATATATCTTAACTTATCTTCTTTCTTAATATTTAATTTGCGACGTTTTTCATGTTTTTTATGAGGAGCAAATCTTCCACCTATAAAGAACACTACAAGTAAAGCAACTAATTCACAACCAGCAATAATTAAATATTTAACAAAATTATTTTCGTTAATTGATAATAATGCATCATTATATCCATCAACATAAATTGTACGATCATTAATAAATGTTAAATAGAAATTAAAGAATTCTTCAAATACTTTATTATCTTTTATATCTCTTACTAAATATGTATAATCACTTTTTAAATTGTAAGTATAATCAATCTTATAATCTTTAAAATATTTATCTTTATAGAAATCATAAGTTGCTTTATCAATAGCAATTATTCCTTTAGAACGCATTAGTTCTTTTAAAGTATCATATTCTTTTAATTTAGCTTTTTTCTTTAATTCTTCCGCAATCTTCGTAGATTTTAATACTCCTACTTCAGTATCACTTAAAGAATTTAAAGAATTAATAACAACACTATTATTTAATTTAGACGCTAATACTATTTCCTCATCAAATACAGAAACAGTATTATAAGTATCAGTCTTATAATCGTATTTACCATAACGATTAATCATAAAATCAATTTCATTCTTACTAAATGCTTTTTGTAATTTACTGATACTAGAATATTTTTTATATTTAATTTCAACTTTAGTTAAATGAGCAAAATCTTTTAAGATTGTACTACTAATACCATATAATTTGTTATTTGCTTCAATATCAAATGGTGAATTATCAACAAATCCATAAACATATCTCTTACTTCTAAATTTTACTTTAGCTTGTTCTGTAGCACCACTATAGTTGTAGTAAGCATCAGTATAAGCTGTACCAAATAATTCAGTATAGTTTTCTTTTTCCCATTTCTTATAATATTTAGTTAAAATATCATTTAATTTTTTAGTTTTACCTAAACTAATAGTGTAATAATCTTTTAACTCAGAAATGTTGTAATTAATATATACATCTTTATAACTTTCATAATAACTTAAGAATAATAACTTAGGCATTAAGATGTAATAATCAGCAGTATCACTAAATGAATAATTTTCAATTTCTTCTAAATAACTTCTTTCTGTTGCACGGAAAGTAAAGTTTTCATTATCTAAATATTTATTTGCTTCTTCAAGTAAATCACTCTTAACTAAAACTTGTTTAACAGGTATTTCTTGAACACTATTATATTTTTTATTAGTTTTACTTACTAATACATAGTTATCAACATATACAGTGATATCATTTTTATTTTTCTTACGACCTACTTTAAATCCATAATCCTCTTTGATTTCATCCTCGTAATCGTATGAAACTTTATTAAATTCTAAGCCTGTTGATTTTTCAAGTTTATTAATATAATCAAATACTAAACTATCTGTTGATGAGTTTAGTACAGCAATATTATTAACAATACCAAAATCAATCATTTTATTTTTGTTATTTTCAATCCATTGCTTTTCAAATAAATTTAATGTTGATTCTTTATCTTCTTTCGTAAATATATATAAAACAGTTCCTACTGCTAAAACTACAAGAAGAATAATAAAGAATACTAATAATCTTCTTCTACGTCTCATAATCCACCTACCATACAAAATTTTCTTCTGTCTTATGTTTATATCCGATTACAGGATATTTAGACTCTTCATCATTTTTAGAATCTTTTAAATATAATTGGATATCATAATATGCTAATTCTTTTTCCTCAAAATTAGCAATTATTTTTTCACCTAAAGCTTCAGCTTTAGTAACATCAGTATCATCTTCAACAGTAACAATAAAACTTACTAAGCGACCTTCTAAAGTATGTTTAACACTTTTTACAAATTCTTCTTTTTTAAGTTCTTCATCTATGTCCTTAATATAACCATCAGATAATTTTACTTTATCAATACCTTCTAATCTATTGCCATATTCATTATTTGATCCAGAAAACCACATTACACAGAATACAATTCCGAATACTAAAATAAGGGTTACTACAACCATTAATAAAGCAAATTCAACTTTATGATTTTTAATAAATTTCATACCTTACACCTCATTCTAATTATACTATAAGAGCCATATTATTTCAATGGGAAATATTTTTTTAAAGCGCAAAAAAAAGAAGAAAAAATTATTTTTCTTCTAAATTTTTTAATATTTCTTTTACAACTACAATTGTTTTTTCTTTAGCAGCTTTAGCAGCTTCTTTTAATATAGGTGTTCCTTTATCAATAGCATAATCAGCAAGTTCCATTGCCATATCTTTGATTTCTTCACCTTTCTTTTTAGCAAGTTCTACTGCTTTTTCTTTATCTAAATCTTTTAAAGCTTCTTCGATTTCATATACTTTAGCTTCAATTTTTTCTTTAACTTCATCTACATCTACTTCTTTTAAGTTAGCAACCATTTCATCTAATTTAGCTTTTAATTCTTTTCTTGATTCAGATCCTTTTTTAGGAGCAAATAAAACTCCTGCTGCAGCACCAATACCAATACCAGCTAAAAATTTAAAAAATCCGCCTTTCTTTTTCTTACTCATCTTCTTCTTCCTCCTTTTTCTTTGTTTTCTTTTTCACTAAGGCACCGATAGCACCCGAGATAATTGAAACAATTTTATCACTAACACCAGATATCGCATCTGTTGCAGTATCAATAACATTAAATACTCCGTTTAGACTTTTTACTTTGCCATTAACATCATCTACTACTTCATCTACCTTACGTAGTGTACCAATTAATTTAATTGCTAAAACAATTAGTGTAATAACAAGTACAATTAATAAACCATATAATATAATTGGAAATATTTCATTTAATGTCTCCATTATTCTTCCTCCTTATTATACATTGAATCAATTAAACCAAATAGATCATCATCTTCTAAACCATCATTATCTTCGTAAGAATCTTCATATGTATCTTCAATTTCCTCTTCAGTTGGTTCTTCGTATTCTTCATCTATTTCATCTAATTTATCATCATCTTTGATATTATAATTATCAAGTAAATCATCTAAAGCATCTTTCTTAGCAAGTTCTTTAAAAATATCAATAGGTTGTTCCTCATAATCTGATATTTCTATATCATCTTCTAATCTTGAATCAATATCATTATTAAAGATAATCGCATCATTACGAACTTCTTCCATCGAATCATTTAATTCATCTTCTAAAGTCCCATAAGCTTTTTTTCTAATATCGTCAACATCTATTTTATCAAATTGACTATAGATAACAGGCTTACCTTTCTTATTTTTATCACGTATATCTTCTTTCTGATAATTCTTATCTAATACTCCATATACTGGAGAAATAATTGGTGTTGGTTGGAAGATTTTCTTTTCCTCCTTATATAAACCATAACTTGTTGGTTTAAGAACAGTTTCTTCTCTAGTATATTTATATTCATTATATAATTTTGGTTTTGGTGTTTCTTTTACTTCTTCTACTTCATCATCACCAAAGAAATCACGAATACGAGGTTTCTCTTCTTTTGGCATTATATCTGTCATATATTCTTCTACTAAGTTAGTTTCTTTTTTAGGTTCTTCCTTAGTTTTAACAGGTTCCTCAAATAATTTAGAACGATCAAAATCTTCATCATATTTAGGATTTGGTTCATACTCATGAGTTTCTTCTTTTTTAACTTCAGGAGTTGGAATAGTTACATGTGTACAATTACTATTAATTGTATCATTTTCTACTTCTTCATCTTCATATTCAACAAACCATTTACCTATTTTGTTTAATTTATCTTTAAAAGCCATTATTTTGCCTCCTCTTCATTATATCCTAGAGCATCACTACTTTGTTTTTTAGGAGTGAATATATCATATACTACATCTTTATTAGTAAAATAGTCTTCATTTAAAACTATCTTAATAACATCAGTATTATATTTCATTGTTGATAGTATATAGGTTGCATCAAGTATTACGGAATTAATACTTGCTTCCTCAACTAATGCTTCTATCTTTGCATAATTATAAGTAAATTCAATTAAATATAAACCATCTATTTCATTTATTTCTAGATATCCCTTTTTACCATTAATATCTAGATATCTTGAATAATAAGCATCTTTATTTTCTTCATATTCAAATTCCGTTTTATAATAGAAACTATTAATATCAACATATAAATAATAATAATTACCTCTTGCATATAATTTTTCATTGTATTCACTTGTATCTATATTAATTGTTCCTTGAGGTAAATAATACTTATAACCTTTACCTGTATGATTATATAATTTATTATTTTTAGAAAGAACAACATTAATAATATTATCTATTTTTTCCGTATCAATTCTAACTACAGTACAACCTGTTAGAAGTAATGTGGAAAGTAATACTAAAATAAGCTTTTTCATATTACACCTTCTACGATTTCATTATATCAAAAAAAACTATTTTTCAATAGTTTTTATTACATTTGACATGTCAATTTACAATGATACTTTGACCATATATATCGGACCTTTATCACGATATTTGATTTCGTATTCCGTTGGGATATTATCCGCAATTTCATCTTTGTATAAATCTAAAGATATTTCTTCTATCTTATATCCATAATCAACAAATGACATTAAAGAATACTCAAATAATTTACGATTATCTGTTTTTTGAATAATAGTCTTTTTATTTTTAAAGATATTATCATATTCTTTTAAGAATGTTATACTTGTTAATCTTCTTAAAGCATGTCTTTTCTTAGGCCATGGATCTGAGAAGTTTAGATATAAAGTATCTATCTCTTTATCAAATACCTCATTTAATTCTTTAGCATCCATCATGATAAGTTTTAAGTTAGGTAGATTAAGTTCATCTACTTTTTCTACTGCGCGTACTAAAACACTATCAAACTTTTCGATTCCTATAAAATTGATATCTGGGTTTGCTAAAGCTTTACCAATAATGAAATTACCTTTTCCCATCCCTATTTCTACATGAATAGGATTGTCGTTATTAAATAACGTTTTAAATTGACCTTTATATTCTTTATAATCTTTTACTATATAATTTGATAAGTTTATTCTATCTGTTGCACCTTTAATTTTTCTTAATCGCATTAGTCTGCAATCTCTCTACAATAATCAACATAAGTTATTATATATTTATGAGGGCAACAATTACGAGAAACTGCAAATTTACCAGTAAATTCTTCACCGGTTAAGGGATCAATTATCTTAGAATTCTCAAGATATCCTTTTTCAACAAGAAAACTAGGATCAAAAAGTAAATACTTAGCTCCTGCTTCATACATACTACCATCGGATCTAGTACAGTACATATCTATACCATTATATTTCACATAAATTTCCTTTAACTCTTCTTCATCCACTTGAGACAAATAACTTTGAAACATTTCTTTCATCTTCTTAATTTGAATATCGTGAGATTTTTGTTTTGAATTTTCAATTGAACGACTTACTGTTGGAACTGCAATTACTGTGATAATAGCTAGTACTGTGATAACAGCTAATAATTCAACTAAAGTAAAACCTTTTTTCATACTATCACCATCTTAATTATACTAAAAGAAATATGTTTTAATCAACATATTTCTTTATTAATTTAAATCTACTATCGTCTTCTAAATCGGTTTTAGATAAAGCTTCAATTAGTTTCTTTTGTTCTTTAGATAGTTTACTTGGGATAACTACATCTAATACAACATACATATCTCCCTTTAATAAACTATTAACTCCTTGAACACCTTTACCTTTTAGACGATGTTTATCTCCTGTTTCACTACCCGCTGGGATAGTTAATTTAACTGTTCCATAAATAGTTGGAACTTCTTTTTTACATCCTAAAATAGCGTCTGTTACACTAATAGGAAGTTCTAGGTATATATCATTACCTTGACGATGGTATATTGGATGATCTTTAACTGAGAATTCTAAATAGATATCTCCGTTAGGACCACCATTAACGCCCATCTCACCAGCACCTTCAATACATAATTGGTTACCAGTGTTTATACCAGCGGGAACTCGAACTTTCTTAACAACGTGTTTTTTAATTTTACCTGTTCCCTTACATTCATTACAAGTGTTTTCAAAGATAGTTCCTTTTCCGCCACAAGTAGAACATGTTGATTTACTCATAAATGAACCAAACATTGTTCTTTGTTCTTGGGTTACTTGTCCTTTACCATGACATGTTGGACAAGTCTTACTTCCACTACCACCTTGTCCGTGGCATTTATGACAATCTTCATATATATCAAGTTCTACTTCTTTTAAACAACCATTAACAGCTTCATCAAAAGTAATTGATATTCTCTTAAGTAAGTCTCTACCTTTACGCGCACGTGTATTACTGCGTCCACCAAAACCGAAACCACCACCAAAGATGTCATCAAAAATATCACCAAAATCAAAGTTAGAGAAATCAAATCCTCCCGGATTAAATCCTGCTCCATTATTATCAAATGCAGCATGACCAAATTGATCATATTGTTTTCTCTTAGTTTCATCAGATAATACAGCATATGCTTCTTGACACTCTTTAAATTTTTCTGGAGCATCTTTATCTTTATTAATATCTGGGTGGTATTTCTTTGCAAGTTTACGGAAAGCACTCTTTATCTCATCTTGCGTAGCTGTTTTACTAACACCTAATACCTCATAATAATCTCTTTTTTCCATGTTACATCACCTTTTTGTATTCTTTAATGGTATCACTAAACATCCCAATAGCGCTTTCAATAACTTTTGGATCAGTCATATCAACACCCGCTACTTTTAATTCATCTATTGGATCCATTGATCCTCCTAAACTTAAGAATTTTAAATATTTATCCCTAATGTCTTTATTACCATTATATATATTAGTTGCGATATATGTAGCAGCGCATAAACTAGTAGCATACTTATATACATAGAAATTATAGTAGAAATGTGGAATTCTTTCCCATTCATATTTAATTTCTTCATCAACAACTACATCTTTACCAAAGTATTTTTGGTTTAATTTATAATAATTTTCACATAATAAATCTGGAGTTAATATTTCATCTTTTTCAACTAATTCATGCGTATCTCTTTCAAATTCCGCAAACATAGTTTGACGATATAAAGTTCCCTTAAATAAATCCATTAAACCATTTAGAATATGTAACTTAGTAGCTTTATCTTCACTATTATCTAATAAATATTTATATAATAATAATTCATTAGTAATTGAAGCAACTTCCGCTACAAAGATACTATAATTATATTCTTGGTAAGTATTATTATTCTTTGAATAGTATGAATGCATTGAATGACCTAATTCATGAATAATTGTTGATACATCATTTAAATTACCTTCAAAGTTTAATAACATATATGGATATGTATCATATCCTCCTGAAGAGTATGCTCCTCCTCTTTTACCTTTTGTAGCACATACATCAATCCAGCCTTCAGTAAAGGCCTTTTTAGCATCATTTACATATTTGTCTCCTAAAGGTTTAATTGCTTCTAAGACAATATCTCTAGCTTCTTCAAAAGCATATTCTTTAGTTTTAGATGTATCCATATCAGCATATACATCATATAAATGCATTTCATCTAAACCTAATACATCTTTCTTTAAATTATAATATTCAAATAAAGAATCTAGGTTTTTACTTACTGTATCAATTAAATTATTATAAATATCTTTTGAGACTTTATCTGCATATAAACTTGCTTCTAAAGCTGAAGGATAGTTTCTTAACTCTGCAGATACAGCTTCTACCTTAGCGTTATTATAATAAGTAGACGCTAAAGTATTAAGAATACCTTTATATGCTTTATACATTTCTTTAAAAGCAGCCCTACGAACATTACGGTCTTTACTTCTTATATAGATACTATAGTTACTATCTGTTAATTCAACTTCTTTACCTTCTTCATCTATAATATTACCAAAAGTTAAATCTGAGTCAGTAAGTTTTTCATATATCTCACTAGGAGCTCCTAAACTATCACTAAGTTTAGATAATAATGTTTCTTCTTTTAAAGATAAAATATGTTCTTTATAACGATATATTTCTTCAAAATATCTATGATATTCTTTTAAACTTGGATTTTCTTTATAGAATTCTTCTATTTTACTATAATCACTCTTTAATAATTCAGGTTCTACAAAAGCAGTTATTACACCAATATCTCTAAATAATAAATCTACTTTACCAGATAATTCTTGGTACTGACTATTTGTAGTTTCTGCATCATAATTTAAATGAGCATAATAATATACTTTTTCTAATTTACGATCAATTGCATAATAAGTACTAATAAATTCATATAAAGTATTAGCATTATCAAGTAAATGATTTTGATATTTACCAAGAACATTTATTTCTTCTTTTAAAGCTTCATAATCTTTATTCCATGCATCTATATCTTTATATAACGGAGTTAAATCCCATTTATACTTATCAGGTACTTCATTTCTTGTCTTATATTTTTCCATATTACTCCTCATTATAATAAAGGGTTCTTTTAAGAACCCTTTACTTATTATTCTTCAAATTTTGCGTCGATTACATCATCGTCATCTTTTTTAGTTTCTTCTTTTGCTTCAGTATTATTAGCAGCATTTGCTTTTTGAGCTTCTTCATATACTTTAGCACCAAATTCCATAGCTTTTTCTTGTAAAGCTTCTGTTTTCTTTTTAATGTCTTCAACATCATCTTTTTCTAGAGCTTCTTTTAAATCTTTAATTAATTCTTCAGCTTTAGTTTTATCTTCTTCACTAACTTTATCACCTAATTCTTTGATTGATTTTTCAGTCATATAAATTAGTTGTTCTGCTTCATTAACAGCATCAGCTTTTTCTTTACGTTTTTCATCTTCCGCACGATTAGCTTCAGCTTCTTTAACCATCTTATCTATTTCTTCATCGCTTAAAGTAGTATTTGAAGTAATAGTAATAGCTTGTTCTTTATTAGTTCCTAAATCTTTAGCTTTAACATTAACGATACCGTTTGCATCGATATCAAATGTTACTTCAATTTGTGGTACTCCACGAGGAGCAGCAGGAATTCCTGTTAATTGGAAATTACCTAAAGTTTTATTATCGGCTGCCATTTGTCTTTCACCTTGTAAGATATGAATATCTACAGCAGGTTGATTATCTGCAGCTGTACTAAATACTTGTGACTTACTTGTTGGAATAGTAGTATTTCTTGGAATTAATACTGTACATACACCACCTAAAGTTTCAAGTCCAAGTGATAATGGAGTAACATCAAGTAATACGATATCATTTACATCTCCAGTAAGTACACCACCTTGAATAGCAGCACCCATAGCAACTACTTCATCAGGGTTAACT
>JAEEJY010000019.1 GCA_016282155.1 Caryophanales bacterium | reverse complement strand
ATTGAAAATGGTGGTAATATTGAAGCTGCTGCAAAAGTAGGAGAATTACTAGCTAAGAGAGCTAAAAAAGCTAAAATTACTAAAGTAACTTTTGATAGAGGTGGATACCAATATCACGGACGTGTAGAAGCTTTAGCTGAAGCTGCACGTGAAAACGGATTAGAATTCTAAGAGGAGGAATCTAGATGGAACAAGAAACTAGAGAAACTAGAGAAACTAGAAGAAGAGAACCAAGACCAAAAATGTATGAAACTGAAATCATCAATATTGGTCGTGTTACAAAAGTAACAAAAGGTGGTCGTCATTTCCGCTTCTCTGCTACAGTTGCTGTTGGAGATAGAAAAGGTAAAGTAGGAATTGGAACTGGTAAAGCTAATGAAGTACCAGATGCAATTAAGAAAGCTGAACAAGCTGCAACAAAAAATGTAGTTAGAGTATCTGTTGTTGATAATAGTACAATCCCACACGAAGCTATTGGTGTTAGAGGAGCTAGTAAAGTTATGTTAAAACCTGCTTCTAAAGGTACAGGAGTTAAAGCTGGTGGTCCAGTTAGAGCCGTACTTGAATTAGCTGGTATAACTGATATCTTATCTAAATCATTAGGTTCAAACACAAAAATTAATATGGCATATGCTACACTTGAAGCTTTAAAAGCTCAAAAGACTGTAGAAAAAATCGCCGCTTTACGTGGTAAGAAAGTTGAGGATTTAAAATAATGAAATTACATAACATTTATCCAAATGAAGGTGCTACAACAGTACGTAAAAGAGTTGGACGTGGTGTAGGATCAGGAACTGGTAAAACTAGTGGTAAAGGTGAAAAAGGACAAAACGCTCGTAGTGGTGGTGGAGTTCGTCCAGGATTTGAAGGTGGACAATTACCTTTATACAGACGTTTACCAAAGAGAGGATTCTCAAACGCTAAATTTAAAGTAAGATATGCTGTAATTAATTTAACTGATTTAAATAGATTTGAAGATGGTGCTGAAGTATCACCTGAAATCTTAAAAGAAATGGGATTAGTAAAAAATCAATTAGATGGAATCAAAGTATTAGGAAATGGTACTTTAGAGAAAAAATTAGTTGTTAAAGCACATAAATTCTCAGATGTTGCTAAAGAACAAATAGAAAAATTAGGTGGAAAAGCAGAGGTGATTTAATATGCTTACAACAATTAAGCAATTATTTAATCGCAAGAATAAAGATTTACGTAAGAAAATCTTATTCACTTTTGGAGCTTTATTCATCTTTAAATTAGGGACTGCAATAATAGTTCCAGGAATTGATAAGAATTCATTAACTGGTAATTTAGGATTCTTTGAATTAATTAATGCCTTAGGTGGTGGAGCAATGGAGAAATTCTCTATCTTTGCTTTAGGTGTTATGCCTTACATCACTGCATCAATTATTATTCAATTATTATCTATGGATATAATTCCATATTTATCAGAATTAACAAAACAAGGTATAACAGGTAGAAATAAATTAAATCAAATAACTAGAATATTAGGTATTGTACTTGCCTTTGTTCAAGGATATGTATATTCATTTACATATGTAACTAAAGGTTCGTCAGTTGACTATATTGAATTTGCTTTAATATTAACAGCTGGTACATCATTCCTATTATGGTTAGGAGATCAAATTACTGCTAAGGGTGTAGGAAATGGTATTTCCTTAATAATCATGGCTGGTATAATTTCTAATTTACCAACTATGTTTGCTACAGCATTCTCTACATTAGTTAAGGGTGCTACAGTTCAAGAAATAGCATTAGGATCAACTTTATTCGGTTTATTTGTAATTGTATACATTGCTATCGTATTAGGAATTGTATATGAAGAAATAACAGAAAGAAGAATACCTATTCAATATGCTAATAAGTCTAATTCATCTATGATGGGTGGACAAAACTATATACCATTTAAATTAAACTCTTCAGGAGTTATTCCAGTTATCTTTGCATCTGCATTAATATCAATTCCATCAATCATTGCTTCATTTGTAAAAAATGATGCATTCAAAATTTTTGTAGAAAAATGGATAGTTATGACTACTCCAACAGGTTTAATTTTATATGTATTATGTATTTTTGCATTTGCTTATTTCTATACATTTATTCAAATTAAACCAAATGAGTTAGCTGATAACTTAAATAAAAATGGTGGTTATATTCCAGGTGTACGTCCAGGGGATGAAACAGTGGAATATTTAACAAAAATAATTAAGAGAATTACTTTTGTTGGGGCTTGTGCATTAGCTGTTATTGCAGCACTTCCAGTACTATTTGGAATGTTTTCACAAATGCCTACTACAGTTTCAATTGGTGGTACAGGATTATTAATCGTAGTCGGAGTAGCACTTGAAACTTACAAACAAATTGAAAGTGAACTAGTCAGTCGTAATTATACTAGAGGGAGAAGAAGATAATGAATATTAAGAATGTAATATTTGTTGCTCCTCCTGCGGCTGGTAAAGGCACAATCGCTAAGATGCTTAGTGATAAATATAATATGCCTCATATCTCAACAGGTGATTTGTTAAGAGGAGCTATTGATGATAGCGAAAGAGGAAAAATGTTATCAGACCTTTTAAGTAAAGGTATGATGATAAGTGATGAAATAGTTTTAGAACTATTAAAAGAGAGATTATCAAAAGATGATTGTAATAGTGGTTACATATTAGATGGTTTTCCACGTAACGTTAAACAAGCTGAAAGCTATGATCAAATATTAAAGGAAATAGGTAAAGATATTGGTTGCGTAATTTACTTTGATGTTGATAAAGAGGAAGCTAAAAAACGTATTATTGGAAGAGTATCTTGCCCTAAATGTGGTTCAGTATATAATGAACTAATTGAGGGAAAACAACCTAAAGTTAAAGGAATATGTGATGTATGTGGTGAAACACTAGTTAAACGTAGTGATGACACTGCTGAAGTTTATGAAACACGTTATAATGTTTATGTAAATGAAACATTCCCTTTAGTTGATTATTACAAAAATCAAAATGTCTTATTTACTGTTGATAGTAATAAAGGACAAGAAAATACTTTCAGCCAAATAGAAGACATAATAAAAGGAGAGTAATATATGATTAGCATTAAATCAGATTCAGAAATAGAATTAATGAAAATTGCCGGTAAAATAGTTGGTGATTGTCATAAATATTTAATTCCTTACATTAAGGAAGGAATTACAACTGAAGAATTAGATGATTTAGCTGAAAAGTATATTATTAGTCGCGGTGCTACAGCATCATGCAAAGGTTATGAAGGGTATCCAAAGGCAATTTGTATTTCAGTTAATGAAGAAGTTGTCCATGGTATTCCTGGTAAACGTAAACTTAAGAATGGTGATATAGTTACTTTAGACATATGTGCTTGCTATAAAGGATATCACGGTGATTCAGCGTGGACGTATAAAGTTGGAAAAGTATCTCCAGAAAAAGAATATTTAATGGAACATACTGAGAAAGCTTTATTTGTTGGACTTAGTCAAGTTAAAGCTGGAAATCGTATCGGTGATATCGGAGCAGCTATTTATGAATATGCTACTAAACATAGATTAGGAGTTGTTCGTGAATTAACTGGTCATGGTATTGGTTCAGAATTACATGAAGATCCAGATGTACCAAATTATGGCAAGAAGGGAACAGGTCCATTATTAAAAGAAGGTATGGTTATTGCTGTTGAACCTATGCTTACAGCTGGTTCTAGACAAATCTATATCCTTGATGATGATTGGACTATTGTTACCGGTGATGATAAACCATCAGCACATTTCGAACATACAGTCTTAGTCACAAAAGATGGTTATACAATATTAACAGAAAGGTGATATTATGGCAAAAGATGATACAATAGAAGTACAAGGGAAAGTTGTTGAAGTTAAACCAGGAGGTATTTTCAAAGTAGAATTAGAAAATAAACATACTGTAATTGCTCACGTTTCTGGTAAAATCCGAATGAATTATATTCGCATCTTACCAGGTGATACAGTAACTGTTGAACTCTCACCATATGATTTAACACGTGGGCGCATAACTTACCGAAAATAATAAAGTAGGAGGAATAGATATGAAAGTTAGAGCATCAGTTAAACCAATATGCGATAAATGCAAATTAATAAAACGTAATGGAAGATTAGAAGTTAGATGTGCTAATCCAAAGCATAATCAAAGACAAGGTTAATAGGAGGTGTTTGAATGGCACGTATTAAAGGTGTAGAAGTACCTGATAATAAAAGAATTGAAATCGCATTAACTTATATTTATGGAATTGGTAGAAGTTTATCTCAAAAAATCTTAGCAGATGCTAAAGTCGATATGGACAAAAGAGCTAAAGATTTAGATAACGATGAATTAGGTAGAATCCGTGATGAACTTAACAAATACATGACTGAAGGTGACTTACGTCGTGAAGTTAATATGAACATCAAAACTAAAATGGAAATTAATTCATACCAAGGAACAAGACATAAAAAAGGACTTCCAGTAAGAGGTCAAAGAACTAATAGAAACGCAAGAACTCGTAAGGGTAAAGGTAAAGTAGTTGCTAACAAGAAAAAATAGTTGCAATTAATGAATAAGGAGGTTATATAAATGGCTTATAAACCAAGAAAACGTAAAGTTAAAAAGAATGTGCCAGAAGGTAGAGCATTTATTCATTCAACTTTCAATAACACTATAGTTACTATAACTGATAATGAAGGTAATGCAATAAGTTGGGCTTCTGCTGGTACTTTAGGATTTAAAGGAAGTAAAAAATCCACTCCATTTGCTGCTGGTATGTCTGCAGAAGCTGCAGGTAAAGCCGCAGTTGATATGGGTATGAAAAAAGTTGAAGTATATGTTAAAGGTCTAGGATCTGGACGTGAAACTGCAATTCGTTCTTTACAAACTGCAGGTTTAGAAATTACTTCAATTTCTGATGTAACACCAATCCCACATAATGGATGTCGTCCACCAAAACGTCCACGTGGATAATAAAGAAAAGGAGTGAACAAAATGTTAAACTTTGAAAAACCAGTATTTAAAATTACTGATTATGTTGAAAATAATAATTATGGAAAATTTGAATTAGAACCTTTAGAAAGAGGTTTCGGAACTACAATTGGTAACGCTTTAAGAAGAGTAATGTTATCAAACATGCCAGGTAGCGCAATCGTTGCTGTTAAAATTGATGGAGTTATGCATGAATTCCAAACAATTGAAGGCGTTGTAGAAGACGTTACAACTATTGTATTAAACTTAAAGAATGTTGTAATCAAGAAAAACGTTGAAGGATTAAAAACTATTACATTATTTGCTGATAAAGAAGGCGTTGTAACTGCTGGAGATATCAAATGTGATGCTGACGTTGAAATTATTAACAAGGACCAAGTTATTGCTACTATTGCAAAAGGTGGTAAACTTAACATGGAAATGTTAGTAGCAAATGGACGTGGTTATGTTCCATCTAATGAAAATAAACAACATATTGAAAATGCAAAGATTGGTTTCATTCCAATAGATGCCTTATATTCACCTATTGAAAGAATTAGTTATGAAGTAGAAAGTGCTCGTGTTGGACAAGATGCAAACTACGATAAATTAGTTATGGAAGTTTATACTAATGGTTCTTTAAAACCAGAAGAAGCTATGGCTTTAGGTGCAAAAATCATTATTGAACATTTAAATATCATTACTAATTTAAGTGAACTTGCTGATACTACAGGAGTTATGTCTGCTAAACAAGAAGATAGTAAACTTAAGAAATTAGAAACATCTATTGATGATTTAGATTTCTCAGTTCGTGCTTATAACTGTTTAAAAAGAGCTAATATTAATACATTAGGTGATTTGGTTGATAAATCAGAATTAGAAATGATGAAAATTCGTAATTTAGGTAAAAAATCTTTAAAAGAAGTTATTGATAAAATTAAAGATATGGGACTTAAATTCCGTGACGAAGATTAGTAGTTAGGAGGATTAATATGGCTTATAGAAAATTAGGACGTACTAATAAACACAGAAGAAGTATGCTTGCCAATCTAACTAAAGATTTAATTATGAACGAAAAAATCGAAACAACTGAAACAAGAGCAAAAGAAGCTCGTAAATTTGTTGATAAGATGATTACTTATGGTAAAGATGGTTCTTTAGTAGCTCGTAGAAAAGCACTTGCTTTCCTAGAAAACGATACTGCAGCTGTTAAAAAAGTATTTGATGACTTAGCTGTTCGTTATGCTAAAAGAAATGGTGGCTATACTAGAATATTAAAATTAACTGAACGTCGTGGAGATGACGCATTAATGGTTATTTTAGAATTAGTTGAGGAAGATGCTAAATAAGCATCTTTTTTATTGAAATAAAGTAGCAAAATGGTATAATATTTATAGAACTAAACAGGAGGTTTGTTTATGGATTTAGAAAAATTAAAAAGTTTAAAAACACTTGATCTTGATGAAAAAACTAAAAAGATGATTAAACTTACTCTTATAATAATTGTTGTATTAATTTCATTCTTGTTATTAGTATCAATTGTTAAAAAGGGTTCAGCAAAATTATCTGATAAACAATTAAGAAATACTGTGCTAAGAGCTTCTAAAAGTTATATAGCAGATCATAAAGATGAAGTTGATGATGTATATGGAGTTATAGAACTTACTGATACTAAGTTATTTGATGGTGGATATATGAAACCAATGACTAAGTTAAAAGGTAAAAATACTTCATGTAAGGCTACTGCTTATGTACATCATAATGATAAAAACTTTAGTTATAATGTTAAATTAACAAACTGCGATTCAGAATATGATGATAAAACATTAGCTGAAGTTATTACAGATTCAAGTAAAGTAGTAACTGAAGGTGCTGGTTTATATTTTGATGAAGCAAATAATGAATACTATTTTAAAGGTGAATATGTTGATAACTATGTAACATTTGCTGGTGTTACATGGAGAATCCTAGGTGTAGATAATAATGGTAATGTTAAATTATTACAAGAACAAGGTACTATTAAATCTAAATGGGATGATAGACATAACACTGAAGGTAAATATGAAAATCAAATGGGAATTAACTTATTTGAAGGAATTGCTAATAGTAGAATCAAAGATGCTTTAATTAACGAATACAATACTAGTTCAATGTATTCTGAGACTGTTAAATCAGTTATTGTACCAACTAGCTACTGTATAGGTAAAAGAAAAGAAAATGATACTGATAAAACTAGTGCTGGTGAATGCAAAGTTAAATCAGAATTAATGCCAATTGGTGCACTTACAGTATCCGATTTCTTAAAAGTATCTTTAGATAATAACTGTAATAGAATTGATGCTGCATCATGTAAAAACTATAATTATATTTCAAATTTAAATTCCACATGGACAATTACTGCATCATCTGAAAATACACATCAAGCT
This sequence comes from Caryophanales bacterium, assembly GCA_016282155.1. Classification (GTDB taxonomy): domain Bacteria; phylum Bacillota_I; class Bacilli_A; order RF39; family UBA660; genus RGIG4266. The sequence goes on along the minus strand of JAEEJY010000019.1, from coordinate 6,909 downwards.
TATTATATTAATGAAACAGTTGAATATTCAAATGCTTCAGTTGAAAGAAGAGTTCTTGCTGTTGTTTATTTAGCAGGAGATATTGAATATAGTTCAGGAACAGGTACTGAAAAAGACCCTTATGTTATTAAATTAGAAGGATAGTTAACTATCCTTTTTATTTTGCTTTTTTAAATAATTAATGTATACTTATCTTAGGTGATAATATGAAAGCTTTAATTACTGGAGCATCTTCTGGAATAGGAAGAGATATGGCTATTATTCTTGATAAATTAGGATATGACTTAATATTAGTAGCAAGAAGAAAGGATAGATTAGTTGAACTTCAAAAACAACTTACTAATATAGTGGAAATCTATACATATGATTTATCTAGTACTTTTAACTGTGTAAAACTATATAATAAAGTTAAAAAAGAAGATATTGAGATACTTGTAAATAATGCCGGATTTGGTGTATTTGGAGATTTTACTAGTACAAATATGGATAAAGAACTTGATATGATAGATACTAATATTAAAGCAGTACATGTACTTACTAAGTTATTCCTTGGTAAGTTTAAGGAAAAAGATAGAGGATATATTTTAAATGTTGCTTCATCTGCAGCATTCCAACCAGGACCACTTATGGCTTCCTACTATGCTTCTAAATCATATGTTTACTATTTATCATGTGCTTTATATGAGGAATTAAGAAGAGAAGGAAGCAATGTACATATAAGTGTACTTTGTCCAGGACCTGTTGATACAGAATTTAATGATGTAGCAGGTGTTACTTTTGGAGTAAAACCTCTTACAAGTAAATATGTCGCAAATTATGCAATAAAGAAAATGTTTAAAAATAAACTAGTTATAATACCAGGTACTGGTTTAAAATTAGCTAAATTCTTTGGTAGATTTGCTCCATTAAAACTTTTATTAAAAATTATTTATAATGTTCAAAAAAAGAAAGTAAATTAAAGGAAAATAACTAGTTATTTTCCTTTTTTAAATTGTAAATTAATACTTTCTATAATATAATAATATTTGTACGGTGGTGATAATATGGATAATATAATATTCATTGACAACATTAGTTTTAAATATGGAGAAAGACAGATATATAAAGATTTTTCTCTCAAAGTAGATAAAGGAGATTTCTTATCTATAATTGGTCCTAATGGATCAGGTAAATCTACTTTAATAAGAATACTTCTTGGTTTATATGTCGCTACCGGTAAAATTACTGTTTGTGGTTTAGAAATGAATGGTAAAAATGTTAGAGAAATCATGAAAAAAGTAGGAGTAGTTTTAGAAAATCCTGATGATCAGTTTGTTGCTGAAACTGTTATGCATGATATTGCATTTTCACTAGAAAACCTAAGAGTACCTGCTAAAGAAATACGTTCTAAAGTATTTGAAGTAGCTAAGTATTTAGGTATAGAAGATATACTAGATAAAGAACCACATTCCATTTCTGGAGGACAAAAACAGTTAGTCGCACTTGCATGTGCACTTGTTACTGATCCAGAAATACTTATATTAGATGAAGCATTCTCTATGATAGATATTGATACTAGAGATAAAATATATGATATTCTTAAAGACTTAAACGTGAATAAGAATATTACTATCATAAATGTTACTCATGATGAAGAAGATTTATTACATGGTAATAAGATCCTTATTCTAAATGAAGGACAAATAGTTAAATATGGTCTTAATAAAGAAGTCTTAAGTGATGAAAAAGCATTTACTAAATATAATCTAAAGCTTCCTTTTATGGTGGATTTATCTACTAAACTTAAATATTACGGATTAGTAGATGATATTATTTTAGATATGGATGAAATGGTGGATTTATTATGGAAATAAAATTAAATGAAGTTAGTTTTTCATATAATCCTAGGTCACAAATTGAAACAAAAGCTTTAGATAAAGTTAGTATTAATTTTCCAGAAGGAAAAATAACTAGTATCATTGGTAGAAGTGGTAGTGGTAAAACCACTATTGCTGAACTTATAAATGCTTTATTATTTCCTAGCGAAGGTACAATAGAATATGGTAGTTTCCTATTATCTTCTAAAGGAATTCAAAATAATCATGAAATAAACAATCTTAGAGTTAATATTGGTTTAATATTTCAATTTCCAGAAGAACAGTTCTTTAATATGACAGTAAAAGATGAAATCTCTTTTGGAATGAAGTACTTTAAGTATAAAACTAAAGATATTGATAATAGAGTTAAGAATTCTTTAAAACTAGTCGGACTTTCCGAAGAATATGAAAACAGAAATCCATTTACACTTAGTAGTGGCGAAAAAAGAAAAGTAGCTATTGCTTCTATTCTTGCTTTTAATCCAAAAGTAATAATATTAGATGAACCTACTATTGGACTTGATGCACTTGGTAAAAAGAATCTAATTCAGTTAATAAGAAAACTAAAAATGAGACTTAATAAAACAATAATAATTATTAGTCATGATATAGATTTAGTACATGCCGTAAGTGATAATGTTATACTTTTAGATAAAGGTAAAGTTATTACTGAAGGTGATAAATATACTGTATTTAAGAATGAAGAATTATTTAAAGAATATGGAATGCATATTCCAAAGATGATTGAGTTTTCAAATTTGGTTTTCCGTAAAAAGGGTATAAAAATAGGGTATAGAGATGAAATAAATGATTTAATAAAGGATATATATCGCTATGTTAAATAATATAGTTATTGGTAGTTACTATCCAGTAAAATCAAAAATTCACTTTATGAACCCTGTTAATAAAATGTTATGTACTATATTATTTATAGTTACTTCCTTTTTATGTAAAGATCCTAAGATAATGCTACTTCTTACATTTTTATGTGTACTTATGGCAGAATTAGGACATTTACCAAAGAGTATATATTTTAAGACATTTAAGAATCTTAGACTTTTAATAGTACTACTTGCTATTTTATATTACTTTATGGGAGTAGATTTAGATACAGTAATATGTGTTATATTAAGACTACTTAATATCGTACTATATACAACAGTACTAACACTTACTACTGCTCCTACAGAACTTACTTATGGACTTCAAAAAGTATTAGGTATATTTAAGATAGTAGGACTTCCAGTTAATAAGATGGCACTATCTTTATCACTTGCTTTAAGATTTATTCCTACTATTATTGATCAAGGTAATAAAATATTAAAGTCTCAAGCAAGCCGTGGTATTGATTATTATGCATCTAGATTTGGCGGAAAAGTTATGGCTATTAAGTCTATGATTATACCAATGTTTATTTTAACAATTAGAAGAGCAGATATATTATCTGAATCTATGCAGTTTAGATTATATGATATAAATGCTAAAAGAACTAATTTTAAAGTATCTAAAATTAGTTTCTTTGATATATTTATTTTTGTAATTCATGCTGGTATATTAGGAGTTATTATTGCAAGGATGGTGATAAAATGAAATATTTAATGACTTTTTCTTATGATGGTTCTAAGTTTTTTGGATATCAAAAACAACCTGATAAGACTTCAGTTCAAGAAGTTATTGAAAGTAAACTTGCTCAAATTAATTCTAATAATGACGTAGTAATTAGTGCTAGTGGAAGAACTGATGCAGGAGTACATGCTATTAATCAAAAAGCACACTTTACTCTTGATAGTGAAATAGAACCAAGTAGATTAAAACATTCATTAAATGAAATGTTACCACCAAGTATCTATATTAAAGATATTAAAGTAGTAGATGATAATTTCCATGCTAGATTTAATGTTAAAGAAAAAATATACCAATATAAAATTAATGTAGGAGAGTATAATCCTATAGAAGCTGAATATATTTATCAGTACTGTAAAGAACTTGATGTAAATAAGATGATAGAAGCTAGTAAACATCTTTTAGGTGAACATAACTTCAAATCATTTACTAAACCATCTAGTGAAGAAAAGTCATATATTCGTAAGATATATGATATTGACATTAAAAAAGACAAAGATATAATATACCTTACATTTAAAGGTAATGGTTTTATGAGATATATGGTTAGAAACTTAGTTGGAACACTAATTGAAGTAGGTAGTGGTAAGATTACTTCTGATGATGTTGCTAGAATTATAAATGCTGAAGATAGAAGAGATGCAGGAATATGTGCTCCTGCATGTGGGTTATATTTATATGATGTTATATATTAAAAAACACTCTTTTGTTTTGCTAATAGTTTTATTATTCCTGGTAGTCATATATTCTATTACTTATGGAAAATATAATAGTTTAGTTAACAAACATAATAATAGTGGTAATCTTATTAGAAAGAGTAGTTCTGGTAATATAGAATTAAGTGTTGATAAAGCTCTTAATTATGTTAACGAATATAAACTTGATTATTTAGATATTCTTAAAATAACATTTGATGATGTTAAAACTCTAACAAATCAGGATAAACTTAAGCTAGCTTATTACTATAATAAGAGTCAGTATGATTTAACTAGTGGAATTAGTTCTTCAAAGTATAATGAATATCTTACAAACTTATTTGGAAAGATAAGTGTTTCAAATGAAGATGTTATAGATAACAAAATTACTCTATTAAAATATAATAGTGATAGTGATACTTATAGATTTCTTTCTTCATCTAACAAAGATGAATCATTATCCACATATATTAGTGTTATAAGTTTCAATTATAGTGGAAAGTTATACACATTAAATGTAAACAAATTCTATGTTAAAGATAGTAATGTTTATTCTTCATATGAAGATTATTTAAATAATAAAAATGTATTATTTAGTATTCCAAATGATGAAGAAATAGTTAATTATATTAAGAATAGAATTATTATAGATTATGACACTTTTAGTGATAAGTTATATACATATATTTATAACTTTTCTACTACTAAAACATCTATATTCTTAAAATCGTATAATATAGTAAAATAATGGCTTAAAACCCTAAAAAAGTCTTGACTTTATTAGGGTTTTTTAGTACTATTTATATTGGTACATTATTTATATCCCATTAAGTAAGACGTGGGAAATCTTACTTAGAATTTTTTATTTAAAGAAAGGGAAGAAAATTATGAAAAATACTTACATGCAAAAAAAGGAAGACTTAGTTCGTAATTGGTATGTAATTGATGCTGAAGGTCTACCTGTTGGACGTGTTGCAGTTAAAGCTGCTCATGTTTTAAGAGGTAAACACAAACCAACTTACACTCCAAATGTTGACTGTGGAGATTTCGTTATCGTTGTAAATGCAGATAAAGCAATTTTAACTGGTAACAAAGATACACAAAAGATTTATTACAATCACAGTGGTTACACTGGTGGTTTAAGAGAAAGAACTGGAAAAGAAATGCTTGAAAAATACCCAACAGAAATGATTGAAAGAGCTGTTAAAGGTATGCTTCCAAATGGTCGTTTAGGACGTCAAATGTATAAAAAACTTTTTGTTTACACTGGAGCTGAACACAAACACGCTGCTCAAAAACCAGTTGAATTAAAGGTTAAATAAGGAGGATTTTAAATGAATAAAGTTTTTATTGGTACTGGTAGAAGAAAATCTTCAGTTGCTCAAGTTAAAATGGTTCCTGGTAAAGGAAAAATTACTGTTAATGGTAGAGACGTTGAAGAATACTTTCCATATGCTACAAACGTTATGGATTTAAAACAACCTTTAGTTGCTACAAACAACGAAAATACATTTGATATTGAAGTAAAAGTTAATGGTGGAGGATTCACTGGTCAAGCTGGTGCTATCCGTTTAGGTATTACAAGAGCATTATTAGAATACGATTCAGCTAATGAAGGTAAAGAAGATAGTTATAGAACTACTTTAAAAAGAGCTGGATTTGTTACTAGAGATCCTAGAGCAAAAGAACGTAAAAAACCAGGTCTTAAAGCTGCTCGTAGAGCTCCACAATTCTCAAAACGTTAATATTCTTTCTTGTATGTATAAGAAGTATATTGAAAAATATACTTCTTTTTTCTTGGTAATATAGTATAATTAATATAGATAAAAGGGACGTGAAGTATGAGATTAAGTAGTGATTGGAAAGACTATGAATGTATAAGCGCAGGTAATGGTGAAAAGTTAGAAAGATGGAATGATGTAATCTTAAGAAGACCAGATCCTCAAGCTATGTGGATAATTGAAAATGATAAATCTTGGAAGAATCCAGATGGTTTTTATCATAGATCTAATAAAGGTGGAGGATACTGGGATTTTAATAAGAAATTACCTGAATACTGGACAGTTTCTTATAAAGATTTAACATTTAAAGTTAGTCCAACTAACTTTAAACATACTGGATTATTTCCAGAGCAAGCTGTTAACTGGGATTTTATGATGGATAAAATTAAAAACGCATGTAGACCTATAAAAGTGCTTAATTTATTTGCTTATACAGGTGGTGCTACTATGGCTTGCTCTAAAGCGGGTGCTGTAGAAGTAGTACATGTTGATGCTTCAAAAGGTATGACTGAGTGGGCTAAAGAAAATATGCATTTATGTAATCTAGACGATCATAAAATACGTTTTATAGTTGACGACTGTTTAAAGTTTGTTGAAAGAGAAGCAAGACGTGGAAATAAGTATGATGCTATAGTAATGGATCCTCCAAGTTATGGTAGAGGACCTAATGGAGAGGTATGGAAGTTTGAAAAAAATCTTGATACTTTAATAAAGGCTTGTCTTAAGATAGTAAGTGATAAACCCTTATTTTTCCTTATAAATTCATATACTACTGGTATTTCAGGTACAGTTTTATATAACATTTTAAAGACCACTTTAGAACCAGTTTATGGTGGAAAAGTGGATTCTGGTGAAGTAGGACTTCCTATTACTCAAAATGGTTTAGTCTTACCTTGCGGAATATATGGAAGATGGCAATCTAATGATTAATGTTATTTATGAAGATAATCATTT
>JAEEJY010000018.1 GCA_016282155.1 Caryophanales bacterium | reverse complement strand
GGTGATCTAAATTATGATTTCCAAAAAATTACTGATAAAGAAGAAATTAAGAAAATATTATCAGCTTACCTAGATAAATATGATGAAAATGATGATAAAGAAACTTGGTTTAATAAAATAAAAGAATTAACTGAGGAATTAGGATACTGTGCAGATATGAAAGCATATAAAGAAAACCCAGATGCTTATCCTGGAAATGTAGCCGATATTTCTACAGTAATTAGAGTAGCTTTAACAACATCAAGTCAAACACCAGATCTTTATGAATTATTAAGATTAATTGGTAAAGATAGAATTAAGGCAAGATTTGAAAAGTTTATGTAGGTATTTGTATGACATTAGAAGAAACATATAGAATGTTATATAGTGCATATTTAGGTATAAGTGAAATGGATGAGTATTCATCCAAAGAATATATACTTAAAGAAGTATCAGATTATATTAAAGATTACGTTAATCAATATAATCTAAACTTAGATTTTGATGAAATAAATGAAGAATTAGATAAACATGATCTAATAAGAAAATTACAAGATGCAATAATTGTTTTAAATATGATTGATGGTCCATTAGAATTAACACTATTAATCAGAAGAAAACTAAAAGAATTAGGTGCATAATAAATAGATATGTGTTATACTACACATATCTACTTGGTCTGTTGGTGAAGTGGCTTAACACATCGCCCTCTCAAGGCGACATTCACGGGTCCGAATCCCGTACAGATCACCATTAGAAAACAATCCTTACATTTGTAAGGATTTTATTGTGCTTAAATGTCTAAGAATAGGTAATAGATTTTTTTTAGACATTGACAAAATCATATGTTTCTGTTACAATATGCGGCAATAAAAGAAAGGGGAATTAGTATGGTAAATATAAAAACTAATTATTATAAAATTCTTAATGTTTCTACTACTGCAACACAAGAAGAAATTAAAAATGCATATAGAAAACTTGCAAAGAAATATCATCCTGATTCTAATCCAACTATAGACACTACCCAAGAATTTCAAAAAATAACTGAGGCATACGAAGTATTATCTGATGTAAATAAAAGACGTTCATATGACTCAAGTACAATGTATACTCAATCAGAAACAGTATATGAATCTTATACAAAAACAAAGGAAGAGTCAGAATTTGATTTTGATGATTGGATTAATGATTATTTAAGAAGAAAAAGACAAAAAGAAAGAAAATTTACAGATGATGGAAAGTGGGAAATAGAAAAATTAAAAGAATTAAGAGAAACTCTTATTAATCATAAGATGCGTGATGAATATGATGAGAATTATAAATCATATTCATCTGATTCTGACAAAAGACTTCAAAAAATCTGGACAAGATAAAAAAATTGGCGAAAAATTAGCGTCAATTTTTTAATGTTTTTAAACCCTCTTTCATACAATATTATAGGCATAAGAAGGCCCCAAACTTGCAAAAAAAGGCAAAATGTGGTATACTTATATTGCCCGAGAAAGGAAAATTATGAAAAAATTTTATAATTATACTTTCCAGTTGGTATGTATTTACATATTAGTATTATCGTTATTCTCAATCTTTTGTTTTGATATAACTAATACTAAATATGATAAAAAAGTCCAAAATTCAAATAATGAAAAAATGTTAGATAGTGCTCTTTTAGTTCAAAACCTCATCAATAAAGATGGCGAAGAAGAAAAAGAGGAAAGTATAAAAGAAGATTCAGAACCACAACAAGAAGAGCAAGTAACTGAATCTGAAGAAGAAAATGAAGTTGTAGAGGCACCAAGACCTGCCGAAATATCAAATGTTAACATCATTGATACATCTAGTTATCCTGCACTTGCATCTGAAACGGTAAATATAAGTCATTACGGGCATGACTGTTATGGATGTTATGGAGGACAAACATCATCTGGTTATTACATCGGAGATGGTAGAACATATTATAATGACCCAACATTTGGTAGTGCTAAGGTTGTAGCTGCAGACTATAAATATCCAGAAGGAACTATTTTACGTCTTAGCTATTATGGTAATAGCGTTACAGCTATAGTATTAGACCGTGGTGGTGCAGTAGGAGATCATGGTAATTATCAGATTGACTTATTAGCATCTAGTGAAAGCGAAGCTTCACGTTTAGGTGTTATATATAATGCTACACTTGAAGTATTGAGATATGGTTATTAATCTCAATACTTTTTTCTTGCATAAAAAAGGGACCTTAATTGGTCTCTTTTACTAATCTATAGAAATTAATACTTGGATGATTAAAATATCTTAATTTAGAACCATTAGTTCCTAAACCACCAGATACATATAAAGTAGTATTCTTAAATTCATACTTAGGATTAACATATGTCTTAGCACCTTTAGGTTTAATTAGTCCACCAATACCAGGTAATCTAATTTGACCATTTAATGAATGACCTGCAAGTATTAAATCAGTTTTATAATTTTTGACTATATCTTTAGTAACATCAGGTTCATGCACCAATGTAATTGTGTATAAATTATCCATT
>JAEEJY010000017.1 GCA_016282155.1 Caryophanales bacterium | reverse complement strand
CATAATAGATAAATGGAAGAAAAATTAATAAAGAAGAAATTGAAGTAATAAAAACTACAATTAATAAAATGTTAGAGTATAATAAAGTTGAAGAAATAAAGAAAATAAAAAAGATTAATAACGCTTTTACTTTATCATTCATTTTTATTATTTTGGCAGTTATTATTAATGAAATCAATTTTTCTTCAGATATATTCAACTTTGAAGTTGCAGCATCTTATTTATTAGGTTCAGGAGTAGGAATTGGTTTATTAGCTATTATTAATAATTACATGAAGATAAATAAACAAAAAGATAATTTAAATAAATCAAATGATAATTTGCTTTTAAGATTGAAAAAAAGAGCGAATACAAAAAATAAGTAATGCTCGTAAAATAGTAATATTGCGTACTCACTTGTTAGTTAAATTTTAAAAAATTGACAATTTTTGGCATTTATGGGAAAATAATAGTGATTTCTATATGAGAAGGGGGATCATAAATGAAAATCAAAAATCTAAAAGTTAATTGGGATAAAGTAAAAAAATATGTTGGTATTGGAATTACACTTGTTATTATAGGTGAAAGTTCATTATTGTTAAATAAGCAAACTGGCATTGAAAAAGAAAACGAATATTTAGCATCTACAATTGATGATACTACATATTCTGTTCCAGCCGAAAATACTTTAGAAACAATTGATGATACTACATATTCTGCTCCTGATGGATATACTTTAGAAATAATAGATGATATTACATATTGTGCTCCGACTGGATATACTTTAGAAACAATAGATGGTAAAGTATATGCTGTATGTGAAAAAACATATGTTATTGATGCATTAAAAGGAGTAAAACCTGATGGTAGCGAATACTATTATTTACCTGAAGGTTATACGCTTAATGGTTCAAAAGGTTATAAAACAGTTAAAATTATTGAAGAACCAATTGTTGTTGAAAATCATCAAAAAACAAAATAGAAGAAATAAATATAAAAGATACAGGATTGATTTAACAATCCTGTTTTATTTGCAATTCTGGAGCCACTTTAGAGCCACTCTGCTGGAGATTAGCAGGAATGAACTAAAATATAAAGGTAATAAAAGCCCCATTCTTAAAGGAAATTAACGAGTGGGCAATGGTAAAAAGCCTTAAAAATGTTAGCTATGTGGATCGGGCAAGAAATATAAGCAATGTTGTGGTAAATAAGCTCGCTATGCGAGTTTTTTATTTTGTAAAAAATTATGTAAAGTTATATATATTTTTGTATTAATAAAAATGTATGATATAATTTACTTAGAATAGGTTAATGTATTAGGCAGCGTATAAGGAGGGATGATATGAAAAAAATGTTCAGAAATATAGTTTCTGGAATATTAGTTTTTGCTGCGTTATTTGGATGTTTCACGCAAATAACAAGAGTTTTTGCATATGCAAGGACAGAAAATTTAACTGTTACTTTTAGGCCTGGAGAAAATGAAGAAGGAATTGTTCAATATAGTTTAGATGACGGGTCAACATGGGTCGATATTACTAGTGATAGAGTTGAAAATATTTTAGCTAGTGGTAACGGCTTAAGAATACGAATAGTTCCTAACGAAAATAAAGAGGTAGACTATGCAGGAGTTCATTTTATATTAGATCATATTGAAATTCAAAATATAAATGAACTAGGATTAGACGATGCAGATGGTTATATAGTAGATCCTGATACAGTAAAAGTAGAATTACGTGTACTTGAATTTAGAGACAAGCAAGAAGAAGAAAATAATAATGTTACATCTAATGTGTCATTAAGAGTATCTGGCGAAGAACTTGAATATAATCAACCTTGGACAGATGATGCTTCAGACTTTTGTTTCGGTATTAATAATTCTGAAATGAAGAGATATGCTAAAGATGAAGTTAATTATATTTATGAGAATAATGTTATTGTTGGTTTAGAATCAAATGGTAATACTGCATTACAATATAGTAGAGAAGAAAACCAACCTGTAACATTCCATATTAGAACTCAATGGAATGATGTGATTACATCATTAAAAATTAATAATGTATTATACAACACACCTCAAACTAAAGATGCTTTAATTAATGTTTTTGAAAATGGTGGTATTGCGTTTGATATTGAAAATGTTCCTTATGCTGAGAACTATGTTATTGAAGTAGAAGGAAGAAAACAAAATGAGAATGAAATTATCTTAGGTAATTTTGGATGGACATATGATCCAAATACTAATGAATTCTCAGATGATGATAAAATACCAAATGGTACTTTAGAGTTTGTTGAAGCTAAATATAATAATCATACTTATACTTCAGAAGAAGCATTAAATGCTGTTGGTGGAGTATTTAGTTGGAAAAGTGCTAATAGGGAAAACGATCCTTATGGTGAAGCAAGATTAGCAGTTGGAACAGAACTTACAATTAGATTAATCCCTGATAAAGGATATCAATTAACAGAACTTACATTAAATGGTTTTCCATTTACTCCTGGTGAAGAACCTGGATTATATACATTTACTATTGGTGGTGGTAACTGGCATTTAGGTGCTAATTTCACTGAAGTAGGAAATGAAGTAGATGCTACTGCGTCTAGTATTAAAACCGGTAATATTAACTTAAGTTTAAATGGTGATGATTCATTTGTTAATGGTACTGCTAAACTTGAAGTTAAGAATATGGGTACTATATCGCAAGAAAGAACGAATGAATTTGTTTCTAAAGCAGAAACAGGTGGATATGAAATTGATAGTTATTTAGATATGTCTTTATATAATACTATATATAAAGGTGGTAAGACAGATATTAATGGTAAATTAGAAGCTTGGGATACACAAGTTGATAATGTTGTTAATAATGCATCTATTACCTTAGAATTACAAGAAGATATGTCTAATAAACAAATAGTATTAGTTCATGAAACTCATGAAGGTAATACTGTAACAGGATATGAATTTGTTGAAGCTACATATAATGAAAGTGATAATACTATTACATTTGAAACAAATAGTTTTTCAAATTACGCAATTGCGGTTAAGAATAGTACTAAAGTTCCATATAATGTAGATGATGAAAATGGTAATTCAATATCATTTAAAGCAGAACCAGATCATTCATTTAATTTAAATATTATTAATTGGACAACTTTAACTGATGAAGAATTAGAAGAAAAAGGCATGACAAGAGATGAATTTAACGAAGGTTATAATCTAATAAAAGAATTAACTAAAGATAGTGGTGAAATGATTGCTTTCTTCCAAATTGAAGTAACTGATGAGGATGATAATCAAGTTCATAATGGTCCATTCCAAATTAGAATTAAAATGACTGATGAAATGAAAAAATATAACACATTTAAATTAACTTTTGTTGATACTGATAATGGATTTGAATTAGAAGATCCAATTACTTTAACTTGTGATGGTGATTACTTAGTTGGTACCTTATCACATTTAAGTACATACGCTTTGAATGTAAGTAATGTATTAAATCCAAAAACTGGTGATAATTTAATGTTCTATATTTCTATATTAGGAATAAGTATTATTGGATTTATTGCTAGTGCATTATATATGAAAAAAAGAAATATATAATTAATTAATAAAACAGGAATTATAATTCCTGTTTTTTATTGTATAATAAATATAGAGATGATACGTATGGCTAAAAGAAGATTAAAGACAGGTAATATAATTGCCTTTATAATATTATTAATATGTTTAATTAGCATTATTTTTTCTGTGTATAAAATTATCGAATGGAAAATTAATGTGGATAAAAATAATGAAATTCAAGAAGATTTAAAAGAGCATATTGATATTAATAATACAGTCGATAAAAAAGAAAGAAAATATAATATTGACTGGAAATCTTTGAAAGAAAAGAATAGTGATATAGTTGCTTATCTTAAGGTAAATGGTACTAATATTGATTATGTTGTAGTTAAAGGTAATGATAATAGTTATTATCTAAATCATAATATATATAAAGAATATAATATAGCGGGTTCTATATTTATGGATTATCATAATAAATTAGATGGTAAAGATAGAAATATTGTTATTTATGGGCATAATACAAGTGATGGTAGTATGTTTGGTACTCTAAAGAATACATTAAATAAAGACTGGTATGAAAATGAGGAAAATAGAGAAATAGTTTTAGCTACCGAAGATGAAGAATACTATTATCAAGTATTTTCTACATACTCAGTTAAACCTAATAATTATTATATTAATACGCAATTTGATAATGATAAGGAATTTGATAGCTTTATTAAAGATCTTAAAGTAAAATCAATCTATAACTATAATGTTGAAGTATCTAAAGAAGATAAGATATTAACTTTATCAAGTTGTTATGGTAATAGTAGTAGACGCGTAGTTCTTCATGCCAAATTAATAAAGAGGTAGGATTTATCCTGAATATAAATTTAAAGTGGTGGTTGCATGAAAAAATTAATAATTGAAGATGAATACAACTTAGCTGATGCAATAGCAAGTATGCTGAAATCTAAAAAATATAGTGTTGAAATTAAAAGAAGGATTAGATGAAGCACTAAAAGATATCCATGATTTAAAGAAAGTAAAATAAAAAAGATTTGGTTTAATCCAAATCTTTTTTAAATAGATTTTTTATATTGGTAATTACTAAATTTGTCATAATACAGTAATTCATATTTTTGTGTTTGTGATATATTACTTCATAACATAAATTATTTATTAAGCCAATCATAATATGTACTTTTTCTACTAAGTTTTCTTTATCGAAACCATTACTTATTAAAATTGTTTTAAAAAACTCGGTTGTTTCTATTTCGCGTTTGCAGTAGTATTCAGCGACTTTTTTATCTGAATAAACCATTGACATTAGTTCTTCGTATGCAATATTAGAAATTTTATAATTGCTTATATAGTGATTAATAATGTCTCTTAGTAGCTTTTCAAAACTAGATTTATCTAATTTTATATTTTTATTATCTAGTACAGGGAAAAATATATTTTCACCATATTTTTCTAATCCTTCAATTAAGATATCATATTTATCTTTAAAATATTGATAGACAATACCTGTTGATACACCAGCTTCTTTTGCTATTTCAGCAGTATTTGTATTGTGGTAACCGTTTTTACATATAAGATCAAATCCAGCTTTTATAATTTTTTTTTTCTTTTCAATTGCTCTTTTTTGCTTTGGTTCTCTAATATTTTCAATCATCTGGAACACCTCTCTAATAAAATTATAACATACTTCTTATCCTATATGAAAAGTTTTTCATATTTTTATTGACTAAGGAATAATTAAATAATATAATAAAATATGAAATATGTTTCATATTTCAAGAAGGAGGAAGTATGAGTAAAATATTAGAGATAAAAAATTTACATACAATTGCGGAAGACGATCATAGTAAGAAGATACTAGATGGTCTTAATTTAAATATAAATTTAGGAGAAATTCATGTTATTATGGGACCTAATGGTAGTGGTAAATCTACTTTAGCTAATACATGTTTTAATTCACCTAGATATATAGTAACTGAAGGTAATATAATCTTTAATGGTGATGATATTACTGATGAAAAAACAGAGAATATTGCTAAGAAAGGATTATACATGTCTTTTCAAACTCCTGAAGAAATCCCAGGAATAACCGTAGCGAACTTCTTAAAGTCTACTAAAAAGAGTATAACTAATGAAAAAGTAAATATTTTTTCTTTTTCAAAAGAAGTTAATAAATTAATGAATGATTTAAATATGAATCCCGAATATATTAATCGTGAGTTTAATGTAGGCTTTTCTGGAGGAGAAAAAAAGAAGAACGAAATTCTTCAAATGTTAGTTTTAAATCCTAAATTAGTAATATTAGATGAAACTGACTCAGGTTTAGATGTAGACGCTATTAAAACTGTTTCTAAAGGAATAAATCTATATAAGAATGATAATAATGCAGTCTTAATAATAACTCATTCTACTAAGATACTAGAAAACTTAAAAGTAGATAAAGTCCATATTCTTATTAATGGGAGAATAGTTAAAACTGGTGATTCAAGTTTGGCTTATGAAATTGAGAAAGATGGATATTCTAAATATATAAATGAAAACTAGAATTGAAGAAAATGTTGAATTAAATAATATTTATAATATTAAAACCAAAAATGAATCAATAAAAAAGGAATATGGTTTAACAGAAGAAATAATTAGAAATATTTCTAAAGAAAAAGATGAACCTAAATGGGTTTTGGATTTTCGTTTAAAAGCATTAAAAAAATTCTATGAATTAAAAGATCCTGATTGGGGACCTGATATTAGTTATCTTGATATTAGTAAGATTGCTACTTATGTAAAACCGGTAAATGGCGAAGCGAGAACATGGGATGATGTTCCAAAAGAAATAAAAGAAGTGTTTGATAAATTAGGTATTCCTGAAGCTGAAAAACAAAATTTAGCTGGAGCAGGAGCCCAATTTGATTCAGAAGTTATTTATCATAATCTTGAAGAAAAATTAAAAGAGCAGGGCGTTATATATACTAATTTTGATAAGGCTATAAAAAAATATCCGGAATTAATTAAGGAATATTTTGCTAAGGCTGTACCTATCAGTGATCATAAATACATGGCGCTTCATTACGCTTTATTCTCAGGAGGATCATTTATCTACATACCTAAAAATTGTAAGTTGGATCGTCCACTTCAAAGTTATTTTAGGTTAAATGCTCCTGGAGCAGGTCAATTTGAACATACCTTAATCATAGTTGAAGAAGGAGCACATCTAGAATTTATTGAAGGTTGTAGTGCTCCCGGGTATAACGATTTAAATCTTCATGCTGGATGTGTTGAATTATTTGTTAAGAAAAATGCTTTCTTAAGATTTTCAACAATTGAGAATTGGTCGAGAAATATGCTTAATTTAAATACTAAAAAATGTTTCGTTGAAGAAAATGGTAAAATTGAATGGATTATGGGATCATTTGGTTCTAAGGTATCAATGCTGTACCCATTAAGTGTTTTAAATGGTAAAGGTGCCAAATGCGAATTTACTTCACTATCTTTTGCCGGTAAGGGACAAAACTTAGATACAGGTTTAAAAGTAATACATAATGCCCCATCAACTACAACAATCGTAAATACTAAATCTATTTCTAAAGATGGTGGGATATGTACTTTTAGAAGTAATATCGTTGTTAATAAAAAAGCAAGTAAATCTAAACTTGCTCTATCATGTGAATCATTAATGCTTGATAGTATTTCGCGTAGTGATACAATTCCTGTAAATACTATTTATAATGATGATATTGTTTTCTCTCATGAAGCTACAATTGGTAAGATAAGTGATCAAACTATATTCTATTTAATGACTAGAGGTTTAGATGAAGAAGAAGCAAAAGCTTTAATAGTTCAAGGATTTGCTGAACCTATCGCTAAAGCTTTCCCTATTGAATATGCTGTTGAAATGAATCGCTTAATCAATTTGGAATTAGAAGGGACAATAGGATAATATGGAATATATATTAAATGAGATACCAATTAAAACTACTAATAGTTTTAATATTAATAATCTAAAAATAAATCTAGATATCCCTAAAACTTTTTCTAATAAAGAATTTATTATGAAAAATATAGAAGATATAGAAATAGAGTATAGTAAAACAAATAGTTTTAATTCAAATATTGGACTAGAATTAAAAGAAGCATCAAGTCTTAATATAAATATTAAGAATAATATATCTAAACCAATTGAATTAGTATATGAATTTAATGATGATAATCTAGTAGATATAATTAATATAAATTGTTTTGAGAATATTAAAGCTAATATAATTATTAAATATGTTTCTAAGGGAAATAATATTAACTTCCATCATTTAAAACAAGTTATAAATTTAAAAAAGAATGCTGATTTAACGGTTACTGTTATTAATCTGTTGAATGATAATAGTATTAGTTTGATCGCAAGTGAAAGCAATGTAGATAAGGAAGCAAAACTTACTCAAAATCTAATAGATATTGGTGGAAAAGTTAAAATTAATAATTATAAATCATCTGTCTTAGAAAAAGGTATTAGTTATTTAAATAATATATATTTAGGTAAAGATGAAGACACTATAGATATGAATTATAATTATATAAATATTGGTAAGGAGTCCCAAGCTAATATAGAATCTCAAGGAATGTTAGATGATAAAGCAAGAAAAATCTTTAGAGGAACAATTGATTTTGTAAGTGGGTGTGCTAAATCAATTGGAAAAGAAAATGAAAATTGTATCTTGATGTCAGAAGACGCTATGTCTCGATCAGTACCTATTCTTCTATGTGGGGAAGAAGATGTAGAAGGAGCTCATTCAGTGTCATCAGGTAAAATAGATGAAGAAAAATTATTCTATATAACATCAAAAGGTATAAAGATGGAAGATGCTAAAAGAATGATAATCTTATCTAATTTTAATAAGATAATAGAAGAAATAAAAGATGAAGATATGGAGAAGGAAATCTTAGATATCATAGAGAACAAAATATAAAGGAAGATAATATCTTCCTTTTATTTATGCTATAATTAAGATGGTGATAGTATGGAAGATAGAGAACTCGCAGTAGTAGTAAGTAATGATAATAAAAATGTTAGTGTATATGAAACAATAGACGCTATTAAAGAAGCGGGTTTTAAAAATGTTTTTATACAGTGGTATGATAAAGACTGGGATGTATCCCAAGAAGAACAATTAGCCTATGTAAGAAAAAATGATTTAAATATTATCTTTGCTCATTTAGGATATCAAAATATTAATGATTTATGGCTTGAAGGAGAAAATGGTGATAAATTAGTTGATAGATATATAAAAGATATTAAAGAATGTAGGGATAATAGAATAGATTTAGTTATTATGCATTTAACAGCTAAAAAAGAAGATCCTGATTACAATGAATTAGGTTTAAATAGACTTAGAAGAATAATTGATTTTGCTAAATCTATAGGAGTTAAAATAGCTTTTGAAAATACTAAAGTTCAAGGATATCTAGAATATGCTCTTGATAATATCGATAGTGATAATATAGGAATATGTTTTGATTCAGGACACTATCATTGCCATTTTAAAGATATATTTAACTTTCCTAAATTTAATAATAGAATCCTAGCGGTTCATCTTCATGATAATATGGGTGAACGGGATGAACATTTAAATCCATTTGATGGTACACTAAACTGGGATAAAGTAATTACTAATTTAAAAGAATGTAATTATGAAGGACCTGTTACTTTAGAACTATGTTATCGTAATGATTATCTAAATATAAGTGTTAAAGAGTTCTATAAAAAGGGTTATGAAGTAGGAAAAGAATTAGTAAAAAGATTTAAAGATTAATATTGATTTATTATAATCCACAATATATAATAATTGACAATGAGGTGGGTTATGGAAAAGACAAGAATCGACAAAATAAAAGATGCTTTAAAATTTTATTTAGCAATGAATTCATTAAAAGATATTCCGAGAACAGGTTGGCTTGATTGGAACGTCAAAAGAGATCGCATTGAAAGTGTAGCAGATCATACTTGTGGAGCTCAACAATTAGCATATGCTATTTGGAGTGAATTTGATATTCCTATTAATTTTGAAAGAGTAATATCAATGCTTTCATTTCACGAATCAGAAGAACCTGTTATAGGTGATATCCCATTAGTCCATGAGTTAAAAAAATATAAAAAAGGCATGGGTGAAGTTGCAGTTAGTTCTTTATCTGAACCAATGACTAAAAAAGATTATATTCGTGAATTAATCGCCGAATTTGAAGAGGGAAAAACTAAAGAAGCTAAATTTGCTAAATTTATTGATAAATTAGAATGTGATTTACAATCTAAGATTTATGATGAAGAATGTGAAATTGATCTAAATGATCAAGAAAATAATCCTTCTGCCCATGTAGAACTAGTAGAAAAACTTCTTGGCGAAGGAAAAACATTTAGTGAAATGTGGATGGAATTTGGTAGAGAAATATATAATTATCCAGAAGAATTTAATGATATATCTACATATGCTGAAAGTAGTAACCTACATGAAATACGTGATAATAATATCAATGAAGCTAAAGAAAAAGTTAAAACTTATTTGGATATGATAAGAAAAGGAAATTAAGTGATTAATTTCCTTTTTATATTTTTATTGTGGTAAAATATTAATAGGAGGGTATAAGATGGAATATAAAAGAATGCGTGAATATACACATGAAGAATTCGTTAATTTAGTATTAAAATTAAATGAAGAGGAATTATTAGATTTAAGTGCTAATTATGGGGGTTATCCCGTATTATTTAGAATGGCTTTGGATGATAGAATTAGTCATATTCCATTTATTCAAACAGGTGCTGCTATTATAATAAGAAATAATAAAGGTGAAATCTTATTACAAGAAAGAACTGACAGAAATAAATGGGGACTTCCTGGAGGATGCCAAGACTTAGGTGAAGACTTGAGAATGACTGCTATTAGAGAAGCATATGAAGAAACAGGTATTAAGTTAGATATAAAAGATATCGTTTTAATTGATACTTTATCAGGAGAATCAAGAAAGAATAGTTATCCTAATGGAGATATAGTATATAATAATACATCTTTATATTTAGTAGATGTCTCTTTAGAAGATGCTTCTAATTTAAAAGGTGATTCTGAAACAAAGAGATTGAAATTTTTTGATCCTAGTGAAGTGCCAGAAAATCTTATGGATGCTGATCTAATTAAATCGTATTTGAATTATATAAATAAGTAGGAGTGTAACATGAAAGAAGTATTTGATTTTTTTAAAAAAGCTGGTGTTTTCTATTTAGCAACCATAGATGGAGATAAACCTCGTGTTAGACCTTTTGGAGTGATAAATATCTTTGAAGATAAAATATATATTCAAACAGGAAAGATTAAAAATGTTTCTAAACAAATGCAAATTAATCCTAATGTAGAGATATGTGCTTTTACAGAAGGTAAATGGTTAAGAGTGGAAGCTAAAGTAGTTAGAGATGATAGAAGAGAAGCTAAAGTAAGTATGTTAGAAGCTAATCCTAGTTTAAAAGGAATGTATTCAGCAGATGATGATAATACTGAAGTATTATATTTAGAGAATGTTAAAGCAACTTTCTATTCATTTACAGAAGAACCAAAAACTATTAATTTTTAAGAGAAAAAGTCTAGTATTTACTAGACTTTTTTAATTATTTAAAAAAATTTTAAAAAAAGTGTTGACAAATTATTATCTTTTTAATAAAATGTTAATAACAGATGCAGAGAACATCTTTAATTATTATCATTTGTTATAAACAAAATGTTAATAAGAGATTATTTTTATAATATTACTTATTAACAAAATATTAAAAAGAGAAAGAAGGAATATTATGAGTAAAGTTTTATACACAATTGATATGAATAATGGATTTGTTAATTTTGGAGCTATGGCAAATCCTAAATATAATGATTTAGTTCCAGAACAAGAAAGACTTATTAAAAAGTTTATTGAAGAAAATGAATATACTACTTATATTCTTGAAGGACATGATAAGGATGCAAGAGAATTTCAAACTTACCCAGCACATTGCATTCTTGGTACTGATGAAGCTGAATTAATTCCAGAATTAAAAAAATATGAGAATTATGTTAAAGCTAATAAATTTTATAAAAATAGTATTAACGGAATGCTTAATAGAAAAGTTCAAGATCAAATAAAAGAATTAAAAGATTTAAGAGAAGTAGTAATTCAAGGAGTATGCGCAGATTTATGTGTTATGGATTTCGCAAGAACTAATGCTAGATTCTTAGATGAAATTAATAGCAAGGCCAAAATATTTGTTGTAAGAAATGCTATTGATACATTTGATGCTCCAAATCATAATCGTGAAGAATGGATGAGAATAGCGGAAATGGTTATGACTCAAGCTGGTATCGAAATGGTTCAAGATATAAATGAATTAGAAGAAAAAGAAAAACAATATAACTTAGGAAGAAGGAAATAAATATGGAAAACAAAACATTAATGACTGATTATTATGAATTAACAATGGCTAAAACTTATTTTGATGAAGGAGATAAAGATAAAGTTATGTACTTCGATATCTTCTTTAGACAAAATCCAATGAATGGAGGATATACAGTAGCAGCTGGTATTGACGAAATAATCGATTATGTAAATAATCTTAAATTCAGTGAAGAAGATATAGATTATTTAAGAAGTACAGGGGATTTTAATGAGGAATTTCTTAATTATTTAAAAGATTTCAAATTTACTGGAAGCATTTATGCTGTACCTGATGGTACACCTGTATTTCCAAATGAACCTGTTATTACAGTTAAAGCTAAAGCAATAGAGGCTCAAATCTTAGAAACAGCTTTACTAGCTTGCTTTAATCACGCTGCATTAGTTGCAACAGCAGCTAAAAGAATCACAGATGAAGCAGTAATTGATGGTAAAAAAATACCTGTCATGGAATTTGGTGCAAGAAGAGCTAGAGGTATTGATTCAGCTATTGAGGCTAGTAAATATGGAGTTATGGGTGGTTGTGTAGCAACAAGTAATACTTATGCTGGTAAGAAATATGACATCCCAGTATCTGGAACTATGGCTCATTCACTTGTAACTAACTCAGCTAATGAATATGAAGCATTCTTAAAATATGCAAAAGCAAATCCTAATAATTGTATTTTCTTAGTTGATACATATGATACTTTAAGAAGTGGTATTCCTGCCGCTATTAAAGTAGCTAGAGACTATTTAGTTCCAAACGGTTACAAATTTAAAGGAATCAGAATTGATTCAGGAGACCTAGCATATTTATCTAAGGAAGCACGAAAACTACTAAATGAAGCTGGATTTACTGATACAAAGATTTGCCTATCTAACGGACTTAACGAATACACAATTCGTGATTTAGTAAAAGAAGGAGCTAAGTTTGATTCATTAGGAGTTGGAGATAATATAGCTGCT
Organism: Caryophanales bacterium; assembly: GCA_016282155.1. Classification (GTDB taxonomy): domain Bacteria; phylum Bacillota_I; class Bacilli_A; order RF39; family UBA660; genus RGIG4266. Next base: position 28,398 of record JAEEJY010000017.1, on the reverse strand, counting down.
AGTAAGGAAAGACTTGGTGGTGTATATAAATTAGTTGCTGTTGAAGAACAAGGAAACTTAATTCCAAAAATTAAAGTAAGTGAAGATAGTATTAAAACTATTAATCCGGGATATAAGAAAGTATATCGTTTCTATGATAAGAAAACAGGATATGCTTTAGGAGATGTAATAGCACTTAATGATGAAATTATTCCTAAAGACAAATTTACTTTAATAAGTCCAACTGAAGAATGGAAACAAACTACAATTACTAATTATGAAGTAAGGGAATTACAAGTACCTATCTATATTGATGGGAAGCAAGTATACAAAAATAAAAATATTCCAGAAAGAAAAGAATATTTAAATAATGAAATGGAAACATTATATCCAGAAATCAGAAGAATTAATAATCCTCATATTTATTATGTAGATTTAACTAAAAAACTTCTAGAACTTAAGAAAGAATTAATCAAAGAAGCAAGGGGTCAAGTAGAAGAATATGGACGCCAAAAAGTTAAAAGTATTTAATAAAATAATTGAGGAATATAAACCTTATAAATTTGAGAAAACTACACCTTCATTTATAAAATCAGAAGCCTATGAGGTAACTTTAAATAATGGTTTAAAGCTAAAAAGAGAAAGAATTGTTAAAGGTGATAAAGACGGATCTGCGGTAATAATAGTTCCTTATATAAATGATAATGTTTTATTAGTAATAGAGCCTCGCATATTTACTAAGTTAGGTGTAGGTGTAGGATTCCCGGCTGGATATATTGAACAAGATGAAGATCCTTATGAAGCAGCTTTAAGAGAACTAAAAGAAGAAACAGGTTTAGTACCTGAATCACTTACTTTAATAGATTCATTTTATCAAGATGAAGGATGTTCTAGTGCATACAATCACATATATCTTGCGCAAAATTGTAAAAAGATATATGAACAGGATTTAGATAAGGATGAATATGTTAAATATATGAAGTTCACATTTAATGAAGTTCTAGAATTAGAAAGTAAAGGATATATAAGTGGTTCTAATTCAAAACTCGCTATTGAAAAGGTAAAAAAGTATATAAGAAAATGAAATATAAGATAGGAATGTACGGTGGTAAATTTATGCCTTTTCACAAAGGACATAGATATTGTGTTGAAACCGCCTCTAATGAATGTGAAAAAGTATATGTAATATTATTTTATGGGGGAGCCGACGAAATAGAAATACTTAAAAATAATAATTCCAATTATCTATCTGTCGAGATAAGAAAACAAAAAGTGATTGAACTTACAAGTAATTACCCTAATGCTATCCCAATATTTATAGACGTAACTAATTGTAGATTAGATAATGGTAAAGAAGATTGGGATGCTGAAACGCCTTTAGTAAGAAATGTTGTAGGTGATACTTTAAATGCTGTATATTCAAGCGAAGAAAGTTATGGTGATTATTTTTCTAGAGCTTATCCTGAAGCAGTTCATAGATTAGTAGATGTAAAAAGAAAACACTATCCGATAAGTGGAACAATGATAAGAAATATGAAAAGAAAAGAGGAAAGAGAAGAATGGATGGTTTAAAGAAAAAAATTGATAGTATAAAAAATTTAAAAAATAGTTTTAAGGAGCTTAAGTGGTATGAAATTATCATGATTGTAATAATGGTATCTATTGCTGGGCTTGCTGTTTATAGAGCACTAGTAGATCCAACAAGTACGACAAATCCATTATGGCTTACAATAGTTAACTTTATAAGTGCTGTATGTGGTATTATCTGTATATTCTTCTGCGCTAAGGCAAATGTATCAAATTTTATATTTGGATTAGTAAATACAGTTGTATACGCAATATATTTATTGTATTATAAGATATATGGAACATTTTGTTTAGAAGTATTATTTTATTTACCTATGAATGTAGCTTCTTGGATTAACTGGGCTCGACATAGAGATAAAAAAATGCCTGAAAAAACAATGGCTAAACAATTAACGATGAAGCAACGTATATTAAGCGTTATCGTAGTTGAAGTAACAACCTTAATAACATACGCAATATTACTAAAGGTAGGAGGTACAGTTGCTTTACTAGATGCTTTAACGGTAGCAATTGGTTTAGTCGCAACCGTTTTAGAATTATATAGGTTTGCTGAACAATATGTATGGTGGATAATTACAGATGTTATTGCTGTAGTAATGTACATTGTTCATTTTGATACAGTTTACTTAACAAAAAAATCAATTTACTTAATAATGGCAGTTATTGGTTTAAGAAATTGGATTAAATTAAATAAGGAAAGGAATAAGAAAAATGAATAATTTTGATGCTAAGAAAGTAAAAGAGGAATTAATAAACTGGTTAAAAGACTGGTTTAAAGAAAATGGTAATGGTTGTAAAGCTGTTATTGGAATATCTGGAGGAAAAGATTCAACAGTAACCGCAGCCTTATGTGTTGAAACATTAGGTAGTGAAAATGTTGTAGGAGTATTAATGCCTAATGGAGTTCAAAAAGATATTAGTGATTCTATTAGAGTATGTGATCACTTAGGAATAGCTAATGTTACTATTAATATTGAAGATGCTGTAAAAGCAGAAATTAAAAATGTAGAGGGAAGTTTAAAGAAGCTAGGAATAGAAAAACTAAGTGAACAAACACTTATTAATCTACCTCCAAGAATTCGTATGACTACTTTGTATGCTGTTAGTCAAACAGTAAATGGAAGAGTTATTAATACTTGTAATTTATCAGAAGACTGGGTTGGATATTCAACACGCTATGGTGATAGTGCTGGTGATGTAGCTCCCCTAGCAAACTTAACTGTAGAAGAAGTAAAAGAATTAGGTATGGAATTAGGGTTACCTAGAGATTTAGTATATAAAACGCCTAGTGATGGCTTATGTGGTAAAACTGATGAAGATAATTTAGGTTTCACATATGCAGTATTAGATAAATATCTACGTACAGGTATTTGTGAAGATAAAAATATCAAAGATTTAATTGATCATAAACATAAGATTAATGAATTTAAAATGAAATTAATGCCATCTTATAAATATGGAGAAATAAAAATAGATAAGTAGGGATAATATGAAATTAGGAGTATATATAGGTAGTTTTAATCCTGTACATGATGGACACATCAATTTAGTGAATTATCTGCTTAATGAAAATTATGTTGATAGAGTACTAATTGTGCCAACTATTGGATACTGGGATAAAAGAAATTTAGTAGATATTAATCATCGCATTAATATGTTAAAATTCTTTGAGAATGAAAATATATTAGTAGATATTAACCATAATAATTATGAATTTACTTGTGAATTAATGGATAGTTTAAAAAAAGATGTAGATGATGACTTATATCTTATTATAGGAGCTGACAATATTGTTAACTTTAATAAGTGGAAAAACTATCAAGATTTACTAAAATATAATATAATAATTGTGAATAGAGATAATATTAATATTGATGATTATACTAAAAATTATGATACTTCTAATTTTATAATTTGTAGAGATTATAAACCTTTAAATATATCGTCTACTTTTATAAGAGGTAATTTAGATGATAAGTATTTAGATAAAAGAGTATATAATTATATTAAAGAAAATAATTTGTACTAGGAGGTCTATATGTTAGGAGCAATAATTGGTGATGTAGCAGGTTCTTATTACGAAGTACTTGAAATAAAAAATCGTAATCGTACTTTTGAAGAAAGAACAGAAATTCTTGATAAAAGAATACCGTTATTTACGGATAATTCTTCATATACTGATGATACTGTATTAACGTGCGCTATTTATGATGCGATCATGAATGGAAATTCAGAGTATGAAGCTTATTTAAGAAATTATGGAATGGCAGAAATAAACTTAGGACAAGACAAGTATGGACGAAGTAGATTCGGCAAAGGATTTGTTGAATGGCTTTTAGGTAATAAAGAAGGAGACAGTTATGGCAATGGCTGTGCTATGCGTATAAGTCCTGTAGGGTTCTTATATGATAATCTAGAAGACGTTATCAAAGAAAGTAAAAAGGCAACAATTCCTTCTCATAATCACGAAGATGCTATTAAAGCTAGTGAAGCAGTAGCGGTAGCTATTTTTAAATTAAGAAATGGCGAATCAAAAGAAGATGTAGTAAAATATATCAAAGATAATTATTACTCTTTAGATTATGATTTAGAAGATCTACAAAGAAACAATAAATTTTCTAGTAAAGCTTCTATATCTGTTCCTCAAGCTATTTATATATTTGAAGTCGCCAATGATTTTGAAGACACAATTAGGAAAGCTATTTCAATAGGAGGGGATACCGATACTATTGCCGCTATCGCTGGTAGTATTGCGGAGAGTTATTATGGTATTCCAGATAATTTAAAAGAAGAAGTTAAAAAGTATTTAACAAAAGAACAAATAGATTTAATATATAGTGATAAAAGATATGGTGGTGCAAAATGCAAAAAGTTGTTGAACGATTAAAAGAATTAAATTTAAAAATAGCAACAATGGAATCTTGTACTGGAGGAGCAATCGCGAATGCTATCACAAGTATTGAGGGAGCTTCTGATGTTCTTGAATTTTCCGCTGTTACTTATTCAAATAAGTTTAAAATTAAATTAGGTGTTAATGCTGAAACAATCGATAAATATTCTGTTTATAGTATGGAAGTTGCTCATGAGATGGCCTACAATATTAAAAAGTTCGCAGGTAGTGACATCGGCATTGGTGTTACCGGAAAATTAAAAAGAGCGGATAAAAATAATCTTCAAGGAGAAGATAATAAAGTATATGTATCGATTTACTATAATGGTATATATCATGATTTAGAATTAACTGTCGTTAAAGAAACAAGAAAAGAAAATAAGGAATATATTTTAAATAAAATTATTGATAAATTAATTAGTTTTTTATAAAATATTAATAAGAGGTGATATAAATGAAGTATAACTCAGAAGAAGAATTCTTAAAGAATTATGATTCATCTATATTCGATAAATTATCTATGACTTCTGATATATGTTTAATAAGTGTATCAGACGTTGAAAAGAAAGATTACCGTCGTACTAATGGTAAAATAATGTCTATATTATTAGTTAAAAGAGATGATTATCCATATAAAGATAAATGGTGTTTACCAGGCGGATTTATGGAACCTAAGAATGAAACATTAGAAGAATGTGCTGAGAGAATATTAAAGAAAGAAACAAATCTTTCAAATATTTATTTAGAGCAGTTATATACATTTGATAATCCAAAAAGAGATCCTAGGTTACGTGTTGTATCTTGTTCGTTTGTTGCTTTAATAGATAAAAATTTATTAGAAGAACCAATTAATAAAAATGCTTCATGGTTTGATGTGACCCTTCTTAATGAGGAAAATAATGTTTCAACAATAGTTCTTGATAATGGCGAAGAAACATTAAAGATTGAGATTGATCGCAAATTACAAGAAAAAACAACAGACCGTTATGAATTTATATCAAAAACTAATACATTAGCATTTGATCATGACATTGTTATTTTAAGTGGTATTGAGCGTATTAGAAATAAAACTAATTATACTGACGTTGTATTTAACATGATGCCAGAATTATTTACTTTAGGTGAACTTCAACAAGTATATGAGGTTATTTTAGGTAAAAAGTTGTTAGATCCAGCATTTAGAAGAATTATTAAAGATAAAGTAGTTAAGACTACAAAGATGAAAACTGGTGAGGGACATCGTCCATCATACTTATTTAAATATAAAAGGTAATCAATGATTATCTTTTTTTATTGACAAAATATTTAAAAGGGTATATTATTGTATTAAGCAAGTGATACAGTGAGGTGAAGTATGGAATTTGTATTTGATAATAATATACCTATATATATTCAATTACTAGAATATTTAAAGATATATTTAATGTCTGGAGTTTTTAAAGCGGGAGATAAGTTACCTTCTGTAAGAGATTTTGCCAATACATTTAAAGTAAATCCTAATACTATGCAAAAAGCATTGGGAGAACTTGAAGAAATGAAGCTAATCTATACAGAAAGAACAAATGGTAAGTATGTAACTAAAGATGAAAAATTAATTGAAAAACTAAAAGATGAGTATGCTTTAACTCTTGCAAAAAGTTATTTTGATGGTATGAAAAAAATTGGTTTAGGAAAAGCTGATTCAATTAAATATCTAGAAAGGGTAAATGATTAGTATGGAATTAGTCGAAATAAAAAATTTAAATAAAAAATTTGATGATAAAAAAATATTAACAGATATTAATTTAACTATTCCTCGCGGAAAGATAATAGGTTTGCTTGGTAAAAATGGAGCTGGTAAATCAACGTTAATCAAATTAATAAACGATTTACTTACTAAAACTAGTGGTGAAATATTAGTAAATGGTAAAGAAGTAGGAGTTGAATCTAAGAAAGTTATTTCTTATTTACCAGAAAGAACATATCTAAATAAGCAAATGCGTGTAAGTGAAGTAATAGATTACTTCTCTGATTTCTATGATAATTTTGATGCTAAGAAGGCAAAAAGATTATTAAAAGATTTAGATCTTGATATAAATCAGAAGTTATCTAAGATGAGTAAAGGTATGCAAGAAAAAGTACAACTTGTTCTAGTAATGTCACGTAATGCCGAATTATATATTTTAGATGAACCTTTAGGTGGTGTTGATCCAGCTACAAGAGATTATATCTTAGATACAATTCTTTCTAATTTTAGTGAGAATGCTAGTGTCATTATTTCAACCCATTTAATATCTGATATTGAACGAATCTTAGATGAGGTTATATTTATTGATAAAGGTAAAGTAGTATTACAAAGCGATGCTGATAAACTTAGAAATAAAGAAAAATCTTCAATAGATGAAATCTTTAGGAGGATGTTTAAATGCTAGGTAAATTATTAAAATATGATTTAAAATATATGTTGCGAAATATGGTTGTGTTCTACATATTAACGATATTCTTTGCTTTAATTACTAGAATTTTGTTTAATATTGAGCAATCTGTAATTGTTAATATTCTTGCTCATATTAGTTCGGGTTGTATGTTTTCAATGATTGGTAGTGTTTTAATAAATACTATGTTAAGAAGTTGGATAAGATTTAAAGATTCTTTATATAAAGATGAATCATATTTAACTCACACATTACCAGTTACAAAGAGCGAAATATACAATTCTAAATTTATCTTAACTTTAGTATTCTTCTTTGTAGGATTTGTAGTTAGTTTAGTAGGTTTATTTATAGCGTATTATTCAAAAGATAATTGGGTAGCACTAACAAACTTTGTTAAATCTATTACGACAGGTTTAAATATTACTACAATGTTCTTTATTGTAATGGCTATCATCTTAATATTCTTAGAAGTATTTAACGCTATTCAATGTGGATTCTTAGGAATTATTTTAGGATTTAGAATGAATAATGGAAAAATAGGTTTCTCTGTATTATTTGGATTTATTGCTTATCTTGCAATTCAAACATTAATTCTTGCTTTAGTATTTGCATATGGCTTATTTGATTCAAGTGTTATGGAGTTATTTAAAACTGGATCCATTAATATTGATGTAGAAGCTTTTAAAGTACTAGCGATTATCACTTCTATTTTATACACTTTATTTATTACCGCTATGAATATAGTATGTAGAAAAATTTTAAATAAAGGGGTAAATGTTGAATAAATCAGGTTTAACCTGATTTTTTTCTTTCTAAAACATGATATAATTATATTAGAAAATGGAGTATGTTATGGAAAGAGAACTTATTAGTATAATTATGCCGGTATATAATTCAGAACGCTATGTTAAAGATTCAATTAATAGTATCTTAAAGCAAACATACCCTAATTGGGAATTAATTATTGTCGACGATAAAAGTACAGATAATAGTTTACATATAGTAGAAAGTATTAAAGATAAACGTATAAAAGTAATAAAATCGAAAAAACAACTAGGTTCTCCCCAAGCGAGAAATAAAGCGTTAAAATATGTAAATGGTAAATATGTATGTTTTCTTGATTCTGACGACTTATGGGATAAAAATAAATTAAAAAAACAATTAAAGTTTATCAAAGATAATAATTATGATTTTGTCTATACAAAATTTTATTATTTAAAAGATAATGGTTCTTATAAAAAAGCCCATATTCCTACTAAATTAGATTATATTGGTAATCTAAAAAATACCGCTATTTCTTTAGGAACAGTTATGGTTAAACTAGATAAGATAAAACTAAAAGATTTAGAAATGGAAAATTATAAAACATGTCATGATGCAGTAACATGGTGGAAAATTTTAAAAAAAGGATTTACTGCCTACGGCCTAGATTATTACTCATTATATTATCGAGTTGGTCATCCATCTTTAACCCATAATAAAATATTATCTGTTTATTATACATGGGCTGGTTATAGGGATTTAGATACTACTTTTTCCAAAAAAGTATATTATTATTTAATGCATATAGTAAACGCTATTATAAGGAGAATATAATGACTTTAGAACACTTATTATCGACAATGAATCTTAAAGTGAAAGATTTAGATAAAATGAATATAGCTAGTCCTACCGTTGTTATTAACCAATGTGGTAAAGAAGGACATAAAAAGTATAAGGATTTTAATATATATGCTTCAAATAGTATAGGTTTATCTAGAAGTAGAAATTTAGGCCTTAAATATATAAAAGGTGACATTATTCTTCTTACAGATGACGATATTATATATAATGATGTCTATGTGAAAATTATTTTAGATGCTTTTAAAGAAAATAAAGATGCTGATATAATTTTCTTTAATATTGATTGTCGCAATAGAGAATATAAGCCAATTACTAAGAATAAACGAGTTTATATTTACAATTCTTTAAGATTTAGTTCTTGTAGTATAGCGTTTAGAAAAAAATCTATTTTAGAAAATAATATAAGTTTTAATGAATTATTTGGAAGTAATTCTAAATATATGACAGGAGAAGACACTTTATTTATTGTAAGTGCTTTAAGAAAAGGTTTAAAACTATATACTAATATAAATTATATTGGAACAGTATTTCATGAAAAATCATTTTGGTTTAATGGATATACAGAAAAGTATTTCTACTATAAGGGAGCTGTCTATACAGCAATAAGTAAGAAATTTAGGCATATTTTATGTTTTCAACATTTGTTAAGACACCATAATGAATATAAAAAAATAGGTTTTTTTAAAGCCTTAAAGAATATGCATAAGGGGATGAAAGATTATCTAAATGAAACTTAGAAATAATTTTTTGAACATATATGTTATATGTAATATTTTATTTATTATGTTTGTTATGCTCCTTAGAAAATTTGAAATTGCTGAATATCGAGATATTTTATATGGACAGGTAACATTCTTAATAATTAATGTAATTATAATTCTATACTATTTAAGTAAAAGAAAGTTTAAACTAGAAAAATATGATATTTTTCTACTTATATTAATTGTTTTTAGTGGAATTTCATGTATTTTTACAAAGAATCTTGATACAGCTATTTATGGTAATAGCTATCGTCATGAAGGATTAATAGCGTTTCTTTATTATTACTCCTTATTTGAAATATCTAGTTTTTTAAGAAAGAAAGATCAAAAAATAATATTATATGCAATATTATTCTTTGGTTTAATTAGCGTATTTGTAGCTTTCTTTGAGTATGCTGAATATAATAAATATATATGGAAATCAGATCCTTTTCAACAAAACCATATTTTTGGCTTAACAACTAATTCTAATTTTTTATCAACAAAGTTACTTTTATGTACTTTGTGTTGTTTTTCTTTATATGTTAAAGAGAATAAGTTTTGGCAACTAATATTATATGTAATATTTATGTATTTCTTACTACTTACAAATTGTTTATCGGGATTTGTTGGTTATATATGCGCAAGTATATTATTCTTAATATTGAATATTAAGAAGTTTAAAAAAATACTTCTTATAATAGGAATAACTTTAGTTACTGTATTAATAACGAATTCTTTATACATATCATCAATCGGTAGCGATACTATCTCGATGTTTAAAGAAGTAAAAGAGATTTCCACAGGAAATCTTAATGAATCATACGGAACTAATCGTGTACATATATGGAAAGAAACAATAAAGGTAGTTCCTAAGAATATATATTTTGGGGTAGGAATTGATAATTTTTTAAATGCGTTTGGCGATGAACCATTAAAATCGGAACGTGGAAGAATGATTGATAAAGCTCATAATGAATATCTTCAAATACTTATAACTGAAGGTATATTTACCTTGATAGCTTATCTTATATTTCTTATATCTATTTGCTTAAAAGGATTAAAAATGAACTCTATTTATTTAATACCAGTATTTGGATATTTGGTTCAGGCTTTCTTTAATATAAGTGTTATTGAAGTAGCGCCTTTACTATATATTTTGATGGGTTTTATAGCTAAAAAGGCAAAAGTTAAATAGGTATTTACTAATAATATATGAAAGTGTATAATTAATAGAAGTTTTCTGCTTATTATAAAAAGAAGGTGATAAAATGAAAAAAGTTGTAATAGGTATGAGTGGTGGTGTAGATAGTAGTGTTGCTGCTATACTATTAAAGAAACAAGGTTACGAAGTAATAGGTTTATATATGCGTAACTGGGATTCATTTGCAAACGGCGAATATAATGATGCTCCTGTAGGTAAAACTGGTATTTGCCCACAAGAGGAAGATTATAACGATGCGGAAAAAGTTTGTGAAAAATTAGGTATTCCATTACATAGAAAAGACTTTGTTAAGGAATATTATGATTATGTATTTAAATATTTCTTAGATGAACTTGAAAAAGGACGTACTCCTAATCCAGATATAATGTGTAATAAATATATTAAATTTGATATGTTTGTTAAAGAAGCTGAAAAATTAGGTGCAGACTATATCGCAACAGGACATTATGCCCGTATTAAAGATGGTAAATTATTAAGAGCTGTTGATGATAATAAAGATCAAACTTACTTTTTATCACAAGTAAGTAAAGAACAGTTAAAGAATGTATTATTCCCAATTGGAGATATTGTTAAACCGGAAGTTAGAAAAATAGCTGAAGAATATGATTTAGTAACAGCTAAAAAGAAAGATTCAACAGGTATATGTTTTATAGGAGAAAGAAATTTAACTAAATTCTTAGAGAACTATCTTCCTAATACTCCAGGAGACATTGTAAATATCGATACTAACGAAGTAGTAGGTAAACATATTGGACTAATGTACTATACTATCGGTCAAAGAAGAGGTCTAGATATTGGTGGATTTAAAGACCGTATGTTTGTTGTTGGTAAAAATTTAAAAGATAATATTTTATATATTTGTATTGGAAGTAATAATGATTATTTAATCAGTGATTCTTGTATCGTTGATGAATTAAATTACTTAGGAGATAAGAAAATTACAAAATGTACTGCGAAATTTAGATATCGTCAGCCAGATCAAGATGTTGAAATTAAGTGGTTAAGTGATACAGAAATTGAAGTTATTTATCCACAAGGAGTTAAGTCTGTAACTCCAGGACAAGCTTGTGTACTATATGATGGTGAAGAATGTCTAGGTGGCGGAATAATTAAAGAAGTAAGAAAAAACGGCGAAAAATTATGGTACTTATAAGAGGATTTATCCTCTTTTTTTGTGGTATAATATTAGTGTTAGTAGGAGTGACACTCATAATAAAAATGTAACTAACATAGGAGGGGATGACACCCATTGCAAAAAACAGATAATCTAAAAATAAAAATTGTTAATATAAAAAATGAAATATTAGGTATGACTTATCCTAAAAGAGCTAAGGGCTTAGTTAAAAATGGAAGAGCATACTATATTGACAATGAAACAATATGTATAAAAGAGGAATATAAGATGGAAAAGAGAAAATCTCTAGGTAAAATTAAAATACCTAATTATTCTCTTTCGGAAGAACTTATCAGTTCAATATCACACGGCTTTGGAGCAGCTTTATCAATAGCGATGCTTGTATTATGTGTAGTGTTTGCTAGTATTCATCATGATCCATACGCTGTTGTAAGTTCAGCTATTTATGGAGCAACATCAATAATCTTATATACAATGTCTACTTTATATCATTCATTTAAAGTAAGTAATACTAAAAGATTATTTCGTATAATTGATCATTGTTCCGTATTTTTACTTATTGCCGGTACTTATACACCATATGCTTTAGTTACTCTAAGAGAAGCAAATGTTGCCTTAGGATGGACAGTATTTGGTGTAATATGGTTAGCAGCAATTATAGGTATTGTTTTAACTGTACTTGATATGAATAAATATAGGAAATTAGGATTGATTTTATATTTAGTTATGGGTTGGATGATAATATTTACTTATAATACGTTAGCAAGTAATCTTGCTAAAACAGGATTAGTATATTTAATCTTAGGTGGAGTTATATATACTCTAGGAGCTTTACTATATGTTGTTGGTAAAAAAGTTAAATATATGCACTCGGTATTTCATTTCTTTGTTATAGCGGCTTCTATTATGTTCTTTTTCTCAATATTCTTTTACGTAATATAATGAATAATATAGGTTTTCAAATATTAAGACCAATATTAAAACTATTTTCATTTATTTGTTTGAATCCTAAAATAGAAGGAAAAGAGAATATTCCTAAAGGAGCATATATCATCGCAAGTAATCATTTATCTTGGTTAGACCCAATATTAATAGGTAATATAACACCTAGAACAATCCATTACTTAGGCAAAAAAGAATTAGTGGATATTCCTGTATTTGGTTGGATATTAAGATTTATGGGTACGATTAGAATAGATCGTAGTAGGAAAAATCCTCTTGCGAAAAAAGAAGCAATTAATAATTTAGAAAAAGGAAATATAATATGTATATTTCCAGAAGGTACAAGAAATAAGCAAAGTATGGAATTAAAAGATTTCAAGTTTGGCGCTGTTTCTTTTGCTAGTAAAACTGGAGTACCAATAATTCCTATAACTATTACTAAAAGGCCGAAATTATTTAGATACGGTATAAAAGTAATTGTAGGTAAACCTATATATGTTAAAGAAACTGATAGTTTAGAAAAGAAGAATAATGAATTAAAAAAAGCAATAAGTTGTTATTTATAACTTATTGTTTTTTTATGTTTATAAATGGTATAATTGATATAGTTGAGTACAGGAGGATATATGAAAAAATTACTAGATAGAAAAGATGGAAAAAGGGTTAAATTAAACGGGATGAGTCAAATACTTATTGACTTAAAACCTCGTAGATGTGATAGCGATGTATTTATTAATCAAAAACTTGATGTTACTGAATTAGTTAAATACATGGAAAAGAAGAAAAAGAAGAATAGTGATATATCATACTTTCACGCTTTTATGACAGCAATTGGTAAGGTATATTATAATCGTCCAAAATTAAATAGATTTGTTGCTAATAGACACGTATATGAACATAATGATATAGTCATTTCTTTCGTAGCTAAAACTTCATTTAATGATAAAAGTGAAGAAATAATGATTATGACTAATTTTAAAGAAAATGATAATATTGATACAATTAGTAAACAAATTAAAGATAATGTTGATAAAATCAGAAATAAAAAGGCTGCTAAAGTAGAAAAAGCTGGTGCTAATAGCGCAATAGATATATTAGGGAAATTACCTAATATTATTAGAGTGCCTTTAGTAGGTTTACTTAAATTCTTAGATACTAAAGATTTATTACCTAGTTCATTAAAAGAAGACAATTTATATTATAGTAGTTTAATTGTTTCTAATTTAGGAGCTATAGATTGTGGAGCAATCTACCACAACATAACTAATTTTGGTACATGCTCAGGACTTCTTACAATGGGCAAGATAGCTGAAGAAGAAGTAATAATTGATGGTAAGAAACAAGTAAGAAAACTATGTGAATTCGGAATAAATTTAGATGAAAGAATTGCTGACGGATATTACTTCGTTAAATCTATGAAATTATTACAATATATATTAAATAATCCTAAGTTATTGGATGAAGAAGTAGGAAAGAAAATAGACGTAAAAGAAATTAGATAATAGCTGGAGGGTTACATGTTAATACTTGATATACTTGATAAATTATTAAATTTTGAAACTAAAAAAGAAAAGAAAGTTTGGTATGATTTATATGGTAATGATATTGAAACTCATTTAGATTATCCCAAAGGAAGCATGTATGATGCTTTCAAGACTTCTGCTGAAAAATATAGTGATGCCAAGGCCTATGAATATTATGGTACTAAAGTTAACTATAAAAAATTGTTAGAGCAAGTAGAGGAATGTGCAAAAGGATTAAAACAAATTGGCGTAGGAAGAAAAGATCGTGTTACTATTTGTATGCCTAATACACCGGAAGCAGTAATTATGTTCTATGCTGTAAATAAGATCGGTGCTACTAGTAATATGATTCATCCTCTATCTAGTGAAAAGGAAATAGAATATTATTTAAATAAGAGTAATTCTAAATATTTACTTTCCCTTGATATGTGTTATCCAAAAATTGAAAAGATAATAGAAAAGACAAAAGTGGAAAAAGTAGTAATCGCAAGAATCTCTGACAGTTTTCCATTATATTTAAAATTAATCTATCCATTAATAAGTAAAAAAACTAAAATTACTTATGATGAAAAAGTTATAAAGTGGAAAACTTTAATTAAAGAAGGTAAGAAATTTGAAGGAACTACTTATGCAAAGATGGTAAGTAGTGATGAAGCTGCTATCTTATATAGTGGTGGTACTACTGGTGATCCAAAAGGAATAGTTTTATCTAACTTAAATTTCAACGCCCTAGCAGTTCAATGTTTTACTATGACTGATGCTAAGGCTAAGGAAACTGTTCTAACAATTATGCCTATTTTCCATGGTTTTGGTCTAGGCGTATGTGTTCACACAGAATTAGTTAATGGAATGAAGATTGTTTTAATTCCACAATTTAAAGCAAGTGAGTTTGCTAAGTTAATTAAAAAACATAAACCAGCATTCATCGTTGGGGTACCAACAATGTATGAGGCATTAATAAGCAGTAAAGAAAAAAGTAAAAAATATATGAGTAGTGTTTATAATGTTATTTGTGGTGGTGACGTATTAAACGAATCACTTCAAAAACGTGTAGATGCTTATTTAAAAGAACATGGTTCTTCAGCAAATATTCGTGTAGGATATGGTCTTACAGAATCAGCAAGTGCTTGTTGTTTAACTCCTCGTTTCTACTATAAAGAAGGCGGAATAGGTATTCCATTCCCAGATATGGAAATCAAGGTTTTTGAACCGGGAACTGATAAAGAATGTAAGCCGCTAGAACGTGGTGAAATCTGTGTTATTGGTCCTACAGTAATGCGTGGATATTTAGATGACGAAAAAGAAACTAAGAAAAAATTAATTAAGCATAAAGATGGTAAATTCTGGTTACATACAGAAGATATTGGTTATATGGATGAACAAGGATTAATCTTCTTTGAATCAAGACTAAAGAGAATGATTGTATCAAGCGGTTATAATGTTTATCCACAGTATATTGAAAAAATAATTGGTTCCCATCCTGCAGTTCACACTTGTGCTGTTATTGGAATTCCTCATCCATATAAACATGAAGTTCCAAAAGCATACATTGTTTTAAAAGATAATTTTAAATTAGATGATAATCTAAAGAAAGATATTAAAGATTATACAAAGAAATCAGTTTCAGCATATGCTATGCCAAAAGAATTTGAATATGTTAAAGATTTACCTAAAACTTTAGTAGGTAAAGTAGCATATACAAAATTAGGAAAAGAAACTAAAAAGAAAAAGGCGTAAAGCCTTTTTTATTGTGCTATAATATATTTGCAACCAAAAATTGACAAAAAACAACTGAAAATTGGTAGTTCGCAACCAGTTTATTATATAAAATTGTAAGTGAAAGGAGAGATAATATGAACTTATCTGACAATTTAAAACGTATTAGAAAAGAACATAATTTATCACAAGAGGAACTTGCTGAAAAATTAGGAGTTTCTCGTCAATCTGTTTCTAAGTGGGAATCAGGAACAGCTTTCCCA
The DNA here is from genome assembly GCA_016282155.1 of Caryophanales bacterium. Classification (GTDB taxonomy): domain Bacteria; phylum Bacillota_I; class Bacilli_A; order RF39; family UBA660; genus RGIG4266. The sequence goes on along the minus strand of JAEEJY010000017.1, from coordinate 12,361 downwards.
GAAATGGATAAAGTAATTCAAATTTGTAAAATCTTTAATGTAAATATGGATGACCTAATGAATCAAGATATAAAAGCTATAAATAATACTAGAGAGGCTAAATCAAATATTAATAAAGTTATAGATGATTTCTTTAAGAATGCTGTTAAACTAATTAATATGTTTATTAATATGAAGCTTTCTTCGAAAGTAAAATTTTTATTTGAAGAAGCTATCATTATATTAATATTAGTATGCTTATTCTTCTTCATAGGATCTTTAGGAGAAATGGTAATATACAATATCTTTGATTTTCTTCCACATATTGTATTTCGTTATATATATGGTATATTATTTGCCGCATATCTTGTGTTCGCTCTTTTAGTAGCGTCTGTTATATTCTTGAAACTTCTTAAAATAAGATATTTAGATTATATCGAATTAGATTATACTCCAGAAGTAGAAGATGATAAAAAAGAAGAAAAAGAAGTTAAAGAAGAAGATAAAAAAGAGAAAATTGAATTTAAAAATAATCAACCTAAGATAATCATTCGTGATCCTAAAAACGAATCTGTTTTTATAAAAGGTTTACTTACAATGATTAAATTTATATTAAAATGTTTTGCTTTAGTATTTGCTGTTCCACTTATCTGTTCATTAGTAGGGTTTATTACTTGCCTAATTTTATCATTTGCTTTTATAGGTACTGGTTTTACATTCCTAGGAGCTCTTTTAGGAGTAGTTGGATTAATCCTTGCTAATGTTGTAATATTAAATATTTTCTATGATTTCATTTTTAATCATAAATCTAATAAGAATGTTTTGGCAATGTCTTTCTTAGTAGCCATTATCCTTGGTGGGATTGGTTTAGGAGTATTCATGTTAGGTATTAAAGATTTTGATTTAGTTACTCCTGAAGATAGAAATTTATTTAATATAACAACATATAATCTTCCACTAAAAGATAATGTTGCTTTCTATGCTCAAAATGTTAATTATATAGAATCAGATAATAGTGATGTAAAGATTGAAATATTAGGTGATAAATATATTGAATATGATCTAATAGAAGATGATAAATATTTATATGTTGAATATGACGCTAAATATAATGTTATGGATATTGTTCGTGAACAAATAAAACTTATTAATAACAAAAAAATATCTAGTGTTGATAATTATTTTATAAATGTGTATACAACTAAATCTAATATAGAGAAAATAAAAGAAAATAGTGAAAATTTACATATAAGAAATTAGGATATCATAGATATCCTTTTTTTGATTATTTTATGATATAATTAAGTAGGTGATAGTATGAAAAGAAGAAATGTTATAAAACTAGTTGCTCTTATAATTTCAGTTATAATTGTAGGATTTATAGGAGTTAATATAAATAGAAGAACTAATGTCCCTTTACCTCAAGTGTCTGAAGGTGAAAGAGGAACACTAGGTATTGATAAAAATGTTAATGAATCTACTATTGACAATTATTTGGGTAGAAATGATTCTGTATATATTGATGTACGTATGTTAAAAGATCCTGGTAACTATGAAGCAATTGGTGGTGACTCATATTTGTCTGGATTTGTTAAAGGATTTAGTGTTCTTTCATTACCATATTTAATCCCAGTTTCAGGTCTTCCTGAAGTAGTAGGAAATACATATCAAGGGAAAACATTATTCTCTATTAAAGATGGTAAATATGTCGCAAATTATAAAGAGTCATTAGAAATCCTTGAATACTTCTTCCCAAAAGATAAAAAAATATTCCTAATGTGTGGTGGTGGAGGCTATGCTGGTATGGCTAAGAATCTCCTTGTTTCACTAGGGTGGGATAAAAACAAAATCTACAATGTTGGTGGATATTGGTATTATGAAGGTGAAAATAATGTGGAAGTAAAAAATAGTAATGGTGGCTATGATTTCTGGAAAGTAAATTATCATGAAATTGATTTTGATAATTTGACTGAGGTTAAGTAATGCGTAAAAAAGTTATATCAATATTAGGCATATTACTATTAATTGGAATTATCACTATCGCTATCATATATTTACAACCTAAAAAATTTAAACTTGATGAAAAATATTATAATGAAGGAAAGTTTCTAGATGTTAGTGGTAATGAACTGGCAAATATGGTAGAAAATAAAGAGTCATTTATCTTATTTGAATATAATTATTTTTGCGCTTTTAGAGTTCCTTGTGAAGATATATTTAAAGAAGCTTTTAAAGATTTAAAAATAGATGTTAATCAGATAAGTTATGATGAATTTAAGGAAACCAAACTACATGAAAAAGTTAAATATGCCCCATCTATTATTTTAGTTAAAAAAGGTAAAGTGGTTAAGTACTTGGATGCCAGCAAGGATGAGGACAAAGTTAGATATCAAGATACTCTTGAATTTAAAAATTGGATTAAAGAATATATAGAAGTAGGTGCATAATGAAAAAAAATATATATACTTTAGTAGCAGTGATAATTTTTGTATTAGCGGTTACTTCTTTTTCTATTTATATTTATATTAGTAACAAAGGTAAAATTGAAAATCTTAATAAAGTAGTTGATAAATTCTTACGAGCAGAAGGAAACGCGATGATATATATTGACGGGGATGAAACAATATGTAGTAATTGTGCCCTTCATAAATATGAATTAGAATATTTGGTGGAAAATAATGCTTTAAGTTTTTATTACATCAACGTAAAAGATTTATCGCTTGGTTCAAGAAATCGAATATTTAAAAGATTAGGTTATGATAAAGATTTAACTTTACCAGCAACTATTATATATAAGGATAAAAAACCTTCGGTATCTATTGAAGGATTAACAGGTATCGATAGGTTATATACTTTATTAAAAAAATATGACTTAATTAATGACAATAAGTTGCCACTTAATTATTTGAATTTAATTGGTACTAATGAATTACTTGATAGAAGTGGTATAAGTTTATTAGCGTTTGGTAATTACGAAGATGAAAATAATGCTAATTTTGAAAAGAATCTTTGGAGTTTAAACAAAGAATATAATTTAAATATAAGTTTTATGTTTTTAATTGATGTTATTGAGGCTGAAGGAAAACAATTAGAAGCTAGAATGTTCCCGGATAGTGACATGAAAGTTAATGCTCCAGTACTATATATTATTGGAAATGGGAAAGTTCTCAACTATATAGATGGAACAGCTAGTTCTACAGAAATTGTTGAATTCTTAAAAAATAATGGTATAATTAATAACTAAGTGAGGGATAGAATGAAAAAATCAGTATATGAATTATTAGCGGAATTTAAAAGAAAATACCCTATGACAATAGCTTGGCGTTTAAAACAACACGCTAAAATAATAGAGTTACATTTAAATCCGGATGAAGAAATTATTTATGCTTTTGCAGCACAAAAAAATGATAATCCTTTAGATATTATTACAACTCATGCCGTAGTATTAACTAATAAAAGAATTATGGTTGCTTCAAAAAGAATATTATTTGGATACTTATTTACTTCAATCACACCAGATTTATTCAATGACTTAAAAATAAGTATGGGATTAATATGGGGTCGAGTAACAATTGATACAGTTGATGAATTAGTAAAAATGTCAAATATTCAAAGAGAAGCTTTACCAGAGATTGAAACAGTTATTACAGAATACATGATGCGTGAAAAAAAGAAATATAGATTAAGAGAAGAAACAAATTAATTGTTTCTTTTTTTTGCAAGTTAAGATATACTATATATAGTAGGTGATAACATGAGAAAATATGTTAGTTTAGTATTCGCTCTATTTATTTTATATGTACTAGTTCAATTAGGGTTTAACTATTTAGGGAATGGACATTTAGTAGAATATACTTTAAAAGATGGAGAGACTAATCTAATGGTTAGTGAAGTCTATCGTAAAAATAGTAAAATAGATCCTGATATGTATGCCTTCACTATTAAGGCTGGTGATGTTTCATTTTCTACTAGTACAACACATCATTTTAATTCAGCACAAGAAGTAATCGAAGATATAAAATATTATAGTGATGATAAATATAAATGTATTTTTATTAAATATATAGATAATGTAGTTATTGATGATGTATTATGTAATAATGGAAAGTATTCTATTCCGTTTCATAATATTAATAATCCTTCGGAAGGACTTAAAAATTTTGTAGGAGATTTAATATCAAAAGAATATAACTTAAAAAAATACGCTGATGACTTATCAGATCCTGCTAACTACGAGGGTAATATCGTTTATAGCAATAATATGATTAAGAGTCATTTCCTAGCATATGAATATAAGAATTATTTATTCCGTGTTAATAAGATTGAAAGATTTGGGTCTACATCATATGAAAATGTACCAGCATTAAAAATATTCTTAAATGATAAGTATATTGTTCTAGCTAGTAATTGGATGAAATCATATTCGATTACATCTAGTAGATTTAATGAAGAAACAGCCGCTATAGATGCCACAACAGCTAAAATAATAGGTACATATAATGATTCTATCTATATGATGATAGGTGATAAAGAATATGAGTATGATACAGTAAATAATACTGCTTTAGAAGTAGGTAGTAAAGATACCAATATTAAATATTACATGGGTGGTACTTGGAAACACATCCCTTATGCTGAATTAAATAATAGTGATGAATTTGGTAGTGAATACACTAATGACTATAAAAATAGTGATTACACTAAAGTAATTAAACGTGGTAAAAATATTGGATACTATTACTATTTTAAAAAGGTAAATAATGGCTATAATGTATTTAGAAGTAACATAAACGATAAGGATAGCATTACTTATCTATTTACCACAACAGATATTAATTCTATAAGATACGTAGGTGATTACATTTATTATCTTGCTGATAACTCTATTAGATATTATAAAACTGATAAAGGTAATAGAACCTTATATGTTCTAAAAGAAAAAATTCCTAATTTTAATTACAACGTATATTTAGACAAAACAAAAGAAGCTTAAAGCTTCTTTTTATTTTTCGTATAGATAATAGCATTAGGGAATGCTTTAATAATTCTCATAAGAGATTTAGACTTTTCATGAATAATTTTATTAATCTTAATAGTTATTTCTTCTGTATTATCTTTTCTTGCTTCAAAAGTTAAATTTTTTATTTTATTTATTAATTTAAAACTTATGATGTTATCAATTATGTATGCTATAAAAATAATAATAGCGATAATACTTAGTACCTTAAAAGGTATCATATGAAGAAACTTTTGAAGAATAGGATTAACATATAAGATAATTATTCCACCTAATCCAAATAATATAGAATTAGTTAAACAAATTCTTCCGTTAAGATTAAATTTTACAGTTGAATAATCCCACCATCTTGCCTTAAATAGTTTTTCCATAGCAAAACTAGTTAGGTATTCAACAACACTACAAATAAATGTTCCTATTACAAATAGTGCTAAAAGATCATCATGATACTTAGTTAATATAAGTATAAGAATAAGTGTCCCAACACCATATATAGGACAATATGGACCGATTAGAAATCCTCGATCAACAAATCTTTTTTCTTCAACACTACATAGAGTTACTTCTATTAACCATCCTATTACAGAATATATTATAAATGTTAAAAATATGTATGTTAATTCTTGCATGAAACTTTCCTCCTTATTAGTTTATATGTTTCCATAAGAATAATTATAGGCAACGCCAACATAAGTAATTTTAACATTATATCAACAGGAATACTAGTAGTACTTAATAATTTTGATAAAGGTTCTACTTCCATAACTAATATTTGTAATCCTACAGATATTGATATACTAAGGAATACAATTGGATTTTTAAAGAATTTAATTTTAAAAATAGATTGTTTTTCACTACGACAGTTAAGTACATGAATGTTTTGAACAAATACCATTAACGCCATTATATGTCCTCTAGCTACTGCTACATCCATATGCATTTTATTAGTAAGAATATACCAAACACCAAATACTAATAAACCAATATAAGTTGCTGATAAGAGAATTTCACCAATTAATTGAGAATTAAATATATCTTTTTTATCAGCATTAGATTCACGCATAATACCATCTTCAGCTACTTCAAATGAAAGGGCAAGATCTTGTAACCCATCAGTTACAACATTTAACCATAATAACTGAATGGCAACAAGAGGAATAGGTAAACCACATATTATAGATAAAACAAAGAATAGTACTTCTGCAAAACCGCAGGAAATTAAAAAGTAAACAATTTTTCTTATGTTACTATAAGCATTTCTACCTTCCTTGATGCCTTCTACTATTGAATTAAAATTATCATCAGTAATAATCATATCAGCTGTTTCTTTAGCTACATCAGTGCCACTACCCATTGCTATACCAATATTGGCAGCCTTTATCGCAGGAGCATCATTAACACCATCACCAGTAACAGCTATATATTCTCCTTGACGAATAAAAGATTCAACAATTTCCAATTTTTGAATAGGCGTAACACGAGTAAAAACAACTTTATCTTTTATAAATTTATCAAACGCTTTATGCCCTTTCTTTAAATATTCATCAATCTCTATACTATTTGTTACTTCACTATAATCAGTAGCAAGATTTAAATCTTTAGCAATTGCAAATGCTGTAAGAGGATGATCACCTGTTATCATAACAGTCTTAATACCTGCATTTTTACATTCATTAATTGCATTCTTAGTCTCTTCGCGAATTGGATCAATAAATCCAACTAATCCAATAAATGTTAAATCTTTAATATTTTCTTCTTTAAGTTCTTCTTTATCTTCATAGTTACCGCTAGCTAAAGCAATAACTCTATATCCTTCTTTTGCAAGTCTCGTATTTTGTTTTTCGATAGAACCACTATCTAATTTAACTAGCTTATTATCTACTTTCATATTTTTGCAGAAACTTAAAACTTTCTCTACAGAACCTTTTACTGTACAAAAGTGTTCTTTTCCTTTTATATATGAAACAGCTGAATATTTAGCTTCTGATTCATAAGGAATAATGCCTGTTATTTTATAAGAACTCTTATCAATTCCCAGCTTCATTCCTAAAGCAAGGAAAGCTACATCAATAGAATCACCAAAATATCGCCATCCATTTTTCTCTTTATGTAATCCCGCCTCATTATTAAGAACTCCAAGAATACTTAATTCTTGTGCATAATCAAGATTAGCATTATCTTTTGGTTTAATATTTCCGTTATCGTTATAACCAATACCATCAATATCATATTCTGAATTATCTGGTAGTAATATTTTTTTGGCAGTTTGCTGATTAACAGTAAGAGTTCCAGTCTTATCACTTGCTATAACAGTACAGCTACCTAAACTTTCAACAGAGTTTAATTTTTTAACAATAACATTCTTCTTAGACATTCTATTAGAACCAATAGTTAAAGCCATTGTAAGAGCTAGAGGAAGTCCCTCAGGCATTGCTGATACTCCTAAAGCAATTACAGATAACAAAATTGTTTCTATATTAACGCCTTTAATAAATAAAAGAATAGCAATTATAACGGATATAATACCAATCGTAATGGTAATTTGCTTAGAAAATTTATTCATTCTAATTTCAAGTGGAGATAAACTAGAAACTGTTTCATTAACTTTATCAGCAATTTTACCAATCTCTGTATTTTGACTAGTACCTACAGCTATACAAGTTGCTCGCCCAGTTATAACACTAGTTCCAGCAAATAGCATATTTCTCTGGTCAGCAAGTGGAACTTCATCACTAATCACATCACTATTTTTTATAGAATTAATACTTTCTCCAGTAAGAATCGATTCATCTGCAGTTAAATTTCTCGATTCAATAATTCTTAAATCTGCACTAACTTTAGTACCTGACTCAACTAATACTATATCGCCTGGCACTACATTTGAAGCATCTATTAATTTTTGCTCCCCATTTCTAAGTACAAGTGTTTTAACTTTTATTAAATTTTGTAATGCCTCAGCACTCTCATTAGCTTTCCATTCTTGAATAGTACCAATTATTGCATCTATTAAAATAATTATAATAATTGCAATACCATCAACATATTCACCAATAAAAAATGACAGAATAATGGCGGCTATTAATAAATAGATGATAGGATCTTTGAATTCTGAAAAGAAAATTTTTATAATGCTATCTTTTTCTTTCTTATATAGTTCGTTAAGACCATATACGCTTAGACGACGTATAGCTTCATCACCGCTAAGTCCATCTACAGAACTTTCTAAATCTTTTATGATTTCCTCGTTATCTTTTTGATACCATTCTTTCATATTATCACCTATTATTATTTTAACTACATTTTTAATATTTGTCTACTAACTTTACACAATGGTACAATATTTAAAACAAAAAACGTAAGAAATTCGCTAAATAATTAAGCCTGGTACTTTACTTTTTTATAAAATAATACTTTTTTCTTAAAATATGTTATAATTATTGGTATAAATGAGGAGGAAGAATAATATGGAAAATAAAGTATTGATAACAGGAGATCGTCCAACCGGTAAATTACATTTGGGGCATTATTTTGGCTCATTACAAAATAGAGTAAAATTACAAAAAGAGTATAATACTTTTATTTTAATCGCGGATGTTCAAGCTTTAACAGATAATTTTAATGACCCTGACAAAGTAAGAAGAAATGTACGTGAGTTAGCTTTAGATTATTTATCGGTAGGAATTGATCCTAAAGTTTCACATATTTATATTCAATCAATGATTCCAGAAGTTGCTGAACTAACTGTGTATTTTTCTAATTTAGTTACAGTAAATAGATTATTCCGTAATCCTACTACTAAATTTGAAGCTCAACAAAAAGAAAATGTTTTTGGTTCAAATGCTGAAGGTATAACATATGGTTTCTTAGGATATCCAGTTAGTCAAGCAGCTGACATCACTGCTTTAGATGGTGATATCGTTCCTGTAGGAGATGATCAGTTACCACATATTGAGCAAACTCGTGAAATCGTAAGAAAATTTAATTCAATATACGGAGATACATTTAAAGAACCTGATGCAATTCTTTCTAAGAATCCACGTATCAAAGGATTAGACGGAAATGCTAAAATGGGTAAAAGTTTAGGTAATGCTATATATTTATCTGATTCAACAGAAGAAGTTAGTAAGAAGGTTATGAATGCCGTAACAGATCCTAATAAAATAAGAAAAGATGATCCAGCAAATCCAGATGTTTGTATGGTTTACTACTATCATAATTTAATTGCTGGTAAATTAGATGAAGAAAATAATTATCCTGTTGAAGCAGAACAAGTAAAGAAAATATGCAGCGAATGTAAAAATGGAGAACGTGGTTGCGTTGCTTGTAAGAAAGAGTTAATTGAAAAGATTGAAAGAATGTTAACTCCTATTAGAGAAAAACGTAAATATTATGAAGAACATCCTGAAGAAGTAGATAAGATATTAACTGCGGGAACACAAGCTGCTAAAAAACAGGCTGAAGAAGTAATGAAGCGTGTTAGAAAAAATATGAAATTAGATTATTATGAATAAAAGTTTCTTTAATGAAACTTTTTTTATTTATAAAAAGGAAAAATGAAATTTAAATAGTATATATATAATATGGATAAAGTAGATGTATATATAGATAACATATTTAAAAATGTAAGGTTTGATAATGATCAAAAGGAGGTAATAAAAGATAACTCACAAAATTTGATGGTTGTAGCTGGTGCTGGATGTGGAAAAACAACAACTATATCTGCTAAAGTTAAATATTTAATTGATGTAAAAAAAATAAAAGCTGAGGATATATTAATGCTATCACTTACGAATAAGGCTGTCGCAGAATTGAAAAACAATATTAATATTGAACTTGGGTTAAATGTTAATATATGTACTTTTCATAAATTAGCTTACGATCTGTTAAAAAAAGAAAAGTCAAATCTAAAAATATTAAGTAGGCAGGATTCTGTAATTTACAAATTTGTAAAAAATGAAAAAATGACTAACGAAATTATAAGAATATTAAAAAAAGATAGAGTCTTTTATGAGCAGCAAAAAAGAAGTCTTGATGTATACTCAAATCTAAGTTATTTTGTTTGCTCTATTATAAATTTAGCAAGGGTTAATAAATATAATATCAACGAAATTATTCTAAAAAACGAAAATGACAATAAGGTACTTGAATATATAAAAAATATTAATGAAAAATATATTGTATTTAAAAAGGAGAGTAATTATCTTGATTTTGAGGATCTCATAATAGAAGCAAGCAAACTTAATAAGATTTATAAATACAAATATGTTTTTGTAGATGAGTATCAAGATATCTCTATGAATCGTTTTTCTTTACTAAGTAGATTAATAGAATTAACAAATGCAAAATGCGTAGTTGTTGGGGATGATTATCAATCAATTTTTGCTTTTTCGGGAGCAAAAGTAGATTTATTTTTAAAATTTAAAGAAGTGATGAATGCAAAAATTCTAAAAATAGTTAAAACATATCGCAATAGTCAAAATCTCATAAATCTAGCAGATAACTTTATAAATATTAACCCTGGTCAAATAAAAAAATCCTTAGTATCGGACAAAGTTCTAGAAAAGCCCGTAGTAGTTTATGGATATAAGAATAATATAATTGAAGCGTTTGAAGAAATCCTTAATAAGGTAAGCAATGAAGGCAAAAAGAGAATAGCGGTTTTAGGAAGATACAATTCAGATATTAGAAAATTAGAGTCAGGTGATTTTATTATAAAAAACAGTAAAATTATATACCGTAAAAATAAAAAGTTAGAAATAGATTTTCTCACTATTCATGCCTCTAAAGGATTGGGATTTGAAGAAGTAGTTCTGCTAAACTTTGAAAACACAAATTTAGGTTTTCCGAGTAGGGTAGAAAACATCAGCATAATTGATAAAATTTTTAATTATGATAAGAAATCTTTACTTGAAGAGGAGAGAAGACTGTTTTATGTGGCATTGACACGTACTAAAAATCGCGTTCATATTATTACTAAAATGGGTAGCGAGTCAGAATTTTTAGATGCTATAATCGATAATAAAGCTGTTGAAATAAAATATAAATATAGAAAAAAAGTACACAAAAAAAGTTGGTTTAGACCAACTTTACTTACTAGAATTAAAAAATATCATCATAGTTCATAGAAGTATCAACATTAATTACACTCTCAACTTCTGGTATCTCGTCTTTTAGAGCTGTTTCGATCCCGTCTTTAAGTGTTAGATCTAGCATTTGGCAATCAGCACATGCTCCAAATAATTTTATATACACAATACCATCTTCAAATTTGATAAATTCGATGTCGCCACCATCATTAATTAAGAATGGTCTTAATTCATTTAAGATACTTTTTATTTTTGATATTATTTGTGAATTGTCCTTAGTTATATTTTCTTTCATTTGCATCACCAAAATCATTATATCTTAAAAATGAAATTAAGTAAATCTTTTATAAAAAGCCATTATATGCTATAATTATAAAGGAAGGTGATTTTGTGACACCATATAAAAAAGGAAAAATAGTAAAAGGAACAGTAACAGGAATTGAAAATTATGGAGCATTCATATCGTTAGATGAATACTATAGTGGTTTGATTCATATTTCAGAAATATCGCATGGTTACGTAAAGGATATAAATAGTTTTTTAAAAATTGGTGAAATTATTGACGTCGAAATTTTAGATATTGATGAAGCGAGCGGACAATTGCGCCTAAGTATAAAGAACATTCCTTATAGAAAAAAACAAAATTTTAAAAGAAAAAAAATTCATGAAACAAGTCTTGGTTTTAAAACCTTAGCGTATAAGTTGCCTATTTGGATAGAAAAAAGTTTAAAAAATATGGAGAAATAATAAAAAAAGTAAAAAATATTGTTGACAAATAAAACCATAAATGATAACATTAATCTTGTCAACGAATTGGACGATTAGCTCAGTTGGTTAGAGCACCTGCCTTACAAGCAGGGGGTCATAGGTTCGAGTCCTATATCGTCCACCATTTTATGCCGGAATAGCTCAATTGGTAGAGCAACTGACTTGTAATCAGTAGGTTGTGGGTTCAAGTCCTATTTCCGGCACCATTTTTATATTTTATATATGGAGGGATAGCGAAGTGGCCAAACGCGGCAGACTGTAAATCTGTTCCTTCGGGTTCGATGGTTCAAATCCATCTCCCTCCACCATTTCTTAAATTGGCATGTTGCCATAGTGGTATATTGCCTCGTAGCCAAGCGGTAAGGCACCACACTTTGACTGTGGCATTCGCTAGTTCGAATCTAGCCGAGGCAGCCAAATATTTTTTATAATATGTCCCGTTAGCTCAGTTGGTAGAGCATTTGACTTTTAATCAAAGGGTCACAGATTCGAGTTCTGTACGGGACACCAT